>CAYYIW010000009.1:1349-22559 GCA_964472085.1 uncultured Rikenellaceae bacterium | reverse complement strand
TTGTCACCACCTGAGAATGTCAGTGGCTGGACCTTAAGTATCTTGTAGAATACAAGTTCCTGGACCTGGTTACCCGTGTTGATACGCTGTTCCCCGTTACTAAGAAGTGAGAATGCCTGGAATTTCAGAGCAGCACCCGGTTCCATACCGGGCAGATTTGTTATTGTCACTGCCGGTCCGCCCTGATCATCTATGATCCTGAGTTCCCAGTGCCCCTTCATATCCGATCCTACCGACGGATTATAACCGAAAGATGAGTTTTGTGTTTTGATATTAAGCGGTATCACACCGGAGAAAGTGAGATTACTGATCTCACTCTCGCCCACCGAGAAATTATCGGGTGTTATGAGCATATTCTTAACAGGTATGTCTACGAGTCCCGTTTTAATGGTCCCCTGGGGTATGAAGATCCCCTTGCTTGTCTGCTGTATATTCCATGATGTGCCCTGTACATCCCATTTCTCAAGCCTTAAGGCCAGCGGCTTGTCGGACGAGACTGCATCAATGCCTGTGGGTTTGAGAACCAGGTCACCTATATCAACCGACAGTTTTGAGGGCACCATGGCTGGTATCGTGTTTGTGGTGATCACGGTTGATAATCCGATCCTGTTACCTTCGAGCCACGACGTTGCCTTCGAAGCTTTGGCATTGAATCCCAGGAATTTATATACCACATCATTACCCCCCGGACCAGTTATGCCCCATTTATGTGCCGCGAGATCGGCTGCACTGATAGTCACAACATCTTTCTGTGTGCTGCCAGGCTGAGGTGAAAGGTAAAGGGGCTCGCTACCACTAAAAGTGATGTAGTTGCCGGAATACTGGAAAGAGGTCTTAAGTAGTCCTGCCTTCCCTTTTATTTGTCCTTTGCTGTTATCGGAGCTTATATGCAGCACTGAGCCCGAAGAAGGTGTCTGCGTTACGCCAAAGACATCATCAAGCACAAGTGACAACTCCTTGATATCTGTTGAGAAATCGTTCACAGCCGGTATTCCAAGTGGTATCCCTGACTGTGCCGTTTTCCCGCTCTTCTTGATCTTTAGTCCTGTGAACGGGATTGTCTGCCCTGACTCTGCCATTTTGAAATTAGGATTGGCCGGCAGATTTACAAGGGCCCCGTCGACAAGCCATGTACCATCATCCTGTTTCGTCTTCTTCTTAATATCAACAGGGAAACCGAAGATATCACTTATAGCTATCTCGTTGTCTGTCTGAAGTGTGAAGTCAAGCTTATTAATTTTCTTAAGAATTATCTGCTTTGACAGGCTTATTATATTTGGAACAGCATTTGGCTTTGAGGCCCACACAGTGATGTTGACAGGTTCCTTAGGCACTCCCGTAAGGGTATAATTGCCATTATCATCTGTTTTTGTCTCCATTCTTTCACCGTTACCATTCTCAATATACACGGTAGCATCCTTCAGTGGTGTCTGGGCATTACCCAGTGTGACCTTACCTGTTATCCTTGCAGCCTTTTTCAGGAAAGCTGGAGGATAAGCCACCATGGTCTTACTGTCTTTAACATTATTGATAGTATAGGTACCATTCTCAAAGTCAGCATCCTGGGGCGGTTTAATGTCGAAGGTGAAGGAGGTTCCGTTGTTCTCAAACTCGAAGGTCACATTTCCCCTCATATCAGTGCTCTTTGTTATCTCAGCACCCGGTATCTTAAGTGTTACTGCTGCCGAAGGGACAGGCTTAAGGTTACTGATCATATATATACCCGAAGAAGGCTTCTCTGCCACCATGAAACGTACCCGCTTTTTAAGACGGTGTACGATGTACTGCTTCATCTGCTGACTCCCGGCATTATTTGCTTTCGGAATATCAACAGTGTAACGCTCAGATGAATATCCCGGATCTTTCGGAATGATCCTTATTGTCCTGTTTTTGCCCGAAGGAGCCTTGATGGAAAATACCTGTTTCACATCCGTCGGGATATTTACCTGGGAGACATTCCCTGAGACCTGTATCCCTCCGTTGTTTTGCTCTACATTGAATCCCTGGTTCCCAGTACCCTGGCCGCTTCCCTGCTGGTTATATTCGAACTGCATTGATGTTGATGTAAAGGCCAGATCATCAACCTGTATATCTGCAGCAACAGCTTTCCCTGTCTCGTCAGTTACATACCCGGTCATCAGTCCATCTGGTTCAAGGAAGAAATCCTTGATGATCTGCTGGCCCCATACAAGTTTACCCAGGTGTTCAGCCTGGCCCTTGAAGCCTGATGGTGTACAGAATATCGTGCGGTCAGGTCCTTCCACTTTCGTAGCACTTCCTACGTTGAACTCCCCAAGTTCCATATCAAGGTTATCGAATTCATAATGGCCTTTTGAATCGGTCTTTGCCGTTCTGACAAGTACATTTTGATTGGAAGACCTCGTATAGTTGCTTAGCAGCATAAGAGTTATGTTGCTCATTTGTTTGGCATTTACGTCTGTTGTGGCTACCGTCCCTGCTATCCTGGGCTCATCGGGATATAACTCCATGGTCGTCTCATAGGTCTTTACAATGAGCTGGCTGTTCCATGTTATATCTTCACCATATGCCTGGTCCGGTGTGGCCGGAAGATTTGGATTGGTGGTCTCATACCTCACACTGTTAAAAGGAAAGTCTTTCTTGTCCTTCAGGTAGATCGGGTAATAGGCCCTTTCTCTCTTCTTGAAGATATATAACCCGTCAGTAAGGTTTGGCTCACAGAGTATATAATACCTGTCCTGTGCATTGTCCGGATCGTGTTGTACAAGGTTGGTAAATGTGACAGTCCCATCACCTAACGACTCTTTTGTCTTTATGTTCTTCGGCAGGATCACAGCCTGTACAGGACCGTTGGGAGGTGTGAATCCTCCTTCATTCTGTGGGACACCTGCTGCAAAATATTTCCTTAATATCGTTGTTTTCACCTTGTCTATCCCTGTACCCTGACCGCCAAGCTGGTCATAGAATGTTGAAGTCGTCCAGTTGGTATGTACCTTAAGGTTATAACTTTTCACATACGACACCACTGTTCCGAGGTCAAGAGCCTGCCATGGTTCTACCTTAATATTCATATCAGGACTGCAATAATATTTGTTGCCTACCTTAAGTCTGATCACCTTCCATATCTTACCGCTAACCTCATCAAAGAACTCTCCCCCATTTGACTTCCAGTCAGTATTGTTATCAACCAGTCCCAGTTTCGGATCATCATCCATGAACTGGAAAGTGAAGCTGCCATCCGGTGCTGTTGTTGTTGTAGCCAATACCTTATCCTGCCCGGGAAAAGATTGCATAAAGGAGTCATCATTGTAGATGTCTTTCGTATCAATAGGCTGGCTGCTATAATTCTTGTTGTTAATGTGCCCGTTGAGTACATATGTCATCACAAGGCTAACCTTAACATTGCCAAGTGGCTTCGAGCCTGATGCACTCACATTATCTTGGTTATATACAAGTCCGTCACCTCCCTGGCCGAAAGTTACCTGGCCGCTGCTGACCTGTATGGAGGACTGTGAAGACATATTAGCCTGCGAAGCTCCCTTGAATTTATAGTGCAGGGTTCCTCTCACAACAGCTATGGGTACCGGATCAATATTGGTCACGGTTGAGATTTTGGGTTCATTCTTCTTAGTTGTCTCTTCTGCCTGCTGAACATGGAAGACAGGCATCTGCGATGGCTCCCATTTAAACCAGCAAACCTCGCTGCGACCATCGTTTGAGAATTTTGTTCCGGATTCCCTGTCAGTCGCTGTCACCTGCCAGGCATATATATGTCCCTTTTCCAGGGGAGTCTCAGAGGGTCCGTAAAGGAAAGAAAAGCCACTGTTTACCGTTGTCTCAAAGAAAGGCGGATTTGTAGCGGTAAGCATCGCATCGTTAGGGTTCTGAGTGGAATCAAGCAGTTCAACGATCTTCAGTGTATACTGTGTCCAGGCCGGAGCTGCTGTTGCCGGGGTCCAGCTGAAGACAATATTCTGTATACCGGGTTGAGTGAGTGTGGCCCCGCACTGTGGGTTTATTGTCACAGGCGGATCTCCATATCTTATATTAAAGTAGTTGCTGCAGCCCTGAGGTTCTTCCCCGGAGAGGGCGGGACCGTCAGGAGATCTCATGCTGAAACAAACCTGGTATGATCCTTCGGGCAACCCGTCATCCATAAGCTTGCTGAGCGGGATGCCTGAGCTGACCAGGTTGGAATAGTCAAAATAACCCGACAGGTCGATGCCGGTGAACTGGTTCAATTCATTAGCCGATACAGATATGAGCGATCCTGCATAATCGGGACGGGTACGCAGGTCGACACCGTTATCTCCCTTAATATGAAGGTACAGGTATCCCCTTACTGTAAATGACGAGCTGATGATAACCCTGGTCTGGTCAGGATACCTGTACAGGTCAGTGCTGTACGGAGGCCTTACGTTTGTAGTTATTACCACTGTCTGCTGGGCCATCAGTGCCTGGTTGTTCATAAATGCCGAAAAAAGAAACAGATACAACCAGAATCGTTGCGGAAACCTGTATTTTGTGATGATAGTCGTCATATCAGAATGTATATGAATAATCAAAATCGAACCTGTTCTCAAAATATGAAGGGATTGCCTGGGTTGCTCCCTCGTTAACATGGTGATTAAACTTTATGCCAAGCCTGTGATGCTTTGCAGGCCTGTAGCTCAGCTGGAAAGACAGCACCCTTATGGTATTGGTCATTGCATCCTGCACCTTATTAGCCATTGATGAATAAGACAATGATGTATTCATCTTGTTCTTAAGGAATGATTTACCAAGGCTGACCGAAGGACCGGATATCTTTGTTGTTATCGTGTCCTGCCTGAAGTTGGTATAATTGAATGAAACAGAGGCGTTCATGTTCCATGGCAGGTAGGCGGTGAAATAACCGGCCGACAGTATATTGGTCGAAAAATTACTGTATTGAGCAGTGTACCGGTTCTTATCATTAAGCTCCTGTGAATTGAATACTATCATAAAGTTATGGGAAAAATTCTTCCCGTTCAGGTTAACCGTCTGTGTAATGTTGAACTGGCTGGTAGCCTGAGCTACTTCACTTTTGCGGAGAGTATCGATTGAAAGCAGTCCGGATTCCTGTGCTATACCATAGTTGGACCATGAGGCATTCAGGTTATACTGCGGTACAGGAACAAAGGTCATCCTTGCTGATGTCACCGTTCGGCGTGTTCTCAGATTCTTCTCTTTATTCAGGTTATCGATCTGTGACCCGTAGCTACCTCCGATGGTGAACTTCTTCTTCATCAGCTTAATGGTCGGCTCAACAGTAAGGTTACTGATGTCTGTCAGGAAATAATAGGCTCCCATAGACTGGAAATCCGGATCGATACGCTTGTATTTAACAAGCAGCCTGAACAGGTCTGACTGGTACCCGATACTGGTGCTGAGAGCATTACTGGCAGATGTTGATTGCCGGCTCTTCATAAGGAACGAGAAAGCCCTGGCCATGAATCCACCGGTAGTGTCAGTAAGCTTTGTACTCATATTCTTTGTATAGAGACTCCTGGCCACCTCGAGGTTGAAAATGAATTTCTTTGCGATAACCTGTTTTGAAAGGAGTGAGACAACAAGGTTCTCATCGGGTGTTATCTGGTATTTAAGGGGTATATCTGCAACCGATGTGGAATCATCCTTTGCTTTAAGCAGTACAATACTTACATTGTTCCTCTCCGTGCCATAACCCAGTGTAAAGGCTGTTCCAGTACGTTTATAGGCAGGAGTCTGTGCAATCGTCACTTCCGGGTTATCGATGTATTTAACCGGTTTCAGCAGTCGACCGGTGATAAATCCTACATGAAATTTACCCGGCGAAAGCTCAAAGCCTGCACCCGATATTGAATGACCTGCCAGTGCATATGTCGACCAGTTAAGTGACTGATATCCCAGGTGCAGCTTTGCCCACTTATAGGTAGGACTTACGCCGAACTGGTTAAAAGGTTGGCGGAAATCCCTCTGTTGTTCGCTTATTCTGAAAGAAAAGGGTAATACTATACCATAGATACTTACAGTGGGGGTCCCCTGGAGGTACCATACAAAGGGACTTAGTGAGGGATTTGTTTTATTTGTATTATAAAACTGCAGTCTGGCATTTAACGTACCACTGAGCTTAAAAGGCTCCTGTTTGGCTATCGTGGAAAGATCCTGCGAAGATGATGTAAAGTTTATTTGTAATAGTAAAGCTGTTAACAGAATAAAACAATATATCCTTTTCATTATTTTATGGAAAGCTGGTTAATTACGGGTATTTAACTTATGTTCCTAAAATGAAAAAGCGTTGCATGAATTCAACATTGAAAAGAATGCGGACAATTCAAACAACTATATATTAGGCAGATGACTTCCAGCCTGTGATTTTCTCTTACCTTTTAAATAACAAATATAACACCCTAAGGTTTGAATTTAGTGCAAAGGTGATA
Organism: uncultured Rikenellaceae bacterium; assembly: GCA_964472085.1. Classification (GTDB taxonomy): domain Bacteria; phylum Bacteroidota; class Bacteroidia; order Bacteroidales; family VadinHA17; genus LD21. The sequence goes on along the minus strand of CAYYIW010000009.1, from coordinate 16,140 downwards.
AAAAAGATGCGGGGAATCCGTTGGCGAGGATTTGCAATCCGAGTCTGGACTCTGTGATTACTCCGTGTTACTCCGTGGTTTAAAAAATAGTCATTCAATAGTCATTGGCTACGCTGTGCTAAGAGTCATTCAGTAGTCATTCAATGGTAATTCATAGTAATTGGTAGTAATTAATAGTAATTATATTGTAAATCCTGTCTCTGTGGAACTTCTGTGTTTTGCTCTGTGGTTCTCTATGTAACCATTAAACTTTGTAATCTTTGAATCCTCTAATTGTATTACTGTTTCATTTTTTTTCATTAAATTAAACAAGATTTCGTCTAACCTAACCTTACTGCCACCTATGCTAAATAAGATCCTTGCTTTTAGCCTCAAAAACAAACTTATAGTAATCCTCTTCACAATTACCGTGGCCTCGTTCGGTCTTTTTGCCATTTTAAAAATACCTGTGGGAGCTGTACCTGATATAACCAACAACCAGGTACAGGTGATAACTACTTCAGGAAATTTATCGACACAGGAAATTGAGCAGTTCATTACTGCACCTGTTGAGATGGAGATGGCCAACCTGCCGGGAGTGAAAGAGATCAGGTCCGTATCCAAGTTCGGACTCTCAGTGGTAACCATAGTATTCCGCGATAACATGGGTACATATCTACCCAGGCAGCTTATTGCAGAAAAGATAAAGACAGCCTCGGAGAATATTCCCGAGGGATTTGGCTCCCCTACGATGGGACCGATAACAACCGGACTGGGCGAAATATACCAGTATACTGTCGATGTAAGACCTGAATTTAAGGACAGGTATACCCCGACGGACCTTCGTACCATCCAGGACTGGATTATCAGGCGACGCCTGTCAGGGATTAACGGCGTGGTGGAGATAAACAGCTGGGGAGGTTACCTGAAACAATACGAGATAGCTATTGACCCTTCACGTTTGAAGGCAGTAGATCTCACTCTTCTTGATGTTTTTAATGCTATATCGACCAATAACAGTATTTCGGGAGGAGCTTATATTGAAAAGACCAACCAGAGTTATTTTATCAGGGGAGACGGACAGGTGAGATCTCTTGAAGATATCGCAAATATCGTTGTGGCCAACAATAGCGGAATGCCCATCCTGATTAAGGATATAGCAAATGTACGGTTCGGTCATGCAAACCGTTTCGGGGCCATTACCTCCAATGGCAAAGGAGAGACAGTCCTCGGGCAAATCATGATGCTCAAGGATGCCAACTCCAAGGAAGTAATTAACGAGGTAAAGAAAAAGGTGGCGGAGATACAGAATAACCTCCCGGAAGGGGTCTTCATCAATCCGGTCCTGGAACGAAGCGAACTGATAGAAAAAACCTCAGTCACAGTAGCCGAGAACCTTATCTTTGGTGCCCTTATAGTCTTCTTTGTTGTATTGCTTATACTGGGTAATATCCGATCAGCGGTCGTCATCGCTTCAATGATACCCCTGGCACTGCTTTTCACAATATCAATGATGTACATCTTTGGTATCGATGCCAACCTGATGAGCCTTGGAGCCCTCGACTTCGGGATAATAATTGATGGCGCGGTGATAATCGTCGAATTCATAGCATTGCAGATGACATTGAAAAAAGATATGCTTGTGGGTGTCTCTGCAGAAGACAAACAGAATATACTTAATAATATTTCTTTTGAAGGCTCATCAAAAATGATGAACTCTGCCATCTTCGGACAGGTGATCATCCTTATAGTCTTCATACCCATCCTTTCACTGAGCGGTGTGGAAGGTAAGATGTTCCGTCCTATGGCAATTGCCTTTTCTTTTGCCATACTGGGAGCAATGATATTCGGCATGACATGGCTGCCTGTTGCAGCATCCCTGTTCCTGCGGCCGGGTAAAAAACAGAAGAAACGTGATATTTCAGGATGGATCATGAACTTCGTCCATAAAACCTATGAACCCGTCATTAGATGGTCGTGCGGACATAAACGTGCGGTGCTGGGTATGGCTCTTTTTTCACTTGTCCTTACCTATCTCCTTTTCACACGCATTGGTGGTGAATTCGTACCAACTCTCGATGAGGGCGATTTTGTTATTCAGCCTGTACTTAAAACCGGTACATCACTCTCAAAGACAATAGAGACCACAACTAAAATGGAGAATATCCTGATGTCACGGTTTCCCGAGGTTGACCAGATTGTCAGCCGCATTGGTGCAGCAGAGGTACCTACCGATCCCATGTCGATGGAGGAGATAGATATGATAATAAAGCTGAGACCTAAAAAAGAATGGGTGAGTGCTAAAAGTAAGGAAGAGCTGGCTGATAAGTTCAAAAATGCCCTGTCAGTACTACCCGGCCTCGATTATGAATTCACACAACCCATAGAAATGCGGTTCAATGAGCTTATAACCGGTGTAAGAGCCGACATAGCCATTAAGATCTTCGGCGATGATCTTGATTATATTAACCAGAAGGCAATAGAGGTAAAAAACCTTGTCTCCGATATCCCGGGAGCAGGCGATGTAATACTTGAAAAAACGGTTGGCCTTCCGCAGATGAAAATAAAATATGACCGTAAAAAGACAGCTTATTACGGACTTGATGTAAAAACTCTTAATGACTATGTGGCCACAGCTTTCGGCGGACAGGTAGCCGGTACCGTTTTTGAGGGAGAAAGACGATTCGACATGGTAACAAGGCTTGCTCAGAAAAACAGGACCAACATAAATGATATAAGGCAGCTTTATGTACCATTAAGCTCGGGGAAACAGGTTCCCCTGGAGGAGCTGGCCGATATAAGTTATGCAGAGGGTCCGGCAAAGATATCGAGGGAGAACACCCACAGAAGGGTTGTAGTGAGCGTCAATGTACGTAACCGCGACCTGCAGTCGGTGGTAAATGATATACAGGCAACAATAGATAAAAATGTCAAACTTAAAACAGGCACATATATAACTTACGGAGGACAGTTTGAAAACCTTCAGAATGCAACACGCAGATTGATGATAGCTGTCCCGGTAGCGTTATTGCTGATCTTCATCTTCCTGCATTTCGCCTTTAAATCATTCAAGGATGCCTTAATGATATTTACTGCCATCCCACTGGCTACTGTGGGAGGAGTGATACTACTCTGGATAAGGGGCATGCCTTTCAGCGTTTCCGCAGGGGTGGGCTTCATAGCATTGTTTGGCATCGCTGTTCTCAATGGGATAGTACTTATTGAACATCTTAAGGAACTGCAGCATAACGGGATGACCGATATGAGGGAGATCATCCTGACAGGTACCAGAGACAGGGTTCGTCCTGTGCTTCTGACAGCCGGCGCAGCCGCCATGGGATTCCTTCCTATGGCAATATCAACTGGTGCGGGTGCAGAGGTACAGCGACCGCTGGCAACTGTGGTCATCGGCGGACTCTTCACCTCAACCATGCTTACCATGATAGCTTTGCCGCTGCTGTACGAGATATTCAACAATGTGACGGCAATAAAACTGTTCCCTTTCAGGGTCATCAGGGGTAAAACGGTTATGATACTGGCCCTTTTGTTATTTACCGGACTCGCATCATATGGGCAGCAGAAAGAACTGAAACTGAAAGACATAATAGATATAGCTGTTGCCAACAACCAGGAAATAAATGCATATAACCTCAGGGTGGATGAAAGTAATGTTCTTAAAGCCACTGCATTCTATCCGGGAAAAACGGAAGTCAGCTATGGTTATGACCAGAATAACATAGCACCCAACGGCTATCCGCTGAAAGTATGGGGGGTGGCCCAGGATATCAGCTTCCCCACACTCTATCTTGCTGAGAGAGGTGCCAGGCTCATAAATGTCTCAAAGGCGGAAGTGACAGCTGAATCAAAAAAACAGAAGTTGATAAAAGATATTTCGCTGGGCTATTACGAACTGCAAAACCAGCTGGCAAGGAAGGCTCTTTACAGGAGTGTTGACAGTCTTTATACCACCCTGAAAAAGAATGCAGAATCGAGATATGAAAAGGGAGATTACAGTCGTCTCGACCTGCTTAACATACAGGCACGCCAGCAACAGGCAAAACTGAACCTTAGTGCAGCAGGATACAATATAAAGAATTCCACTGACATGCTTAAAACTCTGATGAATTATACTGATGATTTTTCTGTACCAAGTGAGATAGAGATAATAGAAATGGAAGAAAAAGATATAATGTCATACCCTTCCGTACAACTCCTTAAGCTAGAGAATGATTACGCAGAAGCTACCCTTAAGGTTGAAAGGAACAGAATACTTCCGGATATATCAGCCTCCTGGTTTACAGGCACAAACGACTATGCGGACTCAAAATATTATAACGGCTTCCATGTAGGACTGGCTGTACCTCTCTTTTTCGGAAACCAGAAAGCAAAGATAAGATCTTCAAAAATTGCCATGAACGTCCAGCAGCTTATCAGCGAATACGAGATAACAAGGATCAGGAACCAGCTTGCAGGTTATCAAAGAGACGAAATGAAACTCAAAGAGGCAATAGACTATTATAACACTGCAGGCAAGTCCCTTTATGAGGAGATAATGTCAACAGCTCTTAAAAGCCTGAAAAGCGGTGAGATCGACCTGTTCAGGTTTACCAGCAGCTACGAAAATGCTGTGCAGATCAGACTCAATTATCTTGACAATGTGCTGCAGTACAATACTAATATTCTGGAACAGATGTATTTATCATATTAACATTCCCGTCATGAAAAACAAGTCTATACTATACATCATCGCAGTTGTTTTCATAACAACATCATGTCACCAAAAAACAGACAGTGAACAACCGGCGGAAATGCCGGAAAACCTGGTAAGCCTGACTGAGGACCAGTTCAAAGAGGGTAATATTGTCCTGGGCGAACCGGAAAAGATGCAGTTTAATGAATTTATTAAATGCAATGGGAACATTCTTGTTGAACCTTCGGGTACGGCTAGGATAAGTACATCAGTCCCTGGTCTTGTAAGCAGAATAAACTGCACAGACGGACAGGAAGTTAGGGCCGGACAGGTGCTATTTGAACTTACCGGAAATGATTTCATAGGCTTACAGCAGGACCTGGCCGAGGCATCAGCGCGACTTAAACGGGTAAAGTCCGAATATGAGAGAATAAAATCTTTATACAGTGAAAATGTGGGATCTGAAAAGGACATGATAATGGCGGAAAGCGATTACATGGAAGCCAATGCAAGGTACTCAGCACTTAAGATGAAAGTTAACATGCTCGGTCTCGATGATTCTAGGATCAGTGAAGGTGATTTTTACAGCTCCTTTTCCGTAAAATCTCCCATTAGCGGTTTTATATCACAGGTTAATATATCGCTCGGACAGTATGCCGATCAACAGATCACTCTTGCAGAGATACTTGATATCAACATGCTTGGGCTCAGGTTGTCTGTTTTCGAAAAGGATCTTCCCCTGGTTCAGAAAAACCAGAAAGTCAGTTTCAACATACTTGGAAACACCGGAAAGACACATTATGCCAGGCTCAGGTCCATAGGCAGGGATGTCGACAATGATTCTAAGACCGTAATGTGCCGGGCAGATATTGATGATCCTAAAGGTACCGGATTCATAGGGAATGCATATGTCGAAGCAGCAATCATTACCGGCAGTGATTCCGTTCCGGCGGTACCTGAGGAGGCTGTGCTGAAATCGGAAGGATATAGTTACGTGCTTGAATATGTTAAGAATGAGGACAATACTTATTACCTGAAAAAGACCAGAGTCGATCCCGGGCGTAGCTTTAACGGGTATGTTGAGCTACTGAATAAGCTGCCGCTTAATAAGATCATCACAAGGGGAGCGTATAATATAAATGCGGAGTGAGAGCAAGGGAGAAACTGAGTGAATGAGTTACCAAAGGATTAAAAGAGCCTAGAGAAGGCCATTCAATGGTCATTAAATGGTCATTGGGCGCTTCGCGCCGTCATTTAGCAGTCATCAATAGTAATTTCCCCCGGTATACGATACACGGTTTTAGGTATGCTGAAGATGCGATCTCTCCATGATTATCGATATGGCAAAGACTCTGTGATTTAAATGACAGTAATTCATAATAACTGGTTTTTGAATCATTGAATTCTCTAATATGTTCCCCTGAAAATAATTTCTCAGAATTTCTGTAACAAACTCATTTTCGGCACGGCATTTCCACACTGGTGATATACACCTTACACCTGTCAAACCTGATTTCTGAAGCAGTGATCAGTGGTATCTGGGAAATGTGGAATTTGTCAGTGATAATACTAATACAGTAACAGGGTGTAAGGTATAATCCGGCAGGGTAAGGGATGTGAAGTTCAACAGGACTGTCACAGAATAAAACAAGCATCTGCCTGACAGACAAAGATATATCTGCAGATTTCGGCTTGAGGATGATGCTAAAACATAGCCATCAGGCTTAGATTAATTGTTACCGGCATTCGGGACAAAATTTTATTGAACTGTCAGAAGGCGCTGTGAATTCCTTTCCGCATTTAATACATACGGTTTGCTCATCTTTTTTATCAGTGTATCTTTTTGCAATAGCTTCGTTATATTCTTCAGCCAGTTGATCCCTGGAAAGAGCATAATCCTCTCTTCTTCTTTTGGCTGCTTCAAGATCTTCCTTACCGGGTATCGGAACATAAATATTATTTCTCATAATATAAAAATCTAAGATTAAGGACACATATTTAATTCAAAGAAATCATTAGCATAAAATGAATGAATCATGATCAATGCCTATAATACCTCTGACTGACCGTTAATATTTCCGATATCAAAAATGAATCGGTTAATTATCTGGATAATTATCTGACTTTCTATTTCGTCCTCCTGGTAGAATTCCTGAACAGGTAGCGGTTTTTAGCTTCCTCAATATCTGTACCCGGATTAACATAAATCTTCGTTTTGTGATCAATTATAACCTCTGTCATTTTTGACAGATCGGGTGATTTGAAACTATTTGATTTCTTCTCGTACATAATCGTAAAAATTCAATAAATAATTAATCTTATGTGTATATATTAGAACATGGCTGAGTATAATTTGTTTAAACGAGTATCGAATGGCAATTGTTAAAGCGATTACTTTTCGCCTATACCCAAGGGAAGTTCTGATAATGGTTCACAAGATACGACTATTTATCAGGATATCCTATTTGTTTCCAATATATTATAAAATCACATACCAAACCTTCGGTTTTTACTTAAAGAGTATGTGTTACAGGAAGACCATTCAAAACATTAGTTGAAAATAGCAGGTAATTCCATTAGATACCTGTATTTCATATATATCAGAAATAAAAGTACATTCTTAATAATTTAATTACCTTTGATCCGTTCTTAAAGGTGTATTCCAAGTTGCGTTCCAGGCACTGTATCCAGTCTGTATTTTTTTCCCATAAGCCGGGATAATTAATTAATCGCTTCCGGATCCACAAAAAAGAAATCACATTGAAACACCGCTGAATCAATATTTTTCATACCGGCCGGAATAAATGCATATGCTGATAAAAAATGAAGAGGTCAGGTACTATAAGAGGATTTAAAGGTTGGATAGAGTTAGGGAAAACAAAACAATGGTAAGAAGGATAAAGAGATACCGGAGATTGTAATAAGTTGGTTAAGAGTATTTAAAATATAAATAATGAAGGCATTAAACATTGGTAATCTTAAAATAGCAGTACCTGTAATACAGGGTGGAATGGGCGTTGGAATTTCATTGTCAGGACTTGCTTCAGCAGTCGCCAATGAAGGTGGTGTTGGAGTTATATCAAGTGCAGGGCTTGGCATGCTTTACAGGGATGCTTCCATGAATTTCCTGGAATCAAGCATATTTGGACTTAAGGAAGAGATCAGAAAGGCAAGGGAGAAGACTATTGGGGTTATAGGAGTCAACATTATGGTGGCCATGACGAATTTTGTCGATATGGTCAAAACATCAGTAGCTGAAAAAGTTGATCTTATTATAGCCGGTGCCGGCCTGCCTCTGGATCTTCCTTCTTTTCTTAATAAGGACAGTACTACAAAACTTGTACCCATTGTCTCATCTGCCAGGGCAACAAAAATAATATGTGAAAAGTGGAAAGCCCAATATGACTACCTGCCCGATGCAGTTGTTGTGGAAGGACCAAGAGCCGGGGGGCATCTCGGTTTTAAGGAATACCAGATAGGTGACAGTAACTACACACTTGAAAAACTAGTCCCGGAAATAGTAAATGAACTGAAGTTTTTTGAAGAAAAATACGACAAAAAGATACCTCTATTTGCCGCGGGAGGTATTTACACAGGTGAGGATATCCGGAAAATAATGGATCTCGGTGCTTCAGGTGTTCAGATGGGTACCAGGTTTGTCACAACATATGAATGTGATGCCTCCGATGGCTTTAAACAGACATATATCAATGCAGTTGAAAAAGATATAGAGATAATTAAAAGCCCTGTAGGAATGCCAGGCAGGGCCATCCTTTCAAACTTCATTCAGAAAGTAAGGGATGGTAAGAAGCAACCTAAAAAATGTCCTTTCAAATGTATCAAAACATGTGACATCAGTAAAAGTCCCTACTGCATAATTACAGCTCTTGTTAATGCTGTGAAGGGAAATTTTGAAAATGGCTTTGCCTTTGCAGGCAGCAATGCATTCCGTGCTAACACTATTTCGTCAGTTAAAGATGTTTTTGTGTCGCTGATTTCAGAATTTAAGGAGAGTACCCTGCTCAGGCTACCGAATACTGATGAACGAGCCGATAAGCCGGAATAATCACTTCAGATCATTAAGATGTTATAAATTCCCCCCATAACCGGTTTATTTCTTCAACTGTCAGATCATTTCCCTGAATAAATATTCCTGCTATAATAACCACAAAGTCCCAATGTTCCTTTAAAAGCTTTTCTGTCTCTTCATCCAGTCTTTGCAAATATTTTTCAAAATCAATGGGATGATATTTTTCGTCGAAAAAAAGCCTGGAAATCTGCCATAAATCCTCACCGTTCATATCTGAATCATATATAACAGATACTTGCAGGCAGAAATTTTTTTCAGAAAGAGGCCCTGCTCTTAAGCACATTATAACATTATCATTTAATATCCCTTCGTTGTTCTTTAAAGAGTCGATATTTTCATGATATATACTCTCAGAATTTATATCTAATCTGATAACAGAAGACTTAAACCTGTAATGTGTTAATAGATGCATCAGAATATATCCGGCTTGCCTGTATGCTGAACGTTCAACCAGGATTTTTTCATACTCTTCCATTTACTCCAAACAATAAAAAGACAAAAGAGTTTTAATATTATTGTATCATGACCGTTTTCAGACAATCTGCCACCCCTTTTCAGTTATCAATTTCCTCATCTCCAAAATGATGCACCTCAGCAAATCATTAGAACTAATACTTTACCAATAAATTATCTATCTTTAGTCTTTGATTAAAAGGTGAATTTCACTAAGTAGTTGGTTCATTTTGAATATCTGTTTATGATTTCTTAATATCCGGGATAATAAATCGATAACTCCCGGAGGCATCCTGCAGAAACGGTTTGAGATGGAGGATATCATTTTCAGTATAAATATTATCGTCCATCAACCTGAGGTTATAAACATTTAATTTAATTCCTATACAAATGCACCGCTTAAGACTACATATTAAATCTGGTTTATCAACAATCATAAAAGTGCTGACCGGAATAATTCCCTTCACTTTCTATTCTCCATCTTCAAATGGGCAGAAAATCTCGTTCATGCATGATAGTCTCAAACGGTCCTTCAGGGTCCATACACCTTCCGATTTTAAAAGGAATGAACAACTACCACTGGTTATTGCACTGCATGGAAGAGGGGGTAACGCAAGAAGCATGATACTGTTGACCCGGAAAGGGTTTAACAGGCTCTCAGAAAGGGACAGGTTCTTAGTTGTTTATCCTGATGGTATAGATCGGAACTGGAATGATGGCAGGATGGATGAGGAAGCAAATGATCGTGCACACAGGGATAATATTGACGACGTAGGTTTCATATCTGCCTTAATTGATTCATTGATAACAGATTATAATGTGGATCCGAAAAGGATTTATGTAACCGGAATATCAAATGGGGCAATAATGTCATACCGTCTGGCATGCGAATTATCTGACAAGATAACTGCCATAGCGCCTGTTGACGGAAACATGCCACTATATATCTTACCGGGATGTTCACCTTCAAGACCCATATCCGTGTTAGCTATCAATAGTACTGATGATCCGCTGGTACCATACAACGGAGGTGAAATACATGGAAGTATACGCAGAATAAAACTTGGTAAAGTTTTGTCTGCCGACGAATCAGTAATGTTCTGGGTTAAGAGGGACACATGTTCCCTTTTACCAGTAAGTACAGAGGAACCTGACTGGGATCCGGAAGACGGTACCAGAGTCAGGAAAATCCTCTACCCCAACGGGGCTGAAGGAACCGAAGTGATCCTTTATACCATAGAGGGAGGGGGTCATACCTGGCCGGGAGGAATTCAATATCTGCCGGTCTGGATAATTGGCAAAACAAGCTGGGATATTGATGCAAATGAAGTCATCTGGGACTTTTTCAAAAGACACTCCAGATAGATATCTGATGATGGACACAATTAACTTTACTATTTTCCGGACCCTGTGCTTCAGGGAAATCTGCTATCGGCCAATAATCATTACATAAGGGATTTTATCAGACATCTTTTGATGAATTTCAATTAAATGAAAAGTAAAGTCAATAATATCAAATCTTTTCAGGACATAGGCTGGCTCAAGCTCGATAATGCGGCTAATCTCTTTCCTGCTATCTCCTCTGACGACCTGACATCAGTATTCAGGATTACTGCCTCCCTGAAAACACCTGTTCGATATTCGGCAATCAGGGAAGCTGTGGAAATAACTTCAAAAAGATTTTCATATTTCAGTGTTTCACTTGGAAGCGGCCTCTTCTGGCATTTTCTTGAATTTAATGGCAGAATGCCGCGTATTCAGGCTGAGGAAGAGATCCCATGCACTGCTTTCGCCATCAATAGAAAAGACGAACCACTTTACAGGATACTTATAAAAGGCAAAAGGGTTTCAGTTGAATTCATCCATATTCTCACAGATGGAGGGGGTGCAATGGAATATCTTAAATCACTGCTTTATACATATCTGACAATTACCGGTATCCGGGTAAATTCCCCGGGGAATATAATTCTCCCTGACATGCCTGTTTCAGAGGAAGAACTGGAAGACGGATATAAAAAGTTCTTTCACAAGATGCCACCTCCGGCCAAACTGATCAAAGCATGGCATCTCCCTTTTAAACTTAGTGAAAAACCAAGGCTTAAAGTCATTCGTGCTGAAATAAATGTTGACCAGATTCATGCTTTGGCAAAAAAGTATAATGTGTCAATCACTGAATACTTTATATCAGTCTATCTTAATTCTCTGCAGGAGATATATATTTCATCAAAGGGAAAAAGACATAAACAAAGAGTTCTCAGAATTGAAGTGCCAATAAACCTTAGAAATAAGTTTAAAAGCAGAACGATGCGTAATTTCTCGCTCTTTATATTGCCGGAAATCGACATGAGGCTTGGCACTTACAGTTTTGAGGAAATTTTATTGTCCGTTCATCATCAATTGAAGCTGAGCTCTGAAACTAAACAAATATCCAGATTCCTGTCATCTAACGTGAGTTACGAAAAATTAATCTTTGTCAGAGTACTGCCATTATTCATAAAAAGAATAGTCATTGCAAGCATATACAGGAGTTTTGTGTCAAAACGATGGTCCGGACTTATAACCAATCTCGGACTTGTTACTCTGCCGGAAGAAATGGAAGAAATAATTGAGTATTTTGAACTCATTCCACCTCCGCCTAATTTAAAATTAAAAGTCAGCAGCGCAATAATTTCATATAAAAACAAGCTTAGGATCACTTTCTGTAATATTACCCGGTCAAGAGAAATTGAAAGACATATTCTGAAACATCTTTCAGATTCGGGAATACATGTTAAAATATTGACTAACAAATAAAGAACTGAGTTATGATAATTTGTAAGAATTGTGGTATAGAGCTGGATGAAGGGATGATGACCTGTCCTCTTTGTGGGGAATACCAGTTAGATGATGATGATCATGAGCCTTCTCAGGTAAACTACCCTTCTGATATCATTTTTCTCCACAGGAAAGAGAACAGAAAGTATATGTGGGAACTGACAGGTATCATAGCATTTTCAGCAATTGCAGTATGTACAATTGTTGATCTTATTATTGCAAAAGGGATCAGCTGGTCACTCATTTCTGATGTCATAATCCTTGCTTCCTGGGTAATACTGACACTATTCCTTTATGCAGGAAAAAGGACTTTGATCGTTGTCCCGGGCCTACTGCTTACAATACTTACCACCCTCTTTGTAATCAGTACCATAACAAAAGGGACAAAGTGGTTCTTCCCGGTCGGACTTCCACTTACCGTAACACTTTTCCTGGCAGTTGGTACTGTCATTGCTATTTATAGGTCAGCAAATCATAAGGGTCTTAATATAATTGCATCGGCATTTATTGTCCTGTCCGGATTCTGTATTGTGACCGAGATGGTACTCGACCATTACTTCAACGGTTTCATTGATCTTCGCTGGTCGTTGATTACATCTATTTCAATATTTCCTGTCGCGCTTTTATTATTCTTCTTTCATTACCGCATGAAAAAAGGTAACAGGCTTGACAGTTTTTTTCATATCTGATCTGTTAAATATGGACAGACTCAGACTCAATGCTCCCATGAGTCTGTTAAACGATCAGAATAGAAACTCAAAACCGAAACCCCTGTACAGAATAGAATCATTACTCAATTTTGAAAACCGCAGCGGAAACAGCAGGTAATTTTACCATATCAGTCTTTTTGCCCGGTTTGTAGCTGCATTTTTCCGTTGTACCAAAAACGTATTTGACATTAACCGCATCCATGGAGCTCAACTCAGCCCTGACATTCTTACCTGACGGATTAATGGCAATAATATATTTTTCATTACCGCTGCTTCTCATATAAACCATCGGATAAGGTTTATTTACATCGCTCACCAGTTTCCAGTCGCCATCATTACCCAGAGCAGGCGATGATTCTCTAAGAGCAATGAGCCCGCGCACATAATTAAGAAGCGAATTAGGATCCTTATCCTCTTTTGCAACAGTCGGCCGGTTGGGATCTGGATCTTCGGGTATATACAGTTTATTGGCAGGAGCAGTTGAGAAACCGGCATTTTTACTGTCATCCCATTGCATCGGGGTGCGGCTCCCTGAACGGAAAAAGCTGCCTTCAACATCAGGAGATTTCGGAATATATTTCATCCCAATCTCATCACCGTAATATATGAATGGAACACCGGGCAGTGTAAGAAAAAAGGTCATTGCCACCTTAAGTTCATTCCCATTGCGTGATGAATCAGCTATCCTGGGATTATCGTGATTACCGGTGGGTACTGAAATATATCCCTTGTTAACAGTATTTTTATACTGATCTTCAAAGCTCTTGTACCAGGAAACAATGCTTCCCTCCCCTGCTTTATCAAAATATACTTTCACAGGTTCCGGATTCCTGAATGAACGCGACTGGAACAGGTTGCCCGGTAACAGGAAGTCTATGTCAAAACCTCCCTCTATTGACTGTTTCGGGTCAAACCACTCAGCTATCAATACTCCCTGCGGAAATTTTTCCACAAACCATGCATTCAGTTTCTTCCATAGTGCGATAGTAGCAGATTTATCAGGATCATCCTTTATCAGGCTGGCTGCCATATCGACACGGAAACCATCTACACCTTTCTCCATCCAGAAGGTAATTATGTTCTTAAGTTCCCGCTGCACAGCCTGTGGCCCGGGTGCATTAACCGGCTGTTCCCAGGGATGGGCAGGATTCGGATGGGCATAACCGTAATTGAGTGCAGGCTGGCTGTCGAAAAAATTCTTTATATAGTATTTTGCCCTTGGTGCATCAGCCTCAACAAAACGTGACGCATCCTGCCGGCTCAGATCCGATGGTTTCTCATTGGCCCAGATATAATAATCACTGTAATGCAGGTTGACATCGGCTTCTTTCGATTGTATGAACCAGGGGCTTTGATCTGATGAATGACCTGCAACTAGGTCGAGGACAACATGCATACCTTTGCTGTGTGCTTCTTTTACAAAATCAACAAGGCCGGTATTGGTGCCAAAACGCGGATCAACAAGATAGTAATCTATTACATCATACCCGCCGTCCTTGAAGGCCGACCTGAACACTGGATTCAGCCAGATTGCATTCACTCCTATTGATTTGATGTAATCGAGTCGCGACTCAATACCCCTGATATCTCCAATTCCATTACCATCATTATCCTGGAAAGAGCTCGGATAGACCTGGTAAAACACTGCGTTCTTCAACCAGCCGGGATGTTTCTGTGCTGACAATGAGACAGAAACTGCCACAAAAACAAGTAAAATAAAAATCCTTTTCATTATTGTATATTGTTTAGTTGATAAGTCATTCTTATCTGCTTATTTCGAACCTTCAAAATTAGTTAACATAGTTAGAAACCGGAAATTATTTCCTTTCTAATAAAGATGTTACCTGCCAGGATGCAACCGCAGTCCTTGAAGCAGTCCATCTTGAAAAGGTTGCCAGCTGGACCCTGGTATCAATGGTCATAGATCATAAACAGGGTAAAATCTATCTGTACTATTTTTACCAGTTTGATCATCCGGTCATTATAAATATAAAAGAAGAAATGGACCACCTTATTACGCGGGTATTACGATATTGAAAGCTTTGGCAGGGTAGA
>CAYYIW010000009.1:0-1249 GCA_964472085.1 uncultured Rikenellaceae bacterium | reverse complement strand
AAGGCGTTAGACATAAGACGTTAGACATAAGTATTCTAACGTTCATATGTTCAAACGATCAATATTTAATGACTATCGAATGACACCTGAATGTTAACGAACGAAGTGAGGCAATCCCGCTATGCGGGAATTATCGGATGACCGCCTTCTTAACCACTGTACTAAGAAATTCAAAGATTCTCCGGCTTTATATAATTGAAAATCTCCTCCATAATCTCCAGGCCTACCACACTGCCGGTGCCGGCATATATTTCTTTTCCGATCCTATCAGATAAATGAAGATGTACTTCTGAATCAATGCTCTCCTTGATCCCCCTCGACATCTCACCTGCCACCGGTGCCGTGAGATCGCAAAATGAATTCTTTTTCACCTGCACATTCAGTTTAAAATCGCGGTTGACTGTCTCAATTTCAATCTCTTCGATATTATTTCTTATAACCGAAAAAGTAGATTTAGTGTACGTGGCAAAGACAAAGAACCTGTTATTGAAATACAGGAAAGAAATGAACCCGATAAAGAAGCTGCCCATCCAGGGTATTTTGGCAATTGACATGCAGAATGAGGTAGTATGCTCATTAAAAACATTACTCTGTATCCATATCCAGGCTTCCGGAAATGAGATCCCCCAGTCCTTTTCAATATAACCTTTCCCCCCATTGAAATCATATAAGTCCCCGTTTATTGTAATTTCACCCATCAGATCGTGGACCGCGGAAACAATACCATGATTGCATTCCATAAACGGGACAAAGGAATACCATCCCATAATTCCCGGTGATAATACAGTTGAAGGATACCTTACCAGGTTACTGAATTCAATTTTTCCCGTAAGAAAAATAGCGTCATCCCTGATATTAAGATCAATACCCTCTTCTGTAAATACTGATGAACCTATTTTAATTAAAAACTTCCGCCTGTCCCATTTAAATTCATCCAAAAGATACCTTACATAATATGATTCCCCGGTGGTTCCGTTCATGATCTGTATAAAGGCATGAGGATCATTTTTAGCCAATGATATTCCGGGTATTATTGAAACTGCCCCTTCCAGATCATGTGTAACCTGCTTAAAATACCATCCTTCAAAATAGTTCTTTCTTCTCAGATTGCCCTGAAAGATTGCGGGGTTATACAGTTTTCTAAGCATCAGCAAGACCCTTTTCCATATTAAACAATGAAATACTATACAAAGTTGAAAAGGTTATTAACCCTCGAAGTTACACGAAGTTTTTAACTTAACCACGGAGT
>CAYYIW010000008.1:77716-102397 GCA_964472085.1 uncultured Rikenellaceae bacterium | reverse complement strand
CGGTGATAAGTACATCAGAGGCATCGAATGTTCCGTTGGCATCCCTCCATTGAAGAGTAGCCCTGTCGCCAACGCCCATTTTAAGATCCCTGGATGTCACCGCACCTATAACAGCAGGTATGGCGTCCGTCATAACCGTATCCAGTTTCTGTGTGGGAAGAAGAAGAAGTTTCTGATCAGGGTCTATCCCTTTTATTTTGATTGACTGGATCCTGCCCTGTGGATATATTGATCCCTGTGTTACCAGAACAGGTACCATATCACCATTCCTGATTTCATCCTTAAAACGCGCGGGTATTGGTGCATGACTCTCCCTCCATGTAAAAGGATCATAAGGATCATATTTCTCCTGCCAGTATTGTCCTCCCCCAATTTCCCACCTGGCCATATCATTTTTCGACTGATGATCCCACCCTGCCATTACGCCTTTCATCCAGATGATCACAACAAATGAAAATGACAGGACAATAGCATTAAGCCAGGTTCGCAATCCTGCCCCCATCAGGTTCCTGAAAGCCAATTTTATTGCCAGTTTCATATCATTTGATTTTAATTAGCTGAAATCTCATCGTTAACTACCAGGCCGTCAACCAGGTATATCTTGCGACGCAGGTACGACTTGACCTTGTCATCATGAGTTGCAAAGAGGAATGTGGTGTTAAGTTCCCTGTTAAGTTTTTCCATTGTCCGCAGAATATTGTGTGAATTGTCTGCATCGAGGTTGGCAGTAGGTTCATCAGCAAGGACTACTGACGGTCTTTTGACCATTGCCCTTGCAATTGCCACACGTTGACATTCTCCCCCGGAAAGCTGAGGAGGCTTCGATTTCTGTTTGTCGGTCAGTCCCACCCACTCCAGCGCATCCATAACCATCCTTCTCCTTTCCAAAGCTCCGTACTTAAGCAGCAGCAGCGGAAATTCAACATTTTCATATACTGTATGCACAGCCAGGAGGTTATAGCTTTGAAAAATGAAACCAAGGCTCTGTTTTCTAAGCATAGCAGATTCTTTTGCTGAAAGATGTCCTATATGCCTTTCCAGTACCATGACATCTCCTGACGTAGGTGTGTCTAGTGAACCAATTATGTTCAGAAGAGTGGTCTTGCCCGATCCGCTGGGTCCTATCAAACCGGCAAATTCACCCTGGGAAAAAGTAAGATCAATACCTTTAAGAGCTGTAAACTGCCCTTTCCCCATAGGAAAGCTCTTGATAAGCTTTTCTGTTTTTATGACAGGAAGATTTTCCATTGCTATTATATTAGTGATTGAAAACAAACATAACCTGTAATCCTTTTCCGGTAAATATATTTTGTGAACCGGTCTGTGCCGGAAGTAAAAAGGAGTCAGGATTCCAGTAAGCCATAAAAAAAAGCGACACCCTGTCATACTGCCTTTGCCAGTTAATAAAGTTATAACTCTTCCGGTTCGACCAGTCATAATATATTATAGCACTCAGGTTATCAATTATACCAACGGGATAGCTGATCCTGAGAAGCGAAAAAACAGCCTTGTTACTGAAGGTAAATGGTTTTTCATCATATGAAGCCAGTAATTGTTCATAGGCAAAATATAACCCGTTTCCCAGTCCGACAGTATAATCCGCACCCATATTAAGTGCAAGCTGATTGGTAAATATTCCCACGTCTTTCAGCTTGTTGGTGTATGAACCTTCCAGCCAGAGACCGGCTTCAAGGTCCCATTTTATATCAAACCCGAATTTGTTTTCCGGTATCCGTTCATACGAGGTAATTGCTGTTCCCATGTCCCTGCTGTCAGCAACCCTGTGATGATATGTAAAAGCCATCTCCCCCCTTGGTACAGGTAACTGTACCCTGCCTCCAAATTCCGGGATTTTTTTATTGACAGGAATAGTCTCCCATCCCCTCACCCCGCTGTTACCATATAACGACCATAACCATATATTGGCATTATTTAGAAAATAATACCGTGCCAGTAAACCCCAGACACCATCGGTAAGCTGAAGCGGATCACGAGGATCGATCTGGTCAAACCACATCAAAGGTCTCAACATCATTGCCGAGCCGAAATTAAGCTTCTGCAGTCCAAGCCTGAGTTCGAACTGATCAGTTGAATATCTTATCCATCCCCTGTACGGCTTTACTTTACCATTATAACTAACAGAATCAAAGGGGCGAAGACTTCCGTTACCATAAATATTTGCTGAAAGTTCTGCATCAAAAAGCTTATCACCACCGATATCTTTCATATAATCAAACTGGGGAATATAGCGTACTCCGCCGGCTAAAGGAAGCTTATTGCCAGGATTTATATTGAACCACGATGATACCTGGCCGCTGAAACGGATGCTGTCCTGTCCCGCTGCATCGACAGGCAACACAATAAGAACAAATATCACTAACAGTTTTCCTGACATGGTATATCATCTTTCCGGAGCTATTCCATAAGTGATCAAACTTATGAACTCCATTATGAGGTCCTGCGGATTATCATACATCTTAAGCAACTCTTCATCGGTAACCAGCGTTCCAAGCTTGCGTGACAGGATCATTAGAAACTCCGGTCTGAAATCCTTCCTGAACATACCTTTTTCCTGCGCATACCTGAAACCTCCAATGATCTCATCCCAGACCTTCCTGTTTGTCTCCTCTACGAAAACCTGCAGATCGGAACCCGGACTATTGTATAAATCCATCAGGAACTCCCTGCTGATATTATCAGTAGCTTCCATTTTAAGCATCAGCATCTTCTTCAGCTTATCAGAAGTTGATTCCCTGGACCTTATTATATCATAGAATTTTCTCATGGTCTGGTCCACGAGATTGCTGTAAATAGTCTTTACCAGATGAATCTTATTATCAAAACACCTGTAAAATGTCATCCTGCTGATCCCGGCTTCTTTACAAATCTCATCTGTCGTAACCCTTCTGAAACCATATTTCCAGAACAGTTTCCGTCCTGCTTCCAGCAGCAATGTCTTTTTGGGACTTTCTTTATACATGTTTCAAAAACATAATTATATTACAAATATAGTATATTTTTACATATTTTGTAATATTTTTAAATAATTGTTTCATAACAACCTTTTCAGGGACTGGCATTACATCCGGCTACTATCATCTGAACGGGAAATTACAGAAGTCTGTTTGAAAAGATAAAAATAATGAACCTCTAAGTTCACACTGTCTATTTCAGCATCCTGGCCGGCCAGAAAAGCCTGTTACTGTACAGCCTGTAGAATGGTACTTTTTCGGGACCAAAAGATTCCATAAAAGATGCCACTGAAGGAATGGAAGAGCCTGCAAAATCGAGGATAGTGTGTGTCTGTACCCCTGCTTTTATGAGCTCATTAACAACAAAATAGCCTATTCTTTTATCACGGCTCTGGGGTGTATTAACCACTAATAGCATTGTTTTATTACCTCTTGTCTCGACAAGAAATATTCCATACAGGATTTTTTTTCTTGCTGCTCTCACACCTATTATCCGGCCCCTTTTATTTTTCAGGCAGAAATGCATCAGGTTTCTCAGCCTGTTATAGTCTCTGTTCTTAATTCCCCTTATTTCTTTTCCCTTATTTGCAATAAAGAGGTCTATCAATTCATCCGGAGTAATATCCGTAACCAGTTCCGGTTTTTTCCTTGATGATGTTTCAATATTTCGTTTGCAATGAGATGAGAAATTATTCCACAGGGTTTCATATGGCCTGTTCAGGTCCAGTTCATAATTTACCTTGCCGGTAACCCTGAAGCCTTTTACCAGTCTGGCTTCACCCACACACAGATCGATAAGCCTGTAAAAGTCAGGCAGGAAATCCAGGAATTCATACAGGGAGAGGTCAGCAGGTTTATCAGGGGAGAACACCCCGAGCTGCTGAAGAAAAATAGGAGTTGTAATATAGCGGATACCATATTTTTTAAAACCAGGCATAGGAAAGACCGAGTCATAATCATCATCAACAAGAGCCTGCCAGCCGGGAGCCATTATATCGAGGTACCAGGAATAAGCATATGGTTTTATCCCGGGGGAGTTCCTGATACAGTTATCCCACTGTTCCCTGTCTATTTCATTATTGTTATAAAATACTATCATGATGCCAGCGTTCTGAGAATTGTTTCAAATGTTTCTCTACAATCCATACATTCGGTATTGTCCAACAGGTACGTATTATGCCATATACTTACAAAAAGCCCCCCTGTTTTCCGGATTTCTGTCATCAGGTCAAGCATTACTTTCAGCACTGTATCAGGATCAGCATCTTTATGCTGATAAAGGGTAGCATCCATCACCTGGAAAGGAATTATTTTCAGGTTTGTAAGTTCATCCGCATTGATGTCGTAAAAATAGAAAGGACGGGCTATACCTGCCCTGAATCCGGGTTCATCAGCATATCCCAGTGAATAATCCTCATTTATTCCTGCTTTGATAAGATAATTATATGATTGTGGTATGGTAAACCTGAGATAATGGAACCTGCTTTTCCTGATATCCGTTTCAGTAATGTCGTTCAGTCTTGCAAGTTCAGAGGCAACAGTCTGATAATTTTCAGAAGCATGATATGAAGGATGAAGTCCGGTGTCAAACCTGCGCGAAATATCTGATATAAGGTTCCGGTAGTCTTCATTTTTCCATGACGGATTCTTGTCATATTCAGAATAATCACCAACGGGAAAGAAAAATCCTGCCCGTGTATCATATTCAGTAATCTTGCCTGTAATGAAATCGAAAACATCGAAAGGATCTTTCTCATTTCCGGTTATTGTCCTGTAACGTTCCGAGGCATGCCTGTCATTATTTGTCAGATCACGTATGAATCCGCCTATTGACCTCACGAAGTTTCTGCCGCGGTAAGCATAAGCCTGGTCCACGTCAATTGTCAGGAAAGAGCTGAATTCATTACTCCTGAACACCAGTGAAGTGAACTTTTTCAACAGGGTTTTTGCAAATTCCCTGGCCCACAGGTCAATAACAGGCTTCCTGAGAAAGCCGTTCTTAAATGCCAGTGATGAAGAAGCTTTAAACCTTCCGTGTTCATCCGGATCCTCATCGAGGTACTCTTCATATCTTGTTATCAGCCAGAAGGAAGCTGCAAATATATCGAAAGGAATATCTGATCCCGGCTCTGTACTGAAGAATACCGGTAAATTTTTCCATTCTGTTATGGTGATCTCATGCCTGGAAAGCTTTCTTTCAAAAAGAAGAGGATGAGGGATTATGTTAAAAGCTCCCTCAATTTTCTCTCCGGAATAATTAATTATATGATTCTTACCCAGTTTCCTCTTATCTGTAACTGTTTCCCATGATAATCCAAGTATATCACCGAAAATTACTGCTGCAATATAATCCACTCTCTTCGAGCCGACTGAGGTAAATATTTTTACAGGCCTGGATTCCATTAATACAAATTTATGGATTTCAGATTATATAACTTAATAATATTGTGGATTTTATAAACATTTTATCACTGATGTTAATTTGAATAATTTGATTATCTTCGCGACCTTATTAACCGCGTGACTTTCAGGAAGCGTCATCAGTCATATTGGCCGGGTCAGTTACCATATCCCTTGTGACCGTAAACAAAAAAGCGCCAGTCCCGGGAATCACCTGAATTATATATGAAATTATGAATTTTGAAGATATGGGATTCACACCCGGTATACTTAATGCAATTAAGGAACTGGGATTTGAACATCCGATGCCGGTCCAGGAAAAGGTTATCCCTGAAATGCTTTCTGACGACAGGGATATCATAGCCCTTGCACAGACCGGAACAGGTAAAACAGCAGCTTTCGGATTACCTCTGGTGCAGACTACGGATGTGACTTTAAACACCACACAGGCCCTTATACTATGCCCAACAAGAGAATTGTGCCATCAGATAACAAATGATCTCAATGATTTTGCCAGGTTCACAGGAAAATTAAAGATACAGGCTGTGTACGGTGGAGCAAGCATTGAGAACCAGATAAGGGGCCTCAGACAGGGAGCGCAGATCATTGTGGCAACACCAGGTCGTCTCATTGATCTGACAGGAAGAAAAGCTGCAAAACTATCAACTGTAAAGACTGTGATCCTTGATGAAGCTGATGAAATGCTTAACATGGGTTTTCTGGACAGTATAAATGAAATACTTGAAGAGGTTCCTGATGAAAGAAGAACATTACTCTTTTCGGCTACCATGTCTTCCGAAATTGCCTCAATAGCCAGGAAATATATGCATGATGCTGTTGAAATAACGATCGGTACCAGAAACTCATCACCCGTTAACTTAAGCCATGCCTATTACCTGGTTCATGCAAAAGATAAATACAAGGTTCTTAAACGCATAGCCGACTCAGAACCTGATATATACGGCATCGTTTTCTGCAGGACTCGTAGGGATACACAGGAGATAGCATCAAAACTTATAGATGACGGGTATAATGCCGATGCTCTTCATGGAGATCTGTCACAGGCACAGCGTGATACCGTGATGCAGAAATTCAGGTTAAGAAATATCAGGCTTCTTGTTGCCACAGACGTGGCAGCAAGGGGGCTTGATGTGGATGACCTGACCCATGTGATAAACTACAGTCTGCCGGAGGATACAGAAATTTATACACACAGAAG
Source organism: uncultured Rikenellaceae bacterium (assembly GCA_964472085.1). Taxonomy (GTDB): domain Bacteria; phylum Bacteroidota; class Bacteroidia; order Bacteroidales; family VadinHA17; genus LD21. The sequence goes on along the minus strand of CAYYIW010000008.1, from coordinate 95,806 downwards.
TGGCCGGACCGGCAGAGCCGGAAAGAAAGGTGTTTCAATATCAATTGTGCATCTTAAGGAGAAGCACCTTCTGCACGAAATAGAACGGAAAGTTAAGAAACCCTTTAAGGCCATGATCGTTCCAACAGGAAAGGAAATTTGTGAAAAACAACTTTTTAACTGGGTTTCCAGGCTGGAAAACATCGCAACCAGTCATCAGGAGATAGAAAAGATCTTACCTGAGATAAAAGAAAAACTGTCGGGGCTGGACAGGGAGGAACTCCTGAGGAGAGTAGTCTCACTTCAGTTTGACAGGTTTCTTGATGACTACAGGAATGGGGAAGAAATTATCTCACCTGTAACTTTCGGCGATTCCGGTTCATCATTTAAGGATAAAAGAGGGAAAAAGGGACAATATCCCGGGAAATACACAAGGTTGTTCATAAATCTTGGAAAAACAGACGGCTTCTACCCGGAGCAACTGATAGAACTTATCAATTCCAACACCAGGGGAAGAAAGATCCCGATCGGAAAGATTGATCTTATGAAATCATTTTCTTTTTTTGAGGTAGAGGAAGGTTATTCCGATGATATACTAAAGTCGCTACGGAATGCCAGGTTTATGAACAGAAAAGTCGTCGTGGAAATAGCCCAGGAAAAACCTTCAGGAGCTGAAACCAAAGCAGGTAAACGCAAAAAAGACAATGCCGGCATTTATAACAGGACAGGCAGGAATAACACAAGAAACATAAAAAAAGACAGGAAGAAATACAGACATTAATAATTTATCCTACCGGTCAGTAGCGGTCCTTCCGCTCTCATGCACCCTGACGGATAACAGAATCATCGAGACCACTGCTATGAAAGCCCCGAATCCAAAGGCTGCAGTGCCACCGTAGCCCGGCATGGTTTTATCAAAATAACTGTACAGGAATCCGAATATCACACTTGCCGGCAGAGCTCCCAGTCCAACTGAAAGATTGAACAGGCCAAAAGCTGTTCCCCGTTTTTCATCACTTACCATATCTGCGACAAAAGCCTTTTCAGCACCTTCAGTAAAGGCATAAAACAGGGCATATATGGCAAAAAGGATGAATGTTGCAGCAATTTGCATCCCCGGTCTTAAAAATACAAGAAGCGCAAACGAAAGGTATACAAATGCATAAATTATCCAGCCCGTAATTATCACGGTTTTCCTGCCAATTCTGTCGGATAGTGTTCCCAGCGGTGTTGAGAACACAACCTTTATTATGTGAAAAAAGGACCACACAAGAGGCAGAAAGAGGATATTGATAACTTCAGTCCTGACCGATTCATCGCCGAACGAGGAAATCATTTTACGAAGCAGGGGTATACCGTTTACCGCATCAATGACTGCTCCACTTCTGTGAATTGCTTCTTCAACCCTGAACAAAAGGAAGGCATCGGATGAATTTCCGAGGGTAAAGAGGATCATTACAAGGAGGTAATTCCTGAAATTTTTATCAACAGATCTCAGAGATAATGTAAATGTCTTACCCTGTTCATTCTTAGCTACAGGTTCCTTAACAAACAGCACAAGAGTAAGAACAGCCAGGATACCGGGAATTATGGCCAGGATGAAAGTCCATCGTAAAGCTGTAACCGGATCACTCAGGTGAAACCATAAAAAAAGTATTATGAGGGCCAAAATGGCAAGCAATGGTCCTATAACAGCTCCTGCATGATCCATCGCACGTTCAAAACCGTAAGCCCTGCCTCTCATCTGCCTGTCAACCGATGATGCAATAAGAGCATCCCTTGGAGCTGTTCTTATTCCTTTACCTACCCTGTCTGTCATTCGGATAAGTATTATTTCCCACGCTGCTGTTACAAGCCCTGTGATTGGCCGCACTAAGGAGGATATTGTGTAGCCGGCTACAACAAGAATTTTTCTTTTCCCAATCTTATCTGATATAATTCCACTTACCAGCTTAAGCAGTGCAGCAGTAGACTCAGCAACACCCTCAATAATTCCAAGCAGAATAGCTCCGGAGCCCAGTGCAGCGACAAAAACAGGGATCAGTGGATATATCATTTCCGTTGCCACATCCGTGAAGAGACTCACAAATCCCAGCATAATAACAACTCCGGGTATCTTTTTTTTCCCTGTCATGGTCACTCCTGACTGAAAAGTCAAACGGTCTACCTTTTCAAATAATCATCAAATAGTACCTGAAGATAAGATTTCCCCAGATTTTCTGCACATGAAGGATCGTTTCCCTCACCCAGGATTGTTTTTCTCTGTTTAAGGTCGTAGCTTACTGAAGATGAATCAGTCACAAACCCAAATCCTTCATTGAACGTATAGAAAGCAAAAGAATTTGACCTTTCACTTAAAAGATCCTTGGCAAACGGGAACTCATTTTTAATACCCATCTGATCCAGAATGGTGATTGGTATATCGACCTGGCTTCCTGTTTTCTTTACCACATAACCTGTTCTCGACAGTGCTCCGCCTGTCCATATCATCGGAATTCTGAATACGTACCTGGTATATATAGGCATGTCACTGGTGATACGTGCACAATGATCGGCTACCATAACCACCAGGGTATTCTTCCACCAGTCTGTTGTCCTGGCCCAGTCAAGAAATCCTCCAAGAGACCTGTCGGCATAATAAACCGAATTTTTATATTTCGACACGTTGTCATTACCGGGAAAGACCGGCTCCATGGGCACATCAAAAGGTTCATGGCTGGAGAGAGTCAAAACAACTTTCAGGAATGGCTCCTTTACTACCTTCATCGAATCTTCAAGAGCAGCAAACATTATATGATCATGCACACCCCACTTGGAGTTATAAAATTCAGAACTGAAATTATTCTTTGTAATTATCGATTCAAAATCAGAACCTATGACAAAAGAGTTAAAATTGGCAAAATTGATCTCCCCTCCATACCAGAAAGCACTGTTATAACCTTCACCGTTAAGTATCTTAACGATACTCGGTAATGACTGGGTCTTTTTCGGTTCTTTGATGATCGACTGTGCAGGCTGGGCAGGATAACCGTCAAGGACAGCAGGGATAGCTTTGTCGGTCCTGGTACCTGAAGCATAGAAATTAGTAAATAAAATACCCTCCTTTGCATACCTGTTCAGGTTGGGGGTAACTGTCGAGTCACCTCCCAGCGGCCCGACAAGGTAGCCACTGAAACTTTCCAGAACTATGATTATAATATTCGGCCTGTCAGTCTTAAGTACTTTCTCCGGGATACTTTCCGGTGCGATAAGCGAATCGACAGTTGCCTCTGCCGTTTTTATGTCACCAAAAACATATGGATTTTTCACAGGCTTGTTTGTGAAAGCTGTTGTCCCCACATTCCAGACTGCATTTACAGCAGTATGATTAAGATACATCTTATTACTGAAATACACAGTTCCTGCATTTATAGGTGCCAGACCCGTTCCTCCCCGGATAGGTATCAGCAATGCTCCACACAATAGGAGGAACAGCGGGATGGCAGGCATCCAGTAACGCGGTCTGTCAAAGCCATCAAATAACCTGTTTATATACCGGTTATACAGGAATATAAAAAAGGCTGCCATTAACATTATCGTAAGCAGGGACACTATTATCTTCAATGTACTTACCGATGCCATTGCCTCAGCCGGGGTTTTAAGGTATAACATAGGGGTATAATCCATCCGAAATCCCCAGTAGGAATAAAGATTGGCATCGGATACAACAATTATGGATGAGAAGACTATCAGAAACCATGTGTATAACTTAACCGCTGTTTTGTACCAGTTGCCGTTAAAGTATAAACCGGGAACAGCAAACAATAACGGTAATATCATATAGTAACCGGTGGTTGATATATCAAGAGCCGAGCCGTGGTAAAATGTTGCCAGCAGTCCCATAATACTATACTGGAATGAATTATGATACTGGAAAAGTATAAAAAACAGGCGGGCAAAAAAGAAAAATGCCAGCCAGAAAACTGCATAAAAAACAAGTGCTTTAACTCTCTTTATCATAATTGACAATTATTTTCTTTTTTACAGGAACTTCCTTTGAACTTCTGTAGAACAATATCAGCGAAGATGTTATTATTATCATTCCCGATACTGTAAGCCAGTCCGGCTTCTCCCCTGGTACGAACAGCCAGCTTAAGACAGCTCCTACAACAGGTATAATAAATTTCCAGAGATTAAGTTCAGATACCTTAACACCCGGGCGTTGTAAAAGCCTGTACCACAGTGAAAAAGCAAATGCTGCCATAAAACTCAGCCATAAAAGCAGCAGCCAGTATTCTGCAGGGAAATTACTGCCTGGTGTCTCAATACCCTCTGAAAGCAGGAAAATTGAAAGTCCGCCTGTAAACAACGAAACAGCACTCAGCACCATAGGGTTCATACCGTGACTTTTAACAGAGACCAGTACATTACTGGTAGCAGTTGCAATGTTTCCAAACAAAATCAGCACGACACCGACAAGCTCCATTGCAGTTCCAAAATCGAAGACCTGTCTACCTCCACTTATCAGGATAACACCTGATATCCCAAAAAAGATTGTAAAGAGCTTCTTGCCTGTAAGCTTATCATCTTTGGTCATAATTGCTGCTACAACAGCTGTCACAAGGGGTTGTGATCCCACAATCACAGCTCCGAGTGCACCTGGAACAAGGGTCATTCCCTTATAAAAGAATGCATAATTGAGAAAGGCCTGGAACAATGTAACCCATGCCACAAGCTTCCAGTGTTGTCTTACCATCTTGATGAAAGCTGCCGGTTTCACCGTAAAAGGCAATATCAGCAACCCGGCGATCATGAAGCGCAGTCCTGCAAAATGGAACGGCGTGTCGTATTGTAATCCGATCTTAATGGCAGCATATGCTGTCGACCAGAAAAGGCATGCTACGATAGCTAAAAAGATAGTGTTTCCCTTACTGAACAATTGCTAAAAATTTTTGCCTGCAAATATCTGAAAAAATCATTGATCTTCAGCATTCCAGTCGGGTGGATTTACACCCAGCAGATTTTTTACAAAGAAATCCCTTCGTTTTCTTTCGCCATAAGATCCTCCACTTGTATGTTTCATGCCGGGCAAAAAAACATATTCAAATTCCTTGTTGGCTTTAATAAGTGCATTAACCAGTTGCATTGTAGTGGTAGGATCAACATTATTGTCCATTTCGCCATTCAGGAGCATAAGCTTTCCTTTCAACCTCCAGGCGTTTTCCACATTTGATGATTCCGCGTACTCTTTCCCTACCGGCCAGCCCATCCATTGTTCATTCCACCACATCTTATCCATCCTGTTATCGTGACATCCGCAGGATGCTACAGCAACCTTATAAAACTCAGGGTGAAAAAGTACGGCACCTGCAGCATTCTGTCCACCTGCGGAAGTTCCGTATATACCTACCCTGTCGAGGTCCAAATACGGATATTTTTTTGCCGCTGCCTTCATCCATAATATCCTGTCAGGAAAGCCTGCATCCTTGATGTTTTTCCAGCAAACATCATGAAAGGTTTTTGACCTGTTTGAAGTCCCCATGCCATCAATCTGTACGACGATAAAACCCAGTTCTGCCATCTGGTGCATCCCATTTACAATGGGACGGAAACTTTTCGGTACAAAACTGCTGTGCGGTCCCGCATAGATATATTCTATTACCGGGTATTTTCTGGCAGAATCAAAATTTACGGGTTTTATAATTATTCCCCAGATATCCGTTTTTCCGTCTCTTCCTTTAGCCACAAATGGTTCCGGAAGTCTTATGCCTGTTGAAAGCAGATCGGAAATGTCAGCTTTTTCAACGACCATAAGCTGTTCCCCGTCTTCTGTTCTCCTGAGAACAGAGACCGGCGGGGAATCGACTTTTGACCATGTATCTACAAAATATTTCCTGTCAGGTGAAAAACTGGCTTTATGGTTACCTTCACCGTTTGTAAGTCTTACCAGTCCTGTACCGTCAAAATTGATCCTGTAATAATTGATAAAATAAGGATCTCCAGGTTCCTTCCCGCTTGCCTCAAATACAATCTGGTGGTTCTTCTCATCAACAAAAGTAACATCCCTTATTACCCATTCTCCGCTTGTGATCTGGTTTTTAACCTTGCCTGTTGATGAATCATAAAAATACAGGTGATTCCAGCCGTCTCTCTCCGATTCCCAGATTATTTCATTTTCCGGTTCCAGGTCATATCTGAAATATTTCCCGCTATAATCAATAAAAGTAGGAGACGTCTCATTAATGATAACTCCGGAATTGCCTGTCGCTGCATCGACTTTTATTACCTGGTATACCTGGTGGCCTCTCTTATTGTATTCAAAAGTGAAATAAGTGTTATCCTTACTCCATTTAATATTATTAACCGAATACTGATTGGATAGCATCGACTCATCAACTATTATGTGTTTGCCCGGCATAACATCGAATAGCTGGGGAAACTTCTGGGGAATAGCATCCCCCGGTTTCTGATATTCATACGAATAATGTTTAGGCTGAAGCTGATCTTCAGGTGATGATTCGATATAATAGATCATATGTTTCTCAGCTGGTATTACCAGGCATGACACCAGCTTCCTTGAATCGCCTGACCATTTAATATACGAGGAATAATACTTGCCAAGTCCCCCATCATAGCTTAACTGGTATTCCCTTTTATCATCATTGTTTTTTACATAGACATTATAATTTTTTATGAAAGCTGTCCATTTTTTATCCGGGGAAACCACCGGACCGTTGCCCAGTTCGTCCCTGAAACCCCAGTCCCATTCTCTTCTGCGGTGATTATCCGTAACCCGGTCCCTCTTTTCTATCCTGTAATTTTTCAGATTACAGAGCCAGTTATAGTTATCATACTGGAAAGCAAAACCCGACTTTTCATCAGAGAAAACAATATTGCTTATAGGGAGCTTACCGCGACTGGTTTTCTTTCCTGTTACAGCTTCAAATGCTTCTGCAAACCTTTTCTGATCAAATGCCTGCTTCTTTGTAAGTTTTCCGGTATTAACTATCATATATTCTTTGCCATCCGGTGTATTGGTCTCGTATAAAAAACTGCCGGTTTCCCCGATCCAGGAAGGATTTACATCACTGTAATAGACTTTGCCTGATACCATTTTCAATAGTGAATCAGCCCTTTTGTAATCGTCAGCAGTACCCTGCGAATAAGCATTGAAATTAATAATGACTGCAGCTAAAAGAAAAAACGGAAAAAAGTAAGTCCTCTTCATATGTTGATAGATTAAATTTTTTACATTACACTCAACGTCAGCATAAATGTAACAGAATTTGATATTAATTTTAATATGAAGACATCAGAATATTTAATAGTTTTGTCTGTTATTCAACATGTTAATGATGACCATTGCAGAATACATTGCTAATCAACTTTTTATAAACGGTGTAAGATTTGTTTTCGGTATCCCGGGCGGACCATCTATTCCATACATGGAAGCATTCAGATCGGCTGGTATCGAATTCATCCTTACATCCAATGAGGCATCAGCCGGGATAATGGCGGATGTTACCGCAAGAATGACCGGAATAACTGGTGTTTGTCATTCCACATTTGGTCCGGGAGCCACAAACATAACCACAGGTGTTGGTGGTGCACTCCTTGACAGGTCCCCTGTAATAGTTTTTACTAGCGAAATCGGTGATGAGATGATTAAGCGAACTACGCAGATGAACATTGATCATCAGAAACTATTTGAGCCGCTTGTAAAGATAACACTGAGAATGACAGCCGTCAACGTTGCTGAAGTAATGAACGAGGCTCTGCAGACGTGTCATGGTTCGTATCCTGGTCCGGTTCACATCGGATTGCCGTCGGATATTGCCGGGACAGAAACTGTAGCTGTCCCTAATGTAGTGATGCCGACTGGCAACGAATATTATTATAATAATATTCATGGCGTCATTTCCCTGCTGGAAAAATCTCGGAGACCACTGCTTGCTGTTGGCCTAACATCGGCCCGGCTTGGCATAAGTGACCGGTTGTTGTCTTTTATCGATCGTTATCAAATGCCCGTTGTAGTCACTCCGATGGCTAAAGGTATAATAGCAGAAGATCATCCATGCTATGCCGGTGTACTTTTTCACGCTTTAAGCGATTTTATAGAGGACATATTCGAAAGGACAGACCTGGTAATAGGCCTGGGATATGATCAGGTCGAGTTTAATTATGAATCATGGATGCCGGATGTCCCTCTTGTTCATTTCGATATAAAGGAGACTGACCTTCCTGAAAAAGGTACTGTGGCACCATATTGGGGTCCGGCAGAAGAATGGTTCAGCATCCTCAAGAACCTCAATTCGGGATCGCTGATTTTTGAACGATCACTTATAGAGGGGGTTCGAGATGAGATGGAGTCTGTCTTTATGGGATTTACAGGTCATTTTGGTCCCGTTGCAGCAATGAAAATACTGTATGATGAATTACCAGGTGATACCATAATTACGGCAGATGTGGGCTCTCACCTGCATCTGCTTGGCCAGTTCTGGAGGACAAAAGGAAATAACAGGCTGCTTATGACCAACGGCTGGTCAGGAATGGGTTTTGGTATTCCTGCCGCTCTGGCTGCCCAGCTTAACTCCAGGGAGGCAACAGTAGTCTGTATCACGGGTGATGGCGGATTCCTGATGATGGCCGGAGAACTGATCACTGCAAGAAGATACAACCTTCCCGTGATAGTGGTTGTTTTCTCCGATGGGGAACTTAACCTTATTAAGGTGAAACAATCGTGGAAAAATACTACCCCATACGGAACACTACTTTACCAGGGCGATCTTTTCGACTCTGATATCTTCCTTGGGATAAAAGTCATGAGAGCATGGTCAGATGAAAGCATGAGACAGGCTGTAATAGATGCTTTAGCTGTTAATGAACCGGTAATTATAAATGCGGCCATCGATCCGGAAGATTACAAATGGCTTATTGTGCGTCGTTAGTCATTCAGCAAAGCTAACCAACTCTAATATCATTTAAAATACAAAAACTATTGCTGTTTATCCTCTTCAGGTTTTTTTGCTTTTACCGTCTTTCCTGTTGTATTCGTACCGGCTGTTTTAGAGGCTTTTTCAGTTTTCTTCTCATTAACCCCGGTTACTTCTTTCTTTTCCTTTGTTGTCTTTGCAGCTTTTGCTTTTGAAGTTTTGGTCTCTTTCACATCCTTGGAAGAGCCAGCACTCTTTTTCTCTTTAACCGTCTTAGTATCTTTAATCTCCTTTGCCTTTGTCACCTTTTCTTTGACGACAGCCGGTCTCAAGGATTTCCTACGTCGACGCCTTACTCCATAAGAGCCAAGTACAATCTTGCCTCTTCTCGATTTTCTATCACCTTTTCCCATATTAATCAGGTTTTGGTTATTTCTTTATTCATTTCCGGGATTGCAGGCAAAGTTAATAAATTTCTTTATTTTTATCGTTCATATCGGACTTAACGTATTAAAACCTTTTATAATAATACATTACAGGTAACATGACTTATTGTGAATATATTAAGAACCTGACAGGTGAAACGCTGAGGCTTCACAAGGATTATCACGATAATTACTATGGCTTTCCTCTTGATGATGACAATAAACTTTTCGAAAGGCTTATATTTGAAATAAACCAGGCCGGACTTAACTGGATCCTAATACTTAAGAAACAGGATAATTTCAGGAAGGCATTCGATAATTTCGACATCGACAAGGTATCTACATACGGTGATTCAGAGTTTGAAAGACTGATGAACGATAAAGGCATAATCCGGAACAAGTTGAAGATAAAGGCAGCTATTGATAATGCAAGGATAATAACCGGGATAAGGCAAAGATCAGGATCATTCAAAAACTGGCTCGATGCCAACGCTAAACAAATATCTTCGCTTGAGGAGTGGACCAGGCTCTTCAAAAAGACTTTCCGTTTTACAGGTGGAGAAATTACGAATGAGTTCCTTATGAGTACAGGTTATCTTCCGGGAGCCCACGACGGGAACTGCCCTGCTTTCAGAGAAATAGAAAAGGTTAAGAAATCCTATGAGAAGAAAGGACAGGCAAATAGATGATATATCTGAAATAGAATCGGTTATATCACAATCAGATGTATGCAGAGTTGCCTTTGCCGATAATAGTATCCCATATATTGTCACAATGAATTTCGGGTATTCAGGGGGAGAACTTCCATGCCTCTATTTTCATGGTGCTTCAGAAGGAAGAAAATTTGAAATGATGAGGAAGAACAGCTATGTCTGTTTTGAGATGGACACTGATCATGAATTATACGGAGGAGAAAATGGTTGTGACTGGGGAATGAGATTCAGGGGTGTTGTGGGATACGGATATATAAGTTTGGTAACTGACCCTGAAGAGAAAAAGAAAGGGCTGGATATAATCATGTATCATTATACTGGGAGAGATGGTTTCTCTTATGATGAAAAAAACATGAAAAAAACCAGGGTATTAAAGCTTGAAATCAGGGAAATGACCGGGAAAAAAAGATAGACTGTCATATACTTACAAATACTGTCGCCAGGAGCCCTGATACTGAAGAAAAGATCTTGATCCAGCACAGGGAACAGAGCCGTTATGAACTGTTGTGAGCAGCCAATCCGGCAGGTCCTGATATTCTATCAATCGAACAAATAACTAAAAATCTTGTTTAAGATAAGTATTTGGTAATACTCGTATCATTCGCACTACTGATAAATCATATGGGAAAGATTCAAAAAGTTACTTAAATACAATAATTTATGACGATTATTATGCCCATTTATTTTTAGATTTCGAAAATAAGTCGGACCTTTGTTACTGTTTTTATTTACTTAATTATTGAATTATGAACATTTACGTAGGAAGTCTTCATTTTAAAATGAATGAAGCAGAACTCAGAGAAGTTTTTGAAGAGTATGGCGAAGTAACATCCGCTAAAATTATTTTTGACAAGTACTCTGGTAAAAGTAAAGGATTTGGTTTCGTTGAGATGCCAAATGAATCTGAAGCAAAAAAAGCTATTGAAGAATTAAATGGTGCAGAAGTTAGCGGTAGAAACATCATTGTAAACGAATCTATTGAAAGAGCCGACAGACGAAGTAATTTCAGAGGCGGCGACAACGACCGCAGAGGCGGTGGTCCAAACAGAAGAGACAACTACAGGTAGGTAACTAAAAAACTATGACTATGAAAGGCACTGTTAAATGGTATGACAGGGTAAAAGGGTACGGATTCCTTCAGACTGAGGACCAGAAGGACATCTTTATTCATCGCTCTGGTTTGGAAGTTGCCCATACTGAACTTGAAGCAGGCCAGGCTGTTGAGTTTGAAATTGAACAGAGAGAAAAAGGGCCTGTTGCTATCAAAGTAAAAAGGGTAGATTGATCTTATTCAAACTGATACGTAAGAGGCTGTTCTATAATATTGAAACAGCCTCTTTTTTTTATCTCTTTTGATCTTTCAGCCTGTATCCCGGATCCTCTTTCTGATCTTTTATCATTTCCGCCGGATCATCAATAACGGGCGATTTCTTCAGAGCATCCCAGTCAAAATTCTCATCATACGGGGTAAGGGCTTTCTGTGGATCAAAGATCCTGGTATCGGGTGGCAAAGCTGAATATGATGTATAATCAGGTTTTGAAGTGAACATATCTGAAAGGTCAGTTGCCCCGGCATCATATTGGTTCAGGTAGGGAAGTCCAAGAATATTCCAGAAAGTCTTGAAAATACTGCCAAAGCTGTAATGCACGCTGCTGATATAATTCCTTTTTGCATATGGTGATATAACCATCAGTACGCTGCGATGGGCATCAATATGATCCACTCCATTCTGGGCATCATCCTCAGTTATGAATATTGCCATATTTTTCCAGTAAGGTGTGTGTGATAAGAATTCAACAATCCTTCCCACAGCAAGGTCATTATCGACCATATAACTCTCCCTGAACGGGTAACCGGCCCCCGGACGTTCATCTGCACCATGATCATTTGGCAGGATCACAGTTATTAACTGCGGCATCTCCTTTCCATCCCCGGTCCATTTCTTATTGAACTCATTAATAAACTGGCTTATACGGAACTGGTCAGGAATAGCCATATTAAATGTGGGGTAATCCCTTGATGTCCTGTTGTAAAGAGGAGCCGGTAACGGGAAATTGGCAAATTGCTTCACACCTGTATACTTAAATGAAGGATCATAAAAAGCCGGTTCAAACATGATGCTGAAACCAAAATTGTAAAAATCGATCCCGTTGCGCTCGAGGTGATCCCACATAGATCCTGCTTCATTGTAATCTTCCGGGTAGATAGCACCTGCCGCGCCGTTCATGGCAAGACTTCCTGGTGCCCTGGAAGCCGGGTTGTAATTCCTGTTTCCCCCGTAGCTGGCAGGAGTACATGTTTCAACCCATTCATTCGGGTATGTGTTGACAAGCCACCTGTGACCATCGGCTGACACATCCGAATCGACGTAGAAATTGTCAGCCATTGCGAACTGTGAGGCAAGTTCAAGGTGATTGCTCATCACCGTGGCATTATTTACTTTCATGGTTCCTTCCCTGTTTGAGAAAGAAACATTGTGACCGTAACGGGCTATTGTAGGATCACCATTACCTTTTTTAACCTGTCCGAAAATCTCGTCGTATGTACGGTTTTCCTTGGAAATAAAGACTATGTGTTTTATAGGTGAAGTATCCTGGCCCCCGTACAGGGGTACCGGGTTATCCCTTCTCTCTTTGAGAAGATCCGATGCATAGCGTCTGTAAAAATTGTTTTCAACAACCTTCCTGGTAAGCTTCTTAAGCCTCGATTCAGATGGTATCTTAATAACCTCAACAGTACCTTTCATCAGGTTGCCAACATAAGTTCCCTCTCCACCCTCTACAAAATCCCTTCCCCCGTTAGGTCCGCTGCCAAATCCTTTTGCATTTGTCACGATAAGATCTTTTCCGTCAGGTGTGACCTTCAACCTGGAAGGAAACCAGCCGGCAGGGATATGTCCAAGTACCCTGAAGGAAGGTATATCTATGACTCCTACGGCGTTGATTCCGGCCTCAGCTACAAAGAGTCTTTTTTCATCAGGCGAAACAGCCAGACCAAAAGGTATGACACCCCTGAAGTGTTTCAAAGTCTCATCCGGTTTGAGATAAATATTGGTAATCACGGTATCTGTCTTCAGGTCAATGACAGTAATGTTATCATTATTACCATTACTGGCAAACAGGTAATCCCTCGTGGCTACCACGGAATTAGGACTGGAACCTCCAACAGCCGGGATTCCCCCGACCATCTGCCCTACGAGATTTCCTGTTTTTATCTTTGCCACCACTTCGGGTTCCTCAGGATTTTCGAGCGAGATGGCCCATACGGAGAAAGCCCTGTCACTGTTTGGATCACCAAGGCCGGGGATAGACAGGGAATCAGTATCGATGCCGTTGATCATCTCCGGGGTATTATATGCAAATGCAGGGAAGGATAGTGCCTTTTGATAATCCGAATTAGACTCGACATTCCCGATCTTGCTATACCTGAACATGCCCACATTTGCAACATACAGCTTTTTTTCATCGTCAGACAGCGCTATACCAAAAGGATAGCGTCCGACGCCCACCGACCTGATTACCTTACGTGACCTTGTATCGATTATTGCAACCCTGAAATTCATCTGGTCCACAGCATACAGGTATTTACCGTCCTTTGTGATGGTCATGTCTCCTATATAGCCATCCGGATAACTGGTACTGTCGTTACTGACGGAACAATCAACAGAATCTATCTTCTGCCCTGTGCCAAGATCAAAAACCAGTATACTGTTTTCCTGTCCCCCTGATACGTAGACTGTATCGTCTCCGGGTGAGATAGCCAGTCCCATAAAAACAGATTCAAGCACGCCGGCATCGTTCGAAAATCCGGGTGGTACCTGTATTATCTCCGGTTTTTTTCGTAGTTTATGAATAATTGATATCGACAGAGGTTTAACTCCGGAGTTTGCAGTTACAGCGGTCCCCCCGTCATGGCTCAGAGCCAGTCCAAAGGGATGAGGAGCCACCATAATACATTTTCCCTCCGGTGTAATGAACCTGCCGTTCGGAATAACTGTCGCACCATCAGTATTGATCCTGGTAAAGCGTTTACCCGCCGGTGCTGACAGCACTATTACATCAGATTTACTGTTCTTGCATTCCGGCAATGACAGGACTGCTACTAAAAGCAGGGTCAACAGTTTATAATGCTTCATGTTTGCCACAGTTTTAAATGATGACCAGCCGGTATTCCCGGACCAAAATAAATAGAAAGTCTAAAAAATCCCTTTTAACCGCTAAGCCCTCCTGAACGATCTGCCCGACTGAAGTGGTTCAGGCGGGCGTCCAGTCGGGCGGGAACACAAAGAAGGCACAAATCACACTTAGTTAAATTCTTAAGATACAACCCATCGTGGTCTTTGCGTTCTCTGCGGTTAAATACTATTTATTTTTAAAATACCTCAGTACCGGGAATATCATATAAGCTTCCAGCCTTTACGATATTCGTATTGAAGCATTTTGGTTGCTTTGCCGTCAGTATCACCTATAAACGTCTCTGTTGCCGGATCCCATCTTATGGTTCTTTTAAGCTGGCACGCAATATTACCAAGGTTACAGACTGTAGCACTGCTGTGTCCTATTTCAACAGGCACCACAGGGTCGATTCTCGATCTTACCGATTCTATGAAGTTAAGCTGGTGAGGAATTTTGGTCTCATACGGACCGTCGCTATCATTTGCATTTTCCGGAATAAATGAAGGATCCGATGCATTAAAGTATCCCCTTGCCACTTCTATCCATCCTTTGTCTCCCCAGAACTTGACACCTTTGGTCAGCTTCTCATCGAAAGGTTCGGAGGTCATCTCAACACCGCTGGCGTATTTGAATTTCATATATTTGGTACCGTCACCAATTGGAGCAATCTCAACTGGTCCGTTTCTGTCCATACCCAAACCCCACTGTGCTATATCAAACATATGGGCACCCCAGTCAGTTGTAAATCCTCCTCCCATTCCGATATACCAGCGCCATGCTCCCCATAGTTGTTCATTCTGTTCGGGATCTATGGTTATAGGTGGGTCAAGCTCATGATTATAATGGTAATAAACGGGAAGAGAAGCAAGCCATTTATCCCAGTTAAGATCAGCCGGTATCGGTTCTTCCGGAAGGTTATATGGTGTGGGGGGTGCTCCAACATAGGCATTGATATGAGTTATCTTACCTATAGCACCATCCTGGACAAGTCTTACAGCATGCTGAAATCCGGGATCAGATCTCTGCTGGCTACCCACAGCCAGTATCCTGCTGTGTTGCCTGACAGCTTTCTTCAGTTCCTGTCCTTCTTTTATAGTAAATGTCATGGGTTTTTCCAGGTATATATCTTTCCCAGCCTTACATGCTGCTATTGCTATCCTGGCATGTGAGTGATCAGGCACGGCTATCACAACAGCATCAATATCGGGACGGGCCAACAGGTCGTCGGAATCCTCGTATGTTACAGGCTTAACATCCTTTCCTGCATTCGCATAAAATTCCTTAACCCTTTTTTCAAAACGCTGTCTTTTAACTCCATATACATCACAACCCGCTACAACTTTTACACCTGGTATCTGCAGGAAGCCGTTCATCAGGAACATTGACTGCCTCCCCATACCGATAAACCCAAGTGTAATTTCGTTACTTAACAGGTCACTGCTTAACGATTTCAAATGCGGCATAACCATCATCCCGGCCATCCCGGCAGCAGATGAATTAATGAACTGGCGCCTGGTCCATTGTTTCTTTTGATTTTTCATGTTGGTAGTATTCTTAAAATAGTTAGTAGATTATTGATTCCCGTGAACGGGATGGCTAAAAGTAAGATTTTTATTTTCACAATGAAAAAAAATCATTTAAAACCTTCCGAATATGGAATACTTTTCCGTATTGCAGTATAATGATGAATACAGGAACAATACCGGATTACCGGTAGCTATTTTTCTTTCCAGATGAAGGACAGGCTGACCCTTTTTAAGGTTGAGAAATCTCCCGGTCCCTGATGTGGCTGGTATCGCTTTTAACCTCTGCTCCCCTCCCTTTATTTCAAGCTGATAATGCTCCCTTAGAATGCCGAAAAGCGACCTGTTCTCAAATTGCCTGGAGGTAATTCTGGGCATATTTATATTCGGGATAAAGTTTATATCGTAAAATACCGGGGTGTCGTCAAGAAGTCTTTGCCTTTCCATATATATACAACCCGACTCCTTTTCCAGTTCCGAAAGGGGGAACATGAAATCATCCGGCCATGGGATAAGTACCGGTTTAACTATTATCCTCGTCTTAAGATTCCTGTTTCCAAGAGCAGATGTTGTACCGGATACCGAAAGAATTCCTATCTCACGTGGATGGAGGTGTACTATGCTCCCTCTACCCTGGCGCTTTATTATCAGTCCCTCATTTGCCAGCTCCGACAGCGATTGACGCACTGTAGGACGTGTCATACCATAGATACGGCAAAGCTCATTCTCAGAAGGAATAAGATCCCCTTCACTGTATACCCCTTCCAGAATATGTTTTCTCAGGATCTCATATAGCCACCTGTACCGGGGCATTAATCTTCTCTCACCCGGTCCTTCTGACATATATTCACTGTTTTTCATTTCATTGATTCTGAAACACAAAACAACTTTCTTTGTAAATATAATAAACTTACTTGTTAATACAAGTTATAAAATATATTTTTGTATTTACTGATAATTAGACATATCGTAATAATATAACATTTACTTAACTCACATATCCTTACAAGTTCTTAATTTACCGGAAGTTAAACGAAGTGACAGGAACAAGGGGTTTTTATAACAAAATATTGCTTGAATATGGCTACTGCTGTAATAATGCCAAAACAGGGACAATCGGTAGAGACCTGTATAATAACCAAATGGTTTAAAGAGAAGGGTGAGAGTGTCTCATCTGGGGACATCTTATTGTCATATGAGACTGACAAAGCCGCTTTTGACATTGAATCCCCTGCGGACGGGATAATCCTTGAAAGGTTCTTCAGTGAAGGTGATGAGGTGCCTGTCCTGGTTAACATAGCAGTAATCGGGAATGAAGGTGAATCGACCCTGGCTTTCCGGCCGGCCGGGCAGGATGAGGAAAAAGCTCATAAACCGGTCACGAAAGAAGAAATACCTTCTGAGATACCGGTCGCGGTTATCCCTGGCACAACTGATAATGGCAGGACAAGGATCTCACCAAGGGCCAGGCGTCTTGCCATGGAAAGAAAAGTTGACTACGACCATCTGCAGGGGTCGGGACCCAACGGAAGGATAGTAATAAGCGATATTCAAAACCTGCTGGCTGGTCATGAGTCTTTCCCCGGGAAATCGGTATCTGGGGATAAAGAATTTACAGACAGTCCTTTAACCAACATAAGGAAACTGATAGCCACAGCCATGTACAGATCCCTTAATGAGTCTGCCCAGGTAACACACCATATGAGCGCTGATGTAAGACGCCTTCTTGAAGCCAGGAATAAAATAAAGGAAAATATCAGTACGGGCAGTGGTCAACATGATATCACCCTTAATGATATGATATGCTGGTGTGTTATCAGGGCACTTGAGAAATTCCCTGTAATGAACAGCCATCTCCTGGACAATACAATAAGAACATTTAATAAAGTCCATATCGGCTTAGCTGTCGATACAACAAGGGGATTGATGGTTCCGGTAGTAAAAAACGCCGGCAGCATGAAACCTGAAGAACTTTCGAAAGAACTGAAAAAAGCTGCCGATGCCTGCAGGAAAGGAAGTATTGATCCTGAACTGATCAGAAGTGAAGCGGCTACTTTCACTGTTTCAAACCTGGGTGGTTATGGAGTTGAGATGTTCACACCGGTTATAAACCTGCCCCAGACAGGAATCCTGGGGGTCTGTACAATAATTAACAGGCCAGCGGATCTAGGTAACAATACCTTCGGATTCGTACCCTTTATTGGTTTGTCGCTGACTTACGATCACAGGGCAGTGGATGGTGGTCCTGCAACACTGTTCCTTAAAGAGATTAAGGAGCAGATTGAATCCTTCACTTTTTAATCATTTCCTTATCAACTAATTACAATGAATTACAGTGAATTACAATGAATTACAATGAATG
>CAYYIW010000008.1:0-77616 GCA_964472085.1 uncultured Rikenellaceae bacterium | reverse complement strand
ACTATGAATGACTATGAATGACTATGAATGACTATGAATGACTATGAATGACTATGAATGACTATTTTAAACCACGGATTAACACGGAGTTAGCACAGAGTCAATATAGAGTATAACAGCAGTTTAACCAGCAACCAGCAACTATATAACAATAAATACCAATGCCAAAAAATCAGAACATAAGCCCTGAAGAAATTAGAAAACCACAATTTATTGGATTCGGTAAAATACCTGTAAACCAGTACAACAAAACCATCGAAGAAGAAAAGAAGATATATACCCGTGATGATTTCATAAGTATATATAACGACATGGTGGTCATCAGGGAATTCGAGACCATGCTGAACCTTATCAAGACAACAGGTGAATACAGCGGCATTGCCTATAATCATCCGGGACCAGCCCACCTCTCAATCGGGCAGGAAGCATCTGCTGTGGGTATGGCATTTAACCTTGACACTGACGATTATATCTTTGGTTCCCACAGAAGTCATGGTGAAATAATAGCCAAAGGACTTTCTGCGATCAGGCATCTTGATGAAGACAGTCTTTACACCATAATGATAACATATTTCGGAGGCATGACCCTGAAAGTAGTTGAAAAGGATTTCCATGGAGATATAAAAAAACTGGGTATGCATTTCCTGCTTTACGGGGCATTATCAGAAATATTTGCCCGTGAAAACGGATTCAACAAAGGGCTCGGAGGCTCCATGCATGCCTTTTTCACACCATTCGGAATATATCCAAACAATGCAATTGTCGGTGGCTCCGGTGATATATCTGTCGGTGCCGCACTTTATAAAAAGATTAACAGGAAACCTGGCGTTGTCATATGTAATATTGGCGATGCTTCCATGGGCTGTGGTCCGGTATGGGAAGGAATCTCATTTGCCACGATGGACCAGTACAGGACACTCTGGGAGGGTGAATATAATGGCGGATTACCTCTTATTTTTAATTTTATGAATAACCTGTACGGAATGGGAGGACAGACCATGGGGGAAACTATGGGTTATGGTATCCTGGCCAGGATAGGTGCCGGCGTTAACCCGGAGATGATGCATGCCGAAAGAGTTGACGGTTATAATCCGCTGGCAGTGATAGATGCCTTTCGCAGAAAAACGGAGATCCTGAAAGAGAAAAGAGGGCCTGTTCTGCTTGATACACTTACATACAGGATCAGCGGCCATTCCCCATCTGATGCCTCTTCATACAGGTCGAAAGAAGAGATTGAAGCCTGGCAGGAAGCTGATTCAATCCTGTCCTTTGGTAAGATACTTATCGATTCAGGTATTGCCTCACAGGATGAGCTTGAAAACATTACAGGCGAAACCAGGGAATTATTAAGTCACATTCTAAGTTTAAGTATTGATGATAACATTTCACCACCTTTGAACCTTGATGATGATCCTGACTGTATAGGACGTATGATGTTCTCCAATAATTCAGCTGACAGTATGGAGAACAGACAACCTGATGTTATCATTCCTCTCGGTGACAATCCAAGGATCAGATCGATAAGCAATAAAGGACGGTTTCATCTCGACAAAGAAGGCAAACCAGTTTCAAAGGCCAGGCTTTTCCAGCTCCGGGACGGAATTTTTGAGGCTATCATTGACAGATTCTACAAAGATCCTACACTGGCAGCATGGGGAGAAGAAAACCGCGACTGGGGCGGGGCATTTGCTGTTTATCGTGGTCTGACTGAGGCACTCCCCTATCACAGGCTGTTCAATTCACCAATTTCGGAAGGTGCCATTGTCGGTACGGCAATAGGTTATGGTATGTGCGGAGGCAGGGTAATAGCCGAAATCATGTATTGCGACTTTATCGGGCGCGCTGGCGATGAGATATTCAACCAGCTTCCAAAATGGCAGGCAATGAGTGGTAACCTGATAAGGATGCCCGTGGTAATAAGAGTATCAGTCGGTTCAAAATATGGTGCACAGCATTCACAGGACTGGTCATCACTGACTGCACATATACCCGGACTGAAAGTGGTCTTCCCTGCAACTCCATATGATGCAAAGGGGCTTATGAACGCAGCCCTGCAGGGCACAGATCCCGTGATCTTCTTTGAGAGCCAGAGAATCTATGATGTTGGTGAGATGTTCCACCAGGGAGGAGTCCCTGAAGGTTATTATGAAATCCCTTTCGGTGAACCGGATATAAAAAGACAGGGTTCGGACATTACCATACTGACCATTGGTGCAACTTTATACCAGGCTATAAAAGCGTCTGAAATTCTGGAAGAAAAATACAGTATAAGTGCTGAGATCATTGATGCAAGGACACTGGTCCCGTTCAATTACAAACCGGTAATTGAATCAGTAAGAAAAACCGGCAGAATCGTTCTGACAAGTGATGCAACTTCCAGGGGATCATTCCTGAAAGAAATGGCCCAGACAATAACAGAGCTTGCTTTTGACGAGCTCGATGCTCCTCCGGTAGTGGTCGGTTCAAGAAACTGGATTACCCCGGCCTATGAAATGGAAAAATATTTCTTTCCGCAGCCCGACTGGATCATTGATGCCATTCATGAGAAAATAATGCCTCTTCAGGGACACAGCGTTAAACACGATTTTACTTCGGAAAGACAGATTGATCTGAATAAAAAGGGAATCTGAGTTGTCATATTAATAATAAAACAAATTTTCTTCAGAATCTGAGCCCATTTTTGAAGCATGTTTTGTTAATTTGTTATCAAACCTGAGAATTATCTTATGTATAGAACAGGCTTTTTATTCCTATGCCTTTCACTTCTGCCTGTAATGGCTGATGGCCAGACAAGAAATCTTGATTTCTATCTGAATGAAGGAATACAAAACAGCCCCCTGCTGAATGATTACAGGAATCAGGCAGGAGCAGCTGTAGCAGACAGTCTGCTTATTAAGGCAGCAAAAAAGCCATTTTTGGAAGCAAGGTCCTCATTGCAGTATTTTCCCTATTCTCATAATTTCGGATATGATGAAGTAATAACTGACGGGGGATATTATACAGCTGTTGTTGGCGTTTCACAGAATATCCTTAACAGGCAGGAGACAAGAAATAAAATAAATGCAACACAACTTCAGAAACAGGTCGCTAATAATTCTACCAAAGTAACAAAAAATGAACTTGTGAAATCAATTACAGATCAGTACCTGGCAGCTTGGGCCGGCTATACTGATCTTCAATTCAACAGGAATTTCCTGCAGCTGATGAAGAATGAAAACAAGATTGTACTTAACTTCGTCAGGAGCGGTGTCAGCAACCAGACCGATTACCTGGCCCTTCTCGTTGAGACTCAGACGCAGGAATTACTTGTCAGTCAGCTTGGGGCCCAGTACAGGAATGATCTTATGCTGCTTAACCTTCTGTGCGGCATAAGCGATACTACCCTATACCAACTTACAAAACCTGAACTAATGCAGGAAGGCTCATCCGATATAACCAGGCTGCCCTCATTCATCCGTTATAAAATTGACAGTATGCAGATACAGAATGAGAGTGCTGCCATCGATCTGAGATATAAACCAAAGATCAACTGGTTTGCCGATGCAGGATTTCTTAGCAGTGATCCCTGGAACTTTTACAGGCATTTCGGTTACAGTGCAGGGGTAAGTCTGAGCGTTCCTATCTATGACGGCAGGCAAAGAAATATAGAGAAGCAGAAGCTAGAGCTCAGTGAAAACAGCAGGCAGATGTACGCGGAGAATTTCCGGAAGCAATATTATATACAGTTAAAACAGTATGGCGATGAGCTTTCGAACCTTGATTCGATGTCTGTTAAGCTTGAAGAACAGGTAAAAAATGCGGAACTACTGGTTAATGCACTCCGTGACCAGCTTGAAGCGGGTAATGTGCAAATGACGGAATACATTAATGCCATTAAAAATTATAAGAACATAAACAGAAACATAAACCTTATCAATATCAAGAAGCTTCAGTTAATAAATGAAATGAATTTTCTTCTGACACAATAATTAAGCCGATATGCCGAACAATTTCAGATCTGGTGTAATACTATTTTCATCAGCATTTTTAATATCCTTCTCCACGTCATGTAACCGCTCAGGTGATGCTGCAATGACAGAACCAGAAGCCAAAACCCCGGTAACAATAGTACCAGTGGAATACAAAACAGTTACTTCAGGAGTTGATCTTTCTGCTGTAACATATTTTATGAATAAAAGTTACATAAGGTCGACAACAGCCGGGGTTATAGAAAAAATGATGATACAGCAGGGAGACAGGGTTGTCGCTGGTCAGATCCTGTTTACAATAAAAACGCGGGAAGCTATGGCTCTCAGCAATTCAGGCTCTACTGATCCAGAACTGAATTTCAGGGGGCTCATCAGCATCAGGGCAAATACATCCGGGATAATTAGCGCAGTATCGTATCAGAAAGGTGATTTTGTACAGGAAGGTGATCAACTCGCTTCTGTTGACAATCAGTCATCACTGGTTTTTATCCTGGAGGTACCATTTGAACTGGAGAAGTATGTAAGCAGGAACAGGAGATGTGAAATAGAACTGCCCGGGAACATCAGAATAACAGGTACCATAACGGGAAAAATGTCGGAGATGGATATGCAGACTCAAACAATAAAATATATAATAAAACCAAACAGGGCTGTGGAACTTCCTGCAAACCTTATCGGGAATGTAAAACTGGTAAAATCGGTTACAGAGAATGCTGCTGTTCTTCCCAAAGGTGCCGTGTTGGGTAATGAGACACAGACGGAATTCTGGGTTATGAAACTTATCAATGATTCAACAGCTGTTAAGGTTATTGTACATAAAGGGTATGAGGACAATGATGAAATCCAGATAACAGAACCTCAATTGTTGCCAACCGACAGAATAATACTTACAGGCAATTACGGACTTCCCGATACTGCCGGTATAGTTATAGAAAAGGAACAATAACATGAAGAATTTTTTCCTTTCTTACAAGAGCCCCATATCTGTAATTATTGCTGTAATTATTGCTGGAGGGTTTTTCCTTTACGGTCAGATCCAGGTATCACTATTCCCCGAAATAACATTCCCAAAACTTAAGATAATTGCAGATAACGGCGAACAACCTGTTGACAAGATGATGGTAACGGTGACCAGACCTCTTGAAGATGCTATCAAACGGGTTCCGGATCTTAAACTTTTAAGGAGTACTACCAGTCGCGGAACATGTGAGATATCGGCTTTTCTTAACTGGGATGCGGATATAAACATAAACCAGCAGATGCTTGAATCGCGTATCTCGCAGATCAAGAACCTGCTTCCTGCCGATGTTCAGATACAGGTTGAAAAGATGAATCCTTCAATTCTCCCGGTCATCGGCTTTACTGTGGAAAGTGATAAAAGGTCTCCCATAGAGCTAAACCTCCTTGCAACATATACCATAAAGCCATTCCTGTCTCAGATTGAAGGTGTCTCATCGGTCGGCATTATTGGTGGTAAGACCAAAGAATTCTGGATAATACTTAACCAGCAAAAAATGAGATCTTTCTCTATTACACCGGAGATGATAAGAGACCTGATGAGCCAGAATCACTTTATAACATCGAACGGTCTTGTTTCTGACTACAGGCGTCTTTACCTCAATGTCACAGATGCTGGTTTATACAGCCTTAAAGATATTGAAAATGTGATTCTTAAAAATGACGGCAAAAGGATAATCAGAATCAAGGATGTTGCATCGGTTGAGGTCAGGGAGAGAACTGAATATACAAGGATAAATGCTAACGGGCGACAGGGGTTGCTGGTTGCTATTCTAAAACAACCAAATGCCAATCTCATCAGTCTTGCAAAGGAAGTCAAATCAAAACAGAAGGAACTGGAACAGATACTTCCAAAAGATGTCCGTGTATCATATTATTACGACCAGGCTGATTTTGTCAATAAAGCCATCAAGAGCGTGAATGACGCTCTGTGGATAGGACTTCTTCTTGCAATCCTTGTTGCCATAATGTTCCTCAAGTCATTCAGGGCAAGTGCCACTATCCTGGTAACCATACCTGTTACACTTCTCCTTACTATTACTGTCCTGTACAGCATAGGTTATACTCTGAACATTATGACGTTCGGAGCTATCGCGGCGGCTATAGCACTTATAATCGACGATGCAGTGGTGGTAGTGGAACAGATACACAGAACCCACGAGGAGTTTCCGGACAGGTCGTCGAATAAACTCGTATTTC
Source organism: uncultured Rikenellaceae bacterium (assembly GCA_964472085.1). GTDB lineage: Bacteria > Bacteroidota > Bacteroidia > Bacteroidales > VadinHA17 > LD21. Next base: position 71,431 of record CAYYIW010000008.1, on the reverse strand, counting down.
AGGCAGTAAAATATCTTTTCCCTTCCATGCTGGGTTCATCTCTGAGTACAATTGTAATATTCATTCCCTTCATGCTTTTAGGGGGAGTTGCAGGAGCTTATTTCAACGTGCTTACTAATACAATGATAATAACCCTGGTATGTTCTTTCTTTGTAACATGGCTTGGGCTGCCTGTTATTTATCTTTGGTTCTCACAGATCAGATCACTTTTCCCTGAGAGAAAAAAGGATACCATCAAACTGACCAAAACACGTAACTGGGTCGGATTTTTCATAAAAAGACCATATATAAGCGTTGGCGTCATTCTTGCTCTTCTTCTGTCGATTTATCTTATTATGCCAAAACTTGAAACAGGCTTCCTTCCCGAGATGGATGAGGGATCAATTGTTCTCGATTATATATCACCTCCCGGAACCTCTCTTGAAGAGACTGACAGGATGCTTAAAGAAGTCGAAAAGATAATTGTCAGCATCCCGGAAGTTGAATCATATTCAAGAAGGACCGGAGCCCAGATGGGGTTCTTTATCACAGAGCCTAACGACGGTGATTATCTTATTCAGCTCAAGGACAACAGGAAAAGAAGTACTGTTGAAGTTATTGATGATATCAGACGAAGAGTAGAAGCCACTCAGCCGGCTCTGGAAATAGACTTCGGACAGGTAATCGGCGATATGCTGGGTGACCTTATGGCCTCTGTCCAGCCTATAGAGATAAAAATATTTGGAGACGAACAGGATAAACTGAATGAGCTTGCTGAACAGGTTGCCAGTGATATCAAAAATGTACAGGGCATAGCGGACGTTTTTGATGGAATAATCATTGCCGGTCCTTCTATCAATATTATCCCCGATCAGCAGAAGCTGGCACAATACAATATTACACCTGCTTCACTTCAGTATCAATTGCAGACAATATCACGGGGAGATATTGTCGGTAATATACTGGAAAAAGAACAGCTTACGGATATTAGAATGATATATCCGAACAGCATAGTTAACAGTCTGGCCACTATTGAGAAACAGTTCATCTTTACACCTGACGGAAAACTTGTACCACTTGGTAACCTGGCTTCTGTAAAGCTGACAAAGGGAGTTGCCGAGATCAACAGGGACAATCTTAAATCTGTCTCTATTGTTACAGCCAGGCTCAATAACAGGGATCTCGGAAGTGCAATGAAGGATATACAAAATATCATTCAAAGCAAAATCTCACTGCCACAGGGATACAATATAGAATATGGAGGACAGTATGCCGACCAACAGCAGTCGTTCAGGGAACTTCTTCTGATACTTATTCTTTCCAGTTTGCTTGTATTTGCTTTAATGTTATTTATGTTCAGGGATTTCAGGGCTGCCATCGCCATACTGTTTATCGCTGTCCTGGGAGTGTCAGGCAGCCTGATAGCTTTGTACATAACAGGAACACCACTTAATGTGGGCAGTTACACAGGCCTGATCATGATGGTAGGAATAATAGGAGAAAATGCAATATTCACTTTTCAGCAATATTCAACCAACAGGCTAAAAGGATCCGTCGACGATTCCCTTGTATTTGCTATCTCAACCAGGCTTAGACCTAAGCTGATGACTGCTTTGGGAGCCATTATTGCACTTATGCCCCTTGCACTTGGCATCGGGACCGGGGCACAGATGCACCAGCCCTTGGCAATTGCTGTGATAGGTGGTTTTGTCATTGCTATGCCTTTGCTTCTTATCATATTCCCTACTCTTCTGCATATCCTTTATAGGAGCGAAGATCGCAGAATGGGTTAATACGGTTGACGCGGATTATAATCTACGTTTACCAAATTTGAAAATTTCCGAATACTCATTAAATTAACAACTGAAAAATCAAAATCATGGGTATCTTTGTCTGATAAAATTTATATATGGAAGAATCAATTGACAGAATCCGTAACAAGCAGGGGTTCATAATAGATATGGACGGAGTAATATACCATGGAAACAGGTTATTGCCCGGCGTGACCGACTTCGTGGAGTGGCTCGAATCAACAGGCAAAAATTTCCTTTTCCTTACTAACTCAAGCGAAAGGACTCCCAAAGAGTTGCACGAGAAACTAAAGAGACTCGGGATAAAGGTCGGTGAAGAACATTTTTACACCAGTGCTCTGGCAACAGCCAGCTTCCTCGCCAGTCAGAAACCTGACGGCAGTGCTTATGTCATTGGTGAAGCCGGTTTAATCCATTCACTTTATAGCGTAGGTTATACCGTTAACAATGTAAATCCTGATTATGTGATAGTCGGTGACACACATAACTATAATTTTGAACAGATACAACTTGCACTTAACCTGGTTCTCAAAGGGGCAAAGCTTATTGGGACAAATTCAGACGTCAGTGGTCCGGCAGAGGTTGGGATAACACCATCGACAAAAGCACTTATAGCTCCTATTGAAATTGCATCCGGCAAAAATGCATATTTTGTAGGCAAGCCCAATCCCCTGATGATGAGAAGTGCTCTTAAAAGGCTGGGGATACGCCGGGAAGATACAATTGTGATAGGTGACAGGATGGATACGGATGTGCTGTGCGGACTTGAATCAGAGATAGACACATTGCTGGTATTAAGCGGAATTACATCAAGGGAGGATATCGTCAGGTTCCCATACAGCCCCAAATATGTACTTAATGGTGTTATTGACCTGGTTCAGAAATAATTATGACACATGATGCAAAATACAGGACTGAAAGAAAAGAGGTTGCCCGATTCATGAGACGACTCTATGAAAGGGGACTGACGACAACTACAGGCGGCAATATTTCCCAAAGGGTGTCAGATGATATTGTATTGATTACCCCTTCAGCTACCGATAAAGGTTTTATGAGATGGAAAGAGGTTGGAATAGTAAATATCATGGGAAAGAATCTGACCCCTGACCTTAAGCCATCAATAGAGACAGGTATGCATCTTGCAATATACAGGAAGCAAAGATCAGTTAAGGCTATTATTCATGCTCACCCCCTGTTTGCATCAAGTTTTACTGCAACAAAACATAAGATTGACACAAACCTTACGGCAGAAGCCACGGCTATCCTTGGAGAACCTCTCATGGTACCTTATGCTCTTATGGGGACAGATGAACTGGCAGAACTGGTTGCCGGGAGTATTATTAAATCCGAAATTCTTCTCCTTGAGAACCATGGTATAGTAGCTTCAGGCACTTCACTCCTTCAGGCATTTGACAGGATTGAGGTCCTGGAAAACGCTGCAAAGATGACTCTTATCACAGAATTGAGCGGAGGTAAAAGCCCTCTCTCTGAATCAAGGGTCCGGGAAATAGAAAAAATATTCAGATGATCAAAGGTGTACTCTTCGATATGGACGGTGTTCTGGTCGATTCCGAACAGTTTATTTGCAAAGCAGCAATTATGATGTTTGAAGAGATAGGGAAAAAGGTCACAGAAGGAGATTTCCTTCCATTCGTCGGAACAGGTGAAAACAGGTATATAGGCGGTGTGGCAGAAAAGTACGGGATAAACATAGATATAGAAAAGGCAAAATACAGAACTTACACCATATATTCTGAGATTGTGAAGGGACAGCTTGATCCATTGCCAGGAGCAACCGAATTTATCGAAAGATGCAGGAACAGGGATCTTGTCCTTGCCCTGGCAACAAGTGCTGACCATATTAAAGTGATGGTTAACCTTAATGAGACAGGGTTGGATCCTGGTCTCTTTGATGCAATCATTACCGGGCAGGATGTTACCCGCAGAAAGCCTGCGCCTGACATATATCTAAGGGCTGCGGCTGACCTTGGATTAAAGACATCTGAATGCCTTGTGGTTGAAGATGCAGTAAGTGGCATCAAGGCAGGAAAAGCAGCAGGATGCAGGTGCATGGCTGTTACATCAACCTTCCGGCCAGAAGAACTAGCTAATGCCGACTGGATTTATGATTCGCTAATTACAGTACCTGATGAAGTCATTAACTGGTAGTATTAAATTATTATAGCTTATGGAATACAGGACTTTAGGAAAATCTGACATTAAAATATCATCATTGGCTTTCGGAGCCTGGGCAATTGGGGGATGGATGTGGGGAGGTGCTGATTCCGTGGATGCTGTTAGAGCTATCGAGACTGCCATTGACCGTGGCATGACCACTATTGATACAGCAGCAGTTTATGGATTTGGCCTGAGCGAGGAACTGACCGGCAAAGCAATAAAAGGGAAAAGATCACAGGTGCAGATCCTTACAAAATTCGGACTTTCCTGGTATGATAAAAAGGGATCTTTCTACTTCTCCACAAAAGACAATAACGGACATGATACTGATCTCTACCGTCATGCTTCCAGGGATAAGATCTTTTATGAATGTGACATGAGCCTGCGTCGCCTGGGGACAGACTACATAGATCTATACCAGATACACTGGCCCGATCCCACCACACCTGTTTCAGAGACCATGGAAGCCCTCTCGGTGCTGATAAAAAAAGGTAAGATCAGGGCAGGAGCCGTTTGTAATTATTCAGAAGAACTGATGAAAGAAGCCAGTGAAACATTGACCATTGCATCCAACCAGGTCCCGTACAGCATGGTTAACAGGAACATTGAAAAGGGAATAATACCATACTGCATTGAAAACAATATTGGGATACTCGCTTACAGCCCGCTGCAGAGAGGCTTACTTGCAGGCAGGATAAAGCAGGGCCACAGGTTCAATGAAGGAGACACCAGACCATCAACTATATATTTTCGTGAGCCTAATTTTTCAGCAATTCTTAAACTTAATGAACAGCTGGTTGCAATGGCAAATGAACGCGAAGTAACGCTGCCGCAGCTGGTACTTAACTGGACTATCCAACAGCCGGGAATAACCTGTGCACTTGCCGGAGCAAGGAATCCGGAACAGGTGCTTGAAAATGTAAAAGCTTCCGCTTTCAGATTAACCAGTGAGGAGATAACGATAATAAACAGACTTATATCTAATACCATAATAAAATCAGAAATACAATAACATAAATGAAACACTTTCTTGATGGTTTTCCACCATATGATGTATTGAAAAAAGAAATGAATGGAAAAACATTCCCTGAATTCAGGGAGGCAAACGGACATATACATACACCTTACTCATTCAGTGCATTCATGGATCTTAAAACGGTTTTCAGGATGGCAGTGGAAGAAAATATCGCTGTTCTTGGAATCAACGATTTCTATATGACTGACGGTTATAACGAGTTTCATAAGGGATGTGTGGAAAACGGGATCTTCCCAATGTTCAACATTGAGTTCATCGGACTTATGAAGGAAGAACAGGAAAAAGGCATAAGGATTAATGACCCTCATAATCCCGGAAGAATATACTTTAGCGGTAAAGGTCTCGACTATCCCTTTCGAACAGGCCTGATACAAAAGCTCCAGCTCAGAAGCGTGATAAGAGAAACCCAGGTACAGGTAAAGGCTATGATCGATAAGCTTAATAACCTGATAGTCCCCGATCATCCTTCCCTGGTATTATCTTATGATACAATAAGAAGAGAGCATGCCCACGAACTTGTAAGGGAACGTCATATAGCAAAAGCCCTGAGGATAATGGCAATGGAGAACTTTGCAAATGCCGACGAACAGACAAGATTTCTTGAAAATCTTTACGGTGGCAAAAAATCAAGGGCTGGAATGTATGATCCCACAGCACTGGAAAATGAAATTCGCTCATACCTTCTTAAAAGCGGCGGGGCAGCCTTTGTTGAAGAAGATAATGATTCCTTTCTTGAACTGAAGAAGATAATAAAGATTATCATAAAATCGGGAGGCATACCCTGCTATCCTGTTCTGCTTGATGATCCTTCAGGTTACATTACAGATTTTGAATCTGACCCGGAAAGACTTCATCATTCGCTTAAAAAGATAGGTGTGGAATGCATTGAATTAATTCCGGGCAGAAATGATATAAACAAGCTAAAGGATTATGTAAAGTTCTTTGATAAAAGAGGATATGTGATTACATTCGGCACAGAACATAATACACCTGAAATGCTTCCTCTGAAGGTTACTGCCCGTGATAATGCAGAGATCGATGACAGTCTCAGACAAATAGCATGGAACGGAACCTGTATAATTGCTGCCCACCAATATCTGAGGTCAGATGGCAGGCAGGGTTATGTACTTCCTGACGGGACACATCACAATAAACAGAGAGAAAGCCTCATTGAACTGGGGCAACTGGTAATAGAATATTACTTAAACAAGTATAACCATGGGACCGGAAATTAGTGATCTGATAGAAATCTCAGAGTATTACGGTAGCGATACCAGGTATGTAATAGCAGGAGGAGGAAATACCTCATTTAAAGATGATAAGACCCTCTGGATAAAAGCAAGCGGCCAGCCATTATCAGGACTGACTGAGGAAGGCCTGGTCACTCTCAGCAGGGAACGGCTGAAGATTATTTCCGAAAGCATATATTCTGAAGATCCCGCAACCAGGGAAGAACAGGTCAAAACTGATATTTTATTAAGTATCACCGGAAAAGACAGGAGCAGACGTCCATCAGTGGAGACCTCACTACATGAGATAATTCAATACCGGTTTGTGGTTCATCTGCATCCCACCAGGATAAACGGTATTCTCTGCAGTAGAAATGCAAAAAGCATCATTCATAACCTGTTTGGCGATATAGTCCTGTTTGTTCCTTATACAGATCCCGGCTACATGTTATTCAAAAAACTTAACTCAGAGCTGTCCTCATATCGCGAAAAGTATAACTGTGATCCTCATGTCATTTTTCTTGAAAACCATGGGGTCTTTACAGCTGCAGATACCACAGATGAGATCAAAGAGCTGTACCGGGAGATAGATAATAAGGCAGATGGACATCTAACCCCTCTTACTGAGATATCTCCCTTACCATATGATCCTGCTCTTAACAGGGTACTTCCCGGTATCAGGATGTTACTATCGGATGACAAACCCGGTATTATCAGGTTCAGGCACAACTCATTGCTGGCAATGTTTTACCGGAACCAGCAGGAATATCACAAGATTTCTCTTCCACTCACACCCGATACCATTGTATATTGCAAAACAAGATACATGTATATCGAACAGGTATCCACACCTGAAAAGATAATTGACTCAATCAGGTACCAACTGCCGCATTTCTCAGATGAATACGGGTACAAGCCAAGGATAATTATAATAAAGAATATGGGTGTGTTTGCAATTGCCGACAATTGCATTGCTGCCGATACAGCTCTCGATGTATATGAGGATCTTATAAGGATCAGCTATTATGCATCACAATGCGGGGGAATAAAATTTATGACACCAGAGCAGGTTGAATTCATAGATAATTGGGAAGTGGAAAACTACAGAAGGAAAGTTGCTGCTGCTCAGGAATATGGAAGCAAATTTAACAACAAAATTGCTATTGTTACCGGGGGAGCTCAGGGCTTCGGGGCAGGTATAGCAAAGGCTCTTTTTGAACGCCAGGTGAACGTTATTGTTGCAGACCTTAATGAAGAGACCGGCAAAGGTTTTATTTCTGAACTTACATCAGAGAAAACACCACACAAGGCACTTTTTATAAAAACAGATGTCTCTGATCCTGAATCTGTTAAAAAATTGGTTATTGAAACAGTCAGGGAATTCGGAGGACTGGATATCATGATAAGCAATGCAGGGATCCTTCATGCAGGAGGACTTGACGAGATGGATCCTGATATTTTCTTAAAGACCACAGAAGTTAACTATTCGGGATATTTCTATTGTGCAAAGTATGCCTCGGAAGTAATGAAGCTCCAGAACAGGGAAAAACCTGATTATTATATGGATATAATCCAGATAAACTCAAAATCGGGACTAAAGGGCAGCAACAGGAACTTTGCCTATGCCGGTGCAAAATTCGGAGGTATAGGACTGACACAATCCTTTGCGCTTGAACTTGCTCCTCACAGGATAAAGGTCAACGCAGTATGCCCCGGTAACTATTATGAAGGTCCGCTCTGGTCCGATCCCCATAAAGGGCTCTTTCACCAGTACCTGAAGACAGGCAAGGTTCCCGGTGCAAAGACAATAGAAGATGTCAGGAAATTTTATGAAGACCAGGTTCCACTTAAAAGAGGATGCAGACTTGAAGATATTATGAAAGCGATACTGTATTTAATAGACCAGGAATACGAAACAGGTCAGGCTCTGCCTGTCACAGGGGGACAGGTGATGCTGGGGTAGAGAGTGAGAGTGAGCCCGCCCGTACCGGACGATACGTTCGGGCGGGAGTGAGAATTGAGAAACAAGAGATAATAGTATAGGATGATAACAAAGGCAGTACGGATATACGGTAAAAAAGATCTGCGGCTTGAGGAGTTCGAGTTGCCGGAGATTAAAGATGATGAAATACTAGCTCATGTCATCTCGGATAGTATTTGCATGTCATCGCATAAGGCTGCTTTACAGGGTGCCGATCATAAAAGGGTACCCGATAATGTGGCAGAAAATCCTACAATAATCGGACATGAGTTTGCAGGTACTATTGTTGAGGTGGGAAAGAAATGGCAAAACAGGTTCCACACGGGACAAAAATTCTCAATTCAGCCTGCGATGAGCAAAATGGGTACCCTGGATGCCCCAGGATACTCTTTTCCCTATATTGGCGGTGATGCAAAATACATAATAATACCTTCTATCGTAATGGAGGCGGACTGCCTGCTATCTTATGAGGGAGAAGCATTCTTCCCTGCATCTCTCTCAGAACCCATGTCATGTATAGTTGGCGCATTCCATGCATCTTATCATGTGCATCCGGGTACGTATATCCATAAAATGGGCATAAAAATTGGGGGAAAGATGGCTATCCTGGCAGGTGTGGGCCCGATGGGGCTCGGAGCAATCGACTATGCTTTACATCAGGAACGCAAGCCTTCGCTTCTTGTTGTAACTGATATTGATGAGAAAAGACTGTCAAGAGCAGCTTCGCTTTTTACACCAGGGCATGCCGCTTCAATGGGAATTAAACTGATCTATGTAAATACATCCGGAATGAAAGATCCTGCGAGTCACCTGCGTGACCTGGCAAGAGGACAGGGATACGATGATGTTTTCGTGTTTGCCCCTGTGAAACCGGTGGTTGAAACAGGTGATGCAATACTTGGTATGGATGGTTGCCTCAATTTCTTCGCAGGTCCGACAAATCCGGATTTCAAAGCTGAATTCAATTTCTATAACGTACATTATTCCTTTACCCATATTGTAGGTACATCGGGAGGCAACACGGATGACATGAAAGAATCCCTGGAGATGATGGCCTCGGGTAAGATCAACCCGGCAGTTATGATCACTCATGTAGGAGGTCTCGATGCCGTGGTGAATACAACTCTTAACCTGCCGGATATACCCGGTGGCAAGAAACTCATCTATACTAATATTTCCATGCCTCTTGTATCATTGAATGACCTGGAGACACTTGGAGAAAAGGATGAGTTTTACAGTGATCTTCATAAAATAGTTGCAGACAACGATTATATCTGGTCGCTCGAAGCAGAACAGTACCTGCTGACACATGCAAAACCAATATGAGGAATAGAATTATTAACCGCAAAGTTCTCTAAGCGTATGCAAAGGACGCCAAGAAGCATAAAATATATCCCTTTGCGCGCTCCGCTTTCTTATCCACCTAAGATGGACCTTGCGCTCTTTGCGTTTAAAAAATATTGAAGCAGAATTTATCCTTGTATTAATATCCACACTTTACTCAATGTCAATAAGCTTTTTGGCAAATTCTTCAGAGATATAATTTTCATAGCTAAGACATACATGAGTGGCAAATGCGACAGCTGTGCCGATGATCTCTGACCATTCCTTATCCCCTGCTTCAGCAAGCTGCGTATTCCTGATTTTCAAACGGTAAATGGAGGTTAGCATCCCGGCATTGAAATTATCACCCGCACCTATTGTACTGACCGGTGTTATAGACTGCACCGGGAACTTACCGGAGAAGGAGCTTGTCCTGACATACACACCTTCGGTATTAGCAGTATACACCAGGCAGTTACAGTAGTCCTTAACAACATTCCATGCTTCATCCGGTGTCTTAGCACCGAAGATGTTCAGAAAATCCTCATCAGAACCCCTTAGAAGACTGGTCATCTGCATATTTTCGATAATAAGAGGCTTGAGATTATCAAGTTCAGACAGATGAGACGCCCTGAAATTGGGATCGTATAATACAAGCGCTCCGTTTTCCTTTGCCTTCCTGATGAAATTTTTGAATTTCTCCCGTATCTCCGGCCAGATGGCATAAAAGGATCCGCACTGCACGATATCATCCTTGTTGATCACAGGGAATTCAATATCAAGTCGTCTGGCAGGATAGTCCTTATAAAATGTATAATGTGCGTCGTTATTTTCATCAAGAAAAGCCAGGGCAAGTGATGTCGTTCCATTTTTATACCGGTGAACACATGATGTATCAACACCATTGTCTTTTAGAAAATTATCAATGAGCATCCCTACATCATCCTGTCCGTATTCACTTATGAAGGATACCGGCAATGCCATTCTTCCCATCGACACAACACTGTTTAGCACCGACCCGCCTGCTTTGGCAGCCTGTGGCTGATTATCCTTGAAAATTATATCAACAAGCGCTTCTCCTATTCCATAAATCTTCCTCATGATAGAATTTATATAAATGAGTAATGCGTGAATATAATAATATTATTAAAGTGAAACAAAGAGTAAATTGCATGAACGCAAGACTGCACGACCGCATGAACGCAGGACTGCAAGACCGCACGACATTTATAAGAACAGAAATTCATATATTTGCCTGTAAAGACAAATATTATGAAAGCAATGATGCTTACCGGGATAAAGCAGATGGAAATGAGGGAAATTCCTGAACCGGAATTAGTGAATCCCGGTGATGTTAAGATCAGAATGTCCGTTGTCGGAGTCTGTGGTTCTGACATACATTATTACACCCAGGGACAAATTGGTTCACAGGTAGTCCGCTATCCTTTTACGGTAGGTCACGAAGGTGCCGGTATTGTCAGCGAGGTAGGAAGTGATGTAACCAGGATCAAACCTGGTGACAGGGTTGCCATTGATCCGGCCATGCCCTGTTGGGAATGTGACCAGTGCAAAGCTGGAAGACACCATACCTGCAGGAAACTAAGATTCCTTGGTTGTCCCGGGCAGGCAGAAGGATGTCTGATGGAATACATTGTGATGCCTGAGACTTCCTGTTACCCTCTTACAGGTAACCTGGATCCGGATCAAGGATCAATATCCGAACCACTGGCGATAGGCATATATGCCGTAAAAAAGGCAGGGGGTGTAAAGGATCTCAACATAGGCATCCTGGGTTTCGGACCAATAGGTATGAGCGTGATGCTGGCTGCCAGGGCTGAAGGTGCAGACAGAATATTTGTAACTGATAAAATAAATGAGAGACTGTCCATTGCGGAAAAAGAAAAGGCGGACCAGACGGGTAATCCTCTCAGCGAAGATATTGTGGAAAAGATATTAAAGGCGGAGCCTGCGGGACCGGACATCGTCTTTGAATGCTGTGGTCAGCAAGAAGCTTTCAATCAGGCTGTTGAGCTACTCAAGCCCGGTGGAAAACTGGTAATAGCAGGCATTCCTGAATTTGACAACTGGTCAATGAATGTAGAAAAGACACGACGCAAAGAATTGTCACTACAGTTCATAAGACGACAGGTGGACTGCACCGGCCTGGCCATAGAGATGATGAAGAATGGAAGGATAGATGTTGGTAACATGGTGACACACAGGTTCCCTTTCAGCAGAACAAAAGAAGCTTTTGACCTGGTTACCGCCTACAGCGATGGAGTTATGAAAGCAATGATTGATTTCTGAGTACTACCTGCAGGATTGATAATTGCTGATATTGATGAAAGATTTTTTGGTTTGTAAAGTTCTCCATATTTTGTATTTTACAATACCAAAAATTTAACCATCATGAACAAAAAAATTCTCACCCTGACTGTCTTATTCCTTATTTGTTTATGCAACTATGCACAAAATGTTGGCTCATCTCCTGAATATATAAAAGCCATTACCTCCAAATGGAAAGGTGAAAGGTTTCCTGATGGCAGACCTAAGGTATCGGATGCCCTGCTGGAAAGGCTGAAGCATATATCTATCGAAGAAGCATGGGGAGTTCTTCGCAATAAGGGCTACCAGAACCAGTTTGAAGGGGACTGGACTATCATAAAACCTGAGGAAGTAATGACAGGACGTGTGGTGACCGCGCAATACATGCCATTAAGACCTGACCTGCAGGAATATGTAAAGGAACAGGGGAAAAAGGAAAACCGTGCCCAGCAGGGAGGAACAAATTCATGGCCTATAGATATTCTCACAAATGGTGATGTATACGTGGCTGACGGATATGGTAAGATAGCAGATGGCACCCTTATAGGGGATAACCTGGGGAACTCAATATATGCTAAATCGCAAAGGGGCGTCATATTCTTTGGTTCAGTACGTGACATGGAAGGACTTTCAAAGATAAAAGGATTCAACGGTTGGATCAAGGGATCCGATCCTTCCTATATTCAGCAGATGATGCTTACAACCATCAATGCTCCTATAAGAATCGGACGGGCTACAGTTCTGCCTGGCGATGTGGTGCTTGCAAAAAAATATGGCGTTATTTTCATTCCTGCCTACCTGGTGGAAGAACTTGTACTGACTTCAGAGGTGACTGCTTTGAGGGATGAATTCGGTCACCAGCGACTCAGGGAAAAGAAATATCTTGCCGGCCAGATCGACAGTAAATGGACGGAAGAGATAAAGAAGGACTTTCTCGACTGGCTGAACCATTATCCGGGTAAACTGCCTATGACCAAAGAGGAACTTGATAATTACCTTAAGGAACGTAATTATTAATTATACCAGTATTTAATATGCCTTAATATAATTAACCCCTTCCCCCTGCCTGCACTGCTGAAGCTGATAAGCGAAGGCGTAGGGGAAGGCTAAGATAGATGTAAAAATTTAAAAATTAAGTTCCTTTTCATTCTCTATACTCATTAATCTTACCAAAACCTGAGATCGCGATGAAAAATATTATTAAAGACCTGAGAGATAATTTCAATCCATCAGATGAAAATAATGCAGCGGGAAACGCGGAGTCAACACGGCTAAAACATAATGACAGCCGCAGAAATTTTATTAAGAAAGCTGCCATGGGAGGTATAGCAATAGGAGGCTTTATCAATGTGCCAGTTGAAGAGACCCTGGCTCACTTAACATCAAAAGTAAACCGCGCATCAGGCCCATCAGAACTGAAGATCACTGATATGCGGTATGCTTTGACGACAGTGCTTGGAGGTACTGCAATAATCAGGATAGATACCAACCAGGGTATTTACGGACTGGGCGAAGTAAGAGACGGTGCTGATCCTCGCTATGCGCTCATGCTGAAAAGCCGGATCCTGGGACTTAATCCCTGCAATGTTGAGATGATCTTCAAGATCATTAAGCAGTTTGGCGGACAGAGTCGCCAGGGTGGCGGGGTCAGTGGTGTGGAAATGGCCCTTTGGGATCTGTGCGGAAAGGCGTACGGTGTGCCCGTCTGGCAACTTCTCGGTGGAAGATACAGAGACAGAATAAGATTATATGCCGATACACCGGAATCAAAATCACCGGAGGAACAAAAGAAGCTCATCAGCTACCGAACTGAAGAACAGGGTTATACCTGGCTTAAAATGGACCTGTCAATCAATGAATTAATAAACATACCAGGCACACTTGTGAACCAGGACTTCTGGAAATATAAAGGTCAGCTTAACCAATGGCAGGGTGGTTACATGTCATATGAGAATACCAAACATCCCTTCACACAGATACAGATAACCGATAAAGGGCTTGAGGTATTATCCGGGATTGTTGATAACATAAGGAACATGGTTGGTTATGAGATACCATTATCCACCGATCATTACGGACATTTCGACCTTAACAACGGTATCAGGCTGGGACGTGCGCTTGATAAATACAGGCTGGCATGGATGGAAGATATTGTATCATGGGAACTGACCGACCAGTGGAAAGAACTGTCTGACGCTCTTGAAACACCAATGCTTACGGGAGAAGATATCTTTCTTCTCAAAACCTTCAAACCTCTTATTGATATACATGCCGTTGATATTGTACAGCCGGACCTGGCTACGGCAGGCGGTATCATGGAAACAAAAAAGATAGGTGATTATGCCGAAGAAAAGGGCGTGGCGATGGCATTACACCAGGCAGGGACGCCTGTGTCTTTCATGGCTGACGTTCACTGTGCCGCTGCAACCCAGAATTTCCTGGCCTGTGAACATCACAGTATCGACCTGCCATGGTGGGAGGACCTTGTCAAGACAACAGACGGAAGGCAACTTATAACAAAAGGATTCGCAAATGTCCCCACTGATTCACCAGGTCTTGGTATTGAGCTTAATGATGATGTGGTAAAGGAGCATCTTCGTAAGGACTCAAAAGGTTACTTTGAACCTACACCTGAATGGAATGAAAAACGCTCTCATGACAGGTTATGGAGTTGAAAGGTAGAACCTGAAGATCCCTGGTGAGAAACCTTATATACTATTACTGTTCGTATATTCATCCAAATAACATATCCTACATGATAAAAATAAAAGTAAATATAATGCTGACAAAACTGCTGATGGGAATACTGATACTTACATCATGCCAAAAAGAAAAGGAATCCGGTCCGGAGATTACTGTGGGCGATGCGTCGGTACAAAGAAGTTTTGCAGAAGCGACCATGACATTCCAGGTATACCGCAGTAAAGCATCAGGAAGTGCGGTCAATTTTGATTATGTCCTGCAGGACGGTACCGCTAAAGCACCCGGAGATTATACATCATCATCAGGGACAATAACAATTCAGCCGGATCAGGCAAAATCATCATTTGATGTCAAGATAGCCGGTGATCCTACGAATCTCAGGGAATCCAACCTTCAATTCACGGTTCAGCTAAGTGATCCTGTGAACTGCACTCTTGCCTCGACATCAGCCACCGGAACGATAGTAACAGAGAACGGTACATACCTGCCAACAGATAATACAGGTTACACAACTCCCCTGTCATACCCGGGATACACGCTTGCCTGGAGTGATGAATTCTCAGGAGATGCCCTTAACAGGGATGTATGGAACCAGGAAACAGGTACCGGTAGTAACGGCTGGGGTAATAATGAACTGGAATTTTATACTACAAGCACCAAAAATACCTTTGTTTCAGATGGTAACCTTATTATTGAAGCCAGGAAAGAAGATATGGGTACCTCAAAATATACATCCGGGAGGATGACAACGCTGGGCAAGAAGGAATTCAAATTCGGCAGGATAGACATAAGAGCCAAGCTGCCTGTCGGTAAGGGTTTATGGCCGGCTCTTTGGATGCTGGGAGCCAATATAAATGACGTTGGCTGGCCGGCCTGTGGCGAGACGGATATCATGGAACTTGTTGGTAAAGAGCCGTCTACCGCTAATGGTACAGTTCACTGGGGTACACCTGCAAGTCATCAGTATATAGGATCATCGTACGACCTCCCTGCAGGTGATTTTTCTGATGATTTTCATGTTTTCTCTATCAATTGGAAACAGGACAGTATATCGTGGTATGTTGACGATAATCTCTATTTTAAATTCAAGGCTTCTGGGACCGGGGCATACGATTATCCTTTTAATGCGCCCCAGTTCTTTATTTTCAACGTGGCCGTCGGCGGTGACTGGCCTGAACCGCCTGATAATAACACAGTCTTCCCCGAGAGAATGTTTGTAGATTATATAAGGGTATTCCAGGAAAACGCAGCCAGATGAGCAGAATAATAGTAATTGGCAGTTCAAACACCGATATGGTGATCAAGTCAAAAAAACTCCCTTCCCCGGGGGAGACAATCCTTGGCGGCACTTTTCTCATGAACCCCGGTGGCAAAGGAGCCAACCAGGCAGTAGCTGCAGCCCGGCTGGGAGGAAGCGTAACCTTTGTTACAAAAATAGGTAATGATATGTTCGGATCAGAATCAGTGGAACTTTTCAGTAAGGAGAATATTGACACGGGTTATATTACCAGTGATCCGGTTAATCCCTCCGGTGTGGCTTTGATCATTGTGGATGAGAACGGAGAAAACAGTATTGTCGTTGCCCCCGGTTCAAATTCATCTCTCTCGGCTTACGATATCAGTGAAGATATTTTCAGAACCGGCGATTCGGATATTTTCCTGATGCAGCTGGAAATACCTCTTGGTACGGTTGAATATGTTGCCCAGAAGGCATATGCAAACAACAGTATGGTCATTCTTAATCCAGCTCCGGCCAGGTATCTCTCCGACGATCTGCTGAGCTCTGTATCCATTATAACGCCCAACGAAACGGAAGCAGAACTGCTCACAGGTATTAAGGTAACTGACACCACCTCGGCTACCAGGGCCGCGAAGGAATTTCACAGTAAAGGAGTCAGGAATGTTATAATTACGATGGGATCTTCCGGAGCCTTTATGTCAACGGGTAATAATTCGAAAATGATATCTGTTATCCCTGCCAAAGCGTTGGATACCACTGCTGCAGGTGATATTTTTAACGGGGCTCTTGCTGTAGCTCTTTCGGAGGGTAAAGAGATTGATGAAGCTGTAGTCTTTGCCAACAAAGCCTCTGCAATATCAGTAACACGAATGGGGGCGCAGGCTTCAGCTCCCTACAGAAATGAAATATAATACCATGAAAAAAACAGCTTATCTATTATTATTTGCCATTATTGCTATTGCCGGTTGCAGACAGAATACCGGACAAGAAAAAACAAAACCTGTAAAGATCATTTTCGATACTGACCTGGGGCCCGACTATGATGATGTCGGAGCACTGGCCTTTCTGCATGCCATGGCTGACAGCGGTAAAGTAGAACTACTGGCCACACTGGCTTCCAACAAGAATGAACTCGTTGCTCCGTCCATCGATGTTATAAATACCTATTTTGACCGCCCGGGACTTCCAATAGGAGCGCCAAAAACACCCGGAGTAAGCCTGGGATCCGTACAGCACTGGCCCGACTCAATTGTTGCTAAATACCCTCATGCGATCAAATCTACTGATGATGTCCCCGATGCTGTAATGATATACAGGAAAGTTTTAAGTCAGCAACCCGACAGCAGTGTAACAGTTATCACGGTAGGCTTTCTTACCAACCTGTGTAACCTACTCAAGTCTCAACCCGACGATATAAGTCCGTTGACCGGGACAGATCTGATCAGGAAGAAGGTCAGGTTACTGGTCTCGATGGCAGGCGCCTACCCCCGGGGAAAGGAATTCAACATTTATATGGATTCCGTATCGTCAAAGTATGTCTTTGAGAACTGGCCCGGGAAGGTGATCTTCACCGGATTTGAGATTGGTGAAAGGATCAAGACAGGTCTGCGCCTGATCCAGTCTCCTGTAAAGGACAGCCCGGTGAAAGATGTCTTCAGAATAAGTATCCCTTTAACTGAAGAGGATAAATATGGAAGGATGAGCTGGGATGAAACTGCCGCTCTTATAGGAACATACGGTACAGAAGGATTCTTCGATACGGTAAAGGGTCGGATAATAGTGAACGATGATGGAAGTAATTCATGGGAAAACTCACCTGATGGGAACCAGGAATATGTTGTTCAGAAGATGCCAGTGTACCAGATGACTAAATTTATTGAAGACAGGATGATGCATGTCCCGATAAACAAAAGACAAAAAGAACTTTTAAGGAATATCTCACCGGAAACCCTGAAAGATAAAATAGCAGGGGGCTGGGCAGGGAAGATGATAGGTGTTACCTATGGGGCTCCCACTGAATTCAGGGCACAGGGTAAGATTTACAGTAAGCCTATTACCTGGGTTCCATCCGATGTAAAAGGCAGCATCTGGCAGGATGACATTTATGTACAGCTGACATTCCTTATGTCCATGGATAAATATGGCATGGACGCGCCTGCTAAGAAATTTCAGGAAATGTTCGCAAGGGCAGGATATCCCTTATGGCATGCCAATATGCAGGCAAGAAAGAACTATTATGACAGCATCTTTGCACCTCAATCCGGAAACCCGGTTAATAACATTCACGCCGACGACATTGATTTTCAGATAGAAGCCGATTATATTGGGTTCATGTGTCCCGGAATGCCACAGACTGCAACAGGTATCGCCTGGAAGATAGGGCATATAATGAACTATGGTGATGGAGTATATGGTGGTATCTTTGTATCGGCCCTTTATTCATGGGCCTACTTCGAAGACAATATTCCTGATATCATCAACAGAGCCCTGCAATCCATACCGTCCGAAAGTGATTATTACAAAATAATAAACGATGTGATCACACTTCACAATCACTATCCGGACAACTGGGAAAGTGCATGGAAGGAATTATGGGCTAAATGGGGATATGATCATATATGCGGTGCCGGTACATCATTTAATATTGACGCCAGGCTCAATGGTGCATTCATTGTTTTGGGGCTGCTTTACGGAGACGGTGATCCGGACAGGACACTTGAGATAACAACACGGTGCGGTCAGGATTCCGACTGCAACCCGTCAAATGCCATGGCTGTACTTGGAGTAATAAAAGGCTTCAGCGGTCTTCCTGACGAGATGCAGAAAGCCGTCAGTGCAATAGGTGATTCCATATTCATCAATACAACGTATTCCTATAACACAGCTGTTAGAAACACCTATCGGTATGCAACTGACCTGATAGCAAAGAACGGAGGAAGTGTTGACGATAATAGTATCTCTGTCATGACACAGCCCCCGGAACCTCCTGCCCTGGAAATATCATTTCCCGGATTGATCTTCGACAGTTCAATATCAATATTTGACAGCAAGGCCTGGACCTTTAAGGGAGACTGGAAACCTTATGAGATCAAAAATGATGACGGCAGGCTTTACAGGCAGTCATTGTATGCCGAGAATGAGGGAGATGAACTGGAATTAACGTTTAAGGGCACAGGTATTTCCCTGACGGGCAACTGGTATCGCGACGGAGGAAAGGCAGATATCTATGTGGACGGCAATTTGGACCGCTCAATCGACACATATTACTATTTCGCTAAACAGCAACATACAGAAAGCATATGGCATATAACAGGCCTTGATCAGGGAGAACACAGGGTAAGGCTGGTTGTCAGGGGCACGAAAAGACCTGAATCAGAAGGCACAAGGGTATATATAACACAGGCAACTATCTTCAAAACAGGTAAAAAGAAAAGTGAGACTTACAAATTCTCATTTGAATAATAATATTTTACTTTAAAAACTTTATACACTTTCTAACTTTCAACTAACTCATGTTCATACCACAAAGTTATTCACTGGCCGTAATGTTATGCGTCGTCACAATGGTCTGCTGGGGTTCCTGGGGAAATACACAGAAGCTGGCAGGAAAGGAATGGCGCTTTGAGCTTTTCTATTGGGATTATGTTATCGGTATTTTACTTTTTTCACTGCTGCTGGGCTTCACCCTTGGCAGTCATGGTCCGTCAGGAAGAAGTTTCATTGACGATATCCGTCAGGCTTCAACCCACAACATGCTTAATGCTGCCCTTGGGGGAGTAATCTTCAATGCTTCCAATATACTCCTGGTGGCAGCGATGGCTATAGCAGGTATGGCAGTAGCTTTTCCTGTCGGTGTAGGGATAGCACTTGCCCTGGGTGTAATAATAAACTATATAGCCGTTCCCAAAGGCGATCCCGTGCTCCTTTTTACGGGTGTTGCACTTGTAGTTGCTGCAATAATTATCGATGCCATTGCATATAAAAAACACAGTGCCAGCCAACAGAAGGTAAGCAGTAAAGGGATTGTTCTTTCTGTTTCGGCAGGTGTATTAATGGCTCTTTTTTATCGTTTTGTGGCCAGTTCTATGGCTTCAACCTTTGAAAACCCGGAACCGGGTATGCTTACTCCTTATTCGGCGATATTCTTTTTTGCTATTGGAGTCCTGGTCAGCAATCTGGTGTTCAATACCTTTATTATGAAGAAACCCATCGAGGGAGCTCCCGTATCCTTTTCCGATTATATCAGGGGCACCTTTGGAATACATCTGACGGGTATCCTGGGCGGAGTTATCTGGAACACAGGGATGGCGATGAGCATCATTGCTTCAGGAAAAGCCGGGTATGCAATATCATATGGATTGGGACAGGGTGCCACACTGATTGCAGCACTCTGGGGAGTGTTTATCTGGAAAGAGTTTAAAGGATCATCAAGGTCAGTCAACAACCTTATAATGCTAATGTTCCTGGCATACCTTGCCGGCCTTGCTCTTCTTGTTTATGCGGGCAGCTAAAGCCACAGATCGTCAATACTGAGGTACCTTTCACCGCTATCGTAGGCAAAGGTGAGTATCCGGCTTCCTCCGGGGACTTCCTTTTCTATGGATTTTATTGCTGACAGGGATGCTCCTGTCGATATTCCCACAAGAAGTCCTTCTTTACGAGCTGCTGTCCTTGCCATACTAAAAGCATCCTTACCACTTACCTTAAGGATCCTGTCTGCTATGCCGGAATAGGTATCGGGAATAAATCCTGCTCCAATACCCTGTATTGGATGAGGTCCTGGAGAACCTCCACTCAGCACAGGAGAATCTTCTGGCTCAACAGCATATATCTTTATTCCCGGGAAACTCTTTTTCAATGCTTTCCCCACTCCGCTAATATGCCCACCGGTACCGACGCCGGTGATCAGGTAATCAAATCCATCAGGAAAATCGCCTATGATCTCATTTGCAGTTGTTTTTTCATGGATAAGAGGATTCTGAGGATTTTTAAACTGCATTGGCATCCATGCTCCGGGTATCTCCTTTACCAGTTCAGCAGCTTTCTCGATAGCACCTTTCATTCCCATGGACTTTGGTGTCAGAACAAGTTCAGCACCATAAGCTTTAAGCAGCTTTCTGCGTTCCATGCTCATCGATTCAGGCATGGTCAGGATAACCCTGTACCCCTTTGCCGCACCGGTCATTGCCAGACCAACACCTGTATTACCGGAGGTAGGCTCAATGATCACTCCCCCGGGACCAAGGAGACCTTTTTTTTCTGCATCATCTACCATTGACAGGGCAATCCTGTCCTTAATACTTCCACCCGGATTTCTTCTTTCATCCTTAAGCCACACTTCAAGTTCCGGGAAAATCACTGAAAGTCTTATATGTGGCGTATTCCCTATTGAATTCAGGACACCATTGTATTTCATATTATCCAGTTTTAAAATTTATACAGACTCGCTTTTATCATTCCTGACCTTAACTTTTGACCTGTCTTCGTGATAAACCACTGAAAAGGGAGGAACGCTCTGTGTAAGCCACACATTACCACCAATAATGCTATTGTGCCCGATAATCGTCTCTCCGCCAAGAATTGTCGCACCGGCATAAATAATCACATCATCCTCTATAGTCGGATGACGTTTTGTTAATGCCATTGACTTGTCAACACTCAGAGCACCAAGTGTAACACCCTGGTACAGCTTTACCCTGGTACCTATGATCGTTGTCTCTCCTATCACAACACCGGTGCCGTGATCTATGCAGAACTCCGGACCTATCACTGCTCCCGGATGAATATCAATGCCAGTTATTGAATGAGCATATTCTGTCATTACCCTCGGGATAACAGGTATACCGAATGACGACATAAAATGAGCCAGCCTGTAAACAAGAATTGCAAAAAATCCCGGATAAGCCATAATCACCTCATCAGGGCCTGTTGCTGCCGGGTCATTCAGCGTAATGAATTCAGCATCCTTCAGAAGCATCTCTTCCAGGGCAGGAAGATTATTGAAGAATTCATCAGCAATATCAGACGGTTTCCTTTTAAGTTTCTTTCTGATAGGTCTTAATAAACGAATAAGCTTCTTTCGAAGCTTATTTGTCGATGCCGGGCTGAATCCTCCAGCTTCCGTAACAGGAAAAAGAGTTGATGTAATTCTCAACAGGAAATCTGCCACACCCGATTTGCTCGGAACATAATCTCCTGAATACCTGCATTTTATTTTTTCAATATTGCTGACCATAAAGAGGACATATTTTACCTCCTCTAAACCAGGTCCTTTTCAAATGCCTCCTTATCAAACTTATAACTGTCACCCAAAAATTCAATTACTTTGGATACATCATTATATGCATTCCCGAGGCAAGTCGAAGCGCCTGGTGATGGAGTTATATTAAATATAATATTATCACCCAATAGTTTTGCTTCACCCATCTGAAGTTTGTGTAAAGTATTGTTTATTATCTGCGGTCTTGCTCCGCCAACTCGGCCTGGTACTCTGCTTACATATTTCAACTCATTCAGTTTAATACTGGGGACTATTTTCTTTACCTGCTTAATGAACAGGCGTTTACCAATAATTGGCCAATCATAGAAAAAATTTAAAAAGATATACCGAAACAGTATTTTATCGGAGATAATTTTAATCAGGCTCCAGATTGGTTTCATTCCGATTCCAAATGTTTTCCAGTATTCAAGGAAGGTCTTTCCGTTAAAACGTTCGAGAAGAAAAATAGGTTTTGCAGTAGGGCCAAATCGGGTTACATCCGGATTTTGAACTTCCGCATCACCATGTATAGCTGCAAATGGGAGTTTTGCCATCTGTATTGTATAAACCTTACCATTAAGAGTTTTAGGTGCGGTATAGTAACTTCCTGCTACTGAAAGAATTGAAAGGTTCGTTCCGTACCCCAACGATTTTGCTATCATGAGGCTATGTGCGCCCGCTGACACAACCATAACCCTGGTCTGAAAGTCCCCATTATTTGTTTTCACCTTCAATAAGTCCTCATTTTTTTCAACTTTCAGAAGTTTGGTCGAAAGATAATATTTTAGTTCAGGATTCTCTTTTTCAGCTTGTTCAACGAAAGAATGACACAGTTCATGAAAATCGACAGCATATCCATCTTCAGTTGCTAATGCAACAATCTCCTGATCAGGATCTCTTCCTTCAACAACTTTAGGTTCAAGTTTACCTATTTCATCCCGCTCAATTAATCTTAATTTTGGAAATAACTGAGAGAAGGAAACAAACCTTTCCCTTAATCCTTCCACCTGGGCTTTTCCGACTCCCAGTACCATTTTCGAATTTTTAATGAATAGTTTTGCGCCTTTATCTGTTTTTTTTACATTTTCCAGATATTTCATTAACATATAGGAATTTCTTTTGACTTTTTCAGCCTTCTCAAAAGTGTAATTAGTTTCGATATCTCCGCAATGAAGAGTATGACTATTGTTGACAGGATGACAATTCACCATTCCAAAGTCGGAATATTTTTCTATTAATCCGACCTTTTTAATATTCGTATATTTACTTATAGTATAGAGTAGTGCTGTCCCTACAGCACCACCCCCTACAATAAGTACATCAAGGTCAATAATATTTTCGTTCATGGTTACAAGTATTTTATCGTTTATTTAATGGGACATAATCACGTCTGCCGTATACATTTTTAAAAGCCGGACGGACGATCCTTTTGGCGGAAAATGTAAGCTCCTCGATACGGTGAGTACACCATCCCGAAACCCTGGCGATGGCAAAAAGGGGAGTATAAAGCTCCTTGGGTATATCAAGGCATGAATAGACAAATCCTGAATAAAAATCGACATTAATGCACAATACTTTAGTAGTCTTCTCCCCTTTGAATTTCCTGAATACTTCAGGGGTAAGTCTTTCTACCAGTGCATAAAGTTCAAATTCATCAAGACGTCCTTTTTCTATAGCCAGTTCTCTGGCTTTTCCCTTCAGTATAGCAGCCCTTGGATCAGATATGGTATATACTGCATGTCCGATACCGTAGATCTTACCCGAGAAATCGTTTGCCTTTTTGTTAAGTATTTTAAGCAGATGCTCCGACACTTCTTTCTCGCTGGTCCAGTCTTTTACATGTAATTTCATATCATTCATCATCTCGAGTACCCGTACATTGGCTCCACCATGCAGCGGTCCTTTCAGCGAACCGATAGCAGAGGTGACTGAAGAATAAATGTCCGTTTCGGAGGAACTGGTAACCCTCATAGTAAAGGTTGAATTATTACCTCCTCCATGTTCAGCATGCAGCACAAGCAACAGATCAAGAACGTCGGCTTCCAGTTTAGAGAAACCATCACAATCACCTTTAACCATGTATAGAAAATTCTCTGCAGTTGTCAGATCAGGATTTGGATGTCGTATTGATAAGGTCATGCTCTTATAAAGATGGCCAAGTGCCTGGTATGAATATGCTACAATTGTTGGAAATTTTGCAATTACATTAAGTGATTGCTTTATAAGATTATCAAGAGATATATCATCCGGATTATCATCCAGGATATACAATCCAAGGACTGATCTTGCAAGGACATTAAGAACATTCTTACCTTTCATCGAAAGTATCATGTCCTTGGTAAAATCGTCAGGAAGTGGCCTCAATGATGCCAGGTATTCTGAAAATTGTTGTAGTTCTTCCTGGGAAGGTAATCTGCCGGTAAGTAAAAGGAAGACAGTCTCATCAAAACCATGACGGTTCTCCTTTTGAAAACCTTTGGTTATCTGTCCTATTTCAATGCCCCTGTAATAAAGTTCACCAGGCATTGCTTTCACCTTTCCATTCTCCTTCTTATAACCAACGACATCACCTATATTAGTCAGACCTACCAGTACGCCCGTTCCATCCTTGTTCCGCAACCCTCGTTTAACATCAAAACTGTCATATAAAGCATTGTCAATATGACAGGCCTTATAAGCCGATTCCTCCAGTTTTGAAAAGAAATTATTGTCATCCATAAGATTAGAGTGTTTTATTTTTTTATTAAATATTTGTTATGATAGCATCCGCAAATTCCGATGTCTTCAGAAGAGTGGCATTATCCATCAGACGGTGAAAGTCATAGGTGACCTTTTTACTTTTTATTGTTTTTTCAAGTCCCCTGTAAATGGCTTCTGTTACATCACCCCATCCCATATAATCGAACATCAGGGCCCCCGACAGTATTACTGATCCGGGATTTACCTTATCGAGGCCTGCATATTTTGGAGCAGTACCATGGGTTGCCTCGAAGATTGCATGACCAGTTTCATAATTAATATTTGCCCCGGGTGCAATACCAATACCTCCCACAATTGCGGCAAGAGCATCAGAGATATAATCACCATTCAGGTTTAATGTAGCTATAACGGAATATTCAGCCGGACGGGTAAGTATTTGCTGGAGAAAAGCATCAGCTATGACATCCTTGATTATTACCTTGCCATCTGCTTCTGCCTGTTTCTGTACCTTATCCGCTTCGCCGGAACCTTTTTCTTCGGATATTCTTTTATGCTGTGCCCAGGTAAACACTTTATCGCCGAACTCCCTTTCGGCCAGCGCATATCCCCATTTCATAAATGAACCCTCTGTAAATTTCATTATATTACCTTTATGCACCAGTGTAACAGAAGGTAGTTTTTTGCTAATGGCCAGCTTAATAGCCTGCCGTACAAGCCTTTCGGTACCCTCAACAGAAACCGGTTTAATACCTATTGATGAAGTTTTAGGAAAGCGTATCTTTGTTATCCCCATATCCTCAATAAGGAATTTCTTCACCTTCTCAGTTTCAGGCAGGCCATTCATAAATTCTATTCCGGCGTAAATATCCTCGGTATTCTCCCTGAAAATATGCATATCAACCAGTTCAGGCCTTTTAACGGGACTGGGAACACCACTGAAATACCTTACGGGCCTGTAACATGTGTACAGGTCAAGTTCCTGACGCAGGGCTACGTTTAGCGAACGCATTCCCTCACCTACGGGGGTTGTTAAAGGCCCTTTAATACCTACGAGGTATTCCCTGAAGGTATCAAGAGTCTCCTCGGGCATCCATTTGCCTGTTTCTTTAAATGCTTTTTCTCCGGCAAAAACCTCTTTCCATTCAACTTTTCTTTCCCCTTTAAATACTTTTTTTACAGCTGCATCGAATACACGAACAGATGCCTTCCAGATATCGGGTCCTGTTCCGTCACCTTCTATAAAAGGAATGACAGGATTTGCAGGTACAATCAATTTTCCATTTTCCAGTTTAATTTTCTCCGCTGTCATTTTACTGATTTGATTTTCTAATAATATTAAGTGCACTCCCTGCTTTGAACCATTCTATCTGTACTTCATTATAAGAGTGTTGTGCTGATATTTCTTCCCGGGTGCCATCGTTGTGATGCAAAATGATATTAAGTTTACTTCCAGGTGCAAGGTCCTGTAATCCAAAGATATCAATTTTATCGCTTTCCTGTATCTTTTCATAATCGTCTTTATCAACAAATGTCAGTGGAAGAACACCTTGCTTCTTCAGGTTTGTCTCATGGATCCTTGCGAATGATTTTACAAGCACCGCCTTTACACCCAGGTAACGTGGTTCCATAGCCGCATGCTCTCTTGATGAACCTTCACCGAAATTATCCTCTCCAACCACAATTGATCCGTTTACTGCATCACGATATGACCTGGCTACTTCAGGAACCGGGGAGTATTCTCCTGTAAGTGAATTTAGAATGCTGTTAGTCTGGTTATTAAAGGCATTTACAGCTCCTATCATATAATTGTCCGATATATTTCCGAGATGTCCGCGATACTTCAGCCAGAAACCGGCCATTGAGATATGATCGGTGGTACACTTTCCTTTCGCCTTAATAAGCAGGGGAAGACCTGTAATATCAGTGCCATCCCATTCCTTAAATGGAACAAGCTTCTGGAGCCTGTCGGAATTTTCTGCAATTTTGACCTCCTGTTTCACTGAAACCCCTGAAGGTTTCTGATAGCCTTTTTCTATATTACCAAAGCCGTTAATAGGAAGATCAAGTCCTTTCGGTTCAGGTAATTTAACCTTTTCACCTTTGGAATTGACAAGTGTATCGGTCAAAGGATTAAAAGTAAGTTTCCCTGCAATGGCTATTGCTGTCACCAGTTCAGGCGAGGCTACAAAGCTATTTGTATTAGGATTCCCATCATTTCTTTTTGAGAAATTCCTGTTAAATGAATGTATTATAGTATTGACCTTTTTATCCTCGGCACCTTTACGCGCCCATTGTCCTATGCATGGTCCACAGGCATTAGCAAAAACTTCACCTCCTATTTTACGGAACAGGTCGATAAAACCATCACGCTCTGCTATCGCCCTGATCTGTTCTGATCCCGGAGTAACCGTAAACTCAGATTTTGCTTTCAGCCCTGCCTCAAGGGCACTCTTGACAACAGAAGCAGCTCTCGAGATATCTTCATACGAGGAATTGGTACATGATCCAATCAGTCCGACCTCAACATCTTCAGGCCAGCCGTTCTTCTTTACTGCCTCTTTCATTTCAGAGACAGGCGTGGCGAGATCAGGTGTAAAAGGCCCGTTAATATATGGTTCCAGTTCAGACAGGTTGATCTCGATAAACTGGTCATAGTATTTCTCAGGATCTGCATAAACTTCAGGATCAGCAACCAGGCCTGCACTGTTTTCTTCAGCCAGGGCGGCAACTTCCTCCCTCCCTGTAATCCTTAGATAATCACTCATCGATTTGTCAAAACCAAAAAGAGAACATGTGGCACCTGTTTCCGCGCCCATATTGCATATAGTACCCTTTCCCGTGGTGGAAAGATGCCGGGCACCCTCACCAAAATATTCTATTATACTTCCTGTACCTCCTTTAACTGTCAGCAGTCCGGCCACCTTAAGAATAATATCTTTTGCTGATGACCATCCGCTAAGCTTTCCGGTTAATTTTATGCCGATCAACTTCGGGAATTTGAGTTCCCATCCCATGCCTGCCATAACATCAACAGCATCGGCGCCACCCACACCAATGGCGACCATTCCCAGTCCACCGGCATTTGGAGTATGTGAATCCGTTCCAATCATCATGCCCCCCGGGAAAGCATAGTTCTCAAGTACGATCTGGTGTATAATTCCTGCGCCTGGATTCCAGAATCCTATATTATACCTGTTACATGCTGAACTCAGAAAATCGTAAACTTCCTTATTTGTTACACTTGCTGTTTTAAGGTCTTCTGCAGCCCCCGATTTTGCCTGTATCAGATGATCGCAATGTACCGAAGTAGGTACTGCAGTATGGTCCTTTCCGGCCATCATAAACTGCAGCACCGCCATCTGTGCTGTAGCATCCTGCATAGCCACCCTGTCAGGTGCAAACTCAACATAATCGATCCCTCTCCTGAAAGACTGAGGATCCTGTCTGCTGTAAAGATGGCTGTACAGGATCTTTTCACTTAAAGTCAGGGGGTGACCCAGTTTTTTTCTTGTTCCTTCAACCTTTAAAGAATAACCTTTATAAAAGGCCCTGATCATTTCAATATCAAATATCATATAATGTATTTTTAAGATTCATGACCGTATTTGTCCTTTACCTTCAATTATCCATTTGTAAGTAGTTAATGCTTCAAGCGCCATAGGTCCCCTGGCATGCAGTTTCTGGGTAGATATGCCTATTTCCGCTCCCAATCCGAATTGCGCACCATCGGTAAAAGCAGTTGAAGTGTTGGAATAAACCGAGGATGCATCTACTAACCTGTAAAACAACTGTATCCTGTTAATGTTCTCAGAAATAATGGCTTCGCTGTGCTTCGAACCGTACCTCGTAATATGTGATACTGCATCCTCAAATGAATCAACTGTTTTGATCGACATTTTATACGATAGAAATTCCGTACCGTATGACTCATCTGTGGCATGCTGCAATAATTCTGAAGGATACTTGCCATTTAAAGATTCATATGCATCCTGATCCGCATAAATTATAACATCAGAAGCAGCACAAAGCTCCACCAGTTCAGGCAGTGCATCAAGCCTGGATTTATGCACAATAAGACAATCAAGAGCATTGCACACACTCACCCTGCGGGTCTTGGCATTATTGACAATAAGACGGCCTTTCTTATCATCACCGAACTCATCGAAATAGGTATGACATATGCCGGCTCCAGTTTCTATTACAGGAACAGATGCATTTCCCCTTACAAAATCGATAAGCTCCCGGCTTCCGCGCGGTATGATAAGATCTATATATTCACGTGCTTTAAGCATCTGTGCTGTTTCTTCTCTTCCGGCAGGAAGAAGTGTTATTATGTTTTCGTCCAGGCCGTTTTGTTTAAGCACAGACTTTATTACGTTAACAATGGCAGTATTTGAATTTATGGCATCACTACCACCCTTCAGGATACAGGCATTTCCAGATTTCAGGCATAAAGAAAATACATCGAAGGTAACATTGGGCCTGGCTTCGTAGATTATCCCGATCACACCGAAAGGAACTGATATACGGGATATAACCAGTCCATTTGGTCTTTCGTAAGTCGACAGCACCCTTCCCACAGGAGAAGGAAGCCCGGTAACTGATCTGATATCACCGGCTATTGATTCTATTCTTTCTTTGCTGAGAAGCAGCCGGTCGTACCTGGGATCGGATCTATCCATAAGGTCCAGGTCCTTCCGGTTTTCATCGATGATATACCCGGCATTATCCACTGCAGCATCAGCCAGCATCATAAGTGTACTGTTGATGGTTTCTTCTTCTATGGCACCAAACTTTCTTGAGGCCTCCAGCGTATCGTTGAATAAAGGTATACAGTCCATCTCTTTAATTAGTTTTTAAGTCTTCTTTATGATGAATCATCCCCTTATTCTTTTCATAGATAAAAAGGTAATCATAATGAATAAAAGGCTTCCTCAGCTTTACTCCCAGGTTCTCCATCGTTTTTTCCGAATCATATTGTGCCTGCCCCAGCCCCAGGTAATTTCCATCCTCATCAATGATCCTGACAATATCTCCTTTCCTGAAAAAACCATTGACCCCTGTAATGCCTATCATAAGCAAACTTGTAGCCCTATCTCCCATTAATGCTTCTTTTGCCCCATTATTGATTACAACAGATCCTTTGGCAAAAGTATCAGAATGGTACAGCCATCTTTTTACACCTGTTTCCTTCTGTTCCCCCGCAAGAAAACGAGTATAGGGGACGTCTTTTCCACCTACAATATCTGCTATTATGGAATCCCGCAAGCCATTCGCTATGAAAACATCGATTCCTTCCGCAGCAATCTTCTTCGCAATGGAGTACTTTGTCAGCATTCCACCTCTTCCTAAACCCGATTTGGCAGAGGAAATATACCTTTCAACTGAGTCCGATTCCTTATCAACATACCTGATAAGCTTCGATTCTTCGTTATCGGGTGATCCGCTGTAAATACCGTCAACATTTGTGAGAATTATTAATGACTGACTGTCCATCATTGAAGATATTAACCCGGATAATTCATCATTATCAGTGAACATCAACTCGTTGACCGAAATGGCATCATTCTCATTTACAATGGGAAGAACCCTGTTTTCCAGCATGGCAGATATACAGTTCTTCATGTTGAGATAATTTCTCCTGTCCCTGAAACTGTCCTTTGTAGCCAGCAACTGCCCGGCCTGAATCCCATATTTCCCGAATAAAAACTGGTAACTCGACATTAACTGTACCTGGCCAATTGCTGCCCATACCTGTCTTGCCGCCACAATATTCGTCTTTCTCGAAGGAGTAACATTTCCCCTGCCTGCAGCCACCGCCCCGGAAGTGATCAGCAACACCTCTACACCCTGCCTGTACAAAACAGCTATATCCTCAACAATCCGTAATATCCGGCTATCGTTGAGAGACCCATCCATCCGGGTAATAACATTACTGCCAACTTTGATCGTAATTCTGTTAAATTCAGGCTTGACGTTTTTCAATTTATTATCAATTATGCTTAAGAGTATATAAATTGTCGCAAAATTAATAGAAATTGTAAACATATTAAAGAGTAACAGAATATTTTGGGATAAACTAAAAGCTTCAATTAACCAGAGTATTGTTAATTAAATAACAAATTATCTAGATATATTGATAAATCATCGCAAGTTATCGATCTTGCCCTGGATGCTATCGAAAAACTGATATTTATCATGTTAATCAAACAGCATATGTCAACAAGTAACAGGTATCATAAAAAAATAAAAATCAGCCATGTTTTATCTACCTTTCTGTTAACTCACCTTCGAGCCGGGGATCTGCCGAAGAAGGACCAATAAAGAATTTTATTTTCCCCGGCAACAAAGTCCATCGATGCTCTTTGGGATCCCAGTACCTCAGGTCATCAGCTTTTAGTGGTAGCGTTACATTTACTTTCTTACCATGTTCAATAAATATCCTTTTGAAGCCCTTGAGTGCTTTAACCGGCATTTCGACAACAGATCCCGGGAAACTGACATAAAGCTGTGGTACTTCATCACTGTCGAAGTTACCTGTGTTTTCAATACTGAATGTTATATAAGTTACATCACCTTCCTTAAGAGGTTTCTTTGTGGTTTTCAGGTCCGAATACCTGAACGAGGTATATGTAAGTCCGTAACCAAAAGGGAATAAAGGAGTTTCTTTATTATACATATAGGTTCTTCCGTTCCTTATATTATAATCAAGTATTGGAGGCAGCTGATCTATTGAGGTAATCCATGTCTGAACAAGCCTGCCTGCAGGACTAACTTTGCCGAAAATCACATCTGCGATTGCATTACCTGATTCCTGACCCGACTGTGAAATATGCAATATAGCCGGCACATGCTCTTTGGACCAGTTAATGGCATAAGGGAAACTTGATACCATTACCAGCACAGTATTTGGATTTGCTTTCAGCACAAGTCTTACAAGGTCTTCCTGCTCTGTTATTATAGCCTGCCGGTCAATAGCCTCACGTCCATCGCTGGGCACATAATTAAGTCCCCAGCCCAACCCATGACTTAACGGATCATTGCCAATACACACTATAGCAACATCACTATTCTTTGCAGCAATAATAGCCGAATCGGATTTATTCCACTGGGCATAACTGACAGTCACACCTTTACCGACAGCGTTCTGGATTCCTTTCAAGATGCTTACCCTGTAAGGAGGTGTTCCGGAATACCAGTCAGATATCACTGAATTAGCAGAAGGCCCTATGACAGCAACTGATTTAATATGATCAGGGTTCAGTGGAAGGATTCCGTCTTTATTTTTCAGTAATACAACAGATTCAACCGCTGATTGTCTTGCAAGGTCATGTGCTTCTTTTTTTGTCCATGGAGCAACTGTATCTTTTACACCTATCTGTACATATGGATTTTCAGCAGAATTATCAAGCATCCCAAGCTTCAGCAAAACTCTCAGATTACCATATATTGCCTCATCTATATTCTTCTCGTCAATCATTCCCTTTTCCAGTGCTTCCTGCACAGATGGTTTGTAATTATCGAGGAACATGGTAATGCCGGCTTTTAGACAGGCTGCTGCAGCTACAGGCAAAGACGAGAAGTATTTATGGGTGGTAACGAGCTGGGTAAAAGCACCACCATCAGTAGAAATTATACCTCGAAGACCCCAGTCTTTCATTGTCACTTCCCTTAAAACAGGATTCACTGTGCATGGGATACCGTTATATCCATTATAGGCTGCCATAAATGCCTGGGATCCTCCATCTGTCACTCCTTTGAAAAAACCATAGGAATAATATTCCCTGAGCAATCTTTCGTCAAAATCGGAACTCGTATAAGCCCTGTTATTCTCATTACTGTTAGCAAGGAAGTGTTTCATCAGAGAGGCTGTTTTCCAATAAACAGGATCATTCCCCTGTAATCCTTTCACATATGCCGTAACAAGTACACCTGTAAGAAAAGGGTCTTCCCCGTAGCATTCCTCTGTCCTTCCCCAGCGGATATCCCTGCCCATATCCGCATTGGGAGCAAAAACAATCAGCCCGGCTCTCCCGTACCTGCTGTTCTGAGCCAGGTATCTTGCTTCAGTTGCCTCCCATGATGCCAGCCGTGTCATTAGTTCCGGATCCCACATCTCGGCCAGTCCTATAGCCTGCGGGAAAGTTGTTGTCGGTGCCGCTTTGGATCCTTTTACAGCCCAGTTTGCCGGACCGCTGTATGCAAGTCCATGCAACCCCTCAACAGTATGAGTCCCCCTGATCCCGAGCCTTGGAACTGAGATCATTGGAGACAAACAATTGATCTTCTCATCAATTGTCATCAGAGAAATAAGATTACTTATTCTTTCTTCTTCACTCAACCGTGTATTCTGAAAAAGAAAGGTCTGGGCACTGGTAAAAAGATTTATCAGTGCAAGTAGGATTAAAAAGAAAAGCTTTTTCACTGCCAGGTTATTATAGGTAATATTTAAAAGGACGTATCGGTTTTCTAAGCCATCCAGGGGCGCTGTCTCTCTCTGGCAAGAGGGAGAACATCAAGTGCAATATTTACATCCTCCACGATCTGAAAATCATACATACCCATGCATATAAAATCAGCGCCGTTAGTAAATGCATACCTGAGTCCTTTTTCAGGTGTAATAGCCCCGGCTGCCAGGACCTTGAATGCTATCCATGGTTCAGGCAATGTGCCCATAAACCTTATCGTCTCCTCAGGATCGTAATCAAAGATATTGTCTTTCCATTCCGTAGTTTGTTTCGCAGACCAGTAATCATAGTTATGACATGTCTTCACCCAGAAGTCGGGTTTGATTCCATGATCAACACACATTTTTATGGCTTCTATCCTGTGTGCCCCTATACCTGCCGGTTTGCCGTGTTGTCGTATCTCTTCTATTCCCTGCCTTATCAAATCCATTCTTTCATCAAGAGTCCTCTTTTTCGGATCATCCCAGTCAGGATTGGCCCATCTGTCTGTAATCTCTCCCTGGCAATACAGAGCATCCCAGTTTGCTTCCAGCGACATTGCAATACCCTGTTGAAAGTCGAGGTTGGTACCGCAATCTGATATGAATTTTATTTTCCCTTTGAATTCATGACTGTATTTCTGGAATATCCTTCCCATTTGCGGATTTGAAATAATGGCATTAATACCACATTTCTCTCCCAGGGCAAGAGTTTGCATAACCTTTTCGTCAGTATGGTATGTCTTTACAAGTTTGGAAACATAAATCAGATCACGTGCGTGGGCCCAGCCTCCTATAAGGTTTCCACCCATGATAAGCCGACTCAGTTCAAACTCCGCTGGTTCCCCGTCAATCCCAGTATATTTTATCTGTCCCTTTGGAACCTGCCCCTTAAGGTCGTTAAGAGTACTATAATTGAAAGAAAGTAAAGTAGCACTTGAATTAGCATCCATTCCCTCTATCTTGAGGAGCCGTTCCTCAAAACTGTCCCATTTCCTTTTCCTGTACAGGGCATATGCAAAAGCACCAAGTGCCGGAATTGAAATAAGATCCCGCAGAGCTTCCCTCCGGCCTACACCCTTTTTATTTCCATTGGCAATATCAGGTATCGGCTTACGGGCTTCCTCTTCCTTCCATCGTAAAAAAAGACGGTCCAGGCCAAAGTGATAAGAGGAAGGTATGAAAGAAAATGCCAGCAGAATTACAAATTCAATCAGAGTCTTGTTAACCCAGAGATAACTGCCCTCCATAGGAACACTGGTCATATATCCAGGTACCGGAGGATATGCAACAAAATAAAAGAAAAGCATTACAGCACTACCTATACTGGCCCACCTAGTAAATAATCCAAGTATAAGACCTATTCCGGCCAGGATCATTCCCCATATATTAATAAAATCCACGACAGATATTATTACCGTATTTGCAGCCATGGCATGAAAAAGCGGGGCAAAGATCCATCTTGATCCGGCAAGAAAACCGGCAGATGTCCAGCTGCCTTCAATTAACTTGGATACTCCCTCATACAGGAAGTGCCAGCCTATTACTATTCTGAGAATGGAAAATACCCAGGTAACTGCGGGACCGGGAACGGGCTGAAATTTTATTGCAGATTTCATAGTTATTTACACGATTTGTCAGTGAATAATTCTATTGCTGCTGTATTATACGATCTGTCTGCAGGTTTTTGTATCCGGCAAGTTAGGATAACGCTTAAAGATATAAATTTTATTCCTCCGATTTTGAAAAAAACACAAGTTTATCAATTGAAAAGTATAATAGCATAAATCCGATATAAATCAAAATGCACCACTTATATTCCTGATTCAACCATCTGCCCATTTATATTAAGAAATATGGTTTCCATATCATAAATTTGTAAAAAGCCATGTTTCCGGGGGAGCCTGGAGGAATACTGTCTTAAAACCCACAGAGTCTCATATCAATTAAGTTGTAGATCAGGGTCCGGGAATGAAACATGGCTTTTCCTATTACCAGCATGTGATAATCTATGCTTTACTGCCAGATATCATCCTTTGAAAATTCAAAATGAGTATTGGACAATTAAATAATCCCATTAATATACATGTAAACTAAAACAGTCCTATTTCCTAACCTTCAGTGTTTTCCGTATAGATACAGGTTTGCCATCAGGTGTAACACCCTGTATGCTGATTTTATAATCCGAAGTAAGGTCTGATGTCCGGAAAGATATCCTGGCTTTGCCGTTCTTATCGGTAATAACGGAAGGATTCCAGTAAAGCGTTGTCCTGAAATCGGGAATCCTGCTGGTCTTCTCCTCAGGAGAAGAATAGTCAGGTGATTCAAAAGCGGAAACCGGTTCAAGAACCCTGTAAGGATATCTGAGTGCCTCATCAGGCAGAGTCCCGTTACTGAAATCACCTGCATGGGTAATAATATTCACAATACCGTAAAACAGGTAATCACCTACCATATACTCCTCCCTGACAACATCTATCCTGTCAACCAGTTCGGGATCGAGACCTGCAATAACTGATGCATCTTTTATTATTACACCATCGATCATCAATACAGGAGGATGGGTATAAATAATATTATTTTCCGGATCAGCTATTGTTATCTCCCAAGTTGAATTCTTTTCTTTCAGGAAAACTCCGGTTACAAGTTCAAAAAACACTTCCTGCATCACAGGCAACTTTATATAATCAGCCAGTTTTATCTCAATATCCGGTTTCCCATAGAACCTGAGAGGGATAAGCGGAGAGATTTTCGGAGGTAAAGGCACACCCTTTGTACGGATGCTGTAAATCTGTCTTACCTGGTAGCTGGCACCCCATTCGGAGATATATGACGGTAATAAGACATCTGAAGTGTCTTTACCTGTTTCAGTTGCGAGATAAACATCCGAGAAAGGCGAATCAATCTTAATATTTTGTCCGGGAATATTATATTCCGGTTGCATAATAAGATCCTTCAGTGATTCATCGATATGAAGACCAAAGCTAAAATTCCCGGAGTCATCTGTTAAGGCATATTTAAAGGTTGCCGTTTCCCCCGGGTTTGAGAGAAATATATATTTATCCGA
Source organism: uncultured Rikenellaceae bacterium (assembly GCA_964472085.1). Taxonomy (GTDB): domain Bacteria; phylum Bacteroidota; class Bacteroidia; order Bacteroidales; family VadinHA17; genus LD21. The sequence continues at coordinate 35,154 of CAYYIW010000008.1, read as the reverse complement.
CACATTATTATTCTTCCCACCCCCTATAAGGGTTCCTGAAATGTAATGAAACTCTTTCTCAAAGGGATATTTGAAGTCTGGTTTAGAAAAGGAAATGATCCTGTTCCAGTCAATCCAGTTACTGTGCATTTTCACCAGAAGGCGATCCATCTTTTCCTGCAGAATATTTCCGTTATTATCCAAATATGACCGGGGATCGATAATACCGAATTCAGTACCAAGTACCATATAATTTTTAATATTACCAGCATTATCATAGCCTGTCACAGGGGCTACCGATATACTCAATGCTGAACTATCCTGTCCGGTTGTCATTCCATTAAGATGGATATCTACTGATACTTTGTCTCTGCATCCTGTACTGTCAGGAACATCCACGGAGATGGCTTCAGCCTTATAGGCCGGGGTATACATATAGCTTTCACAGACAGGCTGACCCTTCAGGTTAAATAGTGTAACCTGATTTATACCGGGCAGCATGTTTTCTGACGGAACCGGGATCACCGTCGTATCTCCTCTTAACAGTTCTGTGCTGATATAATTTACTTTCCCATGCGTTTGAATAAAGATATAAACAAGATTGTTATTCACTTCCCGGTATTGATGTTTTGAAATCACAGATACAGGAAGCACCCCATGGTCAGGGCTCTGAAGTTCGATTGAAATATTTTTATCTGCTGATACAGAAGCAAGCAAACTCCTGTTATTCTCAGTTCCTGCATCTGTAATAAGCTCTCCGGCTTCAAACTTCCTGGAACTAAGGGCATTCCATATTCTTATCTTTCTTACAAAGCAGTTAACAGGAAGGAAATTCTTCATCCAGCTTGTATATGCACGAAGGATGTATGTACCTGTAGTCAGGGTATCAGGTATAGCTACCTGACCAGGTCCGGTGCCATTATAAACACCTATTCGTGTTTGTATAACAGGTCTGTTTTCGGGATTAAGCAACTCAAGATAAACGATCCGGCTTCTGTCAGATAGTTCCTGTCTCTGCCTGTCGAAAAGGTAAACATTGAACCACATATTCTCACCTGCAATGTATTCATGCCTGTCGGTATTGATATATACTTCTTCCCTTGGAACTTCTGCGCAATACCGTTCAAATTTCTGCCGTAGGTAATCAGCCATTGTCACCTGGGCATTAGCAGTGGAAATCTGAAGAATCAGAAGACATGTGAAAAACAAATAAGCCGGTATAAATCTTTTAATCATTTCAATTTTATCCTCCAGTGGTTCTTTATTTGGAATTATCCCAGAAATCAGGTTTAATTTTGGTTCCACGAACGGTACAATCAGCACAACCCTTATTAAAAGTATATACTACATACGATGGTGGCGGCAACTGATGATCGACTATTATCCATTTATCGACATTCAGATTCGGGATGTAAGCACCATTAAACACTGTATCTGCCACACAAGCTTCGTCAGTGTATGGAGTCTGCCATCCCGCAAAATTATCGTCAACAAACAATCTTCTCGAGGATTTGGCAGATACGCTGAAATAGCCAAGAACATTTTGAGTCGGATTATCTGTACAGTAAACATTGCTGGGGATTGATGCCGGTATAACATCATATAAACCTCCCACATTTTCAGTAATATTCTGCAGCTTCTCCCAGTAATAGTACTCATCCTCGCTCAGTGAATACTGACTTACGAGCATACTGTACTTTACTCCCAGCCTGTCGGAATTGTTCGAGATAAAATCAAGAGGAAATCGGGATATTTTATCTTCAGAATATGCGGAAGTGCTCTTTATGTTTATCATATCCGAGTTATCGGATACCCAGCATGTACTGTTGGTAACCGTATATGGGAGATGGAATTCCCATGTTTCAGTGAATTCCCATCGGTAATACTTGCAGTTATTGGAAGGATCCCGGGTATCGAGATATACCTGGCAACCCTCCTGGAGTTGAGTCCAGGGATCCGATTTATGTATGATGACTTTCTCATAATACAGGCTGTCAATAGGCGGAACAGGGTTCATTTCAACAGGAGATGATTCATAGTGGTGATATCCTCCCTCTGTGTTTCCACTTATATGAAGAATGTATGATCGTCCTATTTCTCCTTTAAATAAGTCAGGGTTTGAGACATATGTACCTTCTGAAGTTTCAGTAAAGTAATAATTATTGCCAAGATCATCGGATATTGAGACGCTGCACCCTGTAAGCGGAATCACATTCTGGGAATTACCCAGAGGCATTGAGTTCGATAATTTGATTGTATAGGGTTCATTCTGGTCCGTAATCAGTCCTTCAACCACAAGTATATCACTACTCTCAGTGATCTCGGGATAAAATTGTGTAATACAGCCTGTTATTATTAACGGCAATAAAAGTGACAATATCTTTATAATATGCTTCATGGCGCATCTAAAAATCAAAACTGAATGTAACGGAAGGAATAGCCCGTCCAAATACAGACAGTTTATAACCTAAAACCTGATTCCCTTCCTGTTTGAAATATATTGAATAAATATTTTCCCGGCCCAGCAGGTTATATATTGAGAAAGTCCAGTTAGGATGTGCAATCCTGTGAGATTTAAGGTTACCTCCTATCCGCAGCGATACATCCAGCCTTGAATAATCCGGGATCCTGTATTTATTCCTTTCTGAATAGTCGACCAGCAGTTTGTTGCCGATATAGTAAGTTGCTACCGGATATGTTATTGGTCGCCCGGTACTGTAAGTATAATTGGCTGATAAGCTTATTCTTCTTGAGAACAGGTAATTAAATGTTACCACAAGATCATTGGGTTTGTCATAATTTGCAGGGAACCAGCTATTACCATTAATGACCTCATCGCTGAAGACTCCAAGACTTTTAATAAAGATCCGGGAATAGGTATAACCAATGCTGTAACGAATTTTCCCTGCTGTCCTTGTCAGAACAAGTTCCAGTCCGTAAGCCTTGCCCTTCATGTCGACAACATCCTTTTCAATGTGTTTATCCATAACAAGGTCGGTTCCCGCTTTAAAGTCTACAATATTCATTATGGTTTTATAATAGGTCTCGGCAGAGAACTCGGTACCCCCATTGAACAGCAACCTGTAAAATCCGAGGGCAAACTGGTCTCCTATCTCAGGCTTTAGGTAATAATCACACAATTTCCAGGTATCGGTAGGAGATATAGAGGTAGAATTGGAAAGCAGGTGGACATACTGACGTGTCCTGTTATAGTTTAATTTAAGTGAGTTTCTTTCCGACAACCTGAAATTCAGTGATGCCCGAAGCTCCGGTCCGGCATATTTGCTTATAACCTTACCCTTTCCATAATTTACAGTATCTATTACTGATGAAGCGCTTCTTGTAAATTCAGGATTATAGACCATAACCGACTGAGGGCCAAATGAGAAATAGGAAGATAATCTCATACCGAGGTTAATTGAGACAACGTCATTGAGAATAAATTTATCATCAACATAAACAGCTGCCTCCAGGGCTCTCTCCCTCTCTATCACATCCGGGATTACCAGTGATGAATCATTTGACGGCAGATAGCTTCCCGGCAGGACCGAATAGAAATTCAGATCCATGCCAAAGTTGACTTCATTCCGGCCAAGAAAAAGGTTGAAATCTGATTTAAATCCCGTACTGTTTATTTTATGCGCCAGGTTAAAGGCTTCAGTAGCGACCCTCTCGCTTGATATATTATAATCGTAGGAACTGTTATTTAGCGAAACAGTTGAGAGAAACCTTGAATTGTAAAAATGTCGCCATTTAAGAGCCACAATTCTGTTATTATAACTGTATACAGTGTCTGAATTAAATCTGAACGCATCATGACTCATATATGATGAAAGCTCAATCTTGTTGTTCCTGTTAAAATCATAAGTCAGCGTTCCGTTAAGGTCATAGAAAGAGGCTCTGCTTTTTTTAAGCGATGGATCCTGAACCAGCCCCAATACCCAGTTTGAATATGTGGTCCTGCCTGATAGAATGAATGTACAGGTATCTTTTTTTATGGGTCCTTCAACCAGGAAATGTGTTGTTATCGGGCTTATACCGGCACTACCCCCAAAATTCTGCCTGTTCCCTTCCCTTGTTCCAATATCCAGTACAGACGATATCCTGCCGCCATACTTGGAGGGAATGCCTCCCTTATAAAGGGTTGCATCCTTAATTATATCAGAGTTAACAGCGGAAAAGAAACCGAAAAAGTGAGATGAATTATAAATAGGAGCACCATATAGTAGTATCAGATTCTGATCGGCTGACCCTCCACGGACATTAAATCCTGCAGATCCTTCGCCCACTGACTGGACACCGGCAATAAGCATAATATTCTTAATAATATCCGATTCTCCCATTGAAGTTGGAAGTAGTTTAAAGGAGGTTATATTGATCTTCTCCGCTCCAACTTCATACCTCTGGAGCGTCATGCTTCGCTGGGCAGATACCACAGTTTCTTTAAGCGGAATGAGAACACTTGTCATATCAACGTTAAGCTCTCCCGTTCCATACAGGTTCACATTGATAACCTTATTCTTCATGCCGACAAAGGAGAACTGTACCTGGTGGGCTCCCCGGGGCAGTGTAATACTGTAATAACCAAACTGATTGGAAACAGTGCCTGCTGACAGTTTTTGCACGAAAACCGTAACCCCTGCCACAGGATCCTTTGTATTCTTATTGGTAATATATCCCGAAAGGGTCACATTGCCTGAAATATTCTTTTCAGCCGGATTCCCCACTTCAACGTAGGAATTACCACTTGACACCTGGCTTCCTTCCGTGACCCCGTATTCAGTGGGTGCCATGAATTTTTCGCCTGTTGAAACAGGGGCAGATGAGACCTTTACTGCATAATTGGCGGTAATGACAATATTCCCTGACGGGTCGATATAATAATATAATGATTTACCCGCAAAAAGATTATCAAGAAGACACCTCAGGGTAGTACAGCCGGAATTATCGCTAACCTGAAGATCCTTAACCCATTGTTCCTTGTAAAAGAACTTAACATGAAGCTGGCTTTCCACCTTTGCTGCCATCTCAGTAAAACCAAGGCCGCTGAAATCCCCTGTAACTTCATATTCCTCCTGTGCCTTCAATACGGAAGTCACGGAAAAAAGTAAAAATAATATGAGCAGTCTGATCTTCATTACTGCAGTTCTAATTGTTCAGAGTATCGTAGTATTTAACTACCGGTACGAAAGAATCCGGGTCCTTCTTCAAAATATGCAAGCCATTTTTCCTCATATAACTTTTTATCTGGGCTTTATGATCTTCCATCAAATCCAGAAGATCCTTCCTGTTCTTTACCAGATAGACTTTATTGTTTTTAAGTAGGTAAATCCTGTTAATCATGTAGAACTTATCATATTTGTCATCCACCTCAAGCAAAGCAATCTCCTTTTTATATTTGAGATAAAGTGTGACCTTTCCCTTGTATAAAATATTTACATACCCGTCAATCCCCCCGACTGTATCATTAGTTACTTTTTCAAACCTGTATTTCTTCAACGTATATGACAGGTCAAAGCTGTCAACCATTTCCTTGTTTAGCTGAATAATGGTCCCCATGCCTCCCGGGGTTATTAATTCATCATTATAGATGTCATACAGGAGAGGCAGATCATCAAATCTGTAGCCATTCATAGTAACAGATCCTTTCATAAAACTGGCAGAAAACAGGAACTGGTTGTCAACCACACGCATATAAAGATTCCTCCACACTTTGCCATTGTAAAGGATCTGTAATTTCTGCAAAGAATCCCGTTGCATATCTGAAGGATATGTAACAGGCAAACCTCCGTGGCTCTGTCCTGACAGAACCGCCGGATAAAATATGATTAAGAGGAAGAGAAATCTGTATTTATACATTTAGGATCATCCGCTCTTGATAACCGAACCAGGTTAGTCTATTAGAAAAGCCATAAAGTTAGTGTTTAGATAATAACACTAACTATGGAATTTGTTAAAATTTCCTAAATCTCCAGATTATATGGATTTGTATTTCCCCTGTTAAAGTACACCCTCTACTTTAAATACATAAGCCGGCTGGTATCTGTCCGGGGAGAGGGGGGGCAGTTTTATTGTCAGTTTATTATGTGCAGTTTCAGATTCAACTTTTCTTTCCGATCCTACCAGACTAACATGAGGCTTACCTTCAAATTTCAAACCAACCAGGGCAATATCCTTTACAGGCCATTCAGTTGCAATAACATAAAGAGTGTTTCCTTTCCTGGTAAAAAACAGGCTTTTATTTGTTTCCGGATTAACAGATTCATCCTTTTTTGATGTGATAAAAGCCCTGGTCCCGTAAATTGCCTCCCCGTTTCTTTTCAGCCATTTGCCCATATCCAGAAGTCGTTCCTGCATGATCACCGGTATTGTCCCGTCAGCCGACGGGCCTATATCCAGGTTAAGATTTCCTCCGGCAGCAACAGTGGAGACCAGTAGCTTTATAAGCTGAGAGGTCGTTGAATAATCACTCAGATCTTCAGTACGGTTGTAACCGAATGATGTTCCAATGCCCCTGCATTCCTCCCAGGGATGTGGTTCTTTATTATCAATACCTTCTTTGTCACCAACCAGACCATATTCTGTGGTATAATATCCTCCATGACGGCTTCTTGTTTCACTTCCCCACCTGTCGTTCACAACAATATTGTCTTTTACAGGCGATTCATTAAAAAGCCAGGCAAGAAACTCTTCGCTCTTCCATACTTTACTTGGATGTTCCCATTCCCCGTCTGTAAACAGGAGATCAGGTGTGTATCTTGTAACCAGGTCCTTCATCTGCGGAATCATATGCTGATCGACATATTTTCCCACATCACTCCTGTACAGTGGATTGAACCATTCATAAAGTGAATAATAAAACCCCATATGCAGTCCTGCTTTCTTTACTGCAGCCGACAGATCGCCGCAGAGATCACGGTGAGGACCAATATCCACACTGTTCCAGTTCCAGCTTTGAGCGCTTGGCCACAAGGTAAATCCGTCGTGATGTTTTGATGTCAGCACAACATATTCAGCACCTGCTTTCCTGAATAAATCGGCCCACATATCCGGATCAAAAAGTTCTGCATGGAACATTGGAGCAAAGTCCTGGTACTTAAAATTCGGTCCGTAAGTCTTATTGTGAAAAGCCTGGAAATACTTCTGGACCTTGTTTGGCTCAACCAGTTTATACCAGTACCATTCAGCATATTTGTCATAAACACCAATACTATCACCCCTGGGCCCCCATGCCGGGACTGAGTATACTCCCCAGTGAATGAATATTCCGAATTTCGCATTTTCAAACCAGCCTGGTACAGGACGCTTATCAAGCGATTCCCAAGAAGGCTTATAAGTCTGGGCATTTACAAAACAGGCAAAAACAAGAAACGGGATGAGTAAGAATTTTTTCATTTAATCTGAATTTATTGTAAATACTATTGAAAAGAATACCATTATCAAACGGTTTACCAATACAAGGCATCAGGGATTTTTATCATAAACCAGCGTGGCCTGGCGTTCTCCCCGGGGTGATGTTGTCTTGGTTTTAATGATTAATGTTTTTCCATCATCACCAAGGCTGTATTCCTCAACAGACTTTATTTCATTTGCCTCTCCGTTCATATTAAATACTATCACCGAAGAGACCTTCAGGGATTTCTTATCCGCTGACCATTCAGCCACAGATTTCTTTGTTGTATTGAATATTGGATTAACCGATTCCTTTCCATCAAGTGTATAGGTATCCGTTATTTTTCTCTCATCACCATTTATGCCGTTAAACTGTCTTGCCAGGGTAATTGAATTTTCGCCCTGGATGATACTAAGGTTTTTTGCAAGCATACGCTGACCTTCTTCACCCATATTACTCTTGGATTCATTCAGGGTCCATGAACCGCTGAAATTCACCACTTGCTGGGCAGACAGGGACATTGTAAAAAGCATGGCAGCCAGAAAAAGGACACCATCCTTAATTTGAATAAATCTGAAATTTTTCATCTATAATTAGTTTTTGGTCTTTTATATATTCATAACAGTTTTTTTTACAGATATTTACACAATATTATTCGCCCTGTTCCCTAAGTACATCTGTTTTATATTTCCTGTTTTCAAGTATTCTCACATAACGGATAGCAAGACGGTTATTATAATCTTCGTAGGATTTCTGAGCCCATGCCAGGGCAGCATCAAGGTCGCCGTTTATTTCGCTGATTATTGCCATATTATAAGCAGCTCTGCCTGCAATTTTCCTGCTGGGATTTGTAGTTTCCATATTCCACAGGTCTCCTGCCTCATCCCATTTACCAGTCCTGGCTTTTCGCATGGCAATCCTGAAATTATTGGTTCCTTTCACATAATAATCCCGCATCACCCTTAACCTGAATGGAAGTATCCTTAATGCATATTCGCGGCCTGCCTTGTAACTGACCTGGTTTACTGCATCCTTACGCCCCAGCAGGGCAGCAGCGGCTACCACAGGATTTATACCTTTTCCGGTAGATACTATGGAGGACTGGTTAATAAACTGATCCAGAAGCACTTTTCCTGAAGGATCGTATATCCTCCACCCTGTCTTGACAATGGTCTCCATATTAGCCTGATGTTCCACTCCAGGCACATTCCCCAGGGGAGTTTTAATACTGACATTTCTTTTAGAATAGCTGATATGTGTGTCGGTATCAAATTTTTCAAGGGCAAAAAGAGCATCCGTTCCCTTTTCATTGCAAATACGGTCAACTATTTCCCATGTAAGAGGTGTAGGAAAAAGTAATGTTTCGGGCGTTCTGAAATCTATATCATCCAGAGTCTTTACCTCGGTAAATCTCCCATTGGTCTTCAACTCTTCGGCCAGTCCCCTGATACTTTCCTTTGCCCCGTCACGGTCAAGGTCAGGACCTTCCAGGGTAATGATCTTTTCTATAACATCAGCAGGTTTTGATTCATCCGTGGGCATAGTCCTGTCAATGATGCCTACCTTTTCTATATAGGCAGGTATTGTAACAGGAGCAGGTTCCAGTACATTAAGGTATAAGTGCTGTGTCTTGCACGAAACAATTAGCACAAATGGTATCAGCAGAATAATAAATTTTCTCATATTACATTATTTACAGTTTTTTCAACCTGATATTCCTGATGGCAGCCGTTGTGGTCCAGGAAGCAATCCCGAAAGGCCTGGAAAGCTGAACTTCAGGTCTTATTGACAATTTATTGTTATCTATGACAAAGTCTACAACAACCTTCCCGTCGATGGAAGCCTTAATAGTGTCTTTTTTAACAATAAGGCAAATATTGTACCATCTTCCTGTTACGAAATTCATAATTACTTTTGTATTGTTCTCAGAAGCATCAAGTCTGTTAATACTGCTGAGCCCGACTATAGCTCCTCCCCATCCACCTACAATAAGGCTGCAAAAGCTCGAATCAACAGGGAAAGTCATCCCACAGAAAAAATCGGTACCTGAAACACGTTTTGCATCGAGTGTTACCATGTAATTGTATTTCGGGAATGTACCCTTCCATGTAATGCCTGTACAACCCTCACCCATCCCCAGTATTACTGATCCTCCTGAGACATACACTGGTCCCTGTGGTCCGAAATTGGTAATCTCCCAACCGTCAAGATTTCTCCCGTTAAAAAGATAGCCTGAATCGGCTGAATGTATGACCTCTGTAACAGGTGCCGGCCCGGACACCTTTTTCCCTTTGCAACCGCCAGTAAGGACCATCACTGTTGAAAAGGTCAGGATAAAAGCCATAAAACATGTTTTCCTAAGACTGGTCATTGTAAGTATCAATGTGTTTATTCCTCCGGTTTCTTAAGTTCACGAACAGGTCTGTCTATCATATCCATGTCCGGAAGAGTATTTTTACTGTCGGTAGCTTTCAGTTGTTCAAGTTTACGGCCTGCAGGCAGCACCCTGCTTTCCCATGAACCTACCGCGTCATTATATCCTTTCAGAGCCGATTTAAGTCCCCAGCCAACCTTTTCCATATGATCGGCGAACACCTTCACCCTGGAATAAAAATCGTCGGCAACTCCCATTATCTGGAGAGCATTTTCGGTTATATTATGTTGTTGCCACGACATAGCTACAGACTTAAGTACAACAATAAGTGTTGTGGGAGTAGCCAGTATGATCTTATTGTTCATAGCGTCCTGGAGAAGAGTCTTATCAGTCATAAGTGCCACGTTCAGGGCAGACTCCACTTCCATATAAAGAACAACAAAATCTGGTGAATTCTGGAACTGGGACCAGTACTGCTTCTTGCTGAGCCTGTTAACATGTTCCCTCAGGTCCTTTGCATGCTTTGTAAAAAGCAGGTCACGTGCATTTTCATCATCTGTCTCAAGTGCCTGAAGATATGCATCCAGTGGAAGTTTGGAATCGACCACAACATGGCTGTTTCCTGGCAGGCTAATGATCATATCAGGCTTAAGCACAGAATCTTCACCCTCCGTATAAGCCTGTTCAACAAAATCACAATGTGCTGATAAACCCGAAAATTCAACAACCCTTTTCAGACCTATCTCGCCCCATTTACCCCTGACCCTGGGATTTCTCAAAGCATTCACAAGTGCACCAGTCTCTTTCTGCAGAGAAGCGTTAGTTGTTTGAATATTTGTCAACATCTCGGTAACCTGGCCAAAAGTCTTTTCTGAACCTTTCTCGAGCTCTTCAATCCTTTTCTTATAGCTGTCTATTGAATCTTTCACAGGCTTAAGCATTTCCTCTATTGCAACTTTACGCTTATCCAGGTCACCCTCTGCAGACTTTACCTGTGTCTCCATCTGAGTCTTAGCAAGATCGAGAAACTGTTTGTTGTTTTGTGAAAGTGCATCCGAAGCAGCAGATTTAAAAGTATCAAGCATAGCTTTCCTTACCTCTCCCAGGCTATTGGCCTGGGCTTCGACCCTGGCCTGAAGGGCACTGTTTTCACGTGTAAGCTGCGTTATCTCTTCAACCTTATTCAACACTGTCTTCTGATAAACGGCTTCGTGCCTGCTCTTCATTACAAAGTATGTGATCACAACACCCGCAATTAATCCGGCTGCTATATAAAGAATGACTTCCATTTTATATCATCTATTTATTCTCATTATTCTCAAATTTAATGGTTTTCAATGTAAAAACAGGGAGAAGTCATTCCTTTCAATTAACAAGATCAGGGAAAGACTTGTCTTCCTGCAGCGGATGACTCATATGCATTAACAGCAGTGTCTGTCTAATTAAGGTAAACTTCAAGAACAGGTATTTCAACGGGGGGTTTCTGTATGGGCAGCTGCAGAATAAGGTCACTACTGTTATCGCCTGTCCCTTTCCTGTATCTTATCTCCGAAGCATCATGTAAAAACTGAATATACTTTACCTTGCCTGCCATACCCGGAAGTATCATGCTCCCCATAGGATAGAACAGGAGATGTACATAAAGACGCTTTGTGCCGGGGTTATAGGTTAGCAGAGTATTATCCGGTTTGGTAAAATCATCAGGTGCGGCTGTACAGTTATATATCGAACGGCTGTTGAATTTCATCCATTTACCCATTGCTGCCAGTCGTTCCTGTGCCCTGTAATCGAACACACCTCTTCCGGTTGGTCCCACATTAAGAAGAAGGTTCCCCCCTTTGCTGACAGATTCTATAAGCAGCTCTATCAGTTGTGCCGGGCTCTTCCATGTGTATTCATCGCGGTAGTACCCCCATGAACCCGAAAATGTCTGGCATGTCTCCCATGGTACTCTCTTACCATTTACTTCGGGCCACTTTTGCACTTTAACCTGTTCGGGAGTCTTGAAATCCCATCCGCCTTCAACATCGCTCAGATCAAGCCTGTCATCGACAATGATACCAGGCTGTAACTTCCTTGCAAGTTTAAGAAGGTTCTCCGAATCCCAGTCATCACGTCCTTTGCCGTGTTTACCCGGGAACGAGAAATCAAACCAGATAATACTGATCTTACCGTAATTGGTAAGCAGTTCTGTCACCTGGTTCTTAATATACTGACGGTAAACGTTCATATCACGACCCTTATTGAGCCTGTCATAGGCTGAGTCAGTCTGCTGCCTCAGGGGATGGTTCCTGTCAATAGTATAGTCGGGATGATGCCAGTCGATGAGCGAATAATAGAAGCCAACCTTCAGTCCCTCGGCCCTGAATGCCTCAACATACTCTTTTATGATATCCCTGCCGAACGGAGTATTCGTAGATTTATAGTCTGTGTACTTCGAATCCCAGAGGCAGAAACCCTCATGGTGCTTGGCAGTGAGAACTACATATTTCATTCCGGCATCTTTAGCCATTTTGGCCCATTCATGAGGATCAAAAAGATCAGGATTAAAAACATCAAAATATTTCTGATACTGCTCATTTGTCATCCTCTCATGGTTTTTAACCCACTCATGGCGGGCAGGAAGAGCATATAGTCCCCAGTGAATGAACATACCGAACCGTGCATCGGTCCACCATTTCAACCGTTGTTCCTTTTGCGTCTCAGTCTCTTTTGGCAGTTGGGAATATGACCGTTGCGGGGCAACCAGTAGTAAAACGGTTAGTAAGGTCAATAAAAGATTTTTTGTTCTCATGGTCAGGTTTTATGCTTGGATTATTGACTATGGTAAATTAGTATAAATATAAGACATGCATTGAAAATGAGCGATGCTTATATTGTTTTATTATCAACCTACCGGTAAAAATAAGAAAAACTATCCTTTATATCTTTTTGAAAGTATCTCTGTCAGGTGATCCTTAACCAGCTTTACAGGATTATTCTTGCTTTCCGTGGCATCACATATCGCTGGCAGATCTGACTCTTTGATTCCCGCCATTTGCAATCCGGGCAGTTTCAGCTCTGCAGTTATCCTGTGAAGGTAGTCAACGAAACCGTCAATGTAATACTCATCAGAATGACCATGGTCGCCAAGGAAGATACGTCCGAGTCGGGTGTATCTTTCCAGTGCTTTGATATTACCATGACCTTTACGTAATTCCCTGACATTTATCTCATTGGAAACTGCCATAAGGGTACCGCAAATAATCCCGTGTGGTATATCATACATCCCTCCTATTGATGATGCGAAACCATGTATCACACCAAGGCCGGCATTGGCAAGACAAATACCCGATGTAAGGGCAGCAAACGACATTCCCGATCTTGCACCAATATCGTCACCGGCCACGTAAGCATTGATTAAAGAGTCTCTTACGCTTATTAAGCCTTGCAAAGACAGGGCATCAGTGTATCCTGATGATTTTTCAGACAGGTATGATTCAGTAAGCTGGGTAAAGCAATCCATCCCGCTGGCTGCTGTAATTTCAGGGGAACAGCTAAGAGTAAGCGCGGGATCAACCAGTGCAATATCCGGGACAAAATTATCATGCCGGAGAGATTTCTTGAAACCGTTTTTTCCCACCTGTGAGATCACTGCATTCTTCGTTGCCTCGCTACCCGTACCTGCTGTTGTAGGTACTGCTATGAAAGGCAGCTTTGTCCCCGGATGTTCTTTTGTTCCCACTCCTTCAAGGAAATTTACAACAGGTTCGTCCCTGTAAAGCATGGCTGATATCGCTTTACCGGCATCCATCACGCTTCCCCCTCCTACAGCAATTACCACATCAGGCCTATTTTCATTCAATGAGCCTGTGACATTATCTATATCTACCGGCGAGGGCTCACCATTTATACTTACCCTGAACAACTCAACACCGGCTTTTTCGCAACCCAGAAACAGGGCCTGCGAATAACGTGAAGCTGTAAATGATTTTCCGCCGGTAACAAGAACTGCTTTTTTACCGTATTTTTTTGCCAGTGCAGGGAGATCCGCAATCATGCCGGTCCGGAAATATATCTGAGGTATTCTTGCAAACCGGAAAGGAGCTACCATCTTGCCGGATCATTAGGTTCAAGAATATTATACCTGACACCTTTCCGTGGCTCTGCCATATATTCTTCTACCTCTTCCCTCCATTTCAGGTAATGAGTTGTTTTCTTATGTTCGGTTGCAGCAGCCTCAGACTCATAAGCTTCATAGATCATGAAGCTGTAAGGATCATCAGCTCTCTGAATAAGGTCAAACCTCAGGTTTCCGTGTTCCCTGACAGATCCCTTGTGATTCTCAATTGTAGCATCAATAAAACTGTCAAGGTTGTCAGGATTAACTTTGACATATACACAGGTGACTATCATATTATTGGTTTTTATATTACGTTATCTCCTTACAGAAATATAAACAAATAAAATCCGGAAAAGATATATTAAGAGCACGTTAATTATTCATTGTAGCCCCCAAAGGTCCAGGCCCGTCTTATTTAAAATAGACGGCGTATTTTTCCGGCATTCTGTCAATTGACCTGATCTTTATATCTTTAAAATAGACTTCAGAAGCTTCACTCTGCAATTGGATCTTCCCCTTTGTCAGAGGGTATTCTTTCCCATCCTGAACATATCTTGAATTCCGAAGGACCATCACCACATGACCATTAACGATCCTTACGCTCTTATCTCCAAAGCATATCAGTTCCAGGGTTGTCCATTCACCAACAGGGCTCTCATAGTCCGCACTTCGCAGGCACAAGGCATCTCTTCCTGTACCGGGACCAATCGGAAGGAACGGTTCTTTTACGCTTGCAACCGCATTCATGGTACCCTCAGGAAGGAAAGTACGGACGTCTATAGCTGAATTTGCGATTCCCCAGTGATCTCCCATGTGACCTTCCATAATCTGAAACTCCTGTGACAACATCCATGAGCGCCAGTAGTCAACACCACACTTGCCTGTTGAATGATACAGCAGTCCGGAATCCTTCATCTTATCAAGCCTTGGTTCCCATTTTCTTTCTCCCCATTTAACCTTCAGAACAAGATGATAGTTCGCATACTCCTGTTTTGTGAAGACACACCCATATGTTTCCCCTGTGATATGAAGAACAGGCTCCCCATCTACCTCACTGACACTAAATACATTATACAGGTTCTTATTATATCCTATGGGTTCAACAGGTTTCCCGTTCCGATCTTTCGGTTGCTGGCCATTGTAAGAATTTGTAAGCTTATAACTCTGGTAGATCTCCCACTTTGAAAGATTTTTGTCCAGCAGTTTTACCCATTCGTTGTCTGATGGTCTGAAAGATGTAATCACACAAAGGAGTGCAGCAACTATTGCAGGCTTTAACAGTTTATACTTATCCATAGTCATTTAGGTTAATGTTTCGTTTGATTTAAAATGGCAATTATCTTTAATGAAATAGTCGTTATGAATATGAGCCATGACTAATTCTGACCCTGTAAATTTACTTTTAAAAATAGGCATTTTAAGATGCAGCAGAAAAGTTTTTTTCATGTCATTTGGATAAACCTGTAAATAATTAATGAGAAAACTGATATGTTAAAGAGTTTCATTATCTCAGTGGCACGCAATATGAAAAAGCGTGGTGGTTATTTCTTATTGAATATGGGAGGTCTGGCCATAGGTCTTACTACTTTCCTGTTTATATCCCTGTATGTTATAAATGAATTAAGTTATGACAGGTTCAATAAGGACTATCGAAATATATACAGGGTAAAGGTGGTCGGAAGAATGGCAGGCAGCACTCTTGACCAGGCTGTCACTGCTCCTCCCATGGCACAGGCCATGCTTAAAGACTATCCGGAGATAATTAAGGCCACAAGGATAAGGAAGATGGGTGACTGGCTAATTCGCTACGGGGATAAGAAGTTCAATGAGGACGGCTTGCTTTTCGTCGACTCTACATTTTTCAATGTTTTCAGTTTCAAGCTTTTAAAAGGAGATCCGACTACAGCCCTTGTCAGACCGCGATCAATTGTTCTGACACAGGAATATGCTAAAAAGTATTTTGGTAATGAAGATCCCGTCGGAAAAAGGATGAATGTGGAATCGGATACAGTATTCTATACTGTAACAGGAGTGGTACAGGATGTACCTGATAATTCCCATATAAAATTTGACATGCTTGCGTCCATGAGTACGTATCCCGGTCAGGCAAATAACCAGGGATGGGTAAATCATTACATGTACACCTATATCGTGGTTAAGAATGGTACTGATCCTAATGCACTGGAAAACAAACTGCAACAAATGATACTGACCTATGTGGGTCCCCAGTTGAAAGAGATATTAGGTATTACAGTAGAGGACTTTAAAAATGCCGGTAATGACTTCCGTTATGTCCTTGAACCACTGAAAGACATTCACCTTAAAGGAGCTACACAATACAACCTTGAGCCCCCTGGTTCACTCACCACAGTATATATATTCGCGGTTATTGCAATACTTATCCTTGTTGTGGCGATAATAAATTATATAAACCTCGCTACTGCCAAATCTGCCGGAAGGGCCAAGGAAGTGGGAGTAAGAAAGGTTTCAGGGGCAAATAGGTCGGGACTTATATCGCAATTCCTTGGAGAGTCTTTTATAATTGTGGCATTATCAACACTTATCGCACTGGTTTTTGTTCTAATATTGACACCCTCGTTTAATCAGCTCATTGGCAAACACCTTTCTCTTGGACTCATAGATAATCTTCCCGGCATATTGGCTCTGGTCGGCCTGGTTATTTTTGTTGGTCTTGCATCGGGTTTTTACCCGGCTTTTGTACTTGCTTCTTACAATCCTGCTGAAGTACTTAAAGGGACCATGAGCCCGGGTTCAATGTCAAAAAAGCTGAGAGGGATACTTGTTGTTTTCCAGTTCACCGTGTCGATTATCATAATTATTGGTTCGATCATCGTTTATAGCCAGCTTAACTTCATGACAAAAAAAGATCTCGGTTTTGACAAGGAGAACCTTATAATAATAAAAAGAGCCGATGCCTTCTGGAAGCAGCTGGAATCATTTCGTACGCAATTGCTGGAGATACCTGGAGTGAAAAATGTTGGCTTTTCAAGGGCAGTGCCCGGGACTGAATTCAACAATAACGCATTTTTCAAGGATAATGATCCTGAAAAAAACACCTACCTGATCAATCAGACCAATGTGAGTCTTGACTTTCCTGAGGCTCTTGGTGTCAGGCTGGCAGAGGGACGATACTTTTCAAGGGATTATGGTACAGATTCGACTGCTATAATGATCAACGAGGCTGCTGTAAAATCCCTGGGACTGACTGATCCTGTCGGCAAGTACATTTTACAGCCCAGGGGGTCGCAACAATTCCAAAGACTAAAGATCATTGGTGTGATGAAAGATTTTAACATAGAATCCATGCATGTAAAAATCAGACCTGTATGCTTTACAATAGGTGGTCCAGGAGGTGGCGATCAGTACGCCACTGTAAGGCTTTCTGGCAAAGATGTGCCAGGAACAATCAGGGCTATTGAACTGGTCTGGCAAAAATTTGCACCGAACATGCCTTTCCAGTATGATTTTTTCACTGACAGATGGGAAAACCTTTATTCTTCAGAGCTCAAAACCGGCAGGATATTTATTGTTTTCTCATTGCTTGCCATTTTTATAGCATGCCTCGGGCTCATAGGTCTTGTTACGTTCATAACAAACAAAAGGACAAAGGAGATAGGGATAAGAAAGACTTATGGTGCAACAGAGTCTATTGTACTGGGACTTCTTTCAAAAGAGGTGATATATCTTATACTGATCTCATCACTTATAGCATATCCGATTGCATTTTTTGGTTCAAGATACTGGCTTGAGAGCTTTGCCAGCCGGATAACAGTCAGTCCGGTCATTTATCTCGCAGCTACTCTTTTCACCATGGTAATAGGATGGCTCGCAATAAGTTACCAGGCAATAAAAGCTGCTAACTATAATCCTGCTGCAGCGCTGAGGATAGAATAGACAGGCGGAGAACAGGGAGATGGAAGCAGGGTGCAGGGAGTATTTGCTCAGTCCTTTTTGCTGCTGACTATATTAGTAAGTATTGCAGCAACTTCAGGTAAAATATATTCTTTTGCAAATGATGATATAAGCTTTGAGGGTGACAGACTGCTTCTTAATTCCAGGAAATCAAGGGATATCCTGGCATCCAGTATTTTGTCACGCAGAAGAAGTATCTGCTTTTCCCGGCGGATATCTTCAAATGAGCTGACAGACCGATATTTGTAGTTGCTATTCTTTGTCATTCTTCCTGTTGTTTAAAAAGAAAATCTTCATGATGGACCTTATTACAGGTCGATCAATAATTATCTTTCTGAATATTATAAATACCAGTAGCATAATTAGGTAGAAACCCGCAACACACAGGAATCCCAGCGCTTTCGAATTCAGTACGGAAGCCATAAAGTACGCCGCGGAAAAAGAGAGAAATATTAGTATTGCAGATATTAAATATATGAGGACTGCCAAAAACCTCCTTTTGCTGAGAAAATCTGATATGATTTCAGCCGCCTGGATCCTGAGCAAATCCAGTTTAACCTCAATATACTCCCGAATATCCTTTTTGATATTCTCAAGTTCGTCTATCATAACCTTCCCAAGTTAATCAGACAGCTTTGGACAGATTCTCTATTTCTTTTGCCAGCTGGTCAATTTTAGCGGCAATATCCTCTTTTACCTGCTTACCTTTCTCTTTGGCCTTGTCCTTAAGCTTTCCAACCTCTTTACCATACTCATCCAGTTTCTTTTTTAAATCTTCCCGGGTTTCCTCCCCGCTTTTCGGTGCATAGAGCAGAGCAACAATGCCCCCAACTATTGCTCCTGTTAACAATCCTCCTAAAAATGAACCTGTTTTCATGACTTAATAATTTTATTGTTATACTATACTATCCTACTACTTTAACAAATTATAATCAATAAAGTTAAGAAAAATTTGTTAAAGTTCAGAATATATGAGGATTACATTTTTTCCAGGTATAAGTGAAGGTTTACTTTCAGATATGTTATTTACGGCAATCAACTTTATAGATAAAATACAGCGTTGATGCTATAACAACAATAAATATAAACAGGAAGGCATTAAATCCAAAACTGCTAATTATCCATCCCGCGGTGAGAAGAAAAATGGCCGGTAGGGTCATTGCATGCAATGACCCTACCATCATCACACTATATTACTTCAACAGCCAATGGTGTTTCCCTTATTTCGCCCCCTGAAATATCAACAAAATAGGCTTTGCTCCTTTTATCAGTAGCTACCACCCGACTTACCTTATTATCCTCAAAATAGATAGCAGCATGGTTATCGACTGCATAACCTGGTTTCAGAAAACCGCTTTTAATCAGTTTATGGTATTCAGGCCGCCGTTCCTTTTCACCATCATAATGTGGTGAATGACTCCCCTTGAGGAACCCAAGACACTCGATCTTTGTCAGCTCCTTTGGTCGGGAATCGGTAGTCCCTTCTTCAAACCAGCACAGCGATCCGGCACTGCCTCCTCCAAGAAGAATCCCCCTGTCCCACGCTTCCTTTAAAATACTGTCAATTCCCTGGGCTTTCCATATCGCGAGCATATTCAGTGTATTCCCCCCTCCTACTATAATGGCATCCATTGACAACAGTATCTCATCCCATCCCTCTTTAAAACTATAACTGCTTATAAACATATTCTGAACGAACGGGACCACTTCAATTCCTGCACACATCCTGTACCAGTAAACTGCTATCCTGGGATCGTCTGCTGATGCAGTAGGGAGAAAACATATCCTGGGCTTTGATTTCCCTGTAAGGGTTCTTACATAACTGACTATTTTACCGTTCATGGAACCGCCGGTAATAAGTATTTTCCTGTTCCCGGATGATACATTGTAATCAATCAGACCGGATCCTTTGATCAAAGGACTCATTCCTATTCCAACAGAACCCTGTACTGTGGTAGTAATAAACTTCCGCCTTTTCATATTGAGGTGTCTTTTTTTATGATTAATGTTGAGATCTATCAGAAATTTTGATCAAGGTAAAGAAAGAGTATTAAAATGCAAAACTCTATTCTCTGATTTATGATACCTTTTACCATGAAATGTATGGCTTTTTTCAAAATTTTAAATACAGCGATAAAAATTGAAGAAAATTAGGAAATAATAACTATTTGAGTTTACTTTGTATCTCAAAGTACTTTTAATTTATGAATACTCCAATTCTGAGGACCAATTATAAAACATAAGGAGACTGATTCCCTTTTTAATATTATCAACATATAATTTTAAACAGATGACCGAGGAGATAAGAGCGAATATCAGCGATGCTGAAATGCTCGAAAAGCTGTACCGCAGTGACAAAAAGTCCTTTAAAGCAGGATTTGAAAAACTGCTTCCCGAAATAGAGAATTCAGAAGCCGCAAGATTCTGGAAAGCAAGGCTCGATTATGATAATAAGCCTGAGATACTTAAAAGTTTTGCCATATCAGAGATAATAAGAATTGTGCTGATATGTATTCTGACATCTTTTTTGATCAAAATACCTGATATCTTCCATGTCAGGTACCCGGTTGATCAGATCTTTTATGAACAAAATACTGCTATAATATTATTCCTGGGCCTGACTCTTTATACGATATGGTTCAGAAGAAGAAGGGAAAACAGTAAAATAATCATTGTCCTATTTGCATTTCTCATACCAGCAGTTTACATAAATATTCTCCCTTCCTCCCCTCCTTCCGACGCTGTCAACCTGGCATATATCCACCTTCCGCTGCTGATGTGGTTTGTTTTCGGAATATTATATACAGGTAATGATTATTACAACCTTAATAAAAGGATCGACTTCATTAGATATAACGGCGACCTTGCAATTGTCTATGCCCTTATTGCGATAGCCGGGGGAATCCTCACTGTAATTACAATAGGACTATTTGAATCAATAGGGCTGAAGATAGGAAATTTCTATATGAAAAATATCGTAATAACCGGTGCGGTTGCAGCACCGGTTGTGGCTTCATACCTTATTGAAAAATTTCCATCCCTTGTAAGTAAAACAGCTTCCCTGATAGCGCTGGTCTTTAGTCCTCTTGTCCTTCTTACCCTGGTAGTTTTCCTGGTCAGTATGATAGTTACAGGCAAAGACCCGTACAACGACAGGGATTTCCTCCTTGTTTTCAACCTTATGCTTCTTGTTGTAATGGCCATAATAATATTCTCCGTCTCGGAAACATCAATAATAACAAACCGGAAATTCAGTGCAGTAATACTGCTGGCGCTTTCAGCAGTTACAATAATCGTCGACCTCGTCGCAGTTTCAGCCATTTTTTACAGGTTAAAGGAATATGGCTTAACTCCGAACAGGATGGCGGTCCTGGTATCGAATATCCTTGTCCTGGTTAACCTGGTCCTTATTATGGCCGACCTTTTCAGGATTAATTTTAAAGGGAGGGAATTCAGCAAGGTAGAGATGACGGTTTCAAAGTACCTGCCAGTCTATCTTATCTGGATCATTATCGTAACCTTCGGTTTCCCGGTAATTTTCGGGTTTTAAATAATAATGCTTACCTGTGATTGCAGTTTGAAACCACCCAATGACCATAGTCACCCCTCCCCCGCAGAAGGAGTCTTGTCAACACCCGGTACCGGTAAAAATTTAGAATGAATTACAATGGATTACAATGAATTACAATGAATTACTATGAATTACTATGAATGACTATGAATGACTATTGAATGACTATTGAATTACTATTGAATGACTATTGAATGACCCTCCTTCACTACTCACTACTCACTCCTCACTACATTCCGTTGTAAAATACACATTCGGGCTGCCTGTCATATCAACTTCAAATCCGGTTGGGGGGAAAGGCATTTCCCACACACAGACTTCATACAAATCCGGCAGCATATTAAGGTACAGCCTTTCTAATGCAATGTTGTCTGAGACATCAAGACTGGTTATCTGGTTGAAACCGCAGTTCAACCATTTTAATGCAGTATTATTGGAAAAATCCAGGGTGTTTAAATTATTCTCATAACAATCCAATTTACTGAGTGAAGTATTGTTGGAGATATCCAGAGCAGTCAGAAGGTTGTTTGCGCACTTTAGTGATATAAGAACTTTGTTACTTGAAAGATCAAGAGCAGTGAGTTTATTGTTTGAGCAATTAAAAATTTGCAGGGGAGGATTAAACGATAAATCGATGCTGGTAAGGTCATTATCATTGCATTTGAGACTTTGCAGGAAAGGATTCTGAGACACATCAAGTTCTGCAATATGGTTTATTCCACAATTCAAGCCGGTCAGGTCAGAATTTTTGGATATATCAAGTCGGGTTAATTGGTTATTATCACAACACAAGCTTTGCAGGTCTGGATTATTATTCGTATTCAGATAGGTTAGCTTATTACTGGTGCAACTCAAAACTATCAGAGCCGCATTCTTAGAAACATCCAGGCTGGTTATATTGTTGGCTGTGCAATCCAAAAATTGCAGATGCGTGTTATTTCCCAGGTTCAAATAAGATATCAGGTTGGTTGCACAGTCCAAAAACTCTAAAGTTGTGTTATTAGATACACTCAGGCTGGTTAATTTATTTTTCCAGCAACTCAAATCCAATAAGGCTAAGTTGGAGCTAACATCCAGGATACTTAATTCGTTCTGATTGCAATTCAGAACTTTAAGGGCATTATTTTCAGTGATATCAAGGTTTATCAACAGGTTATTATTGCAATACAATTCTTCCAGGCTAATAAATAATTCAATCCCTTCCAGGCTTGAAATATTACAATTGGAGACATCCAAATATGTTACTCCGCCAGCTTCTTCTGAACTTATCAAGCGATCGTTATTTGTATCGACTCCTCTTTCAATAAGGGCATTTAAGAAATTTGAATCAACAATTTCTGATTTTACATTTGTCTCAGGTTCTTTCTTTTTACACTGAACCACTAAAATCACCGTCAATATTAACAGAATTGAGCGAATAAATGTATTCATTGTAAGTAAGATGAGAAAGTAAATTTTATACAAGTTAATGCATAAACAAATAAATGTCAAGTTTATTTAGACAAGTGGTGATGGGTACGGGGTGAACTAGTTTTTTCTTCATCTGGAGTTACAGATTGCTTCGTCGCGTTGCTCCTCGCAATGACCTGTGAATTAATGTCATGGCAGACTCGTCTCAGGCAATGATTCTTACTGGTACTGTCAATGCGAGCCCGGTATAGCCGGGCGAAGCAATCCTTTTCGGCTGATACTACATTAACTTGAAAATTGCCTTTGAGCCATTGCAGCTACTTACTGCAGTCCGAAGTAAAATACACAGCCGGGCTGCCTGTAATATCAATTTCAACTCCCTCTGGTGGAAAAGGTGTAATCCACACGCATACCTGTTGCAAATCAGGAAGTCTGGTAAGATAAAGTTCCTGCAATCCGGTATTATTTGAAACATCCAGGGTTGTCAACAGGTTGAAACCACAATTTAGAAATTGCAATTTGCTATTTGATGAAACATCAAGACTGGTAATCTGATTCTCTCCGCAATTCAATTCCCTTAAGGAAGTATTATTCTTAATATTCAGATCAGTTATAGAATTGTAATAGCATACAAGGGTTTTTAAAGCCCTGTTATTCGAAGCATCAAGTGTAGTTAACTGGTTCCCCCCACACTCCAAAGTTATCAGACTAAGGTTATTTGAAACATCCAGACCTGTTAATTGGTTTCCGGCACAATTAAGTGATTTTAAAATGGTGTTTTGTGAAACATCTATATTTAATAGTTGATTTTCATTACAATAAAGATAGCTCAAACCTGAGATATGTGATATATCAAGACTGGTCAACTGGTTCCCGGAACAATCCAGCGATATAAGGCTGACATTTTGGGAAACATCAAGACTGGTAAGTTTGTTATACTGGCAATAAAGATGGGTCAAACCGGCATTTTGTGAAATATCCAGATTGGTTAATTGATTTCCTTTGCAATTCAAATAGACTAATGATGAAAGATTTGAAACATCCAGGCCGGTTAATTGATTATTATTGCAATACAACTCTTCTAAAGCAGTCATATTCGAAACATTAATAATTGTAAGCAGGTTGTTCTCGCATCTGAATTCAGTCAAAAGGCTATTATTAAGGATATTAAGGCTGGTTAACAGGTTAATAGGACAAGACAAAGTTGTTAATGCAGTATTATGTGAAACATCCAGGCTGGTTAACAGGTTGCTTCCACAGGAAAGGGTCATCAAGTCAATATTATTGGAGACATCCAGGCTGGTTAACTGGTTCCAGGAACAATCCAGCGTTATAAGGCTGACATTTTGGGAAACATCAAGGCTGGTTAATTGATTACCTCCACATTTCAAAAAGGTTAATGCTTTAAAATGTGAAACGTCCAGATCCGTTAATGAATTATTATAGCAATTCAGGCTCCTTAATGCCGTATTGTTGGAAATATCGAGGTCAGACAACCATGGATTGTAACTACAGTCTAATTCTTCAAGTGCGTTGTTATTGGAAACATCCAGACCGTTAAGTGCGTTTGAATGACAATCCAGGTAAACCAATGAGGTATTCCCGGAAACATCCAGACTTGTTAAACCAGGATTATAACTGCAGGTAAGAGTTATTAAGTTTACAAATAACTCAAGACCCTTCAGACTTGTAATATTCTTATTACTTAGGTCAAGGGAATTAACGGCCCCAGCCTCAGACCGGCTGATTTTCCCATCCCTGTCAGTATCAACACCAAGGTCTATCA
This sequence comes from uncultured Rikenellaceae bacterium, assembly GCA_964472085.1. Classification (GTDB taxonomy): domain Bacteria; phylum Bacteroidota; class Bacteroidia; order Bacteroidales; family VadinHA17; genus LD21. The sequence goes on along the minus strand of CAYYIW010000008.1, from coordinate 10,606 downwards.
ATACTCTTGTCAGTGTGCTGTCAGGTTGTACGATGGGAGGAACACTTTCTGTCTTTTTTTCGCATCTACATAAAAGAACTACTGCTAACAGAAGCAACAACACTGATTTATTCATTGCTTTTCCCAATAAACGCTTAGTTGCAGTTTGTTGAGAAATAAACGTTCGGACTTCCATAACTATAAATATCAGAGATATGTGATATCAGATTTTCATGAACACATACCTTTTGCAGTTCAGGCATATTACTAATTTCCAGGACATACCAATAACCATATTTATATACTGTTCCCAGCAAAGCATTTTCGGACAAGTCCAGGCCGGTTAATTGGTTTTGGCCACAATACAATATTGTCAGGACTAAATTTCGAGAGACATTCAGGCTGGTTAGATTATTGCTGTAACAAAACAATACATCCAGGTTAGCATTATGAGTAACATCCAGGCTGGTTAACAGGTTATTGTTACAATACAATTCTGTAAGGGCGGTAATATTTGAAATATTAAGGCCGGTTAACTGGTTCCAGCCGCAATACAATTCTTCCAATGCATGATTGTCTGATAAGTCAATGCCGCCTAACAGATTATCATAAAAATTCAGGGAGGTTAACTTTTCAAGGTTTGAAACATTAAGAGTTGTTAATAAATTTCCACTACACTCCAATAGTGTCAAATTAAGGTTATTGGAAAAATCAAGATCTGAAAATTGGTTCCCATTACAAAATACATACTCCAGTGCAGTATTACTATAAAGATCAAAAGTGGTTAAATAATTAAAATTGCACTCTAAATATTTTAATGCTGCATTTCTTGAAACATCAAGGCTGGTTAATAAATTGCCGGAGCAAAATAAGCTTTCCAGGGCAGAATTATTTGAGACATCAATACCTTTTATTTGATTCCCGCTACAAAACAATACCTGTAAAGCAGCATTACCGGAAACATCAAGGCTTGTTAAATGGTTTGCCACACAATTCAGCCAGGTTAACCTGCCAAGACTTGAAACATCAAGGCTTGTAAGTTCGTTACATGAACAATTGAGAGTATCAATGTTTATGAAAGATTCTATTCCTTTCATATTCGAAATCATCCCTGATTCGTACTGATATTCTCTACCAGCCACAACCCTTAAAGTACCGCTTACATCCAGGGATGTTACGGATTCAGCTTCTGTGTTGCTTATTTGCCCGTCACCGTTGGCATCAACACCTGATTCAATAAGTGCATTAAGAAAATTTGTATCGGTGATATTTACATACGGTCCCTCCTTTTTACAGCGCACAGCAAAAGAAATGAAAAGGATGAATAGTATGAGAATTGTACCTAACCTCATGGATTCTGAAGAATAGAAGCAAATGCAAGTTATGATAAAGTTATAAAAATGTCAATAGGATTCGTCCCTTCCTTCACCTTGGACGCCCGCGGTCACTTAATCCATTTCTTTTACCTCCAGGAATCAAAAATACGGCAGCAGATGACAGGCTAGAGGAAAAAATCACTATTGAATTTCTACCTGATTCCTGCTGAGTTACCATTGAATTACTTCTGAATTCCTCCCGGCTGATCGATTATATTAATCGGTCTGGTTTTTGGAGCTAATCTTTATCCAACCGGGGAAATGCTGGTTTGAAAAACTAATGTTCGCTCCTGGCAGCTCGCTGGATTACTAGGCCGCAATTGTATTATGAACCCTGGTTGTATTATATTGTGTGTTGTGCGCTGCGTTTCTTTGTTCCCCATAATCCGTATATCATAAATCCAATCCCAACTGCAATATAAGGAAGACTCAAAAGTTGTCCCATGTTAAGGGTCATTCCGGCTTCGAATCTTACCTGATCCTCCTTTACAAATTCGATAAGGAATCTTGCTGTAAAAATTAATACGAGTACAATACCGAATAAGAATCCGTTTCTGAGTGTAGCTCTCTTTTTATTGTAAAGAATAATCATAATTGCAAAAATGATAAAATAAGAAAATGCCTCATATAATTGAGCCGGGTGCCTCGGAAGATTATCTATCCGCTCAAAAATTATGCCCCAGGGTTTTGCAGTCGGTATACCGATAATTTCGGAATTCATAAAATTCCCAAGTCTTATAAATCCCATTAAGCCTGCAACAACTGCAATTAAATCAAGGATATCAATCATAGGGTGTTTAGTTTTCCGGGAATAAAGAAATATTGCAATCAGTACTCCTGATACGCCGCCATGGCTTGCTAATCCCTGATATCCTGTGAATTTAACTCCACCACCGGGAGAGAAGGTAATTGGCAGGACCATTTCCAGAGGATGTGATAAATAATAAGCAGGCTCGTAAAATAAGCAATGACCTAACCGTGCACCGACAATAAGCCCGATTATGCAATAGATTATCAACTTTTCCAGGTATCCTGCCGGAATATTTTCACGTTTAAAAATCCTGCCTAACACACAGATACAAAGAATCACTCCACCAGCAAAAAGGATACTATAATATCTTATCGAAAATCCGAAAATGGTTATTATCTCAGGATCAGGATTCCAGCGAATATAGTTGAGGATCATCCCCCCTGGCAAATAATTGTTATAAAAATGAACATTGCCAGGCCAAAGAGAAGCCTTTGTAATCTGACAATATTCATGTTTCCCGGGTTCTCAATAATTGACAGAATTTCCTTAGCTTCTATCTGCTCTATAGCATTAGTAATCTTCAGTTGCTTCCAGGCCAGTTTAAGATTGTTCAGATGCATGATATTCGTTGTTAAATTTCATTTTTAACCGGGACTTTATCCGGTTGAATCGAGTGCTAACGTTAGTTGGCGATATGTTTAAAATTTCAGCAATTTCTTTGTTCCGATAGCCTTCCAGATACAGTACAACAATTGATTTGTCAATATCCTTTAATGATTGAATAATGATAAAAAGTAACTCGACATTATCATCAGCTTTTGCGCATGAAATATAGTAGTGATGTTGGTCAATTGGTTCGACAGTTACTGATCTCTTCTCTTTCTTGATTTTAGATAGAATTGTATTAAGACTTACCCGGAAAATCCAGGTACCGATCTCAGATTCTCCTCGAAAAGTATCGAATGATTTCCAGAGCTGGAGAATGATATCCTGAAAAGCATCCTTTTGGTCCTTACTGCCATAATATATTTTACAGAGGCTTCTGATAGCTCCTCTGTTTTCGTTTATTATTTGAATGAAGTTTTGCTTTTTTAAATCCATTTAATGCGACAGTTTTATTGTATTAGTAGCAAAATTTCAAGAATTGTCACAGTCTGATGATAATTTTTTAAGCTGCTTGCCAGGTACAGAACAGAATATTGTATGAGCAGTGGCAGTCCCGAAAGATTTCGGGAGTGTGACACTTTCCTGTCAACCGGCCGAAGGGAGTCTCACGAAACAAAGCGAGTAAACTGCTACGATGTTTGAGCGGGATATAAACCTTGATATTTAGAACTGTCCCTGCCATTACTTATACAAAATGTTGTAGCCAGTTATTGTATTATCGAGTTATATAATTCTTCTCTAAAATCTTCCTTTATCATCTGGTTGCTTAATTGTTCCAATTTTTGTTTATAATCTCTATTACTTAGTAAATCAAGGATTTTTGGTTCAAGGTTCTTTGCTTTGATTTTACCAATCTTAAGCCCTTTTGGTCCGGCACCTATATCAGAAATAATTTTATCCCATACGAATTGGTCGATAATATGAGGGATAATCATTGTTGTGCAACCATGTTTCAGTGCCAAATGCGTAGTCCCGGAACCACCGTGATGAATGACACCATATACTTTTGGTAAAATCCAGTCGTAAGGTATTTGCGAAACAAAATATATTAATTCTGTATCGTATTTTTCAGGTTGTACCAGTCCACCTGCCGCAGTATTAATGATTGCAGGAATATTATTTTTTTCTAATATTTTGAGTATTGTTTTTGTCTTTTCTTCAGGTTTGGGGTTCAACATACTGCCAAAAGTGATAAATAAAATTTTGTTGTGTTTTTCTAAAAAATCGATTAACTCTTTTTCGGGTTCCCAATTTGTTGTTTTGCTTCTTTCATGATAACCCACAACTTTTAGGTTATCTCTCCAAGAATCGGGTTTGGGAAAAAGTGTAGGTGATACAGTATAAATGGCTTTATTAGATAAGAATTCATTTTTTATCTGATTACGACTGTATTCTCTTGATAATTTGAGCCATTTCAAGGAAATTTTTATCGTCATAATCATCCCGAAGTTCGCTAATGAAAAAGTTAGCTTGTTGAAGAATGCACCAAAATTGCTATTAAATGCAACATGCGTATGTCCTTTCACATAGTGCATGTAAGGCATTGGGCAAACAAGGATATTTTTTTCTTTGTTTTTAATTCCCCATATTATAGGATATATGGCTTTGCCGTTGTATACAATTCTGTCGGGTTTTAATGATTCAATTATTTCATACTGCTTTTTAATCAATTCTTTATTGACTTCTATTGATATGCTGGCAAGTTTAATGTTTGCAATGATTTTTTTGATGCCCGAACCAGTTTCTCCCATAGCCGCTTTTCCTTCTTCACTGTTGAGCATATCAATAAATTTTGTTCCAAGGGGAGCAAATTCTAATTTTGAATCTTCGGCAAGGCTCCTAAATTGCTCAGGGAAAGCACAGATAACCTGATGCCCTTTTTCTTTTAATAGTTCTCCTATTGCGAGGAAAGGTTCCATATCACCACGGGTTCCGATTGAAATCAATATTACTTGCATTTCATCTTATCTGTATTTCTGTTTGCACTGTCTTACGATCCCGCGTTGGAGCGGGACAAGCGAAAAGACTCTTTATTCGCAAAATTAAAATGTTCAATATTGCTCATGAGCTCGGCTACGCCCGGTTGGCAAAATTTGGTTTTAGCATTTGGCTTTGTGTGTTTTGCCAATGAGCCCAGAAGCTGAAAGGATGTTGTACGTTGACATTTTTAATTTCTATTTTTCATTAATTCTATAAATTCTTTTCGATAATTTTTACCTATCGGAATAGTAATATCCTCTAATTTAACCTGATGAATCTCAAAGGATTTAATGTGTCTTATGGCTACTATATATGATTTATGAATTCTGACAAACTGTTCTTTTGGCAATAATTTTAAAAATTCTCTAAGACTATTGTATGATATTATTTTTTCATCATTTGCATGAATCCTCACATAATTTCCAAGTCCTTCAACATATTTAATATCATCAATCTTTACCTGGTATGTCTCAGAACCGCTTTTTATCTGGATATATGAATCAGCCAGGTTCGTATGAATAACTTGTGATTTCCTGTTTTCGTGCTTCAATTTATTAAATTCCCGCGCTTTGACAACTGATTTTAAAAACCTTTCAAATTCAAATGGCTTTAATAAATAGTCTATTGCATCCAATTCATAACTTTCAATAGCGTACTCAGAGTAGGCAGTAGTAAAAATAATCATCGGTTGATGTTTCAATACTTTAACCAATTCCATACCACTGATACCCGGCATATTGATATCCAAAAATACAAGGTCAATATCGTTTATCATTAAATAATCAATTGCTTCCAAGGGGTCACGAAATTTTGCTGCTAAATCAAGAAAATCAGTTTTACTTATATACTTTTCCAGTATTTCGAGAGCCCTCGGTTCATCATCTATTGCAATACAGTTCATGTCAGCTTATAAACTTTTCAGGGTCAATTCTACCGTATATTTATTAGTATCCGACATTATATTCAGATAATAACCATTACCATAAATCAAATCAAGTCTTTTTCTTACGTTCTTTAAACCTACTTTTAAATCCACATCCGTCTTTTTATTGTCATGATTTGTGTTTTCAATCTTAAACAGAAGTCTGTTCTCATTAACCGAGATGTTTATGTCGATTTCAGAAGATTTTTTGTAGTCAATGCCATGTTTAAAAGCGTTTTCAACAAAATTAATCAATAAAAACGGCGGCACATTAAAATGAGTGGTTTCCCCTGTTATTTTAAAGGATATGTCAATATCGTCACTCTCTAAAAATCGCAATTTTTGCATCTCAATATAACTTTTCAGATATTCTGTCTCTTCATCAAGTTTTACAATCGTTTTATCTGATTTGTCGAGCATAAAACGCATTAAAGTAGATAGTTTTGATAAACCGGAAGCAGTTTCTTTATCATCATTTTTTATGGCAACGGAATATAAATTATTTAATGAATTGAATAAAAAATGTGGATTGACTTGCGATTTTAAATAGTTAAGCTCCAATTTCAGGTTTTCCTCGGTAAGTTTCCTCTTTACTACTTCAATTTTCAGCCAGTCCCTTACAATAGAGTAAAAAACAGATATCAGTATGAAAAACAGATTAATAATACTGGTTATAATGATTTCACCAAATTGCAAAACTACCTTTTTACCAGCAGCATTAGCCACCGCATATAAATAGTCAAATGTGTTTTCCAATGTGCTTAGAATAATTACAATAGCAAATATCCAAAGCGCATATCCAATAACATTTAATTTATTCGATTTGTATTGTGGAAATAAATAAAAAAGGTTGAAATAAAATAGAAGAATATTAATTAACGTACCGAATAATAAAGGGATATCCATTAAATCTCCTTTTAAATAATGAAAGGACATTGCATTGAAGTGGATAAATAAGAATGTCAAAACAATCCAACAAAATGCATGTACTATTATTTCGATTATAATTCCGGTGCTAAGTCGCATAATACACTCAAAATTACTCAAGCAATGATATAAAAAAGAATATTTTATGCAAAATACAGCATGTTCTATGTATAAGGTGTTCCATTTTATTCAAAAGGTGTTGAAACCGGTACAAAGTCAGTTTGAATAAAATATTCTGTAGATTAAATAATAAGATTGGATATCAGGCTTTTACTCTATTGATTTGCCCATAATTTATTTTTATTAATCATTAAAATTTTAAATTTATGGATGACGGATTAGTAGCTTCAATGATCCTCGGAATTTGTTTCTGGGGACTTATCGGTATCATTAAATCAATCTCTGAATATAGGCTCACTAATAAGCTTATTGAAAGAAGCAAAACAGAAATTGAGCCGGCCGATTTTAATTTACCAAACAATTTAAATAAGGTCAGCAACTTAAAATGGGGTATAATCATATTTTTAGGTGGCATCGGTTTGGTTTTAATACACTTCTTAAAACTAAGTTCGGACAGTCCCTTACCCTATGGGATCGAATCCATTTCAATTGCACTCGGATTTATTCTGTACTTTCTTGTTGAGAGATATTCAAATACTAACTCAAAAAAATCGTCGCAATGAAAAGAAATAACCTTTTACTATCATTATTAATAGTAAGTCTTTGTTTTTGTCAGACTGGTACTTTGTCAGCCCAACAAAACGATGTACAGCAAAAAGTTGATGAATACATTGATGCTTATGTACAAATGAATCAGTTTAGTGGTTCAATTCTTATCGCCAGGAATGGTCATATTTTAGTGAGCAAAGGATATGGTTATGCCAATTATGAATTTAATATTGAAAATACGCCACAAACTAAATTCAGAATTGGTTCACTCACAAAAGGATTTACAGCACTTTCAATTATGCAGCTTGTCGAACACAATAAATTAAGTCTTGAAGATAAACTCATAAAATTTATATCGGATTATCCCTTTGGCAATGAAATAACAATAAGAAACTTGTTGACAATGACTTCCGGTATCCCCAATCATACTGAATTTGAAGATTTCAACAAAAAAAGAAGAGTTTTTCATTATACTCTCTTACAAACGATTGAAACATTTAAAAACAAACCTTTGGATTTTAATCCGGGGGAAAGATTTGAATACAGCAACTCAAATTACATTTTGTTGGGATATATTATTGAACAAGTTAGTAAGATGTCTTATGCAGAATATGTTAAGCAAAATATTTTTGAACCGTTAAAAATGAAAAGCTCAGGGTTTGAAAGACCAGAAAAAATAATCAAAAATATGGCACATGGATATTATTTTAAGAACAATGAAATTGAAAATGCGAGATTCAGGGATATGTCCAATGCCCATGCTTCAGGAGCTTTGTATTCTACAATTGGAAACTTATATAAATGGGACAGGGCTTTGTACACCGAAAAACTCATTAATAAAGAATCCATTGAGACAATATTCACCCCATTTAAAGACAATTATGCTTTTGGTTGGGGAGTTATCGATGTTTTTAATCATAAAATGATTTCCCATTCCGGTGAAATCGATGGTTTCACTTCAAACATTAGTCGCTTTATTGATGATGATATTTGCATTATAATTTTATCAAATTTTGAACACACACCTATTAGTCGAATAAACAAAGATTTAATCTCAATAATTTTTGGTAAGGAATACAAGATTCCGGATGTAGTAAAAACCATAAATCTCCCTGATAATATTTTACGATCCTATATTGGTGAATATGAGCTTAAGCATGGTTTTGTTTTCACTATCACATTTAGTGATGGTAGTTTGTTTTGTCAACCAACAGGTCAACAAAAATTAGAATTATTACCATTATCCGAATCAGAGTTTATCTTAAAGGAAGTTGAAGCTAAAATATCGTTTGTAAAAAATTCAAGTCAGAAAGTTGATAAATTAATTTTAAATCAAGGAGGGAATCAAATCCCTGCATTAAAAATCAATTAAGTAATTTATTCAGTGTATTGACAAAAAAAGCAAGTGTGTTACAGGGGGCAATTTCTGAATTCGTTCTTGTAAACTCATATATTGTCAAACCTACTTTAAGTCTTAGACTATCATGTGTCAGATTCAAAATTACAATAAATTATCACAGTAGATCAATATAGACCGTCAGCATAAAAATTGCTTTTTCTGTTAGCATGAGGGGCATCTGATTTCGTCACGTACTTATAACACTATGTGTAACTTGTCCCGGTGGCTTACTGAGGCCTGAATGCTGGCGGTTTGCGGTAAGAAATCGTTGTGCATTTAAATGTGTTTCAGTATCAAGCCGCTTAGTAAACGTTATGTTGTTCAAATTTAGCACGTTCTGCGCAATGTTTTTTACCGTATGTTATCATCTGTGTTCAACTTAACAGCGGTTTGACCATAGAGGGTGAAACTCCGGAAGCCATCCTTCTTTAAAAACGAAACTTTGACACCGGTATTTGGGTGAATGAAATCAAGTTCTTCGCCAGCAACAGGTACAAGTTTGAACTCGTCTCCATTAGGAAAATGGAGTGTAACTTTATTATTAATTTCATCAAATGTGATTGAAAGATCTATTTGATTATTCCACTTGTATTTAGCTGATAACCCCTTTAAAACTTCCGGCTCTACTTGTTTCCGCTGAACAATTGTTTGCTTAAACTGCTTCCAGTTATATACCTGTGAGGCTGATAAAAGTAATTCGTTCCCCAGGGCCCCTCCATTGTCTGAATTAGTCAAATAGACCAGTCCATTTCCACTTGTTAGGCTTATTGTCATACCCGTACGGTAACCAGCATTGCCCCCATAGTGGGTGATTGCAATATCATCACCGGACCGTTGCAATATGAATCCATACACATGACCGTCTCGTTCATGGCTCAGCATTGACTTAATATCAGAATGTGAAAAAATCGAGCTTTTACCCTGATAGGCATTATAAATTTCAATTAAGAATTTACCCATATCCACAGAGTTGCTCCAAAGCCCCGCCGCAGCTTGCTCTGGATAGTTTCTCCACCCACCTTCTATTACCTCCCCTGATTGAGTGTGACCTTTAGCTGCCAGAATAGAATCGGAGGGGGATAATGGTTGTGTGAACTCAGAGTGTTTCATTCCAGCGGGATCAAGAATCCATTTTTGCATAATGCTCGAAAACTCATCATTAAATATGTCTTCAAGAGCCAGTTCGGCTAACGTATAGGCACCTCCGGAATAAGCAAGTGTTTCATTAGGTGGAGTACACACCTCTATAGCCTGAGTATTGACTCCTTCACCACCTCTTAAAATATCCAGATCAGAGGGCATCGGGAGATTTCTTGCGTATCCCTGATATCCTCCGGGACTGATCCCTGAAGTATGGGAAAAGATATTGCGGAACGTAACCGGATTCTCTGCCGTTTGTTTGCCTCGAGGTAATACAAAATCCTTCAGGTATTCCTGGATATTTTTATCCAGGTCGATTTTACCGGCAGAATGCATGCGTAATGCCGCAAGAAAGGTCACTGGTTTAGACAATGATGCTGCCTGGAAAATGCCGGAACAATTCAGGTAATTTTCTTCAGGAAAATTCGCATTTCTATAAATACCTGCCCATTCAATTTTACCTTGATCTATTACCGCAAGAGATAATGCCGGAATATTATACTCTGACATTCTATTTGTAATGGAGCTGAAATCTTCTGGCTCTCCCAAAAATTTCACTTTATTACGAATTCCTTCCTCCAGTTGGACTTTTCTTTCAAGTGAATTTTCACGGCTAATGCAATCTTCGTTAATGCCTTGATTACTTGATTCCTTGCTTTTAAAGGTGCAAGAACTCATAATAACCAAAACAAGAAAAAGAAGAATTAATTTATTCATAAGTGACTTTATATGTTTATTCAGGTTTTAGTTTTATTCTTCCTGACCAAAATCCAAATAGAAATCAAAAAAAGGTAACA
>CAYYIW010000007.1:92545-104419 GCA_964472085.1 uncultured Rikenellaceae bacterium | reverse complement strand
GAACCCGCTAATTGTCAATCCATTCCGGACAACTGTAGAATAATTGTATGACATGTTATAATTTATCCTGATCTTTGTTAAAGGTACAGGTGAATATCAGGCATACTGAAAAATGCATTAACAACGGTCATTTCATAAAAAATGTCAATCGTTAACTGAAAACGACCATTTGTAAATTTAAATGTGCATTTTTTGAGAATTATTATTATGTTGGTAATGTTAAAACCTGACCGGACACATATATTCTCAATATGTTGAGAAAAAGAGGAGAATTATTCTTTTTACGGCTGACTTAAGTAACCAAACTGCAAGGAAATGATATGAAAGCCCTTATTAGAATATTGTTGGTTCTTATAATGATAAGCCCGCTTACCAAAACTTATTCAAAAATCCCCGGGGCCGGCTTTAATGACAGTTTCGGCAGTTCTTCAGATACCGCGGAAATAAACAAATATACCCGGACCGCCCTCAAGTACATTTCATCAAAAAAGGACATAAAGGAAGCAAAAAGTTATATTGACACTGCAGAAATGTTATGCAGGGAAGAAAACGTCGACATGCCTGCCATGCTCCACCTTGCCAGAGCAGAATATTTTCTTGAAACAAGCGACATGAACAATGCCCAGCAGGAAGGCACTATAGCTCTAAAAATCGCAAAGAATTCTGATGATGAGAAAACTTATGTCAGAAGCCTCAATTTTATGGGAAGATATAACCTGGTAATAAGGTTCTTAAATGAAAGCATGGATTATTTCAATGAAGCTATCCGGTATGCTAAAGAACATAAGATAAAGAGATATGTACCAATATGTTACTTGAACCTGTCGGAGGTTTACCGACTTATGCGTGATACAGTGAATCACCGTAATGTACTATATAAAATGGTGGATGCAGCAATAGCAGAGAATGATTCTATACTTATGGCGGAGGGGATGTACCGCCTTGGCTCATCACTCGTTCTCCAGGGACGGGATTTCAACAAAGCTGACTCCATATTTAAAAGGGGCCTTATAATATCAGAGATACTGAAGGACACATCACTCATTTCATCATCTCTGGCTAACATGGGATATAATTATTACCTTGAGAAAGACTTTAAACCTTCCATTGAATATTACAAAAAGTCCCTCACATATAGCATACCAGCTAAAATTCATGGTACTGCTGCAAATTCCCTGGGAAACCTTGGAACAATATACAGGGACCTGGGTGAATTTGACAAATCAATATTGTTTTACCAGAAATCCATACAGCAGGCGAAAATTATCGATGATGTATATGACCTTTACTGGGTCTATATGGATATGAGTAATATGTACCTTGCCCGTAAGGATACAGGTAATGCCTATAAGACATATGTATTGTACAAAAAATACAATGATGCCTTCACAGAAAATTTTAACGCAAGGGGGCTTAGTGAAGCCAAGATAAAATACGATGCTGAAGCACATTCCAGGGAACTTGAACTCTTATCATTGAAACTCAGCAAACAGAAGCTTCTTATCTACGGCTATACAGGATTGTTCGTTCTCAGCCTTGCCATCGGCTTTCTTATTATAAGCAGGTCAAGGATAAATGCGAAACAGCGCATAAGTGAAATGAATCATAAAATATCGGAGATAACTCAGGCCAATTTGCGACAGCAGATGAATCCGCATTTCATCTTTAATACCCTGAATTCAATCCAGTATTATATGTACCAGCACGATAAGCTGGCCACTAACAACTATTTAACCAAATTCTCCAGCCTGATGCGCAGGGTGCTGGAAAATTCTCAGCACACTTCAGTCCCTCTGCGCGATGAGCTCGATGCACTTACCCTGTATCTTGAACTCGAAAAAATAAGGTTCAAGGACAAGTTCGATTACCAGATAAATGTTGACGAGGAACTGGATACGCTACTCTACAAAATACCGACAATGCTTATTCAACCATATGTTGAAAACAGTATTTCCCATGGCCTGATGCCAAGGGAAGAAAAAGGCCTTGTGAAAATTGATATAAAGCTTGAAAAAGACTATATTTCATGCATAATTGAAGATAATGGTGTTGGTCGTGAAGCTGCAAATGAGAAAAATATGAAGAGCGAGAAGATCCACAATTCCCTTGGAACCCGGATAACAAATTCGAGGCTGGATCTGGTCAATACTCTTTATGGGACCGACCTGAAGACAGTCTATACCGACCTTAAGAACGACAAGGGAGAACCTACGGGTACAAGAGTTGAGATACATATTCCGATAATGTCATGAAACACAAGCTGATAACTGTAATAATTGATGACGAGCCGGATGCCGTGGACTTTATATCATCAATTATTTCTGAATACTGCCCGGGGCTGGATGTCAGAGGAAAAGCACATAATGTTAAAGATGGAATACGCATTATCAAAGAGATCAAACCGGAACTTATTTTCCTTGATGTGGAGATGCCCAACGGGACAGGCTTTGATCTCCTGACACACTTCCCTGAAAAAGATTTTGATGTGGTCTTCATAACCGCATTCAACCATTATGCAATTAAGGCTATAAAATTCAGTGCTGTTGATTATATACTTAAACCCATTAATATAAATGAGTTCATTGAAGCGGTTAACAGGGTAATCCATAAGCGTACCACCAACACTGTAACCGGTAAGGAAAATTTCGACGCACTTCTCGAAAATCTGAGAACATCTTTTCCTACAAGACTGGTGATCCCCACATCCGACGGGAGGGAATATCTTAATCCGAACGATATTATCCGTATTGAGGCAGACAGAAGCTATTCATGGTTCTTTGTAAATCCTAAAAGGAAAATACTGGTTTCAAAAAATCTGAAAGAATTCCAGGACCTTCTCAATGATCGCAATTTCTTCAGGCCTCATAATTCGCATCTAATAAATCTTGATTATGTAAGGAAATTCATACGCCACGACGGGGGATATATTGAGATGCTGGACGGATCGCAGGTGCCCATTTCCAGGAACAGGAAAGACCTTTTCCTTGCCCATATGGCAAGGTATACCGGGTAGTTATTTCAGAAGTTTTTTTTGCGAATAAAATGCCGCAGAAAAAAAATCATGCCGGCAGATGTAAGCAGTACCGCAATAACTGCATACCAGATGCTGTAAACCGGTGAAGGGACGATCCAGCTCCAGGCTATCCAGTATGACGGGGAGAAGAATGCCAGGTAATTCCACGGATGATGTAAGATCAGTCCAATGGGAACAGCTACAAGGAAAATACCGTACAGCTTTGTTAGTGCAAGTCCTTCTATCTTATCGCCTGCCATGCTTCCTATAAAAAGGAAAATAAAAGTGGATTGTGTTGAAAAAAGTACTGTTATTACCAGTGTTCTCAACCACCCTTCAGACGGTACAGGATTGGTCAATGAAATAGCAAAAACGGTAAAAATAAAACTGAGTATAACAGGCATGATCATCCTCATCAGGATAAAATATTTCTTCCCGGCCGGGGTTACAGATATTACCTGCAGGATATGTGTATCATTTTCATCAAGAAGAATGAATGCATAGACCATTCCAATTAGCATTGGTATAAGAGTGATGAAAGTAATCGCGACCACCGGGTAATACAGGTAAAGGTCAAATCCTGTATTCCTGATTAAAAGATCTGCTGCCAGGGGAAAGACAAGCCTGAGTAACACCACCAGTAAAGCCGGAGCCACCGAAGCAACAAGCAGCATCGGGTCCCTTGCAATGAATTTAAGATCAGTTATCAATGAATTTAATATTATGACCGGAAACCTTTCTTTCATTTTAACTCATAAGATGAAATTTCCTGAACCGTGACCTGGCAAACCAGCTCATAATATATATCCACACTCCCATCACTCCAAGATCAATAAAACTAATAACAGTAAGTTTGTCATATAGTATCCCCAGGAGAAGGTCAAAGAAAGCATTAGCAGGAAAGACAATCATCCAGCCTGTGCCATGAAATAGAATCATCGGGAAGACCGGATAACTCAATATCATTGCTCCAATGGCTACTCTTGCAAGAAATTGATTGAAGGTTTCTGCACCGGCTGTCATTCCTATGCCAAATAATGTATGGACTGTTGAAGACAGGACAACTCCGGCCAGCAATAAAAAATAACCATGAAATGTCCGCATGGGAATTATCCAGATCAATGAGCTAATAAGAGCACTTAATATCGTTATTGATAAGACTTTTGAGAAAAGGTATGTATTAATGTTAAGAGGCGTGACTGAAAAGCTCTGAAGCACACCTTGCTGACGTTCCAGCAATATCAGGGCCCCCACAAGGATCAATCCGATAACTGACGTGTCGGAGAAGATCATGAATGCAATAACATCAGCTCTCACTGACACAGGAATATTTACTAATACCAGAATATATATCAGTCCCAGTATACCATAGACCGTCCAGTAACCGCTTCGCCACTGAATATTAAGATCATATTTAAACAATTCAGTCATGCGAATCTCCTTCATTTAAGTTCCCTGATATTCCATGACCTGTTACTTTTATAAAAACATCTTCAAGACTGGCCTCACAGGTATGCATTGTCTCAAGGTCCCTTGATCTCAAGAGTTCCATGAACTGCTTATCGGAACCTAAATCATGCATGTCGAATTCCTTAAGGATCCTTTTATTATCATGGTTCAGAGTGACCTTCAGCTTCTTCTCACCATACTTTACTTTGAGATCTTCAGGACTTCCAGTTATAAGCAATTCACCCTTGTCAATAAGAGCCAGCCTGTCACAAAGAATATCAGCATCGTACATATTATGAGTGGTAAGGAATACGGTGGTCCCTTTCTTTTTAAGATCGCTGATTATGTCCCTGATAAGCCTGGCATTAACCGGATCAAGCCCGGAAGTCGGCTCATCAAGAAAAAGCAGATCGGGCTTATGCATAAATGATCTTATGAAATTAAGCCTCATCTTCATCCCCTTGGAAAATGAGGCTACCCTAATATTACGGTCATCATACAGGTTTACCATCCTGAGCATATCATCAAAACCTGAGATACGCCTGTCGTAAAATGAACTGAACAGTCGAAGATTTTCAGTTGCCGTAAGCTTGTCATAAAGATTCGGAAACTCAAAAGCCACCCCTATTCTGTTATAAAGTGACCTCCTGGCATCCCTTATTTCAATCCCGTCAATCCTTACCGACCCACGGTAAGTCCTGAGTTGACCGGTAAGTATTTTCTGGGCTGTGCTTTTTCCAGCCCCGGAGGGACCAAGAAATCCGAAGACCTCACCAGCCTTAATCTCAAAACCAATGTCTCTGACAACATCGATGGATTCCGGGTCGTACCTGAATTCCAGATGTTCAACCTTTACCATCTTTTCGCATACGGTTTAATAAAGAATCAGGCAACAAAGCTTTGATATACTACTGCTGCAATTAATTTAATATCTCCCTGTTTATTTAACAGGTACATCTTTCAACGAAGCTGCCAGGAATTTCCAGAATTTTCCCACTGATTCAATATTAACCTTTTCATCCGGAGAATGCGGATACCTGATAGTCGGTCCGAAAGATATCATATCAAGAGCAGGGTATACACCTCCAATGAGTCCACATTCCAGTCCGGCGTGTATGGCTTTTATTTCCGGTACCTTACCGAACATATTCTTGTATACATTACTCATTGTTTTCAATATTGGCGAATTAACGTCTGGCTTCCAGCCCGGATACCCTCCTTCAAGTTTTACATCGGCATTTATCAGCTGGAATGCCCCTGCAATTTTCCAGGCGATAGCCTCCTTGGCAGTATCAACGGAACTCCTTGTCAGGCAGTATGCTTCGAATTTACCTTCCTTGCATTTGACAATTGCCAGGTTATTTGATGTTTCAACAAGGCCTTTCATCGACTGGCTCATCCTGATGACTCCGTTAGGACAAACAAATACTGCCCTGATTATCCTGTACTGTTCACCCTGGTTCAGCACTTTTGAAGGCATTTTAGTCTCCTCGCATGTAAATGAAAGATCGGGTTCCGTTTCAGCAAATTCCGCCCGGTATATATCGTTATACCCTGATACGAATTCTTCAAATTCTTCCTTCTTTATCTCCGGGACAAGAACTACTGAATATGATTCCCTCGGGATAGCATTACGAAGATCTCCTCCCCAGGCTTCGGCAAGTCTGATACCGAAATCGGCCTCAGCCTGCATCAGGAAGCGGAACATAAGTTTATTTGAATTAGCTCTTCCAAGTGCAATATCCACACCTGAATGTCCTCCTTTCAATCCTGTGGCCGATATTTTATATGCCAGCATTCCCTTGGGAGATACTTCTTCTGCATAGTTCTTAACAGCACCGACATCTATTCCTCCTGCACAACCAACATATAATTCTCCTTCATCCTCCGAATCGAGGTTCATGAGGATATCACCCTTCAGTACATCTTTCCTGAGTCCGAAAGCCCCGGTCATCCCTGTCTCTTCATCAATGGTAAAAAGACCTTCAACCGGACCGTGGGGGATATCATCGGAGGCCAGCACTGCCAGTGTAGCTGAAACACCAATCCCGTTATCCGACCCGAGGGTTGTGCCATTTGCTTTTACCCATTCACCATCTATGATGGTCTCAATAGGGTCCTTCTCAAAATCATGTTTCTTGTCACTGTTCTTCTGGGGCACCATATCCAGATGTGTCTGAAGTATCACTCCTTTCCTGTTCTCCATTCCCTTTGTAGCAGGTTTACGAATGATCACATTCCCCACTTCATCCACTATGGTTTCGAGGTTATTGTTTTTACCAAACTCCTTTATATACTCAATCACCTTCTGCTCTTTCTTTGAAGGACGTGGTATCTGTGTAAGATCATGAAAATAATTCCATAATTTTTTAGGCTCTAGATTACGTATGTCGCTCATATACAACGAATTTAAATTAATACTCAATGAATTACTAAAAGTACTATAAATTGACAACAAAAACAATGACAGTAATGTTCCGGCAAATGATATTCAAATAATAAATGTGAAGAATACTTGTTATAAATTGTTAATAAAAATATACTGTTATCATTTTGTAATCATTTTGTAATATTCCTCAATTTATTTACTTTGCGGTTGTGTAGAATTTTTGAATAATTAAATAAATAATTAGCAGTTGAGCACATCACATTTGACTCACTATATTTTCCCTTATTACCTTTTGCCTGAACCTGTTCCTAACCAACAGAAAAAATGACATTCTTATACATTGTAGTAGGACTTGTAATATTATTTGATTTTATCAACGGTTTTCATGATTCAGCTAATTCCATAGCGACCGTTGTTTCAACGAAAGTCCTTTCCCCATTGGCTGCCGTCAGTATGGCAGCTTTTTTTAATTTTATCGCATTCATTATCTTCCCGCTGAAGGTAGCTCATACAATGTCAATGGGAGTTGTTAATCCCGATGTAGTGAATCTTACTGTTATTTCATCCGCAGTTATAGCTGCAATTATATGGAACCTTGCCACATGGTGGCTGGGACTTCCTTCCAGCTCCTCCCATACTCTGGTAGGTGGTCTGGTTGGCGCCGCGGTTGCCGGTTCAGGGTGGGGCACAGTTATAATGTCAGGTGTAATAAAAATTGTTGTTTTTATTGTGGTTGCTCCCGTGCTCGGTATGGTAATATCATTTATAATATCTGCCATAGTCATTTATTTTGCCAGGAACCATTCTCCCTTAGGGGTAGATAAACACTTCAGAAGATTTCAGCTTTTGTCTGCTGCAGCATTCAGTCTTGGACATGGTGGTAACGACGCCCAAAAATCAATGGGTATAATCTGGGTTTCTTTGATCGTAACAGGAATCGTTACAAAAGATGATCATATCAGAAATCATTTATGGATAATCCTTTCCTGCCAGACCGCAATGGCCTTAGGCACATTGTTAGGAGGCTGGAGAATAGTAAAGACAATGGGACAAAGAATTACCAAGCTTAAACCATTTGAGGGATTCTGTGCTGAGACAGCTGGCGCACTTACATTGTTTACAGCGACACATTTCGGAATTCCTGTAAGTACAACTCATGTTATTACAGGTGCAATAATCGGCGCGGGTGCCAGAAAGGGCGTATCGGCAGTAAAATGGGGTGTCACCAACAAGATCTTCTGGGCCTGGATGCTTACAATCCCTGTTTCTGCGGTCATAGGAGCCATTATGTTTCATTTTTTCACCTGGATACTTGCATAATCAATATTAAAAGCCTTATAAATTATCACTAACCATGAATATAGATAAGTTTCTTAAGTTCTTCGTACCGAAAGACCATTCTTTCTTCCCGTTGTTTGAAGAAGCAGCCCAAAACCTGGTAAAGGCTGCCAAGCTCCTTAAAGACCTTATGGATGAAACGGATATCGACAACCGTGAAAATATTCAGAAAGAAATAAAGGACGTTGAACACTTAGGTGATGAGATCACAGATAATACCTATGAACAGCTCAACAAATCCTTTATTACACCCTTCGACAGGGAGGATATTCACGAACTGACCGCACACATTGACGATGTTGTAGATTCGATAAATGGAATTGGCAGGAGAGTGTGTCTTTATAAACCGAAAAAGTTGATCCCGGTCTATAAAGATATGGCTGACATAATCTTTCTGGCAGCAAAAGAACTGGAAGTGGCAATTCACTGTCTTAAGGATGCCGGCGTCAACAAGAAAAAGATTACAAAAGCCTGTGCAAAGGTATCCGACTATGAGCATAAAGCTGATGAACTTTATTTTGTCGGTGTTTCTGAATTGTTTGATAAGGAAGAAGATCCGAAAGAGCTTCTGAAGAACAACAAGATCCTTGAAATACTTGAAAGGAGTGTTGATGAAGAGAAAGATGTCACCGACACACTGAAAGCGATACTGATAAAGATGGCGTGAGGCAGAAGGCAGGTGTCAGGCATCAGGTATCAGGAGATATGATACAGGGACTAAGAGGCTGAGGGACTAATAGAAGTGACAGGGATAAAAAAAGGCCGTCTCATAAGTAATAGAGACGGCTTTTTATTAGTTATCAACAATTTAGAACTTTATTATTTACGAAGGCAACCCGAAAAAGGCGCGAACTTGCAGCCTTTTTTGGGAGCGTGAAGCCTGCGGCATTTTGCCAAAAAAGGCTGAAGTTATCATTTCCGGCGCCCTTTTTCTTTGGTTCGTTTCTTTTTGGACGAACAAAAAGAAATGAACATTAGTACATAAAATAAGAGGGTGCCTTTTGAGACACCCTCTTCTATTTTTAGAATCTTGATTACTTGGCTATATTGGGCAATTCAAGACCGTAGCCTTTCTTCTTATCTTCAGCTTTGAGCAGGAAGGCAAACAGTAATGACAGAATACCCAGGGTTGTGAATATCAGAAGATCATACAGGTAATTATACCGGATATTAAGTTTTGATTGTGCAATAATAGGATAAACTGCTTCAGATGTCTTAATCTCAATTTCCTTGTCAAACCTGTCATTATCGCCACTGTAATTCACATTCATAAGAGCATTTTCAGTATTTGCCGCAATGTCAGCGCTAAGACTGTTCTTATCTGCCGGTGTGAGCGCAACCGATTCATAATTTGCATTCTGTACCAGCGAGTCTATTGTCCTGCTGCTGGCCTTCTCAGCGAGTCTGATTATCTCTTTTTTCGAAAGGTTATAGGTATTTCCGGATAAAACTTTGGTATATGCACTTGCGACGGCATCTTTAACCAGGACCTTGTTCGGGGTTACGACCGGGTTGGTCGCATTGAGCACTACGCCCAGAAGCAATGGTATAGCCCATAAACCTATATTCTGTATCCAGAAGATAACTGCGTAGGCAGTACCCAGTTGTTTTTCCGGTATAATTTTTGGTACTGAAGGCCACATTGCAGCTGGTACCAGTGAAAACCCGATTCCCAGTATTATAACCATCCCGGCTGCAAGCCACCATGCATTCAGGAAAGGAATGGAAAGCACACCATGCACAAATATAAGAATAATGGAACCTATGATCATAATAGTTGCTCCCTTACCTTTCTGATCGTATATAGTACCGAAAAGAGGAGTCAGGAATATGGTACCAAATGGCAAAAGAGCCGGGATGGAGCCTGCCAGGTTGGGATTAACATTATACTTATTGATCATCAGGTCGGTAGCATAGAACAGGAACGGGAATACTGCAGAGTAGAACAGAACACATAAAATTGCAATATACCAGAATCCTCTGTTCCTGATTATAAACAGAATATCTTTTAATTCAAAAACTTCTTCATCCCCACCGTCATTGCTCTGTGCTATGGAAGCATCCAGCTTCCTGTCCATGAAGGTGTAAATGATAAATGCAGAAAGGGCAATGAGCATGAAAACAAATGCCACGAGAACAGGTGATGAATAGGAATATGCCTTTGCGACCGGAAGTGCAATCCCAAGAGCAACAGCTGTACCCAGTCGTGCTATTGACATCTGCAATCCCATAGCAAGAGCCATCTCCTTACCTTTAAACCATTTTACCACAGCTTTCGATACCGTTATTCCACCAGCCTCAGAACCAACACCAAAAATACCAAACCCGATTGCCGAAATAATAACCTGTGTCTTAATGCCGAAGATCATCGCTCCGTCAGGAAAAGCATGTCTGAGGGCCCAGTAATTTATCCCGGTTCCTATAGTCATCATCATGGTAGCTGCAATACCTGTAAACCTCACCCCCATTTTATCGAGAATGATACCGCTGAAGATCAGCATTAACAGGAAAACGTTAAACCAGGTATAGGATGATGTGTAAATTCCAAAGTCAGAGCTGTTCCAGCCAAGGATACTTTCAAGCATCGGTTTCACAGGTGAAAGTGCATAATTGAAATAGTAAGCACCGAACATTGACAGTGAAACTATTACCAGTGCAGTCCATCTGGCTTTTTTGGAATCACGTAAAGTGCGGATCATTTGTTCCATATTTCCTTTCGTTTTGGTTTTGATTTTTAATGCCGGTAAATGTAAAAAATAAATTGGATCAATCTATTAATTACGTAATTATATATGAACTTTATTATTCCCTGATTGTTAAAAAAACTAAAGATAACGGTGGGAGCCCAATTTTTTAAAAGATTTTCATTTACTTTGTCTGCATATTATATTTAAATATCTAGATATGTAGTGCCCATATAACTGTAAAGATCTGATAAATAGTGTTGATTATTATTAAAAAGTGGGTACTGAGTTACTGTAAGAACTAAAATTATTAAAAATGAAAAAGGTTATATTTCTTGCTTTGATGGCACTGTTAACAATTCAGTCAAAATCGCAGGGCACTGCTGAAACTGTCAAATCGCCCGTTAAATGGTACACTATACAGGAAGCTGAGAAACTTTACCAGAAAGACCCGCGTCCGATCTTTGTTGATACATATACTGACTGGTGCGGATGGTGCAAGAAGATGGACAGGGAGACATTCACCAATCCTGTAATAGCCAATATCCTTAACACAAAATTCTATCCTGTAAAATTCAATGCGGAAAGTAAGGAAAGTGTAACTTTTATGGGCCACACATATATTAATGATGGCAAAGCAGGAAATGCTAATCAACTGGCGGTTGCTTTGCTGGGTGGACAGCTCTCCTACCCTACTGTTGTGTTCCTGTTCGCTAAAGACGATAAGCTACAGGCTCAGCCTGTTCCGGGTTTCAGGGAACCAAAAGACATGGAAGTCCTTCTGAGTTTCTTTGCAGATAAGGCTTATACCACCCAGACATGGGATGCTTTCCAGAGCAACTTTAAAGGGAAGATACAGTAAGGCGGTAAGCGGGAGGCACTGGGCACCGGGCACCGGATAACGGACGATAGGCAGCAGGTACATAACAGATACTTAGTACTTAACGACCGCAGGACCGCAGGACCGCAAGACCGCAAGACCGCAGGACCGCAGGACCGCA
>CAYYIW010000007.1:0-92445 GCA_964472085.1 uncultured Rikenellaceae bacterium | reverse complement strand
GACCGCAGGACCGCAGGACCGCAAGACCGCAAGACCGCAGGACCGCAGGACCGCAGGACCGCAAGACCGCAAGACCGCAAGACCCCTTGACCGCAATCCTTTGCAAAGCTACGATGAGCAAAGAAGGCTTCGGCTGACAAAGCACGGCTCTCTTTTGATCACTGTCCAATAATATAATTGGCCGGCAGGGGTATCACCTGGCCAAACTGGTATACCAGACGCCTGGAGTTGAAAAGCACGTCCTGCCCCAGCATAATTTTCATGTCGGCCACATCGGGCACACGGTAAAAGAGTTTGTCATATACCTGACCACCACGGTCAGTGACGGTATTGTTCAAAACACTAAGCGCCTTTGTCTTCTGCTCGGGTGTAAATATCACGTTGACAGGTTGTCCACCCTTATCCGTTCCTGCAACCGGTCCTGTCAGATCAGAGAAACGGAATATGGTAACAGGCTTGCCCATCATATCCTTTGACGGAATAACCTGGTAAGTAAACAATCTCTTCTCACTTATTGTCCGGCCGGTAAAAAGTTCGGTATACTGTTTTTCAAGACGGTTTATTTCATCTATAGAAGCTGAACTCTGTGGAAAAACATTTGCTTCACCGGTAAGGATCATATGCTTACCATCGCGCAGATCCATAAGTCTTTTTGCTGCTTTCTCTGCCAGCTGGTCAACTGACAGCTTTTTCATCTTTTCAACGACATAGGGTATCCTTATAAAAGAAGAATCAAGATTTATCCTTTTATAGGCAGTATCACGCTGAAGCCTGAAATACTCATCAGATCCAAGGTCATACGACCTGTATTGCCCCTGTTCGGCTCCAAAATTTTCGGACTGGTTACCTGCAGAGGCATAGATGTCAGGGTTAAGATCCAGAATAATACCCTCCTTTTTAAGCTTCAGTACATCTGACCGGAACAGGCCATCACTTTTAATAACATAAAACTCCGAAGGATCAAGTTCTTCAGAGGTCTTTACACTAACATTTTCTATCGTCCATGATTCAGTTTCATTCCTGATAATGTTATCCAGACCAAGCATGTCACTGGCGTATCTTGCATACGGTCCCGGAATTTCAATAGTCCTTTCCATTTCGACCACAACTGTAAATACAGTCCTTGGGAGTCCGTATACTATGCTTCCCTCTTTAACAACACTGGTTCCTGAAAGAGGTGTTATGACCGCTTGATCGGCTACACTCCTTGTTGATGAACATGAATTAACAAGGAAAATGGCTATCAGTAGAAGTGAAAGTCGCAGAACAGTTTTCATATATCGTATTTTTTAATGCAGGTTGATAATCCAAATATGTATTAAAATACTCTTTCTCTTATTTTTATATACGCTTCACCAATGTTGTTTATTATATCAGATGCTATTAATGATTCCGGTGACAGTTTTTTTGCAGCAATATCCCCGGCCAGACCATGAAGGTACACACCGGTCACAGCCGCATCTTCCGGTTCATATCCCTGTGCAAGCAAAGATAATATTATTCCTGTAAGTACGTCACCGCTTCCACCTGTTGCCATGCCGGGATTTCCCGTACTGTTAAACCTTACTTTTCCGTCTGGTGATGTAATTGAAGTGTTGGCACCTTTAAGCACTACAATGCAATTGTATTTACGGGAGAACTCAACCTGGCGAAGCATCCTGTCGTAACAGCTGTCAGCCGGACCGGCAAGCCTTTCAAATTCTTTCACGTGAGGCGTAAGCACAGTTCCTGAGGGCAGGATATCAAGCCAGTCCATATTTTCCGACAGAATATTGATTGCATCAGCATCGATAACCACCGGACACGTTGCAGAATGAAGAAGAGTATGTACAACCCTTGCTGTCTCGTCATGCCTGCCAAGTCCCGGACCTATGCCAATTGCACTGTAATGAGAAAGGTCGGGCAAGACAGTAATATGGTTGTCATTATTGTCGATACTAACCATGGCTTCAGGAAGGGAACATTGCATAACTATGTTTCCCGAACCTGGGATATGGCATGATATAAGACCTGCACCTGTACGGACAGCTCCTCCGGCTCCAAGAACGGCAGCACCCATTTTCCCAAAAGACCCGGATATAAACAGCCCGTGTCCGAAAGTACCCTTGTGGTCAAATTTTTTACGGCTTTTCAACAGGACAGAAATATCTGATATCTCCAGAAAAGAATAATCTGTCTGCATCCTTGCAATTGCAGTCTTATGCAGACCGATAGGCAGTACATACCAATCACCCGGGAAGTCCTCGTTATCCGCAAACATAAAAGACAGTTTGGGAAACTGGAAGCTAAGTGTAAAATCGGCTTTAATAATGCTGTCCCTGTCGTTACTTCCATTGTCTTCGCCGAACAATCCTGACGGAATGTCAACTGAGATCACCTTATTCTTTTCTGAAGCATTGATCCTCTTTATAACTTCACCCGGCAGTCCCGAGGCATTCCGTGTCAGACCTGAACCGAATATTGCATCAATTATTATATCGTCAGTAGTTATCAGGGGAAACTGACCGGCAGAATCAATATATTTAACCCTTACACTTGTTTCATTTTCCAGTCGGGTAAAATTAGCTTCCCAGTCGGCCGATCTTTTCTCGGTAAAATTCACATAATATACATCAACCTTGAACTCATTCAGTGAGAGCATACGAGCCAGGGCCAGTCCATCTCCCCCATTGTTCCCCGGACCTGCAAAGATCACAAAATGATCAGCCCTGCCAAATCTTGCCGTTATCCATCCAAAAAGCTGTAAAGCAGCACGTTCCATAAGATTCAGAGACGATACAGGCTCGTTTTTTATTGTAAATTCGTCAATTTCCCTGATATGTTCACTACGAAATATTTTCATGTGAAAATAATTTTGGTTTATAAGGAAACATGCCTGATCATCCCAAAAGACAATCAGGTATTATAGTTAATTGTCAACCTGTATGCAAAGTTACACTCTTCCCTTGTTAATTAAAACCGTGAAACAAATATTGAATGAAAAAGGTTGCAGAAAGAGTTATTTTACATTCAAAATGATATATTTGTTTAAATTCAAAACCGGTGATGCATCAGACTGATTACCGGTTACAAAGTGCATCACTGATACAGTTAACCTGACTACGTTTAAATAACCAACCAAAAACTGAAAATATGCTTAAAAATCATCCCAAGGGACTACTGGTAGCCTTTTTTTCGAATATGGGTGAAAGATTTGGCTTTTATACCATGATGGCCATACTTGTATTGTTCTTACAGGCCAGGTACGATCTTTCCGCAGAACATGCAGGAAAAATATACAGCTGGTTTTATTTCAGCATTTATGCTCTTGCCCTTGTCGGCGGAATCCTGGCAGATGCCACCAAGAAATACAAGCTTGTGATCATGATCGGTATATTCATTATGTTTGCCGGTTATGTTATTATGGCAGTTCCGGGGATGTCACTTACAGTAACAATAGCAGGACTTTTTACAATTGCTTTCGGGAACGGGCTCTTCAAGGGCAATCTCCAGGCTGTTGTAGGACAGATGTATGATGATCCGAAATATTCCAAACTCAGGGATTCAGCATACATGATATTCTATATGGGTATTAATGTCGGTGCTTTCTTTGCCCCCTATGCTGCAACAGGTATGAGGAACTGGTGGCTGAAAGTGAACGGTTTTCTGCATGATGCGACTCTTCCTTCTTTATGTCACCAGTATATCAACGGGACGCTGGCCGATACCACAACCCTGCAACAACTTGCAGATCATGTAAATACAAGTGGTCCCGTAACTGACCTGGCAGGTTTTGCCGCAAGATACCTGGAAGTATTTTCCAAAGGTTATAATTATGCTTTTGGTGTAGCAGCAGGTGCCATGGTCATTTCCCTGCTGGTATATATTATATTCAACAGGATGTTACCCAATAAGGAACAGGCGGTCAAAGAAAAGACCGCAAAGGTTGATTTCAAACCAGGTACTATTATAGCATCACTTGCAGCTATGGGCGTTACAGCATTTGCTCTCAAATTCGTTGTAGGTCTGGCAGATGGTTTCGCCTTTGGCCTGTTTGCTGCCTTCCTGACCTGGATAATACTCAGTTCAAGAAAAGAGGAAAAAGAGCGGATCACAGCCCTGGCCTTTGTCTTCATCGTTGTGGCATTCTTCTGGATGTCGTTTCACCAGAACGGACTCACACTCACAATGTTTGCACGTGACTATACCGTTAAAGAGGTAGGGCCTTTTACGAATATGTTCTTCACTCTTCCGTCAATGCTTGCTGTTGTGGGTTCGATAGCCGGTCTTGTCCTGCTTATCCGCAAAAACTCGAAAGCCAAATCAAAGCTGACCGGAGGAATACTCTTAGTTATTGCAATATTATTCTCAACATATCTTCTAACAGGATCCGATCCTACGGGTATCATGAGAAAGATAATATCACCGTTCACAAAGCAGAATGCAATATCGCCGGAGATCTTCCAGTCATTTAATCCACTGTTCATTGTGGCCCTTACGTTTCCCGTAATGGGAGCATTTGCATGGATGGCAAAGAAAGGAATAGAACCTTCCACACCGAAAAAGATCGGACTGGGAATGATAATAGCCGCCATCGGATTCCTTGTAATATTCTTCGGTTCAATAGGGCTGCCATCACAACTATCACTTGCCGGTGCTCCGGTCAGCGAAGCTGAAAGAGTCTCCCCGTACTGGCTGATAAACAGCTATCTTATACTTACCATCGCAGAATTGTTCCTCAGTCCCATGGGATTATCGTTTGTTTCCAAAGTGGCTCCTTCGCGATTCCAGGGACTTATGCAGGGAGGCTGGTTACTTGCAACGGCAGTCGGTAATAAGCTCCTGGTAGTAGGATCTATCCTTTGGACAAAATTCTCTCTTACAACGTTATGGATGGTTTTCATATTATGCAGCCTTGTTGCCGCTGCATTTATCTTCTCAGTACTTAAAAGACTTGAAAAGGTAGGAAAAAATTAATTTGTTCATTAAACAATTACGGGGCTTTACTAAAATGTTTTTATTATTACGCCTGTTTTATTTAATAAATACTAACATAAATTAGTAATTAACATATTTTTACTACTTTTGCACCGATTACATTATACCGGTAAAATTATTAACCGTAAAACCCGCCCGACTGGACTCTGATCGGGCGGGTCCGCTTAAAAGACAATAAGATGAAAGTCCTGAAATTTGGCGGAACATCAGTTGGATCACCGGAACGAATTGTCGAGGTGAAAAAGATCATCCAGTCACAATCATCGGATTGTGTAATAGTTATATCTGCGTTCCAGGGAGTTACAGATGAATTAAAGCGAATTTGCGAAAAGGCTGCCTCAAAAAGTGAAGAATACATTTCAAGGCTGGACAAGCTGGAAGATAAACATATCCATATCGCCGGACGTCTTATTAAGAAAGAATGTACTGATCAGGTAATTTCCGGTATCGGTAATATCTTCAATGAACTGAAGGAAACACTTAAAGGGATATTCCTTTTAAAAGAGTTGAGCAACCATGCACTCGATAAAGCTATTTCAGCAGGTGAAATGTTGTCCTCCTTTATACTGAGCTGTATTATTGACGACAGCCATTTTATCGATTCACGAACAATAATAAAAACAGACAGTACATTCGGATCAGCAAATATAGATTTTCCCTCAACCAATGAACTGATAATCAAAAATATCCCCGGAGGTAAGAAATTTACTATTATGCCAGGTTTTATAGCCAGCAACCAGGAAGGCGAGACTACCACCCTGGGCAGGGGTGGATCCGATTATACGGCATCGATAGTAGCTGCAGCTCTAAACGCGGAGATTCTTGAGATATGGACAGATGTTGACGGGTTTATGACAGCTGATCCACGTAAAGTTGAAAAAGCTTATGCTATAGATAACCTGTCCTACTCAGAAGCCATTGAGCTTTCACATTTCGGTGCAAAAGTAATTTATACCCCTACCCTACGGCCTGTTTACAGGAAAAACATACCCATACAGGTACTTAACAGCTTTAATCCTTCATCAAAAGGCACAAGAATAAGCAACGACACTAAAAACGGTAATAACAGTCCTATAAAAGGGATTTCCTCCATCGATCATATTGATCTGATAACCCTCCAGGGAACAGGTATGGTTGGGGTTACCGGTATATCCATGAGGCTGTTCAGTGTGCTTGCGAAAAAAAATATTAATATTGTTCTGATCACCCAGGCATCTTCAGAATACTCGATAACATTTGCCGTGAGCCCGGCTGATTCGGAACAGGCATTAAAGGCCATACAGGGAGAATTCAGGATTGAAATCGAAATGAACAGGGAAATAAAGATCCTGATTGAGAAGAATCTGTCAATAATTGCCATTGTAGGTGAAAAAATGAAGAATACCCCTGGCATTTCAGCCACCCTGTTCAGATCGCTTGGAAGGAACGGGATCAATGTGATTGCCACTGCACAGGGGTCGTCCGAACTTAATATTTCTGTGGTCATCAGGAATGACAGTCTTAAAAAGGCACTGAATGTTATCCACGATGGTTTCTTCCTTTCCCGATATAAAGAATTGCATATCTTCATAGCCGGTACCGGGCTGGTAGGGTCGAGCCTGCTTAAACAGATACAGAAACAACGGCCCACTCTCCAGGAAGAACATAAGCTGAATATCAATCTCATAGGGGTGACCAACACACGAAAGATGCTTATAAACAAGAACGGAATTTCCTTTACTGATTACAGAGAATCCCTTAAGGTTTCAGAAGAGCAGGGAGATATTCAGAGTTTTATAAAGTATATGACAAGGCTGAATTTCAGAAATTCAGTTTTTATCGATTGCACAGCTGATGAAAATGTAGCCGTAAAATATCCTGATATTCTTTCTGAATATGTATCTGTTGTAACAGCCAACAAGATAGCCTGTTCATCTGAATTCAGCTATTATCAGCAACTTAAAACCCTTGCTATTGAAAAAGGTGTCCGTTTTATGTATGAAACCACAGTAGGTGCCGGATTACCGATAATAAAGACTATAAATGACCTGATATTAAGCGGTGATAAGATATTAAAAATAGAAGCAGTACTGTCCGGAACCATGAATTTCATATTTAATGAACTTGGTCCTGAGATGCCGTTAAGTGCCGCCATAAGGAAAGCGCGGGAAAAAGGATATTCCGAACCTGATCCCAGGGTTGATCTCAGCGGGACAGATGTAGTAAGGAAGATCATGATCCTCGCACGTGAAGCCGGATATAATATTGAACGTGATGATGTAGTCGTTAACAAATTCCTTCCCGACGAGTGTTTCTCAGGTGATATCAATTCTTTTTTTGAAAGAGTAAAGAAATATGATCACGAATTTGAGGAAAAAAGGAAAGAACTGGTCAGGTTTAACAAAAAATGGCGATTCTTTGCCACTCTTGACAATGGAAAGGCAAAAGTCGAACTACTGACGATAGGTCCCGAACACCCCTCCTTTAACCTTGAAGGGAGCAATAACATTATTCTCCTGACTACTGACAGGTATAATGAACTTCCGATGGTGATAAAAGGATATGGTGCAGGAGCAGAAGTAACTGCCGCAGGTGTTTTTGCCGACCTGATGCGTGTTGTGAATGTGTAAAAAAGGCGGTGGGCAAAAGGAAAGAATATATATTCGACACCTCGACATAACAACATAACAACATATTGAGAAATAAAGAAATTAAATACTATTCCACGAACCGGAAATCACCCGCTGTCTCATTCAGGGAAGCTTTACTGAAAGGACTGGCACCGGACGGGGGTCTGTACTTTCCGGATTCCATCCCTATTCTTGGGAAGGATGAGCTGCAGGAGTTGCCAGGATTGGAGTATCACCAGATTGCATCGTCGGTTCTGGGTAAATATACAGGGGAAGAGATTAGTCATGATGATCTTGATGCATTATGCCGTGATGCTTATAATTTTGATATCCCCCTTGAAAAAGTTGTCCACAGGAGATATATTATGAGACTGGATATGGGGCCCACAGCTTCTTTCAAGGATTTTGCTGTCAGGATGATGAGCAGGCTGATGCAGTTTTTTCTTGTACGTGAGAACAAGCATCTAACCATACTTACAGCCACATCCGGAGATACGGGTGGCGCTGTAGCCAGTGCATTCCATGGATTGAAGAACATCAGGGTCATTATATTATTCCCGGAAAACGAGGTAAGTGCCATGCAGAGGAAACAAATGACCACTCTTGATGGCAATATAAATGTAATTGCAGTAAAAGGCAAATTCGACGACTGCCAGAACATTGTAAAACAAGCATTTACAGATAAGACTCTTGCACATTTGAACCTGTCTTCAGCAAATTCGATCAATATTGGCCGCCTTTTACCCCAATCAGTTTATTACTTTTACGCATGGTCGAGGCTTGCGTTAAATTGCGATGAAAGTGTTACATTCAGTGTACCATCAGGAAATTTCGGGAACCTGATGGGAGGGCTGACAGCAAAATACATGGGTTTACCTGTCAATAAATTTATCATTTCCACAAATGAAAACCATGAGGTCCCTGAGTTTTTAAAAACGGGTATTTATAGTGCTATCAGACCATCAATTAACTGTATATCAAGTGCCATGAATGTAGGACATCCCAGCAATCTTGCACGTATGGTGGCGCTTTATAATGGAGTTATGGATGAAACAGGCCATATTATAAAGGATCCTGATCTGGACCATATGAAACAAGACCTTTATGGTATCAGCATATCTGATAACCAGACCAGGGATACTATTGCAGAAGTGTATAAAAAATTCAATATCCTGCTGGAACCTCACGGTGCAGTTGCCTGGAACGGGCTTGAGCAATATCTTGACTCCGGGGACCACGCGCGAACAGTAAATGATCTTTTTATATGTCTTGAAACGGCACATCCGGCGAAATTTCCGGAGGAGATTAAGAAAAATACTGGACATGCACCAGTTCTTCCACCTTCTATGACAGGGCTGGAAGAGAAAACGGAGAATTTTCTTACTGCAGAAAATAATTATGCGATATTGAAAAACCATATTCTGAACCTTTACTGATCAAATTTTAATTAAATATGTATATAGTCTGTTCTGACCTGGAAGGAGTCTTTGTACCGGAAATCTGGATTAATGTAGCCCTGCATACCGGTATCGACCAGCTGAAGCTTACCACAAGGGACATAAGTGATTATGATGTTCTTATGAAAGGGAGACTGGAGTTGTTAAGTAAAAACGGACTTACAATTAAGGATATAAGAAAAGTGATAGCCGGTCTGAAACCTCTGCCGGGAGCAGGAGATTTTGTGAATTGGCTTAGGTCCCGTCTTCAACTCATTGTGGTATCCGACACTTTTTTGGAATTTGCCGATCCGTTAATGGAACAGCTTGGCAGACCAACTCTTTTCTGCCACAGCCTGACCATAGATGGGAACGGGAATATCACAGGTTACAATCTCAGGCAGAAAAATGCAAAGGAAAACGTTGTAAAGGCACTTCAAAAGCTTAATTACAAAGTGATTGCCATAGGTGACTCCTACAATGATATTCCCATGCTCAGGAATGCTGACCACGGTATACTCTATAATCCGCCGCGTAATGTTATTGATGAACATCCCGACCTTCCTGTCATCACTTCATATGATAAATTAGAGGTATTTATTTCAGAATTAATTTGAATCTAGTGGAGATAATTTTATACTTTTACAAGAGTCACTTTAACCTAAACCTTAACAAATGAAGTTACCTCCATCAGCAAAAAACTGGCTAACAATAATCGGTGCTAGTGTTGCAGGTATAAACCTGATTCTTATAATAATTCTCTTTTCCATTTCAACTATCTTTCATGAAGCAGATACAAATCTGGGACTATTTATTTATATAATCCTCCCAGGATTCCTTGTTCTCGGTCTTGTTGTCATTCCAATTGGTATGATCCATAAAAGGAGAAAGATAAGGATAGAAGGAGAAGCGGGTGAAGAAAGATATCCACGTATTGACCTGAATGACCCAAGGCACAGGAATGCATTCCTGATTTTCACGATAACAACAATAATCGTTCTTATGCTCTCCACGATGGGGAGTTTTGAAGCATATCATATTACTGAATCAGTTGAATTCTGCGGCACACTTTGTCACCAGGTCATGGAACCTGAACATACCGCATATCAGAATTCTCCTCACGCAAATGTACTATGTGTAGAATGTCATGTTGGATCAGGAGCATCATGGTATGTAAAATCCAAACTTTCTGGACTTCACCAGGTATATGCCGTACTGACAAACAATTATCCTCGTCCGATAGAAACTCCGTTACATGATCTTCGTCCTGCCAGGGAGACATGCGAAAAATGTCACTGGCCCCAGAAATTCTATTCTCGGTCACTTGTCACCAATAAATACTTCATTTCCGATTCTTCAAACTCGGAATGGGATATTTCACTGGATATGAAAATCGGACCTGAATACACCGGTATGGGTCTCATGGAAGGAATACACTGGCACATAAATCCTGAAGTACAGATAGATTACATATCAGAAAATGATAAACGTGAAGTTATCACATATGTAAAATATACAAATAAAAATACCGGTAGTGTGACCATATTCAGGGATGAAAACAATCCTGTCTCAGACAGTATTATCGAAGCTTCATCAGAAAGGACGATGGATTGTATCGACTGTCATAACAGACCATCACATAATTACAAATCACCCTCCTTCTATGTAAATCAGGCAATGCTTACGGGTGGTATATCAAGAGATATTCCATATATCAAACAGGTATCCATGGGAATACTGGCAAATAAGTTCAGGACAACAGATACAGCCATGATTGCTATAGAGAACGGCTTAACAGATTATTACAAAGAAAATTATCCCGACTACTACAATAACAACAAAGATATTATAAACAGTTCCATTGAGGCTATCCAAAATGGATTTAACATGAATACCTTTCCGGCCATGAAAGTCTCGTCTGATGTTTACCCTGAACACATTGGTCACCTCGAGAGCAACGGCTGTTTCAGATGTCACAACGGAACCTTTAAATCAGACGACGGGCAGGTTATTTCGCGCGACTGTAATCTTTGTCATACCATTGTAGGCCAGGGAAGTCCGAACAACATGCAGTATGCCGATATTAAAGACACTCTTGAGTTCAAACATCCGGTCGACATTGATAATGCATGGCAGGAATCAAATTGTTCAGACTGTCACTCAGCCCTTTATTGATATTTCTTTTTACAGATGCAAATCATTCATTAACAGATGAAAAAAATAGTGACCGCAGCTCTGTTTGCTGCCACTTTTTCTGCTACGGGGAATGCCCAGGCAGATACCACTACTTTTACCAGGACCGGAGAACCGGCTCCTCTATTCGTATGCAGGACACTGGACGGGAAGACTATAGATATAAATAAGTTACATGGAAAGGTAATATGGATCAATTTTTTCGCAACTTGGTGTCCTCCATGTAACCAGGAATTACCAGTGCTGCAAAAAGAAATATGGGATAAGTATAAAAATCGTCCCGATTTTGTTCTGGTAATAATCGGCAGGGAACACACTGACAAGCAACTGGAGGAATATGTGGACAAAAAACATTTTACAATGCCTTTTGCTCCTGATCCCTCAAGAAAGATATTCAGTTTGTATGCCAGCCAGAATATACCCAGGAATGTTATTATAGGCAGGGATGGCAAAATAGTCTTCCAGAGTACAGGGTATACGCATGAAGATTTCAAAAAAGCTGAAGATGCCGCTGCCAGAGCGCTGGATAACTAAACGGTAAGTTGTCAACGATTTGTAATCGTCGACATAACAATCATTTAATGATCTGTGAAATATACCCGTTCGCCAGGCCGGTCTGATCTTTGGATAATCCTGAAATAAGAACAACTGTATTGTTTTTCCATGCCAGGAATATAGTACCGTTATAACCATCAGACAGAACATATTTTCCGTTTGCGGATTCAGATGGTTCAATGCCTGTTGCAGAAAGATATGTGTTTACAGTTTTCTCAGCTTCATCGGGTGAGTTTTCACTGAAAATAAAAATTGAGAAATTATCTGGGCCAACTGAATAATTGGCTTTAAATGCCCTGTTCAGAAATTTATGTCCCAGTACACTTTCATTTATATAGGTTTCTTCATTTATTTTACGCCCTTCAGATGGGAACAGTGAAAGGGCTGCCGGAAGACGGGAATCACCTGGTAACATATTTGCAACTTCCCTGGCCAGAGTCTCAGCTGCCTTAAGAACCTTCTCACTCTTTGAATATGTCCTGATTTTCACATAATAATCACCTTTATAAAAATTGATCGCCCCGTCAGCCGTATAGCCCTGGGCACCCGGACCTGTGAAACTGAAAGATGGAGAACGCTCAGATGAATAGATCCCAAAAGCCATTATATCATTTTTATGATGATAAACTTCAAGCTTGATAACGTTTTTCCCTTTTTTGTATTCTGCAACATGCAGATCCAGAAAACCATAAGCCAGGTAATTATCTGCTGCTCCATCAATAAAATCCCAAAGATTACCAGGACCATATACCGGGTAATTCATTTCCTTCCTGAACCCTTTGAGATCCGGCAGGGTCATCTCCTGTGCATAGGTATAACCCGAGAACAACAAAAGTAAGATAACTGAAAAAATCCTGTTTTTCATCCTAATAAGTTATATTATAGTATAGAATTAATACCGGACCTTAAATCCCTTATTGACTATTGAAGGCTCCTTATACGTACTTCAATGCCCGAACCCTTAAGAAGTTTCACAAGCTCCTCAGGATTAGTATCACCATAATGATATGGATACAGGATCTTTGGCATGAAGCTTTTGGCAGCCTCGGCTACCATTTCCGGAGTCATTGTGTAAGGAAGGTTCATTGGCAGGAAGGCAACATCTATATTTTTCAGCTTCTTCATCTCGGGGATATTTTCCGTATCACCGGCTATGTAAAATTTCTTGCCTCCAATTGTCAGCACATATCCTACCCCCACCCCCTTCGGGTGAAAAGGTTGCCCCGGAGCACGTTCATGTACAACATTATACGCAGGGACAGCTTCAATCACAATATTATTTATCTCCTGCCTGTCACCTGCTTTCATTCCCATGGCCCAGGGAATTTTCTGCAATGATGCCTCATTGCAGAATACGAGTGTCCCCTCCTTTTTGATCTCATCAATTAATTTCAGATCAAGATGATCATAATGGTCATGTGTAATAAGGATCATATCGGCCTTTGGCAGATTCTTGTAATCGCCATATGTACTTACAGGATCAATAAAGATAACGTAACCGTTAATTTTGAACATCAATGATGCATGTCCAAGAAAATGCATTTCCACTACCCCTGCAGAAGTATTAATTTTATCAAACTCAGGAGATTTCTGAGAAAAACCTGTAATGGTCATAGCAGTAAAAATTATGGTTAATATTATTGAGTAACAATGATTTATTCTTTTTGCCTTCATAACAGGAATTCTTAACTTTTAAAATTAGCATGATGTCATATAATTATACAAAGATAAAATTTTAATCAAAATTATTCAGGCCACACAAGGGTATATATTGAATTTTTAATAACTTTCCATCAGAATTTAGGTTTGCGTTAATTAATTAACATTGATGCATTTAGGGAAAAACAGACAAATTATTTCCTTGGCATTGCTCCTGTTATTATCTGTAACGGCCAAAGGCCAGGCAGGAAAATTCTTTAAATATCAGCCAGATGATACTTTGCAGGGAATTAATATCGTAGCAGGGTATCAATCCATGGTTATAAGATATTCATTACCTGAGATCAGCATTAAAAACATCAATACCCCTGAAGGTTCGTTTTACAGGCTTACCGTACCAGGTCATATACATTCTGTCGCGGCAGGAGAACCTGAATTACCGGTATATACAAAACTTATAGCTATACCTGAAGGTTCTGAAATTTCGGTAACAATCACTGATGTAAAATCAACAATCATACGACCGGCCGACAATAAATTCCAGGGACTCCTATACCCTGCACAGGAAGATGAGGTAAAAACCATTCAACAGAAAAATAAATCCTTCATAATAGATAAAACTGTATACACATCAAAAGGCTATATTAAATCTGATACTGTTAAAATTGAACGCCTGGGTAAATTCAGAAATACAAACCTGGCTACCATATATATTTACCCGGTACAATATGACCCGCACAGCAACGTTCTTGCCGTTATTAAATCCATGAAGATAAATGTGCAATTTTCATCCGGCACCGTTGCAGCGTCAAAATCACTATCACCTTCTTCAGTCCGGTTCAATGAGTCTCTGTCATCCGGGGTGACAGACTATAACATGAATGAGCTTATCCCCGGTTTTTCGGATCATCCTGTCGGAATGATTATAATTACCGATTCGTCCTTCAGGAAGCAGCTGAAGCCATTTATAAGGTGGAAAACACAAAAAGGATTCAGGGTAAGAGTATTATACAGGGGCAATGGATTGGCCGGAAATACTTACCAGGAATTAAAAGATACTCTTACAAGCATTTACAACTCATCAACACCAGACAATCCTCCCCCGGAATACCTGCTTATAGTGGGTGATATTAATCACGTACCATACTATGGTACCGGAGGGACAGGAAATATTACAGATATGTACTATGGTGAGTTTACAGGCAATGGTGATTATATCCCGGAAATGTTCATCGGACGTCTTCCTGTAGCCGATACCATTCAGCTTAATACCGTTGTAAAAAAGATTATACAGTATGAGAAATTTGATTTCCCCGCTTCAAATAAATTCTACAACAATGCAATGATTTTCGCCGGTTATGATGCTGAGCATGCTGACTATATGAATGGCCAGATCAATTATTCCATTAACAATTATCTTACACCGGCCAATAACCTGACTGAATATCATTTCTATTATCCTGATTCCTATACAGCAAAGGATTCAATTATAAGCCTGATCAACAGGGGGACTTCATTCATAAATTATACCGGCCACGGAGATGAAACCGGCTGGCTTCATATCAACAACGGATCACCAGGTGATCCTGAAGGCATAACAGTTGCTGATATTCCATCTCTGACCAATCCGGGGATGTACCCATTCATAATAAGTAATGCCTGCAGGACCGCACAGTTCAGCCTGGCTTCTTCCTTTGGCAATACCATGATTGTCAGCAGAAACAAAGGAGCAATCGGATTCATAGGATGTTCAAACGACTCTTACTGGGATGAGGATTATTACTGGTCACTTGGAACCGGTACCATTTCAGCCAATCCCGATTATGATTCTACAGGACTTGGTGCATATGACAGGTTGTTCCACACACATGGTGAATTACCGGCAGACTGGTATTTTACGATGGGACAGGTCGTTTATGCCGGAAACCTGGCGGTAAGTGCGAGTAATTCGTTAAGAAAAAAATATTACTGGGAGACATATAATCTTATAGGGGATCCGAGTATAATCCCTATTATGGGAAATCCCGGGACTTTTAATGCCGGTATTCCCGACACACTCCCAAACGGGCTAACTACCTATACCCTGAATATTGATCCGTTTTCATATGTTGCCGTATCTCATGCCGATACACTTTGTGATGCCGGATTCTCAAGTCCATCAGGTACTGTTACCCTGAACCTTCCGGGTTTATCAGATGATTCCTGCCTGTTTGTTATTACGGGGCAGAATAAAATCCCTTTGATAAAAACAGTAAAATTCTCCGTTGCCGGCAATGAATTCATTAACCTCAAATCAACAGGGATAAATGACATCAATGGAAATAATAACGGAGTGGCGGATTACGGTGAGCCGGTTTTCATGAAGATTGAATTAAGCAACCTTGGAAATACAAGTGC
Source organism: uncultured Rikenellaceae bacterium (assembly GCA_964472085.1). Lineage (GTDB taxonomy): Bacteria > Bacteroidota > Bacteroidia > Bacteroidales > VadinHA17 > LD21. The sequence goes on along the minus strand of CAYYIW010000007.1, from coordinate 76,619 downwards.
CATCAACACATATGCCAAAATATCCTCATCATCAGGTCTTATCTCCATATCGGTTGATTCGGCCTATATAGGTACCATTGGCCCGGGCTCTGAAGCAATGCTGGACAATATACTGGCATTTTCTGTAGCAGAGGATATCCCCGACCTGGAAATCGTTCCTGTCGATCTTATGGTTAAAACGCAGGAATCTGAAAAGCATTATACAATTGATATCACCCTCCACTCTCCTCGGTTACAGATAGTCAATTATATAATTGACGACAGCCTGCTTGGAAACAATAATGGCATTGCTGATCCCGGTGAGACTTTCTCAATTGTATTCAGGATCAGGAACTATGGTACAAGTAATATCTCCGGTCAGCTTAATCTGATAAGCAATGATGATAATTTTACTGTTATTGAGCCCAGTGTGAAATCCGGCGTTATTAAGTTTGGAGATATTACCACAATCCCTGTTATTGCTAAGATATCCAATAATTCCAAAACCGGTAATTATATTACTTTCTCATCAAACCTCGACTGTACACCGTACGTAATTAACAAGGACTTTACCTTCAGGGTAGGAAAAATAAGAGAGAATTTTGAATCAGGTTCGTTTAAAATTTTTCCCTGGATAAACATAAGCAATAAACCATGGATCATTACAGAATCCGGTGCTTACGACGGTAATTTCTCTGCCAGGTCCGGAACAATTGGTAACAGTAGTTCTTCATCCCTGGTTATTAGAACTTTGTATGAAAATCCTGATACTCTCAGATTTTTCTATAAAGTATCTTCAGAAAAAAATTATGATTTCCTGATATTCCGCATGAACGGCATTAGTATATTGAAAACATCAGGTGAAGTACCCTGGACGAGTAAGGCGATCCCGGTACCAGCCGGTTTAAATAAATTTGAATGGATCTATTCCAAGGATAATTCCCAGTCAGCAGGGTTTGATTGCGCCTGGCTTGATATGATTGATTTTGCAGGATCAGGCTCAGTCAACTACATTAAGAATGACCTTGAGGTTGCGAGTATTAAATCCCCCGTGCAAAAGAAAAGATACGGTTATGAGACTGTCACAGCAAAGATAGTTAACAGGGGTGCTGATACCCTTGATGGATTTAACCTTGCATACAGTATTAATAACCAGCCATTTCCTGTTACTGAATATTTCAATTTAAAACTACTTCCCGCGGGAGATTCAGCTATTGTTTCTTTCTGGACCAAGGCAGATCTTTCGAAATACGGACAGTATAATATTCTGGTATACAGTACAGGTAACGATGATGATTATACAGGTAATGACACACTTGCTGTTAACCTGGATAATGACAATATCATTGACAACTTAACTGCCTATCCAAGTCCATTTACAGACCGGTTTTTTATATATGTCAGGTCGGATTATACGGAAAGAATTTATGTTTCAATTATAAACATATCCGGAGCCAGGATATACCAGTTTGAGAAGAATTTAACAATCGGCGACAATACAATTGAAATATCAGGCCTTAATCTTAAACCTTCTGTCTATTACCTGAATATCAGGGGATCCACAGTAAATAAGACAATCCCAATAATTAAGATCAACAGATAATTTATATAAATCATTAAAACCAGTCATGTCAGAAATTTCACCAACAAGGGCCATGGCAATGGACCTTTTTAAACAGTACAACAAATCTGAAAGTCTTTTAAAACACGCGTTATCAGTAGAGGCCGTTATGAGATACATGGCCCGCAAGTCGGGTGAAGATGTAGAAAAGTGGGGAATTATAGGTCTTGTTCATGATCTCGATTATGAGATGTATCCTGAACAGCATTGCAAAATAACAGAAAAGATACTCAGGGAAAACAACTGGCCGGAAGAGTATGTCAGGGCAGTGATAAGTCATGGCTGGGGAATAGTAACCGATACGGAACCTGTCTCACAATTGGAAAAAACGTTGTTTGCTATGGATGAATTAACAGGACTGGTTACAACCAGTGCCCTTGTAAGACCTTCAAAAAGTGTTATGGACATGGAAGCCAGGTCGGTAAAGAAAAAATGGAATGACAAGCGTTTTGCTGCCGGAGTAGACCGATCCGTTATTGAAAAGGGGGCTGAGATGCTTGGTGTCTCCCTTGATGAATTGATCACCGACTGTATTTATGGAATGAGAGAAGCTGCCCCCGAGATTGGGCTGGCCGGATAAAAAAAAGCTGTCTCAGAAGGATTAAATCACAAACAACGAAGATCACCAAAGGTAAACACGAAGGTCACAAAGTATCAAATTTATCTAGCTTACCTTTGTGTCCTTTGTGTATCCTTCCTTAGTGTCCCTGGTGTTTAAAACTTCTTTTAAGACAGCCTTAATTTCCTGGCTTTAATGATTACATTATTTTCAGTTTGATATTCCTGAACCAGACATCATCGCCATGATCCTGAAGGCCTATATAACCTTCATGTGCAGGATCGAGGAACCATTTATAATCTTTAAATTTAGAATTTTCGACCATAGTCTTCCAGTCGGGAGTCCAGAGATGAAATTCAACCACATTGACTCCGTTCTGGGTAAAGACCACCGTACCTTCATAGCACAATATTTTTGCTGAATTCCATTCCCCGAAAGGCTTTGCATTTTGTGGTTTTGCCGGGATCAGGTCATACAATGAACCTGCCTGACGGTCGCCATCCTTGCCCAGTTTGGCATCGGGATGATTCGCATTATCAAGTATCTGCATTTCAAGGCCGGATTTCCAGATAGGTTCATTTGGAATCTGTTGTGCCAGGATAAAGATACCGCTGTTTCCTCCTTTAGCAATCTTCCATTCCAGTTCAAGTTCAAAGTTTTTCAGTTTCTTATTATAGATAATATCACCGCCATTACCGGCCTCACCGTTACCAGAACCTATGCAGTGAAGAGTGCCATCGACCACTTCCCAGCCTTTACTTGGGAAAGCAGTACTGTCATACTTTATCCAGCCGTCAGTAGTCTTGCCGTCAAATATAGAAACAAAACCTGTATCCTCAGCTGCCTGAGCTGTTTCATTGGCTGCTTCTTTCTTAGTATTGCTATTGGATCCGCATGAAGTTGCCAATCCAAAAACAAGAACAGATGCTAAAACAATGTTTACAAATTTCATGTGTAAATAATTTTGATTTTAAATGTCATATAGAACTCACATGCATAAAACATTTTATTGCTGTTTATGTTTGCTAAAACATGTGGATTTCTTTACAGGCATTATAATTTTATTAAAAAAGCAGAGGTAAAAATTTACCCCTGCCTTTGTGTTACTTATGCAGGCATATCGGGCAGGGTAAAACCATCACGATATGTATGCTTTATCATTTGTTCAGCAAAATCTAATGCATTGATTGTAATATTAGGCCTGTTGAATTTAGGATCGCCATCAACAATTTTGAAATTATCGGAAATGGTAAGCCTAACTTTGTCATTGGGTCCTATATTGGTAAATGCCATATCATTACCGTCCCAGTCAAGAGTCTTGTTAAGACCCTGGAGTCTTACTGCAGGTACTCCCATTACAACCATTTCGTTGAACGGACCGGCTTCTGAGAAATCAGATTTAGTCTTAACCCTGTTTTCAGGACTTTCTTTACATGCACGAACCCAGTCCATTTCATGACCACCATTCATAGCATTCGGGACTCTTCTTTCTGTCTGAGGTACGTTGGGAACACGTCCTGAAAGAAGCCACGGATCCTTACCGTAGCAACCGCAAACCAGAGTATCTTTTGTACCATGGAAGAGTACACCGCCACCTGCATCATTCATGTTCTTACCTGCAGGCCAGCCTTCAGGTTTTGTAGGCTGAAGGCCACCGTCGTACCATGTAATGGTAACTTCCGGATACTTCATTTTTGAACCTTTCACTGATGGTCTGTCAGGATAGACCTGGGTTACCATCTGTGCATTAGGAGCACTCTCGGTAAGAAGAAGAGTTGAGCTGCCCTGTGCTTTTATAGGATACCCCAGGCGCAAACCTTTGAATACAGGATGGAGAATATGGCAAGCCATATCGCCGAGAGCACCTGTTCCGAAATCCCACCATCCTCTCCAGTTCCATGGAGTATATTCAGAATTATAAGGACGCATCTTGGCAGGACCTATGAAAAGATCCCAGTTAAGAGTATCAGGCACCCATTCACCCGGGGGAACATTAAGTCCCTGCGGCCATATAGGACGGTCAGTGAATGCTTCAACCCTGCGGACTTCACCGATCTCATTATTATTCATCCATTCTACTATATGATCAACTCCTTCAGCTGAGGCACCCTGGTTACCCATCTGAGTTGCAACCTTATATTCAGCAGCAAGTTTTGTCAGCAACCTTGATTCATATACAGTATGGGTAAGCGGCTTCTGGCAGTAAACATGTTTTCCCAGTGTGATCGCATGAGCAGCCACGCCTGCATGTGAATGGTCAGCTGTTGCCACTATTACAGCATCAATAGACTTGTCCATTTCATCATACATCTTACGCCAGTCCCAGTACCTCTTGGAGCCGGGATTTTCATCAAACACTTTTTTTGAATAGCCCCAGTCAACATCGCAGAGAGCCACGATATTCTCAGTAGGTTTTACATGTTTAAGGTTTGTGTTACCCATACCGCCGATACCAACGACCGCAATATTGAGCTTATCGCTGGGAGCCCTGTGGCCAAGACCACTCACCACTGAACTGGGCAATATAGTCAGACCTGCAGCTACAGCGCCGGTAGTTCCGATAAAATTCCGACGTGTAATTTTGTTTGAATTTTCTTTCATTTCCAGGTAAATTTAAATTTATTATTGATTGATAAAATTAATAATTTTAAAGTAAAGTTGATCAAACGTTAAATTATATTTAACAACATATTAAGAAATAAGTATAAGCAAAATAATTATTTGCATACCAAACACAATGATTATTTTGCTTATGCGATTCCATGTGACCTATAAAAAATAAAAAACAGACACATGAAATCTATAATTCCCTTATCCATATATTCCGAAAACCAACAGGGTTTCCATGGTCCTGCAATTCAATACTTCCTGCTCCATGCTTACGTATGAAATATTCCGGAATTCCAATATACTCGGTTGGTCCCCTCAGACTTACATTATTCTGTATCAGTACACCATTCTGAAGAACTGTTACTCTTGGAGGAGTTTTAAAGACTGTGGAATCTTCTCCAAAAGTAGGAGCAGTATAAATAATGTCATAAGTCTGCCATTCACCGGGCTTACGGCATACGTTTACCAGGGGGGCATATTGTTTATAGATTGCCCCGGCCTGTCCGTTCCTGTATGTTCGGTTATCATAACTGTCGAGTATCTGAACTTCATAAAGTTCCTGCAGGAAAACACCACTGTTTCCTCTCCCCTGGCTCTCGCCCGTTACGACAGAAGGCGTTCTCCATTCAATATGGAGCTGGAAATCATTGAATTTTCTTTTTGTTTTGATCATTCCGGCACCCCGGACTGAAACCAATGCACCATCCTCTACCTTCCATTTTGATGGGTTCCCGTTGACGTCGGTCCACTCTGAGTTAATATCGCCACCATTAAAAAGTACTATGGCATCCGACGGCGCATCTCTGTCTGTTGCACCAGGAGTGATTATTTTCACCTCAGGCTCCCAAATCTCTGTCATGCCAGGAGTCATTTTTTCCGGCTCAGGATACTTCTTCCCGGCAGGCTGAGTGGGCTGCTGAGCCTTTAATGTACCAAAAACACAGAACACCATGACTGAACTGAAGATAAATAGTTTTTTCATTTGTTTTTTGATTAATTATTAATGTATATATAAATAAGGTGTAATAAATAACAGGCCTATTACGCAAATATAAGTCAGCATTTATAAAAAACCTAATGATATGAGCCGATGAAGGAAAATGTTGATTTTGGTGCCGTTTTGTTTAACCCAGATATGCACATTATTATAAAAACAACCATTTTTACTCTAGTATTTGTAAGAATGAAGCTTCGCAAAACAATGAAGACAAAGCCTAATAAAAATGTTTTCAGCCCCTTACAATGAGATGTTGATACAATTATACATTTTTTTAAAAAAATTGTTAAAAAATTTTAACAATTAAAACAAAACCCTTAAGTTTGTTTTAACAGTATTAATACCTAACCTATGAACTGTTTTAAAACACAGTATTTCCATACAAACATTGGCAATCTCTTTTATAATACTAACATAATTAACCACTTAAATCAATTTGATAAAAAGTATTATCTATTTAATTAACCTAAATGAATCTAACTATGGTAACTTTGCGAAATTCGGTTTTATTATTTAGGAGAAGTCTTCTAACTCTTCTCCTGTTTGGCTTTGCGATCGGCCTTGCCTTTGGACAGCAAAGAACAGTTACTGGTAAGGTAACTTCCGAAGATGGAAGTCCATTACCGGGCGTGAACATTGTTGTTCAGGGTACCACACAGGGAACGATGTCTGATAATAATGGAAATTACAGCATCTCTGTTCCGGGTCCTGACGCAGTCCTTTCTTTTTCATTCATCAGTTACACTACCCAGAACGTAACAGTAGGCAGTCGTTCAACGATAGATGTACAGTTAAAATCAGCTGTCAGTGAACTTGGTCAGGTGGTTGTAGTCGGTTACGGTACACAGAGAAAGAAAGAGATCACAAGCTCTATAACAAGTGTGAACGCAGATGAATTCAACAAAGGTAACGTTGAAACCCCGGTTCAGCTGATCCAGGGTAAAGTTGCCGGTCTTTCAATAAGCAAGGCTGGTGGTGACCCGAACGGTTCATATGACATCAGGCTGAGAGGTCTGAATACTATTGGTGCCAACCAGGGTCCTCTGGTTGTTATAGATGGTGTGATCGGCGGATCACTCGACAACGTTGATCCCAACGATATTGAGTCAATCAACGTTCTCAAGGATGGTTCTGCAGCTGCAATATACGGAACCAGAGGTTCCAGCGGTGTTATCCTCGTTACCACAAAAAAAGGTAGAAAAGGAACAGCAGTTGTAGATTATAATGTTTACGTGACTGCTCAGACAGTTGCGAAGAACACTCCGGTAATGAACTCCACGGAATGGAGAGCTCTCAGGGATGAAGTTAACCAGGGCTCAGAAAATCCGGTAGGAACCGACTTCGGTGACAATACAGACTGGTTCAAGGCAATTGAACAGACAGGTATATCACAGGTTCATAATCTATCAATGTCGGGAGGTACTGACCAGACAAGCTACCGTGCTTCAGTCAACTATCGTGACGTTCAGGGTATCATGATACATACGGGAAACAGTCAGCTCAACGGAAGGATAAACATTACACAGAAGGCCATAAATAATAAGCTCACCTTTGACCTCAATATGGGTGCTACTGAAAAGACAATTCAGTATGGTTTCGACAATGCTTTCAGGTATGCAACTATCTACAATCCTACTGCTCCAATAAAGAGTAGTGATCCGGCATATGACATATACGGAGGATATTTCCAGCAGGTTCTTTTCGACTACTACAACCCTGTTGCCATCCTCGAACTTGATAAGAATGAAGGAAAGACCAGGCTCTTCGACCTTTCTTTAAAAGGCACCTATGAGATAGTTAAAGGCCTCACTGTGGATGCTTTCTATTCTCTGCAAAATACAGGTGACCTCAACGGTCAATATCGTGACTCACACGACTACTGGGGTGGAATGAACAGGAATGGACTCGCTTCGAGATCAGCTAACCAGCATTCCAGCCGCCTGTTTGAATCAACAGTGCATTACCAGGGCGATATCGCATCAAGTGTTAACCTCAGTGCACTTGGCGGTTACTCCTACCAGGATTTCACCAATGAAGGTTTTAGAGCTGAGGGGGGTGACTTTATAACAGATGACTTCACCTTTAATAATCTGGGTGCTTCACTCGATTTCAAAAATGGTAAAGGAACGATAACAAGCTACAAGAATTCCAATAAGCTTATCGCTTTCTTTGGCCGTGTAAACCTCGACATTAACGGAATGTGGTTTGTATCTGCCAGTGCAAGATACGAAGGATCATCAAGGTTTGGTTCAGCTGAAAAATGGGGTTTATTCCCGGCCATCAGCGGTGGGGTTGACATTTCAAGCCTGCTTAACGTTAGCTTCATAGATAACCTTAAGCTGAGGGCAAACTATGGCATAACAGGTAACCGGCCATCTGAAAGCTACCTCTCACTGCTTCGTCTCGGACCTCAGGGTAACTTCTATTATAATGGTGCATTTGTACCCGGATATTCACCTGTCAGTAATGCAAATGCTGATCTTAAATGGGAGAAAAAAGGTGAATTTGATGCAGGTTTCGATTTCTCACTCTGGAAATCAAAACTTTCCGGTTCATTCGACTTCTATACCAGAACAACAACAGACCTTTTGTTCCAGTATAATGTGCCGGTGCCGCCAAACCTTTACAGCCAGGCCTGGCTTAACCTTGGTAAGATCAAGAGTAGTGGTCTGGAAATGTCACTTACATATAATGCCATTAACAAATCTGATTTTACTTACAGCCTTACTCTTACCCCGTCTTACATACTTGAAAACATCCTGGTATCTCTGTCGGGTACATTTAATGGCGCTGATCTGAAATACGGTGTTCAGGATCTCGGAGATATGGGATCCCCCGGTCAGAACCAGACACCTCTCGTAAGGGTTGAAGAAGGTAAACCAATTGGCCAGCTTCTTACATTTGTATATGAAGGTATAGATGCTGATGGTAATTTTATATTCAAAGATGTTAACGGTGATGGACAGATTGATGCTTCCGATCGTACAATAACAGGAAACGGTCTGCCTAAATTCCTGATTGGATGGGGCAACACAATGACATATAAAAACTGGGATCTTAATATATTCTTCCGCGGAGTATTCGGACACGATCTCATCAACTCCTTCCGTGGATTTTATGAAGTACCTGCTTATATTTCATCATACAACCTGCCAAAAACCGCTGCTGACATGCGTAACTCATCTGGAGAACTTCTTAAGGTTACCTCCGGTACGCTGTCAAGCCTGTATGTTGAAAATGCCTCATTTGTTTCTCTCGATAATATGGCTCTTGGCTATAGCTTCTCTTTGCCAAAGAGCTCTGTATTCAGCAAAATCAGATTATATTTAGCCGGAAACAACCTGTTCTATATAACCAATTACAAAGGGGTTGATCCTAACCCAAGGTATGTTGACGAAGCCACTGATTTAGGAACATATAATAACCCGTTGGTACCTGGTATCGACAGGAGGAATACATGGTTCAGGGCAAGATCAATTACTTTTGGTGCAAACGTTACATTTTAATCCTGAAAATGAATGAGACATGAAAACAAAAGAAAGAAATAATATGAAAAAATTACTATTCCGTTTACGATTTGTGGTGATTGTACTTATTGCAGCTGCTTTGGGCCAGTCATGTACTAATCTGGATGAAAAGCTTTACAGTGAAGTTACTCCCAGTAACTTCTTCAAGAGTGATGCTCAGTTCGTGTCAGCACTTGGTGCTGCATATACCCAGTTTGGAGGCTATGCCTCAGGCTCTGTATTCAATCTTCAGGAAGCAACAACTGACGAAATGGTCGTACCTACAAGAGGTTCCGACTGGGATGATGGTGGAAACTGGAGAAGACTACACCTTCACTCATGGAAATTTGAAGACAACGACTTCGGTTCAGCATGGGACTTCTGCTTTGGCGGTGTAAATACAGCCAACAGGCTTATTTACCAGTTCCAGACCCTGTCTGATAACGGACAGGTTGATCCCGACCAGGCTGCTACCTATATTTCAGAGTTAAAGGCAGTACGTGGATTCTTCTACTGGCAGCTTGTCGACCTTTACGGGAATGTTCCATGGGTTACAGACTTTGCTACCGCAGAAGCTACACCTCCTACCGTTGACAGAACAACCGTATTCAGCAACCTTGTTGCAGACCTCGAAGAAGCAGTCCCGCTATTGACTACTGCAGTAGACGGTACTACATATGGCCGTATGAACTATTATGCAGGCATGACACTTCTTGCAAAACTGTACCTGAACGCCGGTGTCTATACCGGAACACCACAGTGGGCAAAGGTTATAACTGCATGTGACGAAGTTATTAACTCGGGTAAATACTCACTCGAAAGCAATTATTTCTCCAATTTCAATGCCAAGAACGAAGGTTCAAAGGAATTCATCTTCGCAATCCCTTATGACCAGATCTTCTTCCAGGGATTCAACCTGGATATGCAGACTCTTCACTATGGAAGTCAGTACACCTATAACCTGACGGCTCAGCCATGGAACGGTTTCTGTACCCTTGAAGAGTTCTACAACTCCTACAGCGACAATGATCTCAGGAAAGGTGATGTTGGTACCACAGACGCTCCCCAGGCTAAAAGAGGTAACTTCCTTGCAGGTTATCAATGGACAGCTGGCGGAACGTTGGTAATGGATGACGGAGCTGATGCAGGCGATCCTGATGGTAAACCTGTTAACTTTGGAAACATGGGTGACCTTGTTGGCGGAGAACCGGCCCCACAGATAAACGAACTCGGTCCACAGGCATGGAGACAATCAGGTGTAAGACTCGGGAAATGGGAATTCGAGATGGGTGCTACTGAAAATATGAATAATGATTTCTCAGTATTTCGCTATGCAGATGTCCTTCTTATGAAGGCCGAAGCAGAATTCCGCCTTAACCATCCTGAACTCGCACTTCCGCTTGTTAACCAGGTCAGGGAAAGAGCAGGTCTTAACGACCTTACAAGTCTCGACGGACCTGTCAGCTTTAACATGACAGGACCAAGTGTTGCCGGTGGTGAGCTGTTCAACGAAATAGGCCGTGAAATGTTCCTGGAGCATAACAGAAGGCAGGACCTTATCCGTTGGGGATTCTGGAACAGCAACGATGAGTGGGTTCTTCCATTCCATAACGTTGGCGATGTTCTTAAAACAACAGGAGATTACCTTAAGCTCTACCCCATAGGAAGGGATAAATTATCAGCTAACCCGAACCTGGACCAAAACCCCGGTTACTAGTAATTATTACCAAATAAATTCTTCAAGAGAGCAGGCAATTGTTATATTTGCTTGCTCTCTTTCTTTTTAGAAGAATTAAATAGTAGATTTACTAAACCGGTAATTACGTAACATGCGATATTTGAAGCTAAGAGATGTTTTGGCGGGGTTGATGCTGGTTTCCTGTTCACTTTTTTCATGTAGCTCATCCCACTCAGGTAGCGGTGAAAAAAAACTGTTCTCCCTGCTCGACAGCAAACAAACACACATAGACTTCATTAATAAACTGGAATACACCGAGGAATATAATACATACACATACAGAAACTTCTATAATGGTGCCGGAGTAGGACTGGGTGATTTTAACAACGATGGTTTACCCGATATTTATTTCTGCGGGAACCTTGCAGGAAACAAACTATACATAAACAAGGGTAACTTCGTTTTTGATGATGTCACTGAAAAAGCCGGAGTAGCCTGCGATAGTGTCTGGTCCACCGGAGTCAGCATTGCCGATATCAACGGCGACGGATGGCTCGATATCTATGTATGCAAATCGGGTGCTACGGGGGGTAAGCACCGGTACAACGAACTCTTCATTAACAACGGGGATCTAACTTTCACGGAAGAAGCCAAAAAATACGGACTGGCCGACATTGGATTATCAAATCATGCAGCATTCTTTGACTATGACCGGGACGGTGACCTTGATTGTTATCTTCTTAATAATTCCTTTCAGTCTGTCACCGAATTTGACGTTAAAAAGGGACAGAGGAATATCAGGGATTCACTGGGATCTAATAAACTTTACCGAAACGATAATGGTCATTTCACAGATGTGAGCAGGGAAGCAGGCATTTATGGAAGTAAAATAGGATTTGGCCTTGGGGTAAGCATAGGAGATGTAAACCGTGATGGATGGCCTGATATTTATGTGTCAAACGATTTTTTTGAACGCGATTACCTTTATATTAATAATGGTGACGGAACCTTTACCGAAGCCCTTGAGGACCAGATGAGGGAAATAAGCCTGGGCGCAATGGGCGGCGACATGGCTGATATTAACAATGATGCGTATCCTGAGATCTTTGCCACGGAAATGACTCCTGAGGGTAACTCCAGGCTGAAAACCAAAGCTCTGTTTGAAAGCTGGCAGCGATACCAGGATAAAGTCAGCAAGGGTTATTATCATCAGTTTGCCCGCAATGTGCTTCAGCTGAACAACAGGAATAATACATTCAGTGAGGTTGGCCGGCTAAGCGGGGTAAGCTATACTGACTGGAGCTGGGGTGCTCTTATCATGGATCTGGATAACGATGGATGGAAGGATATTTTTGTAGCAAACGGTATATTCAAGGACCTTCTCGACAGGGATTACCTTAATATATATTCCAATCCGTCGATAATGAGATCGATGATCCGGACAGAAGAAAAAGCTATCTTAAGAGTAATTGACATGATTCCTTCTGTTAAGATTCCCAATTATGCCTTCCATAATAATGGTGACCTGACCTTTACCAACTATTCTTCAAGATGGGGCCTGGATATTCCTTCATTCTCTAACGGAGCAGCCTATGGTGATCTTGATAATGATGGTGATCTTGATCTGGTGGTAAATACCGTAAATATGCCTCCTCTTATTTACAGGAATGAATCAGATCAGACATCTAAGATGAACTGGCTTGAAATAGGATTACAGGGAGACGGATGGAATACTTCAGCTATCGGGGCTGAAGTCACATTATATTGTAAAGGTATGGTTAACTATGCCGAACAGGTACCGGACAGGGGCTTCCAGTCGAGTGTGGATAACAGGCTGCATTTCGGACTCGATACATGCAGCATTGCTGATTCAATGAAAATAGACTGGCCCGACGGAAAGTGTTCAGTATATTATAATATCACTGCTAACAGGATAATTACCATTGATGAGAAAAGCATTGATCAATCATGCAAAAAATCTAAAAAAGCCGGTACTCCTCCCCTGTTCACGAAAATTCATGAACTTCCAGGACTGGACTTCAAACATAGGGAGAATGATTTCGTTGACTTCGACAGGGATAAACTGCTGTTCCAGATGTTGTCCAATGAAGGTCCTCATATAGCCGAAGGGGATGTCAATAATGACGGGCTCACTGATCTGTATATCTGTGGGGCAAAGGATTCCCCGGGAAGTATTTATGTTCAGAACAGGAACGGCAGCTTCAGAAGATTGAATGAGACAGTTTTTAAAGACGACAGGATCTCCGAGGACACCGATTGTGCTTTATTTGATGCTGATGGTGATGGTGACCAGGATCTTTATGTGGCCAGCGGCGGCAATGAATTTCCGTTAAGCTCTTCAGCCTTAAGCGACAGGTTGTATATAAATGACGGGCATGGGCATTTTTCCAGAGCACCACAGATACTGCCTGCCGGAAAATATGAAAGCACTTCCTGTGTTCAGCCGGACGATTTTGACCATGACGGAGATATTGATCTTTTTGTCGGGATCAGGTTACGTCCGTTTGAATACGGACTGCCCGTAAATGGTTACCTGCTGGAGAATGACGGTAAAGGTCACTTCACAAATACGACTCTCAAAAGAGCTCCCGGTCTGACAGGATCAGGAATGATTACAGATATGGTCTGGTCGGATGTCGATAATGACGGAGATGATGACATGGTGATAGTGGGTGACTGGATGCCTGTTAAAATATTTATAAATAACAAAGGGATATTCAGTGACGAAACTGCAAAATACGGGCTGGAAGACACAGAAGGATGGTGGCATAAAGTTACTGCCTGCGATATAAATGGTGATGGAAGACCTGATTTCGTCCTTGGCAACAATGGTCTTAACTCGCGGTTCAAGGCTTCTCCGGATAAACCTGTTACAATGTATGTAAATGATTTTGATATGAACGGTAGTATTGAACAGATAATATGTGAATACTTCGGAGATAAATCATATCCTCTGGTCATGAGAGATGACCTGGTAAAACAGATACCTTCACTGGAAAGAAAATACAAGAAATTTGCTGATTATAAGGATGCTACAATCCAGGATATTTTCTCACCCGGAATACTTAATAAAGCAGTAAAGCTAAATGCCAGGATACTGGAAAGCTGTGTTATGATCAATACTGATAGCGGAAGGTTCAGACTCGTACCCTTACCTGTTGAAGCCCAGTTTTCACCTGTTTATGCCATAACTGCAGAAGACTTTGATCAGGACGGGAAATGTGATATATTGCTTGGAGGAAACCAGTACAGGCAAAAACCCGAGACCGGGATAAATGATGCCAGCTATGGCCTTTTTCTCAGGAACAACGGGGGAAATATATTTGAGGCTATCCCTGCAATTAAATCAGGAATATCAACCAAAGGGGAAATGCGGGACCTTAAAATAATTCATACTTCAAATAAAAATATTATTATAGTCGCACGAAATAACAATACTTTAGAGTTTTATAAATATTAACAGGATATTATGAAAACAAGGAATTTTTTGATAATTATTGTTCTGATCGCAGGATCAGTAATTTCCGGTTGTTCACCGCGATCAAGATATGACCGTATGCTCAAACATGAGCTTGGGAGCGGTGTCCGGAATGATTCATTATTCATGGGTTTATACCTTGGGATGCCTGAAAAAGCCTTCTATTTAAGATGCTGGGAACTAAACCAAAAAGGTCTGATCAGGCAGGGTCCGACAAACACAACAGTACAATACGAAATAAAAAAAGACCTTAAACACCCGGTAATGGCCAATTTCTATCCCAGATTCATGCACGGAGATATCTATGAAATGCCTGTAAGGTATGTATATGAAGGATGGGCTCCATGGAACAAGAAATTATCCGCGGATAAACTGGAATCAGATATCCTGGGGTGGTATGAACATCTCTACGGAAAGGGCTTCATCAAGGTAAGACATCCCAAATGGGGTGCTGCCTATGTAAAAGTAAGCGGAAACAGGCGTATAACAATTTTCAAGGAGAATGAAATGTATGTATGGGCTGTTTTCACCGATCTGCTTGCCAGTAATACCCCTATTAACCAGGCAGCTGATACATCAAGTACCATTAACAACTCCGGAAAGACAGAATGACCAGATATTCCATAAATACCAGATCCCTCAAAGGTTTATTCTGGTTCATATTACCTGTTTTGATATCAGCGTGCAACAAACAGCATGCTAACCAGCTATTCAGCCTTATACCCAACTCAAAGACACATGCTGATTTCATAAACCACCTCGATTATGCCGAACAGCTAAAAACAAAATTCAACATTTATACCTACCGTAATTTTTATAACGGAGGAGGAGTTGGTCTGGGAGATATTAATAATGACGGTCTGATAGATATCTTCATGACAGCCAATATGGGGGCCAATAAATTATATCTCAACAAAGGTAATTTCAATTTTGAAGACATATCTGCAAGTGCTGGTATTGAAGGAAAAGGGAACTGGTCCACAGGAGTATGCATGGCAGATGTAAATGGCGACGGATTGACCGATATCTATATATGTCATTCCGGTAATATGGAAGGTGATGACAAACGAAATGAATTATATATCAATAACGGTGATCTGACCTTTACTGAAGAAGCAGGAAAATATGGAATAGATGATGGTGCCAACTCAACGAATGCTGTATTTTTCGATTACGATAAGGACGGGGACCTGGATCTTTATGTATTAAATAACTCCTCGAAAGCCATCGGCAGCTTTGATCTTAAGGATAACCAACGTGCAGAAAGGGATTCAGCAAAAGGCGACAAACTATTCAGAAACGATGGCAGCAGGTTCACCGATGTCAGTACTCAGGCAGGGATATACGGAAGTATAATAGGTTTTGGACTGGGTGTAACTGTGGGTGATATCAACCAGGATGGATGGATGGATATTTATATATCAAACGATTTTTTTGAACGCGATTATATTTACCTGAACAACCACGACGGCACATTCACAGAGAACCTGACAAACATGATGAGGACCATTTCTGCTGCTTCTATGGGGGCAGATATGGCAGATATTAACAATGATCATTACCCTGAGATCTTCGCCACCGATATGGTTCCTGAACATAATGAGCGGCTTAAAACAAAAACAACTTTTGACAGCTGGGAATCATATAAAGTAAACGTCGATAACGGATACCATCACCAGTTCACAAGAAATATGCTACAGCTGAATAATGCAGACGGTACATTCAGCGAGATCGGTCGTCTGGCAGGTGTGTCTGCCACAGACTGGTCATGGGGATCCCTGATTATGGATCTCGATAATGACGGCCTCAAGGATATTTTTGTTGCAAATGGAATATATAAAGACCTTACCGACCAGGACTATATCCAGTATTTTTCAAACAGGGATATGGTGATGTCAATCATTTCCGGCAAGAACATAGACTATAAAACACTTATTGACGCTATCCCTTCTGTAAAGATATCCAGTTACGCTTTCAAAAATTTTGGCAGTTACAGGTTTGAGAACAAGGCAAATGAATGGGGTCTGGCTACTCCAAGTTTTTCCAACGGATCAGCTTATGGTGACCTCGATAATGATGGCGATCTTGACCTGGTAATAAATAATGTCAACATGCCCATGTTCATTTACAGGAACGAGACTGATAAAGTGCTTCCGGAAAATCATTATCTCAAGGTAATCCTCAAAGGAGAATCAAAGAATACTGAAGCTATTGGAGCTAAAATAACAGTAAAGCATAAGGGCAAATTCATATACCTTGAACAGGAACCCATGCGCGGCTACCTGTCGACTGTCGACCCAAGACCTAATCTTGGCCTTGGACCACTAACGGAAGTTGATTCTTTGATTGTGGAATGGCCTGATGACAGGGTTACAATCCTTAAAAATGTTTTGGCTGATCAGATTCTTGTGCTTGATCAGAAAGATGCGCAGGATATTAATTACCATACAGTACAACCAACCAGCTCAGTGTCTGAATATTTCACAAATATTAGCGATAGCAAGCTGATTAACTTTGTACATACTGAAAATGAGTTTAATGACTTTGAACGTGAACGTCTTATAAGTAGTATGATGTCGACCGAAGGCCCCAGGATGTGCAAAGGGGATATAAACAATGACGGTCGCGAGGATTTTTATATAGGCGGTGCAAAAGGCCAGGCCGGAGCACTGATGATACAGCAGGCAAATGGGTCATTTGTAGCTTCAAACAAAACTGTATTTGAAGCTGATGCTATTTCAGAAGATGAAGACTGTGCAATTTTTGATGCCAACGGAGACGGCTTTCCTGATCTGTATGTAGCCAGTGGAGGCAATGAATTTCCCGAGAGTTCTTCTGCACTCTCAGATCGTCTCTATATAAATGATGGTAAGGGTCATTATAAAAAATCAAATCAGATACTTCCTGCCGGAAGGTATGAAAGCAGCTCATGTGTGAGGGCTGCGGATTTTGATAATGACGGGATCATGGAACTTTTTGTCGGTATCAGGTTAAAGCCTTTCCTTTACGGAGTCCCTGCCAACGGCTATATACTTGAAAACGACGGAAAAGGCCATTTCACAAATGTAACATCAAAAATTGCCCCTGAATTAGCAGGAATTGGCATGATTCGCGATATGCAATGGGAAGATGTGGACGGAGACGGTGATCCTGATATTATCCTGGCCGGTGACTGGATGCCACTAAAAATCTTTATTAACGAAGGCGGAATATTCAGGGAGAAAAAGGACGCTTTCAGTCCCCTGAAAACTGCTGGTTGGTATAATCGCCTGAAAGCTGCCGATATTGACGGTGATGGTGATATAGATATCATTGCCGGGAATCATGGTCTCAACTCAAAATTCAAAGCCTCGGACGATAAGCCTGTTAGCATGTACGTAAATGATTTTGATAAAAACGGTGATGTGGAACAGATTATCTGTCAGTACGATGGGGATAAATCATATCCTGTAACCCTAAAGCATGACCTGACGAAGCAAATACCGGGCCTTCTCAAGAAGTATCCCAAATATGAAATGTATAAGGACGTGCAGATAACTGATATCTTCACACCCGACCAGTTAAAGGAAGCAATACATCTCGATGTTTATCACCTCGGGACTTCGGTATTTATCAATGATGGCACCGGCCATTTCACAGAGAAAAAATTACCTGTTGAAGTCCAGTTCTCTCCCGTATATGCAATTGAGACAGGCGATTTCAACAATGATGGTTTTACGGATATCCTGATGGGTGGTAACCTTTTTAATGTCAAACCCGAACTGGGTCGGTATGATGCCAGTTACGGAACTATGCTGCTGGGTGACGGGAAAGGTGATTTCCGTTATATCCCTGCAAGATTGTCGGGTTTTCGGCTCGAAGGAGAGATCAGGGATATTATGGAACTATCAACAAATAAGGGTAAAATACTTGTCGTTGCACGGAGCAACGGTCCTGTTCAGGTTTTTAAGTCACTTAGCAGGTGAAAAAGTCCTATGAGAAGATCTGTTCTGCTATTGCTGTTGACTATAATGCTTTTTTCCTGCAAGCCAGGGAACAGGGAGAATATTGAGCTATTCACCATGATGTCACCCTCGTCGACACATGTTAAGTTTGAAAACAGGCTTACCGAGAACCGGCAGTTCAATATCATTGAATACCTTTATTTTAACAACGGTGCTGGCGTGGCAGCAGGCGATATAAACAATGATGGTCTGACTGATCTTTACTTCACGTCCAGCCAGGGTACGAACAGGTTATATCTCAATAGAGGAAAGTTAAACTTTGAGGATATCACTGATGAGTCAGGAACTGGGGGAAAAGGAAACTGGAAAACAGGTGTCACCATGGCTGATGTCAACGGGGACGGACTTCTGGATATCTATGTTTGCGAGGTTGGAGATTATAAATCATTCAATGGTAGAAATCAGCTGTTCATCAACCAGGGAGACCTGACATTCAGGGAAGAATCTCATACATACGGACTTGATTTCCAGGGATTCTCAACCCAGGCAGCTTTTTTCGACTATGATATGGACGGGGATCTTGATATGTACCTGCTTAACCACTCTGTACATACATCCAGAAGTTACGGAGGAGCCTCCCTAAGAAATGATATGGATACCCTTGCCGGTGACAAACTTTACAGGAACGATAGCGATAACGGTAAGCGTGTATTTCATGATGTAACACTTTCGGCGGGCATTTACAGCAGCCAGATCGGATACGGACTTGGAGTAAATGTTTGTGACATAAATAATGATGGCTATCCTGATATTTATGTGTCGAATGATTTTCATGAAAACGATTACCTCTATATCAATAACGGGAACGGGACCTTCACAGAAAAGCTGGCATCACAGATAGCCCATACCAGCCGTTCATCCATGGGAAATGATGTGGGTGATTTTAACAATGACGGCCGTCTGGATATTATTGTCCTCGACATGCTTCCTGATAAAGAAAACATCAGGAAACAATCAGGAGGAGAAGATGATTACGAACTCTTCTCCCTTAAATTGAAATATGGCTATGGCTACCAGTTTGTTAGAAATACTCTTCAGCTTAATCTTGGTGATGGTCTTTTCAGTGAAATAGGCAGATTATCAGGGATTTACTCAACTGACTGGAGCTGGTCTCCCCTGTTCTGCGATGTTGATAATGACGGGTGGAAGGATATTTTCATTACAAATGGGATCTACAGGAGGGCAAACGACCTGGATTATGTCAAATTCCTTACAGGAGGCAACAGCATGCGCACGGAAAGTAATACAGAAAATTTATCAGATAAAGTCCTGTATGAAAAGATGCCACTGTATCCTCATATTAACTATATATTCAGGAATAACGGGGATCTTACATTCACTAATAAGGCGCAGGACTGGGGATTCAAAACAAAATCTTATTCCAATGGTGCAACCTATGCCGATCTGGACAATGATGGTGACCTTGATCTCATAGTTAACAATATCAATGATAAAGCGTTCATTTACAGGAATAATTCCAGCATCCTGTCAGACAATCATTATTTATCTGTTGTATTAAAAGGTAACGATCTTAACAAAAGAGGACTTGGGTCGAGATTAACAATCTACTGCAATGGCAGGGAACAGGTTAACGAACAGTTCCCTACCAGGGGTTTTATGTCGTCTACTTCGGATGTCCTGCATTTCGGACTGGGATCATCTTCAATAATTGATTCACTCGTTGTCAGGTGGCCCGACCTGGCTATGCAGACACTTAAAAATATTCATGCTGACCGGGTACTGATACTTGACAGGCAGAATGCTCATATGCCTCCGGTTAACAAAAAACAGCAGGAAAATGCAGATAGCAGTATCTTCCGGCAGGAAACGATCAGCGGCCTTGATTTCAGGCATATTGAAGATCCGTATGTCGATTTTTACAGGGAGCGTCTTATTCCGCATAGCCTTACTTCCGAGGGTCCGGCTCTTGCTGTTGGTGACATCAACAGTGACGGGTTGGAAGATGTATTTGCAGGAGGTGCAACAAACCAGGCTTCGGTAATCTATGTACAAAAGCACGACGGAACATTCAGGAAAGCTGTACAGCCTGTCCTGGTCCGGCAACGTTACACTGAGGATGTTGACGCAGCTTTTTTTGATGCTGATGACGACGGGGATATGGATCTATACATAGTAAGAGGAGGTAATGAACTGCCGGCAGGTAATCCTTTACTTACAGATATCCTTTTAATAAATGACGGAAAGGGCAATTTCAGCAAAGGCAAACTGCCATATTTTTCACATAACGGGTCATGTGTCGCCCCTTGTGATTTTGATCACGATGGTGATACTGATCTGTTTGTCGGGTCGCGATCTCTTCCAGGAGCATACGGCTGGTCACCCGATCAATACCTGCTGGAAAATGACGGACATGGTAATTTTACTGATGTGACCGACCAGAATGCAGAAGGAGTGAAAAATATCGGAATGGTAACCGACGCTGACTGGTTTGATTATGATAATGACGGAGATAAGGATCTTGTTCTTACCGGTGAATGGATGAATATCACCATTTTCAGAAATGATAATGGTCATTTTACCGATGCAACTGTTTCCGCCCGACTCGACAGCACGTCAGGATGGTGGAATTGTGTCACTTTAGCCGACGTTGACGGTGACGGCGACAAGGATATGATATGCGGAAACCTGGGACTCAACTCCATTTTACGGGCATCTGAAAAAGAACCAGTGACAATGTACCTTAACGATTTCGACAAGAACGGAACATTGGATCCGGTAATATGCTCTTATGAAAACGGTATAAGCTATCCTGTTGCTTCTCTTGATGAACTTACTGCCCAGATCGCCGGTCTTGACAAGAAATACCAGAAATACTCCGATTTCGGAGGACAGACAGCTGTAGACATTTTTGGAAAAGATGTACTGGATAAGTCAGTTGTAAAAAAGGCTGTGACGCTCGAAAGTGCCCTTTTTATTAATAACGGAAACGGTACCTTCACTATAAGGAAACTGCCTGTTTATGCACAATTCTCCCCTGTAAGGGATATTATTGTCAATGACTTTAATGGTGATGGGATGGCCGATCTCTTACTTATCGGAAATGATTATACAGTCAGACCATCATACGGTCGCTATGATGCGAGTTACGGCTGGTATCTGGAAGGGGAAAATGGTCCTGAATTTAAGACACTGTTACCTTCAGAAAGCGGTTTTTCAGTCAAAGGTGATGCAAGAAAAACAAGAATGATAACCGTTAGTGGGAAAAAATACGTCCTTATTGCTGTTAATAATGACAGCATCATGACATTCCGGATTAATAAATAGTGCTTCGACGTACAGATCGTCAAAATTATATTATAGTCATTTTGCAAACTCGAGGAGATCCTTCATTACGCTTCGCTTCATTCAGGATGACAGCGCCTGGAAGGTAAGGAGGAGGAATGAGGTGCGGCGTTTTGTAACTACATTAATTCCAGATTGACATGGTTCTTCAAAACGCCGCGCCTCATTCCTTATTATACCCCCCAATAGCACTGTCATCCTGAGCGTTAGCGAAGGATCTCCAAATCACTTAACTGTGGTTAATTAGTAATACATAATACAATTATCGTGATAATATTATTCTCCCATTCTGATACAAATCACTCCATCTACCCCGGTTGTCACCGACTTGCAATCGGTGAGATAGTCTTTATAACCTTATACCGGTACCATCTTACTATCAATGCGGAGATCCTTCATTACGCTTCGCGACAGTGGCCAAAGCAAAATGACAATGTAAAAAAGAACAGGGGGAGGTTATACAAATATTTTCAGAAATCTCATGAAAATGTCATCAGTAAGTTATAAATTTGATGAAACAGCACTACACCTGACCATGAGAACTTTACTGAGCTCTTCCGGATCCTGTCTGAAAACCTTTATTGTTGCAGTTATCTTACTGCCACTGACCTTTCCTGTATATTCACAGGCGGGTATTTCTCAGAATCAATCGAGTGATATAACAGTTAAAGGAGATTCGGACACTCTGATCAACACCGGATACCTTTTACTTAATCTTCGGGAGAATACCTCTGCGATCTCCAAAATAAATTCCACTGATTTTAATAAAGGAAACATCAATGATCCCATTCAACTGATCCGCGGAAAGGTGCCGGGACTGGATATCAGCAAACCGGGAGGTGATCCCAATGGTTCATTCTATTTGCGGTTAAGAGGACTTATGACAATAAATTGCAATACTCAGCCTCTGATCGTAGTGGACGGCATCCCCGATGCACCTCTTAATAATGTCGACCCAAATGATATAGAATCCTTTACTGTTCTGAGAGATGCTGCGGCGGCTTCAATCTACGGTATAAGAGGTTCAAACGGTGTAATTATTATTACAACAAAAAAAGGAATCCCCGGTCACACAGCTGTTGAATACGGCGTATATGGAAGTATAGAAAAGGTAGCAAAGAATCTGCCTGCAATGAATGCCACTCAATGGCGTGCCCTGTCGAATGAAATGGGAATGGGTACGGATTTCGGATATAACACCGACTGGTTTAAGCAGATCGAGCAGACGGCATTGTCCCAGGCACACTCTCTCTCATTGTCTGGAAAAAGTGAAAACACTTCTTACCGGGCCTCGGTAAATTATCGTGACGGGCAGGGAGTTGAAATAAACACAGGCTATTCGCAGGTCAACGGAAGAATTAATATTAGTCAGAAAGCGATTAAGGACAAGCTTACCCTTGACATAAATATGAGTGCTACCGAAAGGACTTCAAAACCTGGTTTCCCTGAGGCATTCAGATATGCTGCCATATTTAATCCGACATCCCCGGTAAAAAGCGATGACCCTCAATTTAAAATATATGACGGATACTTCCAGCAGGCATTATTCGATTATTACAATCCCGTTTCAATTATTGAACTGAACAGGAACGAAGGTAAGGTAAGATACATGGATCTGTCTGTCGGAGGTGCATTTGAACTGACACACAATATAAACCTTGAAACAAAATATGCAATTGAAAGCAGCGGAAATCTCAACGGTAAATATTTTGACAGTAATGATTACTGGAGTGGGATAAACAGGAACGGACTTGCCACAAGGCAGGAGGATAATTCATCCAATCAATTTTTTGAATCAACCGTGCATTATAAGGGAAATATTTCCCCCTCAATAAAGCTTGATGCTTCCGGGGGTTATAATTACCAGAAATTCACAAATGAAGGTTTTTATGCACAGGGTGGGGATTTCATAACAGATGACTTTACTTTCAATAACCTCTCAGCAGCACTTGATTTTAAAAACGGGCTTGGTACTGTGACAAGCTATAAGAATTCAAATAAGCTGGTTGCGTTCTTTGGCCAGTTCAATCTGAACTACAAAGACGTACTCTTCGGAAGTATCACAGAACGATACGAGGGCTCCTCAAGGCTTGGTTCTGATGCAAAATGGAACCTGTTTCATGGAATTGGAATTGCAACCGACCTTTCAAGACTCTTCCGGATACGGGCATTTGATATGCTAAAATTAAGAATTGATAATGGGTTAACAGGAAACCAGCCTTCAGAAAGTTATTTGTCGCTCGAAAGGTGGAAACAGGTATATGTTAATTTTTATAACGGGAATTTCGAACCACAATATGATCAGTACAGCAATTATAACCCTGAACTGGGAGCTGAAAAGACCAGAAGTACTGATTTTGGAATAGATTTTTCATTGTTAAGCCACAGGCTATCCGGTTCAATGGATATATATTCCAGTATAAGTTCCAACCTTCTTTTTATGTACTATTTACGGAGACCCTCTGATAACTTTTACTATTACTACTTCTATCCGACACCCCAATGGATTAACATAGGAAAACTCAGAAGCAGCGGAATGGAAATTACTCTTAACATAACAGTCATTAATAAGAAAGATTTCTCCTACAAAATAATGCTGACCCACACCAGGAACCTTAAAAATGAGCTGGTTTCGCTATCCGGGACCTATGATGGCATTACATTAAATTACGGAATCAATTACATAGGTGATCTGGGATCACCCGCGGGATCCACTCCGGGATTGATAAGGTTGGAAGAAGGAAAGCCCATAGGGCAGCAGCAGGCTTATATTTTCAAGGGTATTGATGAGAGCGGAAACCGGATAATCGCTGATATTGATGGCAATGGATATATTGATACAAACGACTGGACAGTGGTCGGGAACGGACTTCCTAAAAGTCTCACAGGATTGGAGAATGTATTTAACTACAAAAACTGGGATCTAACTGTTTTTTTCCGCAGTGTATCAGGTCATGATATGCTGAATTCATACAGGGCATTCTATGAGGTACCCATACTGATTTCGAGTTATAATCTGCCTGTAACGGCTGCAGGCATGAGGAATCCTGAAACGGGCAAACTAATGACATCATGGGGACTTGTGACAAACCGTGATTATGAGAATGCATCCTTTATAGCACTTGACAACATATGCCTTGGCTTCAAATTCAGTCTTCCGGAGAACTCAGCATTCAGGAATATCAGGTTATATGCAGCCGCTAATAATCTTTTTTACCTGACTCATTATAAAGGATCAGATCCAAATCCGAGGTATGTCGATACCGAGTTATACTCTGGCACTTATAACAGCCCCCTTGTTCCTGGCATTGACAGGAGGAATACATGGCCCAGAACCAGGTCTTTTACCTTAGGAGCCAACTTTGAATTCTGAAAATCAATTAAAAAGACGGATCATTCAGTTCCAATATTCATCTTAAGGAATCGCCTGAGATCCTCTATTGAAGGACTTATTCCCGACGAGACATATGCTCCTGCAACAGCATTGGCCATCAGAAGGCACTGAAAAAGATCCATATCGTGGAGAAGTCCTAAACAGAATCCGGCATTGAAGTTGTCCCCTCCCCCCGTAAGAACAACAGGTTCAGGATAATAGAATGTATCACATTTGTCAAGCGAGACACCATCACAAGCCAGTGCATCCTTTATCCTGTGTAAAACAATTATATCGGCATTAAATGAATTGTAGAGGGCTTCCATAAACAACTCATCCGGTATGCCTTCAGCAATGCCAAGAGCCCTGGCGACAATTCCTGCCTCATTCTGATTAAGACTCAGGGTTACCCTGAAGTATTTACTGAATTCTTTCAGCAGTAGCGGAATTTCCTTAATCTCTTCACGCGATTTTCGTGAGCAATCGGACAGGTCGGTGAAAAAATCACACCGGTATTCTTCTTGTGTTTGAGAAGCCAATACTTCATCAATAAACCCCTGCCATATCTCCGAGGATTTTTCGATTTCGCTCCAGTTAAGAAATGAAACGAGATTCTTCTCCGTTACCATATCTTTTATCTTCTCAAGACCAATAGCATCTTTGATATCAGTCCATGAAAGTTTATTATATGGCCCCGGATCAAAAACGATCACTTTGGAATTGTTAAATTCCAGGGCGGTAGCTGTTATATATTCTGCAACAGAATAAAGTCTGCAATTGTCAGACATTGAATGAAAAAGAGGCAGAATTTCCGGCACACCGAAGGTCCCGACACAGTCAGTTTTAATTCCCAGGTTGCCGAGGGCATTTCCTGTGATAACCATATTACCACCTATCTTGGAGAGTTTTGTGTCGAGTTCGACGCCACAGCTTTTATTGTTCTGATTAATGAGAAACTCCCCGAATTCCGAACTTGTATCAAAATAATGCGTACGCGAAACACCACCGGTTTTTTCCCTGACGATCCTGACAATACTGTCGACACATGCATCAAATCCAAGAAAAGCTGAAAACCCTTTGTTTTTATCTTTATCGAGCTGTGATAATACTTCCGGAATTGAATCAGTAATCCTTTTAACCATAATGTAATTATAGCAATGAAGCGGCTTCCCTGTCCATCAGAAGAAAGGAATTTTTATGCTGTTTTAGTGCTGATGCGGGGAAGGATTCTGTAACCTCTGTTTCAACAAGTCTTTTTGCACCTTCAGCCTTTCTTTTTCCGTTAAGCTGAAGTATTACCAATGAGGATTCCATTACATATTTTATACCGAGTGATATGCCCCTGCTGAGCTCAACATCGCCTGAGAAATATTTCTTCCCAACCACTTTTGTTGTTTCATCAAGTTCCACAATATGTGAATAAAGATTAAAAGATGTACCCGGCTCATTTAATCCCAGGTGGCCGTTCATTCCCATGCCCAGGAGCATCATATCTATCGGGCCGTATTCTTTAATGAACCGGTCAGTTTTATCACATTCACTTTCCAGGTCGGATGACTCACCATTAAAAAAGCAGATATTGCCAGGCTCATAATCAATATGATCGAACAGATGCCTATTAAGGAAAGAGTAGCAATTCTCGCTTTTCATCTCTCCGATACCTGCCCACTCATCAAGTCCTACTATCCTTGATTTATGAAAACTGATCTTTCCTTCCCTGTTCATCTTTACCAGTTGCTCAAAGGTAGCAACAGATGTCTCACCTGCCGGAAAGCATAAAAGAGCATCAGGCTTTCTTTTAATAATATCAGCGATCATCTCAGCAGTACTTACTGACAACTCATTATAGTCTTTATATATTATCTTTTTCATAACACCACAATTAGAACTTAAGAGACTGGTTGAAAAATATAAAAGTCTTAACCGCAAAGTTCGCAAAGTCCCAATAACAATCGGGATTACGCAGAGATCGCATATTGTGCTATTTTAGAGATCTGCCTTCTGTGTTCTTTGCGCCTTCTTTACGTTCTTTGCGGTTAAATATGACTTTTAAAACAACTTCATTGATAATACAGGTTATTTGAGAAATGCTAAATCACTATTTCAGAGTTTGATTTCTCCCCATCCTTTCCTGTATTCTCTCTTCACAAATTGATTTGCCTGTTCAAAGTTGGTGATTTTCATGTTCTCACCATCCCATTTATAGTTAATATATCGTCCGGGGAATACATAACCTTCCATTTCACCATATACGGGATCTTTTCTCTTGATCTTCTCCCTTATATTGAAACTTCTGAGAAGAAGGTTCCCCATAAGTACTGTTTCGGTAAGAGGACCTGCATATCCTACGAAGGGTGAATCAACCTCGGCATTACCATATCCTGCTATACATGCATCGATCCATTGCCACCAGTGACCATCCATACCCCCTTCTACCCTTGGATACTTTTTTGGAACATGTACCTCTTCATTCCTGGAGAGAGGAAGCAGGCGCGGGTTACGGCCACCCCAGCCACATCCAACATTACCCTTGGACCCAATGAACAAAGTTCCACCTTCATAATCATTCAGTCCCGGAGGATAATCAGCCAGCACTTCATTCATATTCGCGTCGGAATCAAGGTCATTAGGACGCTCAGGAATAATTCCTCCATCCATCCAGTACAGATCCAGATCTTTCCCGTTATCCAGTTTATACCTGAAACGTATTGAGCTGCTGACAGGTCCGCTCTCAGGATAAATGCCTTCCACAAAGATCCCGTTATAAACTGTACTTGCACTACCCGACACCTCGTAAGGATAACCCAGCTTAAGCAGCTTGAAAGGAGGCCCCATTATATGGCATCCCATATCTCCCAGTGCACCGGTACCAAACTCCCACCAGCCACGCCAGTTGAAAGGAACCAGATTATCAATATAATCGGTATACTGTGCAGTACCCAGCCACAGATCCCAGTTAAGTTCCTTGGGTACAGGCGGATGTTCTTTAGGCCATGGAATACCCTGTGGCCATACTGGCCTGTCAGTCCAGCAATATACCTTGCTTATATCACCCACTATACCAGCCTCTATCCATTCTCTCAGGGTTCTCATACCATCGCATGAAGCACCCTGGTCTCCCATCTGGGTTACGACCTTATACTTTTCAGAAGCCTGCGTGAGTATCCTCGCCTCATAAATATCATGAGTAAGAGGCTTCTGCAGGTACAGATGCTTTCTCAGCTGCATAGCACTAAGACCAACAATTGCATGGTTATGATCAGGGATTGCAACAGTAACCGCATCAAAATTCTTATTTTCCTTGTCGAACATCTCACGCCAGTCGTGATAAAACTTTGCCCTGGGAAACTGCTTTATCCTTGGGGCTGCCTGTCTGTCATCCACATCGCACAGGAAAGCAATTTCGGCATTCTTTTTCGGCGCATTTGCAAAATGACGAATATCATCGGCAGCTTCTCCTCCGCAGCCTACAGCAGCAATGAGAAGTTTATCACTTGGAGCGACATGTCCCAGTCCGCTTACTGTGAAATTTGGCAGGATAGTAAGAGCAGCAGCACCAGTTGCAGCAGTTTTTACAAATTTCCTCCTGGAAATATCGTTTGGATTGTACGATTCTTTTTTATTCTTCATTTTAAAAGACTTTAAAATGTTAAAATTTATTTCTTAGGTCCGCATAATTCTGCAATCTCTGCTGATGAAAGAGGTCGTTCCTCAACCTGCTTGAAAAAGACCACATCCTGGTCACTGTGGTTCTGGAGTCCGATATACCCTGAGTCAGGTCTAGGGCCCCTGAATGGTTCGAAATCGAATTTACGTGCAGGAACAGAATCACCTTCCGTATAATCGGTCACCTTTTCATTATTCACATAAACAATGGTTCGTGGTCCGCACATGGTTATTTCCATTGTGTTCCATTCAGGACCCGGCTTACCTGGTTTTGCCAGTGGTTTTGTAAGTGAATAGAGAGTACCGGTGTAATGGTATTCATCCTCACCGGAAAGTTCAGGTTTATTATCTATCTGCACCTCGAAGCCATAATTAACAGGCATCCACTCTTCACGTGGTTTTATCGGGATACGGATAAATACACCGGAGTTGCTGTTTTCATCACGCATCCTGTAAACTACTTTAAGTTTACAGTTGCCAAACTTGTTCGCCGTCCAGTAGAGTAATCCCATACCACCGTGGGATTTAATCAGCCCACTGTCAACATATTGTTCACCGGGACCGACATGCTTCCATCCGGTCAGGTCCTTCCCATTGAATAATTGCTTCCACTGGGGAGTCGCTTCCTCTTTTGTTGTTGTCTTACATGAGGTCACGGCCAGGACAATACCGGCTGCCATGGTTAGCATAAGAACTATTCTTCCTGAAAGAATACCTGATCTCTTATGCCCTTTTTCTGCATTTGTTTTCATAGTCTCTGAATTTTAATTTTCTAAAGTGTTTTTTTTCTAATTGTAGCATTTGTAACTAAAGGTCTGGCCCAGAAACTCAGACTTAATATATATACTAGCGGTAAATATAAAATCATCATTCCTGCCTGTAGTCCTATCATATCCTTCAACTTGCCTATCAGAAGTGAAAATACAGCACCTCCTGCTATGGCTGTGCATAATATACCGGCAAATGAGCCATGGTATTTCGATACACTGTTGAGAGCCAGTGAAAAAATAATAGCATACATCACCGAAAGACAAAATCCCAGGGCGGGGAATCCAAACAGGGCCATCCCGGTATTACCGAAAAGAGTTATTGACAAAACCACCAATGCACTGAAAGTGAAAATTCTAAGTACAATCTTGCTGTCAATAATCTTAAGTAAGACAAGCCCAAGCACGCATCCGACGGTCATCATTCCCCAAAAAAGACCGACTGAAGCAGCGCCTTCAACTTCAGGCCTTAACCCGTGATAGGTTCTGAGAAACTCGGAAATCCAGTTTGCGATGCCCTGTTCAGTTCCCACATATGCAAAAATCCCCAGGAAAAACAAAATCACAGTTTTCTGCCGGAACAACTCAAGATGTGTTGCCCAGGCACCGACAACCTCCTCTTCTGTACGTACAACCTTCGGAAAGCGTACAAAAACGATGATTGCCACCATTATGAAACTAATAAATGTAAAGATCCAGTATATGGACACCCACGGCAATTTGCCCGGTGTAAGAAACGCCATTAACTTTATAAACATCTGATCACCCAGAGGTTGAGAGCTCAGATGAGTTACAAGGTAAGAATAGACAAAAGGGCTGAAGAATGAAGCAATACCGAATACCAGTTGCACTATGACATTATTAAACGCAAAATGCTCTTCCCCTCCTGTTACCCTCAGCAACGGGAATAACGCAACCTGTAAAAGAGCCATCCCGGATCCAATAAGGAACAGAGAAAAGAGAAACACAGGGAAAACAGGTACCAGGGAAAATAGCATGGCACCCGCAAATGCCAGTATCCATGCAAGGATAAGGCTCTTTTTTTCATCATACTTCTGAACGAACATGCCTGATGGTATTGACATGAGGGCATAGGCAATAAAAAATGAAAATGGCAATAGCCCGGTCATAGTCCCGGTAAGGTCAAAGCTGTCACTGACATTCGGATTTATTGAACCAAGGATGTTGGTAAGGAATGATATCGCAAAGAATATCACAAAAATAAGCATAACCAGGTAATAATTGCGTTTCATATCTGATTCCTGAATAGATCTTTTCCTGTCATACTGCAACAACCTCCACTCCCAGGCCCTTGATGCTCTCTAAAACCGATCCATGGATGCCAGTATCCGTTATTAATGTATCTACCTCAGTGAGCGGTGCAATCAAAGTAGTCCCCGCACCCTGAAATTTCGAGGAGTCGATCAGGGCAAATACTTTCCCGGAATTCTTGATGTTGATACGTGCCAGTGATGCTTCTTCAAGGTTCGTTGTCATCATGCCCTTTTCAACATCGACCCCGTCCGCACTCAGGAAATACTTGTCGCAGTAATAATTACGCAGTGATTCCGCAGCTATTTCCCCGACCACAGCCAGTGAATTGCGACGCAATATCCCACCTGTCATAAGTACTCTTATGTTCGGATACTCTGCAAGCCTGAATGTGATATCCACAGAATTTGTTATTACAGTAAGATTAATCTTTTTTGGCAAATGCTTTGCCAGTTCCATTATTGTTGTTCCTGTATCAAGAAGAATTGTCTCCCCGTCACTGATCATTGCTGCTGCTGCCTTGCCTATAGCTTCCTTAAGCTTCATATTCTTCTTACGACGGTCGTAAATTGAAAGATCCACATTGATGAGGCTCTGTTTCATTGCTCCGCCTCTCGACCGGATCAGAATATTCTTATTTTCAAGATGTCGAAGATCCTTCCTGATTGTAACTTCACTAACTCCGAATTTCCTGCTAAGCTCAGTAACATTTACCTGCTCCTCTTCTTCAAGCTTCCTGAGTATAAATGCCCGTCTTTGTACTACTGAACTCATTTCAGAAAACATGTTTCGCTTTATTTCATAACAAATTTAAATAAATAATATTTGAAACATAACGAAACATTTATATTTTTTTTCAACAATATTTATTTCTGGTTTGAGAGATTTAAAACTGAATTCATTTTTATTCTGATTCATCCATTCTAAATTTGTCAAAGCAGAATTATTAACAGCTTACTTATTGTAGTTATAAGTAAAACAGATATCTTGCTACAAATTATTTTTATGGAAGAAAAGTATTTTTCCCTCGATACAAGGGAAAATAATAAGGTGATAAACATTATCCGCGTGGTATTCGGAATAATATGTGTGATAACAGCTGTATTCTGGACATGGTTTAATTTCAATGCAGTCAAATCTCAGGGTACAGTATGGCTGACTGTATTATTTCTGGCCGGTTTTGGTATTTACCAGGTATTTTCCGGACTTGGACACACCTCAAAGTATATAATGATCGGCAAAAAAAACCTGGTTATCAGGAACAGGCCAATATTCCCGCCTGTTGAAATTTCAGCGGATGAAATTGAAAATATTGATTTCTTCCCTCTGAACGTGGTCTTTTTCCTCAAATCGAAAAAAAGGCTGTTGATCAGGTTCGGGACCACCTATTATGAAACCAATGAAAAAATAGTATCCGAACTGGATGCTTTTGCAGAAAGAAATGATATTCCAACGGAGGTCATCGAAGAAAAACTGTAGGTATTAACAAATTAAAGAACCCACCCCAAACCCCCTGACGCGACGGTCAGGGCAGGCCTCCCAGGAGGGGTTTTCTTATAAATTGCCCTTAGCCATGTACCTCGCAGTTTCTGTTCTAAGCTCTCAGCTCTTCGCTTATTGCAGCCGGGTGATCTTTTCCCATACCTCTTTCACAACAGGTATTCCATCCCTCAGATTAGTCTCCCGTATTTCACCTGTCTTTTCACCGGGATATCTCACTTCTGCCCCTTCAAATGCAGGTGTCGATCTTTTCAGGTCATCTATTATTTGCCGGATTGAATTATCAATAGCAGGAATCTCCTGCAAATGACTGATAGCTATGGCAATAAAGACCTGGGATACATTATATTCCGAGAAGCATGATTCTATCTGGTGAGTTGACAGGCCTGATGAAAGAACAGTAGCAAGTATATCCAGCAGAAGGGAAAAAGCAGCTCCCTTCCAGAAGCCCATTGGCAGAGGTCTCCAGGAATCCATTATCTCAAGAGGGTCACTGGTCAGGCCTCCCTTTTTATTATACCCTCCAGGATATGGCAGTTGCTTCCCTTCACGGTAATAGGTTTCCATTTTTCCATAGGAATACTGTGTCATGGCAAAATCGAGAACAATAGCATCATTCCTGTACGGTACTGCCATCACAAAAGGATTATTTCCAAGTTTCGGCTCTTTCGCTCCCCAGGCAGGCATATTCGGACATGTATTGGTCCATGCAATATATACAAAGCCTTTCCAGGCAGCCTGCCATCCATACGTACCGCCACGCATCCAGTGATTTGTATGGGCAAGTGTCACAATACCAATTCCATTTTTTTCAGCGATCGCGGTTACTCTGTCAGTTGCAAAAGAGGCATTAAGCGGTCCGGGCCCCAGGTTTCCATCCCACTGCTCAAAAGAGCCAAATCTATGAAGAAGGGACGGAGTGCTGCCCGGCTTTATAAAGCCTTCATTTATGTTCCTGACAAACCTGTGAAACCTGTTAACTCCATGGGAATTAACACCTTCAAGGCTATTACGTGCAAAAATCTCAGCACATTTCGAAGCATCCTTTTCAGTAAAACCTTCTTTTAAAAGTATTCCTGCGAATACCGACTTCATCAGTTCATAGTCAACACGAATGATTCCTCCGGATCTTTCCATATTTATGAATCTAAGTTTAAACCTTTAATCATGGGCTGAATTATGACAATTCAGGTATACATGTTCATGAGATAAAACCAACAGAACCAAATAAATGTTATAAATTTATCCATATATTCTGAACCATGGACCGCAAACAGTATATAATAATCATAATCTGCCTGTTTCTTTTTTCCGGGTCAGGAATGGAACTCAATGCGCAGATTCTGAATGACACCTCTTCAGTAAAGGATATTATCAAGGGCATAGACTACGTGTATAATGCCGAATTTGATAAAGCTGAAGATATATTCAATAATCTTAAAAAGTCATATCCCGGACATCCTGTCTTATACCTTCTTGACGGGATGCTCACATACTGGAAGAGCTACCCGATCATTCCTGATTCCCCGGGACGCACAAGATTTGAGGATGACCTGCGATCATGTATTGATCTATGTAAACAAAACAGCGATCCCGGCCTGAAACCTGAAAACCTCCTTGCCAGCCTGTGTGCCAGGGGATTCCTGCTACTGTTCTATACCGACAACGAACTGAATATAGAAGTCTTTCCATTGGCAACAAGCAGTTACTCATATGTAATGCAGGCATTTGATTACACATCGTATTACTCTGATTTTGATTTTTTTACAGGCTTGTATGATTATTATACAGAGGTATATCCTGAAGAATACCCCATCTATAAACCGCTAATGCTCCTGTTTAAAAAGGGGAACAGGACAAGAGGACTTCGTGAACTAAACAATGCTGCATCGAAATCGATCTTTCTTAAAGCTGAATCTTTGTCCTTCCTTTCTGATATTTATCTCACATATGAAAACGATCTTCACAAAGCTACATCCTACAGCCTGATACTAATGGACCATTACCCTGCCAATACCGAATACCTTTCAACATATTTGAAGAATCTTCTGCTCGGGAAAAATTATGATACGGCTGAAAACACTCTTCTGAATTACGAAAAGAAGAACACAAATGCTTACTTTAAGGCTCAATTACTGGTCTTTAAAGGGATACTGGCTGAAAAGAAGTATAAAAACCTCAAGGATGCCAGAAATTATTATACAAAGGCGATACAGGAACTGGCCCCGTTCGGATATTTTGGTAATGAATATACATCATATGGATACTTTGGTCTGAGCCGCATCAGCAATTATGAAGGTGACCAGCATTACAGGAAGGTATATAGAAAAATGGCATTGAAATTATCTGACTTTAAGAATATTAATTTCGACGAATAAAAGCATTGGCACATGGCCGGATTATTCAGGGAATCTAATGGGAAACTGGAATGTCTTGTATGTCCTCATAACTGCAAACTGGGGACCGGGAAAACAGGCATATGCGGAGTGAGGAAAAATAACGGACAGGAAATTGAACTTCTTACTTATGGCGTTATATCAGGAATAGCTCTTGATCCTGTTGAAAAGAAACCTCTATACCACTTTTTCCCGGGAAGCCAGATACTGTCTGTAGGATCTTACGGATGTAATATGAAATGCGATTTCTGCCAGAATTTTCATATTTCACAAAATATTCCATTCGAAAAAGGATCCATGACAACACCGGGAGACATTGTCAGCCGGGCTCTTGGCGTGCATAATAATATCGGTATTGCATTTACATATAATGAACCTGTAATATGGTATGAATTCATAAGGGATACTGCTGTGGAGGCCAGAAAAAAAGGACTTGTTACAGTTATGGTTAGTAACGGATTTGTCAGCCGTGATGTCCTTAATAAAATTATTTCATTTACCGATGCATTCAACATCGATCTTAAAGCTTTTAACAATAAATTCTACAAAGATCTTACGGGTGCAGAAATAGAACCGGTCAAGTCAGCCTTAAAGCAAATTGCCTTATCAGGCAGGCATCTTGAAATAACTACGCTTATCATTCCAGGGCAGAACGACAGCGAAAGGGAAATGGAATTACAGACAGAATGGATAGCCAAAGAGCTTGGTGAGAATGTACCTTTTCATCTGAGCCGGTATTTCCCGATATATAAAAGACATGACACAGCGACCTCCCATGATCTGCTTGACAGAATGTTTGCGATTGCGTCAAAAAACCTCAGGTTTGTATATATGGGAAATATAATGTCTGCAAAAGGCCAAAACACAATTTGTCCGGGATGCGGTAAAACTGTAACAATACGGACTGGTTATGACACGCAGTTAATTAATCTTAACGGGGATGGCAAATGCAAATCCTGTGGTGAACAGATCTACCGGTATTTTACTTTTCAGCCTTAGACAAATTGCTCAGTCTGCTGAAGAGCTTATCTGCTCCTGATAACAGGTCTTTCTTAACTGTTTTATAATAAGCCTTTACGAGCTTGGGATTATCTTTTCCATCAGGATTGTTGACACGGGCTATCAGGTCATTTCTGAGGTCAACAGCATCGTTAATTATTTTTGATACTTTCCCGGTATTTTGTCCTGAATGAATCTCGGAATAGGTAAAACAATCAGAAATAACTTCATAAAGAAGGTAGTCTATATCTTTTTTCAGATCACGTACACTAGCCATAGGACAAAAAATTAATATTGTAGGTGCAAATATAAGAAATTATCTTTCAATAAGTTCTGAACCTGATCCAATTATTAATTCCGGAATTGCCGCACACTTTCCTCTGCCATTTGCAGGTAAAGCTTGCGGAGCCTGGCAAGGACAGAGAGGTTAACCCTGAATTGACGGTTATCAATGCAGCAAAACGGAAGGACCACCGGAGAGGTACCCGTCATGAATACAGCATCATAGTCTTTCAAATCTTTCACTGTGACACATTTCATATCCACCGGGATATGCTGTTCATTGCAGATATCAATTATATATTTGCGGGTTATCCCATTCAGAACGTATTTATCAGGGGCAGTAACAAGCCTGTCATGTTGCAGAAAGAAAATATTGGATCTGCTGCCTTCGGTGATCTGGTCGTGATCATTTACCAGGATTGCTTCGTAGGCCCCCTCCAGGATCAGCTTATGGTATATTGAAGATCGCAATTTATGATTTATAACCTTTGATCCGGGATCCTTTCGTTCAGCATAATACAATATCCCCTTTACTCCATTAATATACTGATTTTCTGATGGATAAATTGGTTCTATGAAATATATCAGGTAGTGATTCTCTTCCTTTTTATAATTGAAGACAATTTTAAGGTTAGCTAATTTCTTTTTGTCTGCCCTTGTAAGACTCAGGATATCTGTTTTCAGCTTTTCTTCATCTGCAAGCCTGCGTTTTCTTTGAAGCCAGGCACTTGTAGCCAGTCGTTCCATATGATCGTGGAAAAACACCGGTTTCCCTTTGACCATTCTGATGACCTCATATATTGAATTACCATCATAAACCATTGAATTATCAAAATGGTTGGCAGGATAGAGTTCCCCGTCCATAATGAATTTCTTTCCGTAGCATTCAGTCATAATCCAGTCTTTTACTGTAACAAAATTACGAAGAATAGTCAAAACAGCATCTTTTCTGACTATATTCGCAGTTAGATATGGATAGTATATAAGTGCTGATGTATGCTATTATAGACATAGAAACCACAGGGGGAAGCGCCAGGCAGGAAAAAATCACCGAAATAGCTGTTTATCTGCATGACGGGGAGAAGATCACGGGAAAATTTGTATCCCTGGTCAATCCTGAAAGAAACATACCATATTTCATAA
This sequence comes from uncultured Rikenellaceae bacterium, assembly GCA_964472085.1. GTDB lineage: Bacteria > Bacteroidota > Bacteroidia > Bacteroidales > VadinHA17 > LD21. Next base: position 39,465 of record CAYYIW010000007.1, on the reverse strand, counting down.
CAAGCCTGACAGGTATTTCAAACGAGATGGTTGAGAATGCTCCCAGGTTTTATGAAATTGCCAAACAGATAGTGGAACTGACTGAGGGCAGAACCTTTGTTGCTCATAATGCCAGGTTCGATTATTCATTCATACGACAGGAATTTAAATCTCTCGGTTTTAACTTCCGAAGACAGCTTCTGGATACTGTCTCACTCAGCCGCAGGCTACTCCCTGGTCACAGGTCATACAGTCTGGGGAACCTTTGCAGGGATCTCAATATCCCCGTGGAGGGCAGGCACAGGGCTGCAGGCGATGCCCTGGCAACAGTTAAGCTTTTTGAGCTTCTTCTTGAAAAGGATCTCCGGATAAGTAATAATGGAAAGCCATTAATAAAAAACACAAAATTATCAAAACTTAATCCGCAGCTTGATACCGGCATGCTTGAGAAGATTCCTGAAGAACCCGGAATATATTATTTCTTCAACGAAAAAGGTGATCTTATATACATTGGGAAAAGTCGTAACCTTCATCAGAGAATAAGTACACACCTGTCAAACAACTCAACCAGCCGTGCAATGGAAATGCGGGATCTTATTGCTGATATTGAATGGGAACCAACAGGAAGTGAGCTTATCGCGCTTCTGAAGGAATCCTTTGAAATAAAAAAGAACAAGCCTGTATATAACAGAGCGCAGAGAAGAACAGGATTTCAATGGGGGATATTCAGTTTTACGGATGAGAATGGGTACATTAATTTCAGGTACGGTAAAGTAACAATGGAAGATATTCCTGTGTCAGTTTTTACATCAAAGGAAAGGGCCCGGTCAAAACTGAACGACCTTATTGATAAGTATTCACTTTGCCAGAAGCTGACAGGGATGTATGAAAGTAGCGATGCATGTTTCCATCACCAGGTTGGATTGTGCAAAGGTGCCTGCCTCGGGCTGGAGTTGCCTGCTGAGTATAATGTCAGAGCCGGGAAGGCATCGGAGGAATTTCTGTTCTCCCGCAGGAATTTCTTTATCATTGACAGCGGGAGAGATAATGAAGAAAGATGTGCTGTTAAAATTGTCAACGGTAAATACCTTGGATACGGTTATTTTAATATTAACGACATGGGATTTGGGCTGTCAACAATACACGATTGTATTAAGCAGTCGGAAGATACCAGGGATATACAGGTTATTCTTAAACGATACCTGAGAAGCAACCGGGTGGAAAAAATAATCGAATTTTAATACCCCCTTTTACCTTTTATCAGGTAGTTTACCGGTCCGGTTAAAGATTGATTTCCTATTTTTGTTATTACACTTCAAAAAAACAAAAGATGCCAGTATTTACCAGGACAACCAAGAATCTTATTCTTAAGATAGATGAATTCTTTGACAATATAGATCTGGGAATTGTTGTTTTCAGAGAAGCTTTAAAGGCTTTCGTAGAAAAGGACATGGACGCTTTCCTGAGGCATCTTTCAAAAATAGAAGTACTGGAAAGTAATGCTGATAAACTTCAGAGGTCGATAGAAAATGAGATGATTACTCATTCTATATTACCCCAGCACAAGGCTGAAGTGACCGCTTTGATAGATGAGATGGATGAAATAATAGACTCACTCAAAAGCACCCTGAACGAGTTCTATATAGAGATGCCGGAGATTCCCCTTTCCCTAGGCAAAAGTTTTATAAACCTGTCCGACACGTCAACCAGCGCTGCGGAAGAACTGGTACCTGCGGCAAGGGCATACTTCAAAGCACCTTATACTGTCAGGGAGAAATTACTTAAGGTATATTATTTTGAAAGTGAGACAGATAAGATATCCCTCGGTATTAAAAAGACCATATTCCGGGAAATGGATGACCTGGATCTTGCTCATAAGTCACATCTCAGGTATATTATACATCATGTAGAGAATATATCTGATATTTCTCAAAAAGCCGCTGATCTTCTTTCGGGTATGGCAATTAAAATCCTGATGTAGAAATGGTGCTTTTCTTTCTTATAAGCGGCCTATTCCTGGGATGGTCCCTGGGTGCAAATAATGCATCAAATGTTTTTGGCTCTGCAGTAGCATCAAGGCTTGTTAAATTCCGCACAGCAGCTATAATTGCCTCAATATTCGTAATATTAGGGGCTGTGGTACAGGGATCCGGGGCATCCCAGACACTTGGCAAACTTGGAGCTGTAAACGCTGTAGGCGGATCATTTACTGTAGCTCTTGCAGCAGCAGTTACAGTGTATGTCCTTACTAAATTTGCACTTCCGGCATCAGCAACACAGGCTATTGTCGGAGCTATAATAGGATGGAACTTCTTCACCGGCAGCAGTACAGACAGCAGGGCCCTGGAACAGATAGTTATAACGTGGATCACCGGGCCTGTTTTAGGAGCTGTCTTTGCCGTACTGCTTTATATCCTTCTTAAAAGAATAAAAATATCCTCACATATTCACCTGATCAGGTTCGAGTCGTACATAAAGACAGGATTGATAGTTGTCGGGGCCTTCGGAGCCTATAGCCTGGGTGCAAATAATATTGCCAATGTTATGGGAGTATTTGTCCCTGCCTTCAGTCTTCACGATTTGCATATCTGGGGCATTACTCTCTCCTCAGGCCAGCAGCTCTTTATGCTTGGAGGCCTGGCAATAGCTACGGGGATAATAACATATTCCCGGAAAGTTATGGAAACTGTAGGTGAAAATATCGTGGAACTTTCTTCTGAAGCCGCCCTGGTCGTAGTCCTTGCACAGGCACTGGTCCTTTTTATTTTCTCATCCACGAGTCTTTCCCGCTTTTTCGTCAGCATCGGGCTGCCTCCAATTCCGATGGTACCTGTTTCCAGTTCACAGGTGATAGTCGGATGCATTCTGGGAATAGGACTGTACAATGGAGTCCATAATATTAACTTCAGAATACTGGGAGAAATTGGTATAGGATGGGTGGCTACACCAGTATCCTCAGGGCTTTTATCCTTTTTTTCCTTGTTTTTCATGAAGAATATCTTTGGAGTGGATGTAGGGACAAAAAATGTTCCAGGAATGGATGAAACCCTTGCACAGATGCAAAGTATTACAAATGGAGCCCAGGTGTCAGGTATTGTAAAATACCTGTTAATAGGGTTAATAATTTCAGGTACAATAACCTTTATCATTTACATTGCCCTTGACAGGAAAAAGAAACTTAGTCTCGGGAGATCTGAGGAAAAGTTCTGGAAAAATCTCAAATAAGTTTGCAGGAATTGCCGGCCTGACCATTATTAAATGATCACTGTTAACTCATATTCCGGCTGACAGATACGAATAATGTTCTCCATAATACATCATCTGGTCTAAAAAGTCATCAGCATAAATCACTTTGACATCTGTAATTTCACCGGACCTGTCAAATTCCGGTTTCAGCCATGGATTTATAAAACCAGTATAAGGAGCCAGTTTAAGTTTTGCATATCTTTCAAGTATCTCCCTGTGGAGAACAGGATCGACTTTTACCCCGTAATTCTCAATAAGTTCTTTCCCGGCATCATAATCACCTTCTGACTTGATTCTTTGCACTTCCCTTAGCATAAGGCCGAACAACTCCCTTAACTTCCCGTAATTATTGATACGTACAAAGGTCCTGCCGCTGGCAGTATATTTCTCCACCACATTTTCTTCCTTCCCCATTTCATAAACCCAGTGGGCTATTGCAGATCTGTTGCGCATATGAGCTTCTTCAATATTCTTTCCGGGTTTGATCCTTACTATCTGTGTAAGTAATCCGTTCCTGATGTATGTATCATATGAGACCCTGACAACATCCTTATCAGTTACAAGGCCCAGGTCTGATAATTTATCATCATAAATATAATAGAGTGCAAAAAGATCAGCTCTCGCTTCCTCCAGGGCTGAAGCATAATTCTTAAGAGCATTTGGATTGGTTTCCGGCGCCAGCCTGCCGCTTGCATGACCAACACACTCATGAAGATCTGTATGAAGGGCATCCGCGATAGCCTCATACTTCTTTACACGCTTAATCTCTTCTTTACCGGAGGCGAATTCTTCAAGAAAACCATTACACAGTGATGCAGTTTCAATAGCGTCGGTTATGTTTCCCAGCCTGACAGACTTCGAACCTACCTCTTTTCTTATCCAGTTCGAATTAGGCAGGTTTATGCCAAGTGGTGAAGCAGGGTAACAGTCACCCCCAAGCATAGCAACGTTGATCACTCTGGCAGCTATACCTTTTACTTTTTCCTTCTTATATTCCGGATGAACAGGTGAATGGTCCTCAAACCATTGTGCATTCTCCGAGATGATCATGGCCCGCCTTGTTGCTTCGGTATCGGTATATTCCACAACTGATTCCCACGTTCCCTTCAGACCAAGGGGATCATCATATACTTCGATGAAACCATTAATATAATCAACTAATGAACCTGTATTCCCTGCCCATTTAATATTATAATCATCCCATTTTTTCAGATCACCCGTCCTGTAAAAATCGATCAGCAAAGCCAGCTCATTCCTTTGGGTATCATTTTCGGCTTCCTTTAATGCCTCCTGCAACCAATATATTATCACGTCAATTGCCTCACCATATTTTCCTCCCGATCTGTAAACTTCCTCCCTGATATCACCTTCAGCTTTAATAACCCTTGAATTCAGTCCGATTGCTACAGGTCTCTGATCTTTATGATCAATAAATTCAGCATAGAAAGATTCGACATCTTTTTGAGTAACACCTTCGTAAAAGTTTGTAGCTGATTCCACAATTATGTCTCTTCCTTCTGTCCTCTCGACCTTCCTTGGAAAAAGATTATCATCAAAGATAACCGGTACAAGTACCGAAATGAGACTATCAACTGGTTCACTATCTTTCAGAGGCAATGATTCACGTGGTGTGTCCATAACAAGCCTTTCAAAAAAACTCTGTGAAAAGCCTGGCTGAAATTTATCTGAAGAATAATGATGGTGTATGCCATTGGCAAAAAACACCTTCTTGGCATATAAAAGAAAACTGTTATATTCTTCGCTGCCCCTGTATTCTTTATGTGATCGAAGCATACCTTCAAGAGTCTTTCTGATAAGAAGGTTATACCGGAAATTCTGGTCCCAAAGGATATCTCTTCCTGCAAGAGAGGCCATGGAAAGGTAATAAACAAACTTCTTCTGCTTTAATGACAATGAATCAAAACCATCCAGCCTGTACCTGAGTACCCTTATATCATCAAACTGCTCCACAAAAAAATTAAAGCCGTTTCCCGTTTCCGTACCTGTTTTTTTCACTCCTGCTTTATATGAAAAACCATGTCCCATAATAAGTTACAAATTGAGATTTATGCTATTTTTAAATACATTAATAAACAGTCCCTGATATCCGGGATATATTAATAAAAAATATTACCTGTTAAATAAACAAATCAAATTACATATTTCCTTTTCGATCCCTGGAAAATACTTCCCGGTCAGTAAAACAACCGGAATTGAAAAAGCAGGTAATGGCAAAATAATCCTGTTCTTTTATACCTTTGTAAAATAAACCCGGACGAGCTATGAAAAAAATATCTATTTTATTTACGGTCCTTTTTATCACCTGTATTTCAAGTGGTCAGGACAGGATAACAGGTCACGATTTTGCAACACGCTCTGAGGTTATTGCACGCAATGGTATGGCAGCAACAAGCCAGCCTCTTGCCACGCAGGCCGCCCTCGACATACTGAAAAAAGGCGGCACTGCTATTGATGCAGCAATAGCTGCCGATGCAGTTCTCGGAGTAGTAGAGCCTACAGGAGCAGGAATCGGAGGAGATCTTTTTGCAATTATCTGGAGTGCTGATAAAGGCAAGCTTTATGGCCTTAATGCCAGTGGCCGGTCTCCCAGGTCGTTAAAACTGGAATATTTTAAAGAAAACGGTTATGAATTCATCCCTTCATACGGACCGCTGCCTGTATCTGTCCCAGGCTGCGTGGACGGATGGTATGAGATGCACGATATGTTTGGCCGGTTGCCAATGAAAGATATCCTGCAACCTGCAATAACCTATGCAAGTGAAGGTTTTCCCGTTACAGAGGTTATTGCCTTTTACATGGAAAGGGGCACTGAAATACTTAAGGACTACCCCAATATTAAAGAAGTCTATATGCCAGGCGGTAAGGCTCCTTCAAAAGGAGAAGTCTTTAAGAATCCACTTCTTGCCAATACTCTTGAAAAAATAGTTAAGGGTGGTCGTAATGAGTTTTATCGTGGGTCAATAGCCAGGGATATAGATGCTTTCATGAAGAAAAACGGAGGTTTTCTCTCATATGACGACCTCTCCAGGCATCATTCAGAATGGGTAGAGCCAGTCAGCAGTACTTACCGTGATTACGAAATATGGGAGTTGCCCCCCAACGGGCAGGGTATAGCTGCGCTTCAGATACTCAACATTCTCGAAGGATATGATATTGCTTCTATGGGATTCGGATCAGTAGACTACATGCATCTCTTTACAGAAGCCACAAAACTGGTGTACGAAGACAGGGCAAAATACTATGCCGATCCGGCTTTCAGTAAGATCCCCGTACAGCAGTTAATATCAAAAAAATACGCAGCTGAGAGAAGGAAACTTATAGACAGGGAAAAAGCATCAAAGGTATATGAACCTGGTAAATTAGAAGCCGGCAACACGGTCTATTTGACTGTTGCTGACAAATTTGGCAATATGGTTTCCCTTATACAAAGTAATTACAGGGGAATGGGATCAGGTATGTGTCCCACCGGTCTGGGATTTATCCTGCAGGACAGGGGTGAATTATTCTCGTTGCAGGAAGGTCATGCCAATGTATATGCCCCTGGGAAAAGGCCTTTCCATACCATCATTCCGGCATTCATTACAAAAAACGGAAAGCCATGGATAAGCTTTGGGGTAATGGGCGGAGATATGCAGCCACAGGGTCATGTCCAGATCGTTGTAAACCTGATAGACTTTAAAATGAACCTGCAGGAGGCCGGGGATGCTCCTCGGATGCATCACATAGGATCATCTGAGCCAACGGGACAGGTGATGACAGATGGAGGAACACTGTTGCTTGAAAGCGGGTTCAGAACAGAGGTTATACAAAAACTGATGTCGATGGGACACAGGATACAATGGGATCTGGGAGGATACGGGGGATACCAGGCTATTATGCTGGACGAAAATAATGGTGTGTATTATGGTGCTTCCGAATCCCGCAAAGATGGTCAGGCTGCTGGTTACTGATTATAACCTTCACTATCTCCCAGCCTGTATACAAAATGATTTTCCGAATATACCATCTCCAGTATTCCAAAATATACCAGGTGTGCAATAATATTTTCTGCGTCATACCTTGAAAGGAATGCCAGTTTACTGAAATGGGTCACAGATATAGTATCATGCGTTTTGAAATATTCCATCAACTTCTTAATCTTGCTGCTGTAACCAATTAGTATTCCCCTGTTATTTGTCTTTATCTTCCACACTTTAAGGTGTATCCTGGAAGCAAGTATATTTTCATCCCTTATACGCACATATGCCTGCCACCTCCCGGGTTCTGTCTCCGCAAAACAGGGACCTCCCTCTCCCTTTGGAATGATAACCTCAAGTATGGTTTTTCCGCTTACAATCCATTTTCTCGACTTAAAGCTGATCTCAGGTTTACTGTACAGGTTTGCAGCCGCCTGTACCATATAAAATTCTTCATCAGATCGCACACCTGCAAGCTTACCATTATCCTTTACACCTATCAGAAGAGTACCTCCATCCGTATTGGCAAATGCTACAAGAGTCTTAGATATTTTCCTAGAATCGGAGATCTCAAACTTAAAATCAAGTTGCTGATGTTCGCCTTCCAGTATACGATTCTGAATATAGCTTCCCATAAGCATTCATGAACTTCAGCCAACATCGGGTAATTCAAGGACACCTGTTGTACCTCCTGTTTCCAGGTTTATTCCATGAGGCAGATTTGTTTTCCATGATCCACAGGTAAAGTCAGGTACGTCAATAGACTGCGACCGGTTTGCAACCGACCATTCACTCAGTGGTGCAATGGAACTCCACAGTGCCCCGTCATAAACATTCTGATCCAAAGGCAGGCCGTTCCTCAGGCAGTCAATCAGCCGCCAGTCCATTATAAAATCCATTCCACCATGTCCGCCTACCTTTTTCGCCATTTCCCCTACCCTCTTTACTATCTCCGGAGTATGTTCTTCCCACATCTTTTTCATATCATCATCATTTAACCAGTCTTCACCCAGGGCTATTAGCTGATTGGGATATTTAACAGCCATACCCTTTGTTCCCTTCACCAGATGAATCCTGGAATAAGGGTGTGTAGAAGAAACATCATGCTGAACAAGAATGCTTTTACCAAGAGCGGTCTTTATATGACTTGTATTGAAATTACCCCTGAATTGTGCATCTTTCCATGGAGCATAAAAATCATCCTCAGCTGCAAGTTCCTTTTCTTTAGGACCCATGGTAAAATCAGCTGTTGATACAGAAGAAAGGTATTCCATCTTATCGCCCCTGTTAATATTAAGTACCTGGCATATGGGGCCCAGCCCGTGTGTCGGATACAGGTTACCATTCCTTGCAGCATTTTCTTTCAGCCTCCACATATCCGTATATGCACCATCAACCTGCTTACTGTCAATAGGTTTCTTGAAATTATATCCCATCAGGTTATGAAGGTAAGCCCCCTCTCCGTGTATAATATCCCCAAACATACCCTGCCTTGCCATATTAAGTGTAAGTAGTTCAAAAAAATCATAGCAGCAGTTCTCAAGCATCATACAGTGCTTTTGTGTCCTTTCTGATGTTTCCACAAGCTGCCAGGCTTCATCAACAGTACGGGCGATAGGTACCTCGCATGCAACATGCTTGCCATGTTCCATTGCATAGACAGATATCGGTGTATGCAATACCCATGGTGTGCACGTGTAAATAAGATCAAGATCTGGTATCTCCACGAGTTTTTTCCAGGCATCTTCATCACCATAGAACTCCTGTGCTGCAGGCCTGCCTATCTTATTAAGATACTTTTGTGACTCTTTCACACAGACCTCTCTTTTATCTCCAAGAGCCTTTATCTCAACCCCTTCAATATAGGATAATCTCTGAACAGCACCACTGCCGCGGTCTCCCAACCCTATAATACCAATACGCACTACAGGAATTGCAGGTGCAGCATAACCTGACATATTGAATCTCTGTGTATGAGTACTTCTAACAGATTCAAGAATTTCGGAAAGGTTTGATTCCTGGTTGTCTGATTTACATCCGGGTACAATGCTGCCAGCCATAGCTCCGGCACCCGCTATTGTTGAAGTTTTTAAAAAATTGCGGCGATTAATTTTCATGATTATCAATTTTTCAGGTTAATCAATTATTTATTTTAACCGCAAATTACTATTTATTTGGAAAAAACAGTGCCTTAATAATAATTAGAAGCATATGAAATTAATGCCAATAATGTTTATATAAAGAATAAAGGCCACCATTTGACAATGACAGACCCTTTTCCATAAAATATAATTAACCTGAAAATGCGGGTTCAAACTGTTACATATCCTGCTGATCACGGTTTCCGCCATTATCGGCAGTTTTTTTCTCCCTGAACTTAACAATAAGATCCTTTATTATGCTACCTGAAAGATATCCGAAAGCCGCTCCCCATAATGTACTAAGATACCATACAGATTTAATCGGACATGTTCCTGACTGACATCCTATAAATTTCCAGTACAGGAAGCCACCTATAGCTCCAATGACCGAAAAAGTCAGATGAAATGTATTCTTTCTTATAAATTCTTTCATATACTGTTTTGCACAAAAGTAATGAAAGATCTTTTATGATTCTGTAACTTTCGTCACAGTGGCTTATGTAAATCAGGAATTTGTGAATAATCGACAGAATTTCTTCCTGTTATTACCATTTTTTTATTTTCCATTTCACGTAAAAGCCGTGATACAACTTCACGGGAAGTGTTAAGCTGATAGGCAATATCCTGTTGAGTCCCGGTAAAAACTGTCTGTCCCGTTGATTTATACCTCTCGCTGAAAAACCTGACCATTCTTTCATCCAGTTTTGTAAATGCTATTGCATCGATAGCAGACAGGAGCTCATTAAATCGATCACGGTATGAATTCATCATGAACTCCTTCCATGTCTTATACTCCGATATCCACTTTTCCGGCTTATCAACAGGGATGGTAATCACAAGGGAATCCTCCTCAGCTATCATTTTAATGTTGCTTTTCTGCGGGACCATACAACATGTAAGCGACATAGCACATATCTCTCCGAGATTAAGATAATACAACAGCAATTCCTTACCTTCATCTGACATTCTTACTACCCTAAGACATCCTTTAAGCACCATCGGGAAAGATTTTATATAATCACCTTCACCCAGAATACTCTGTCCTGTTTTCAATTCCAGCAGTGTTGAGACATAGGATACTTCAGATATCAGTTGTTTTTCCAGAAAAGGAAAAACACTCTTGATCAGATCATTTTTTTCCATTTTTTATTGCACTAATTATATTCCGGTACATATCCTTCACCAGGATACTCTCTGTTTTCCAGTTAAGTACGGAAGAAGCTTTCCTTGCATTCTCCTTCAATTCCTTATATAACGAAATATTATCCCTAAGCTGCACTATCGCTTCAGAAATTTTCACCGGGGTAACGGCCGTAATCAGTAGGCCACACCCGGTTTCGCGTATTACCTTTCCTGTTTCAGGAAGATCTCCGGAAATGACTGGAATTCCGGCCATGATATAATCGAAAAGTTTATTTGGAAGACTATACCTGTAATTTATGTTTGTGTTCTTTTCAAGGCACATACCCGCATCAGCTGATCTTGTAAATCCGGAAAGTGTTTTTCCGTCCACAGGACCAAAGAATTTTACTCTGTCATCCAGGTTCATTTCACTGACTTTCCTTTTAAGGCCTGCGATAACATCGCCGGAACCTACAATAATCAATGATGTATTTTCAGTTACGGCAATAGCATCTATTAGTTCTTCCGCCCCCTTGTCTATGTTAATACCTGTACCCTGCAGGATGATCAAAAAATCTTCACTTCGAATGCCCAGGTAATCCCTGGAAAATCCCGGTAGATCTCCGTAATCCGCACTCACATTCCTAATAATCAGAGGCATAATACCATATTTATCCGAGTATAAGTCTGCTATTGGCTCAGAAACCGTCAAGACATATTCCAGTTTTGGAAATATCCACCTTTCTATGGATTCCCATACTTTGGCAACGAACTTGCGCCCGGTCAGCTCAGGGACCCCTGTGAAGTATTCGTGTGCATCATAGACAAGAGGGATATTTCTTATTTTGGAAACCAGATAGTTAGGAAGCAACGTATCCAGATCGTTTGCAACCAGAAGATCATATTTTACGAATAGGAGATAGAAAAATAACCTTAAATTATAGCAGGCATAAAAAAGGAAACCCTTTCTGAAAAGCATCCTGAACCGGTGGTGACTGAAAGGTATAATATCATTTTCAGGACTTTTACCTGTTATTCTTCCTACGATAAACACTTTGCAGTTAAGTTCCTGTACAGTCCCGGCCATCTTAAGAATACGCTGATCATAACATATTGAGTTAGTGACGGAGAAAAGAACTTTTATTTTTCCTGATCTATCAGACATCCGGTAAAATTACTAAATCACAATGAGAAAAAGTCGGGTAAAAAATTGATCGCAGTTTCATTGATTTCCAGGGCACTTTTGAGATCGGCAGGCATCTTAAAATTTCCTGTTCTCTGGCTGTTATAAACGAGATCCGGATTTTCAAGAACCTTATTAAGAAAAGCCTGTCCTGCACGGGTCATTCTTCCTTCGCTGAGCATATGCCTGGCCCGCCTGATATTGATAACCGACCATTTGCTTCCGGGTCTTCTGGGGGAGAAACGTCTTACATAATAGTCATCATTAATCCTTTTTATCATACCATCAATCCAGCCGAAACACAAAGCTTCCTCAACTGACTCATTGTATGATATACCAGGTTTTCCGGTGGCTTTCTTATAATAAACAAGCCACACATATTGTTCTGATGTATGATGCTTTTCAAGCCATTTGCGCCATTCTTCACGTCCGGTGACATATAATTCCATTATGATATAATATTTATGAAATTATCTATGAATTTCGTAAATTATCACAACAAAGGTTGTCTCAAAAGCAAAAATAACTTTTAAGACACACTATTGAACATAATCAGGCAACAAAGCAATTGAAATTATAAGTAATAAGATTTTTCATGGATTAATGTTCTGATAAATTATTACGGTTCTGCACTCTTTGCATACTTTTACCAAAAATATGAACTTGATCAACAGCCGGAATATAAGTCTTAAACCATATAACAGCTTTGGAATTGACGTAACTGCTGATTCGATGATCCAGCTGAAAACAGAAGCAGATGCCGTTACCCTTTTCGACAAAAGGGAGAAGCTGGCCGGTCCTTTCTTAATACTGGGGAGAGGAAGTAATATCCTTTTCACCGGTAATTATACAGGTACTATCATCAGACCTGAACTTAAAGGCATCCGCACAGAATATTCAGGAGGCAGTGAGGTAGTGATCTCCGTTGGTGCCGGAGTGATTTGGGATGACCTGGTGGAATGGACTGTTAAAAATGGATTGGGAGGTTTGGAAAATCTGTCACTTATTCCGGGGACTATCGGTGCCACTCCTGTCCAAAACATAGGTGCTTACGGAGTTGAGGTAAGTGACATAATCACCAGGGTTGAAGCGGTAAGCACATCTGACGGCAGGCATCATACATTTGACACCATGGAATGCGGATTTGGCTACCGGACGAGTATTTTTAAAAAAGAAATCAAAGGTGATTATCTTATTACCAGGGTTTACTATCGATTATCAACGGAACCTGTATTCAGGCTGGATTACGGAGTGCTGAAAGAAGAACTTGTAACAATTGGCAGTGCTACTCTCAGGAATATACGCACGGCTGTTATTAACGTCAGAAGGAGAAAGTTACCTGATCCGGAGATCACCGGTAATGCAGGCAGTTTCTTCAAAAATCCTGTAATTCCGGATTCTTTTGCCGCTGAGCTAACAGGACTATATCCCCGGATTCCGCTTTTTAATGACATGCCAGGATATAAAAAGGTTGCTGCCGGCTGGCTGATCGAACAATGCGGATGGAAAGGATTGAGAAAAGGAGATGCAGGGGTTCATGACATGCAGGCACTGGTGCTTGTAAATTATGGAAAAGCCAGTGGCATGGATATTTACAATTTATCAGAGGAGATAAGAACCTCGGTTGAGAACAGGTTCAGCATTTTGCTTGAACGCGAGGTCGAAATAGCTGGTCCTATCTGAAGATTTTCCGCCTGTCAAGTTCTTTCTGATAAAGAGCTGCATAATGATTATGTTCAGCCAGGGTCCGTGAGAAATTATGATATCCTGAAAAATCGGGTTTTGCAGCAAAATAAAGAAAATCATTCTTTTCCGCGTGAAGCACTGCTTCGATTCCTTCTACTGAAGGACATGCTATAGGGCCAGGGGGAAAACCTTTGTGTTTATAGGTATTGTAAGGGGAATCAACCTGCAGATACTTCTTTAAAATCCTGGTAATAGTAAAATCATTAAGAGCGAATTTAATTGTAGGACATGCCTGAAGGGGCATACCACGCTTTAACCTGTTAAGATAAACGCCAGCTATGCGGGGCTTTTCGTCAGGCTTCACAACTTCATCATCAATAATTGAAGCCAGTATAGATACTTCTATCGGAGTCAGTCCTTCCTCCCGGGCTTCCGTCATCCTTTTGTTATTCCAGAACGCATGATATTCTTTTAACATCCTTTCATACAGTTCTTTCGCATCAGAACTCCAGTATAATTCGTATGTATTAGGAATAAAAAGAGAAATAATTGTTGCCCTGTTAAAGCCATCAGAGGAATAGTTTGCCGGATCCTCGAGAAAATCAAGTATATCAACAGAATCGGCTTCTATTTCACTACCTATCTTCCCGGCAAGCTGATTCAATGTTCTCATATTATTGAATGTTACATTTACCGGTGCCTGCCTGCCTGATCTGAGCATGTTTACCAGCGCATTACAACTAATATCTTTCTTTATTATATACTTTCCCGGTCTGATATGATCAGGATAATGCTTTTTTCTTGCTGTCCATTCGAACATAGATGGATTCTCTATTTTAAGATTTGATTCGATGATCTTCAGGACCTGTTCGTATGAAGAACCTGTAGGAATATACAGAACAGCCACATCGTTATCAGGACTTACTCCGGGACCCAAAATCTTATAGACAGCCAGAGAACCTGCCATTACAGCTATTAAAAATACAGCTCCAATTATATATTTGATCTTACTCTTCATTGTATCACAAACAATGTGCAAATTTACTTATAATGATCAAAGCCACAAAATATACAGTGGTTGCAATACAACAAGGTTAATTCAGGAACCGCTTTGATATAAAAATTATTACGTCTCCAATATTGCTGCACTGTATAAGAAAATATAACAGATCTTGCCTCCGCCAGCCAATTGAATATATTTTTATATTTTTGCCGGTGATAATTCTTATATTAATTATTATTCCATGAAAATGTCAACAACTGTTTTATTACTGCTCATAGTGATAGGTCTCGTTACAGGAGCCATGTCGGGTTTGCTCGGAATTGGAGGAGCCATCATAATGATACCGGCTCTGGTATACCTGCTTGGATTCAACCAGCAGCTGGCGCAGGGGACTAGTCTTGCAGTTATGCTTCCCCCAATTGGTATAATAGCTGCTTATAACTATTATAAAGCCGGAGAAATGAACCTTAAATATGCACTTATTGTGGCAGGTTTTTTCATTATAGGTTCATATTTCGGATCGAAGCTTGCCATCCAACTCCCGCAGCAGGCACTCCGCAAGATATTTGCAATTCTTCTCCTTGTTGTTGCAGCAAAGATGTTATTATCAAAATAGAGCATCATCTTAATAATATAAGATCCCGGTACCTGAAAAAGAAAAACCTTAATAATATCTGAAATGTATTAACTTATCAGATACTATCCCGGTTTCCCTAAGTTTTGCATAGTGCATGCAGCACTTTAATCTCATACAGAACCGCCAGGCTTATTATTGTATTCAGAACATTATACCAAGACTGAAGATAAATGCATTCGGACGATCATCTATATTGAATTTGGTCCCAGTAAGGTTTTCTATCTGGTTCTGGTATTTCTTAAGACTTCCTTCATATCTCAGATCGAAAGCAAGTCTCTTAAACAGGTCAAATCCAATACCGGCCTGGTAACCAATCGTCATCCTGCTGTTGAGGTTTTTCAGATCAGGGCTGTCTATGAGCTCTTTTGGTGTATTAAGCAGGATGGACCCTGCAGGACCCGCATTCAGTCTCAATGGTCCGAGCTTAAATCCTACAAGGACGGGAATATCTAGCTTTGTTAAATTCTGTTTCACAATTGAAGCAACATTTCCTGCTGTCTGATCTGTAATTGAGTATTCATTGGTCCTGGTTGACAGAAGCAATTCCGGTTCAAGGTATATGCCAAAAAAGGATGCTCTCATAAATACCCCTCCCTGGAAGCCATATTTGGCAGAAGTAATCGCATCGACAGTGTAGGTTGTATTGCCGGCAACAATATCCTTGACATCATTCATTGAAATCGAATTGGTTCTTACACCCGCTTTGATACCGAATTTAAGCTGGGAAAATGCCGGTATTGTTAGTAATGCTACCAATAATATTGCAAAAAATTTTTTCATGATCTTAGTTTTAAGTTTACAAAATCGTAATCTGATTAAAATTTTAAGATTTGATAATGTTTTTAACGGATTTCAGTATAAAAAAGTTGCATTTGCAGAATAAAAAGAATTCACAGTTACCTGATAACGTAAAAAAATTCCGGTTATTTTGCCGCCAGTTCATTAAAAATGACCTTCTTCATATTTTCAAACTCTTTACGATCATATAACCTTGTTAAGAAAATTATCTTTCCTGTACGGTCAATAATCACATTTCTTGTTACCCCGGCTTCTTTATTGGCATATAAACCGAAAATGTCAGCTCCCGGATCGAGTGCAAGCGGATATGATATTGACATATCATTATGAAACTTGACCACCTTGTCTTTTGGTTCATCACGATCGATCCCCACCAGGACAAGTCCTTCTTTTTCCCCAGGTTTCCATATTTCCTTTTCAATGAATGGCATCTCTTTTCTGCAGACGCTGCACCAGCTTGCTGTAAACTGCAGCATAACTACCTTGCCCCTCAGATCTGATAATTTGAAGGTTTTGCCATTAACCTCATTTATTGTAAAATCAGGGGCCATCTGTCCGACTTTTACAATATAACCCCTGTCCTGATTTACGTTACTTTGCCCGAAGGAGTATGAATTTATCAGGAGTACAGGTACTATTAATATCAATAACTTTTTCATTTGTTATAGTTTTTATTTTAAAGAACACTAATATTCATACATCTATAAACCTTTTTATTGAATTTTTAACATATGAGCTTCGTTTTTTCAAAAATCATTATTAATTTTCCAAAGATATAAGAGTAATGATAAAAGCAATAATTAATTGCTTTAGTGTAACGGAAAAGTGATCAAAATCACTTTCGGGGATTTTAAAGCTTATCTTGATTTTCATTTCATACCAAAGAACTATTACAGCAAATCCAACAATTTGACAGTTAACCTTATTTGTGTATATTACAATTAATTAAACCAATTATTACCATGAGATCTTTATTTGCTTTTTTCCAGGTTTTTCTTCTTTTTGCATTTATGCCGGGCCTCATGGCCCAGGATAATGCAGCAAAAAAATTGCATATCATAATAATCGGCGCTCATCCCGACGATCCTGACAAGGTTGGCGGAACGGCCTATAAATGGGCAAGTATGGGTAATGATGTCCTTATGGTATCACTCACCAACGGCGATGCCGGTCACCAGTCAATAAAGGCCAGAAAACTGGCTAAAATACGCAGGGAAGAAGCCCGTAAGGCAGGTGAAGTTATTGGCGTAAGATACATCACCCTTAACAATCATGACGGTCAGTTAATGCCTACCTATAAGAACAGGCTAGAGGTCATCAAGTTAATAAGAGAACAGCAGGCCGATATTGTAATCTGTCCAAGACCATACGATTACCATCCTGACCACAGGTATACAGGTGTACTTGTACTCGATGCTGCCTATATGGTTACTGTTCCCACAATTGACCCGAAAGTGCCGTTTCTTAAAAAGAATCCCCTGTTTCTGTGGATGAGCGATCGTTTTATTCATCCTGAACCCTTTAAAGCTGATGTAGCTGTGGATATTGATGATGTCATTGAAAAGAAGATGGATATGTATCACCAGCATAAATCACAAATGTATGAATGGCTTCCTTTCAACCAGGGAATACTTGACCAGGTGCCTGCCTCTGATGCCGACAGAAGAGCATGGCTTGGTGCAACCAGGAAAAAGGATTCTGATGCCAGTCCATACCGTGATTTACTCATAGAGGAATATGGTAAGGAAAAGGGGTCAAAAATCAAATACTGCGAAGCCTTTGAAGATTCAGGTTATGGTACCAGGCTGACCAAAAAAAATCTTTATTACTATTTCCCGTTTTTAAAGCAATAGGATAAAAAACCTGAGAAGTGAGTTGGCACGATATTTGATTTATTTAAAAAAAATACGTGCCATGAAGAAATTAATATATCTGTTAGGTGCAATAGTTCTTCTATCATCCTGCTCAACCACGAAGGAAGCTACATCCTCCGGTAAACTGAGCCGTAATGAAAAGAAGCTTGCAGCCCAGGAAACTGTTAAGAACGCTGTGGAGTCAAAAAGATTTATCGTTAAGTTAAACCGCATGTATCTTACTTATGGGGGAATAATACAGCTGGCACCGAGAGAAAATTATATAATCGTAGATGGTGAAAAGGGTGTCATTAGCACGGCCTATTTCGGCAGACAATTCGCTTTCAGGCCAATAGCCGGAATAAATATGTTTGGCCGGACCATGGATTATAAACTTACCAAGTATGAGGATAAAGGTAGCTATGGGATCAGTTTGAAGGTGTCTGAAGGAGGGACTTCCTTTGATGTATTCCTCAAGATCAGCAGGAGTGGTACATGTAGTGCGTCAATTACCTCGATGCTGACTACCAATGCAAGATTCTCAGGTAATGTTGTCCCAATTACTTCGAAAAACCGGGCAGTGACACCTAAGAGCGGAATAATCTGACCTGACGGCATTTTGTCCGTTTCTTTTACTGGTATTCAATATACCTTGAATTATAATTGATTTTCAGGAAGTCATCCCCTGTGTCACTGTAACCATATTCAAAACAATAATGGAAGACAATTCCTGCTGATGTTTCTATGATATGGGTAAAGAAACTGAAATTATAACCAAGGGCAACCAGGGCATCCTTATGGATATTAAAATTTCCCTCTGAATAAAGATCTGATAATATTCTCCTGTTCTTTCTTAATAAAGCATGCACATTCCTGACAAAATTGTTGGAATCGCGGTTAATCCTGTTATTGTAGTTGTTCCTGCATTGATCAGAACAAAATTTTTTATCACTGCGACCATGCAGCAGGTCGCCACAATCTAGACATCTTTTTTCCACAGCACTATTGTTTTTTATAAAGATACAAATTTTATAAAAACTACGTATAGTGCTGACAGTTAATTAATAAAACGTTTACAAACGGTAACAAACGACTAAAAGCATTTCTAAAGCGGGTATAAATGTTTAATAACCGGAACAGTCTCCGTAGCCGGCTTAAGTTTGTAGTGTAATTAACATGTATGTCAAACTAAAAATTAAAATCATGAACTCATTAAGGAACAGAGTAACACTCATCGGTAATCTCGGCCAGGATCCGGAAGTTAAAGTGACCGAAACAGGAAAAAAGGTAACCAATTTTACTCTCGCCACGGATGATGGCTATAAGAACTCTGAGGGTCAGAAAATAAGTGAAACCACATGGCATAATATCGTAGCATGGAACGGTCTTGCCGATATAGCAGGCAGGTTTCTTAAAAAAGGCCATGAAGTAGCCGTGGAAGGCAGGATTGTATACCGTACATATGATGATAAGAACGGCGTAACCAAATACATTACAGAAATTGTCCTCAACGATATGCTGCTGCTTCGTAACGGGGGTGCGCCAAAGGCCGAAGCCGCCAAAAAGAAGGAATAAGGGAAGAAATAGGCGGATACTAACATGAGGAGGCTGAATAAAAAGTCAAATTTGACTTTTAAGACAGCCTCCTCATCCCCTCTTTAGTTTCTTTACTATATCCTCAACCGTTTCAAGAACAACAGGTTTGTCAGGTCCGAGGTATTCAAGCTTTTCATACAGGTAATAGCAAAGATCCTCGTAGGACAGTTTGATACCCCTGTATCCCAGCAGAAGGTCAATATATCTGATAGCCCTGTCGATAAGTTTATTGTTGCTTGCTCTAACCCATGTCATTACGTTGCCCTCATACCTGCCCATCCGTCCCATTATAAGTGTCGAATGAGCGTTCATGATCATTTTGAGGACAAGATGCCTGAACAGTGGATCACTAAAAGGCATGCGTATAAGATGGTCGATTGTATCAAGAGCAAATCGTATACCGTTGGTTTCTGAACGAACCTTAAACATATGGTGGACAGCATTAATTTTTCTTCTTTCCCTCCTTCCAATGACATTCGATGAAAAATCAAAGCCCAGGAGGCGTTTATATGAGGCAATACCATTTATGTCATCCCATTCAAGGGTCCTCGGAGCTCTCCAAAGCAGATCTTTCCAGGCATTCTCACTGTTCTCCGAACCAGGAAGATACAGGTAACACAATGACAGATCCTGTTCCGTCTCATTATCATTTTCAAAAGGAAGAAGGCTGAAAGTAGGTGAACGTTCAGTGGTATCAGTTATTACAGTAATACCAAGACCTGTATCTGTTTCATAAAGAATATATTCCCCCTTGAGGTAACAGTTGGTTTCAGTAATAACAAAGTCCTTTATAAAGCCAGTATTGAGCGACTTCCAGAAATTAACCAGGTCATCTATTGAATCTCCGGTTACGCCGTCATCCTCATCATAGTGTAGCAGAGCAATACCGGCAGCTGCCAGAAGTATAGTGGATGCCTGCATACGCGTGCTCCCTGTAACAGCCATAGGACCTACAGTAAGATTAATCTTTTCAATATCATTGTTTTCGATAACTAGTCTTGACCTTTCTGCTGATTCAGATAATACATCATCCGGATTACAATAAAGGAAGAATGGTCTCCTGTATGAAAGAACCGAAGCTTTTTCAACTGCCCCTATCACAAATGGGGTTTCGCCACCTTCAGTTGTTCCAATAAGCAGGTCGCCACCACTAAAACCAGACTCAATAAGTTGCCTTGCTCCGAATGCCGGGTAGTCTTCAAAATTCTCAATTGAACGTATAAGAGCCACATCACCTCCGGCCATAAAGCTGAATACACGGTTTTCCAGAGAATTATTCCTGTACACCTGCCGCCAAAGGGTTTCTATTGTCAATGAAAGGCGGCCGGTAGCCCCGCAACCACAAAAATAAATGTCATTCCCTGAAGCCAGCGTATCTCTTATGACATGCTTAAGATGGTATATTTCATTACGCTTTTCTGATAATACTTCCAGAGTATTTGTATCAAGACTTTTCAATACAGAAATACCTTCTTCAAGATTTTGTTGCGCAAGTTCGGAAAGGTTAACGGTAGCATCATTTGGTAATTCAGTCACCAGCTTACCAAGCTTAAACTTTGATGCTATCTCAAGAAATTGCTCAGCTTTTTTTTTGGATTCCGTTTCCATCTTTCAGGTTATTAAAAATAAAGCAATTCAATACCAGGGTATTTATCCTTCAGAAAAATCTCTTCCGGCCCTCAGGGCTACCTGGTTTATTTTCACAATATCCTCTCCTTTTCTTAAGAACAGGTCTCTGACTGCTTTCTCCAGGCTCTGGAAAGGCATGTCTATATAGGTAGAAGCAGCTCCGAGTATTACGATATTACCCGATCGCATTGAACCAGCTTCCCTGGCAATAGTATCAGCATCAATAATCAGATGGTTTGCTATTTTTTTGACCTCATTCAGGATATCGTTTATATCAGGATAATCCGGTATGTTCATATATGGATTGGAATTGGTAACAAGCCATCCATCTTGTGAAAGCCAGGGAAGATACCTTAATGATTCCATCGGTTCAACTGAAATGATCAGATCAGCCTTACCTTTTGGAATAAGGTCGGACATTACAGGTCTGTCAGAAATCCTGAGATGAGACTGCACATCCCCACCGCGCTGGCTCATCCCGTGTACCTCTGCCTGTTTCAAATACAATCCTTTATCTATGGCAGCTGTTCCTATAACGGCGGCAATGGTAAGAATACCCTGTCCACCAACACCTGATAATATAATGTCATTCTTCATTATTCCTGTATAGTTATTCGTTAGATTTTCCGGTTCTTTTTCTTCTTGTAGCTGTCTGTATGCATTCCCTGGAGGCGATGATTACAGAAACATCCCTGAACTCAAATTCCTCCATCATGACCTTTACGTTTTCATCATGGTTTTTTCGTAATGGAACCAGCACACGAAGATGTTCAGGTAAAACACCAAGCCCCAGGCAAATTTGCTCCAGTCTGCCTGTGGCCTGTGATTGTTGTCCTCCCGTCATACCTGTCGTTGAATTATCAGCGATAATGATTGTCACCGGAGAATGCTTGACAACTGCATCAAGGAGTCCGGTCATTCCGGAATGGGTAAAAGTTGAATCACCGACAACGGCAACAGATGGAAAAAGTCCGGCATCGGCAGCGCCAATAGCCATGGTAACGGAAGCTCCCATATCGACACATGAATTAATTGCATTATATGGCGGCAAAGCACCGAGGGTATAACATCCTATATCTGAGAACACCCTCCCCGGACCATAAGGTTTAACTGCATCAATCAAAGCATTAAACATGTCAGCATGGCCACATCCCTTGCAGAATGAAGGAGGCCTGGTTTTTACCAGAGAAGGAACTTCCAATCCTGTTTCTGACGGCAGACCAAGTGCTTTTGCCACGAGAACCGGATTAAGTTCACCATCACGCGGTACTGTTCCGTCCATCCTGCCATATATCTTGATTCCGTTATCCAGCAAACCTCTCAGGGAATCTTCAATTAAAGGTCCTCCCTCTTCCAGAACAAGTATCTCCTCACACCTCGAGGTAATGTCTTTTATAATATCCCGGGGGAAAGGATATGTTGCCAGTTTAAGAACCGGAAATTCATCTTTGGAATCAGAAATATTTTCCATGAGGTAATTGTAGGCTATACCACATGTTATTATTCCCAGCTTACGGTTTGTCCCGTCTTTAAAAGCATTATACTTCGACAACCTGATGTCATACCTTACCTTCTCGTACTCAGATATAAGTGTTTTATACCTTTTTCTTGCTATTGCAGGCAATAAAACAAACTGTACAGGATTGTCAGGAAGCTTTAATTTTTTTAAAGGAATAGAGTCCTTTAAAACAATACTTGACCTTGAGTGAGCCAGCCTGGTAGTTATCCTTAAAAGAACTGGCAACCTGTATTTCTCAGATGTCTCAAAGGCATCAAAGATCATCTCGTATGCCTCCTGCTGATTTGAGGGCTCGAAACATGGTATAAGGGCAAACTTACCATAAAACCTTGAATCCTGCTCATTTTGTGATGAATGCATTGAAGGATCATCTGCTGAAACCACAACAAGCCCGCCATTGACTCCTGTGATTGCCGAGTTGATAAAACTATCGGCTGCAACATTAAGCCCGACATGTTTCATCGCAACCATGGCCCGCTTGCCGGCATATGACATTCCAAGGGCAGCTTCCATTGCTGTCTTCTCATTCGATGACCAGTGTCTGTGTACCTTGTTTTCTTCTGCCTGCCTGGATGACTGAATATATTCCATTATTTCCGTGGAGGGAGTACCGGGATAAGCATACATCCCGCTTAATCCTGCATCAAGTGCTGCCTGTGCTATAGCTTCATCTCCCAGTAATAATAATTTTTTCATATATATAATTTTGATTTTAATTGCTGTATATACCCACACGTATACCAGGTTTTATCAATAATTTGCGTCCTCTCCTGACATGTACGGGTATCATTGCGTCAAAATCTGTTTCTCAACAAAATTAAGATAATTATTTCCTGAAAAATATTACACCGGACAGGGTAATATCTTTTTGTATTCATTTCATCAGAACAAAGATTGGAATATTTTTAGAGAATATAAATGATAATTGTCTCCAACAGGTTATTATGAGAATTTGCCAGACAAACAACCCTCCTGTTAAGACATCCCAATAAAATATAGTTAAATATTTTACCGTTAATATCAATATTGTTTATTTTGCAACAATATAGGAAACATATAATAAAAAAGTTCTTGTCGAACAAAATACTCCATACAGCCTTACTTTTTCTATTGTGTATTCCCACTTTATCCGGACAGACAAACAGTGCCGACAGGTATATCCAGGTTAGTGGTATGATACTGGATGCCTCAAATAGCCCGGTCCCTGGCGTTTCAGTCATCTCCAGGAAACTTCGCAGGGCAACTGTCAGCGAACCTACAGGAATATATTCTATTACAAGCACACCGGGTGACACTATATATTACAGGGCCCTGGGATTCAAACGATATCATACTATAATACCGGAATCATACAAGGATAAACATTGTAAAGTTGACATAATACTTGAACAGGATACTATTCAGATAAAGGAGATCACAATCCTTCCATGGAAAACCTACAATGAATTCCTGAAGGATGTCACAAAAGAACGTCCTGTCGATCCAATTATTGAGAACATGAATGATAACATAGCCTCAGTCTATGTAGCTATTTCAAACCAGACTAATCCCGCTATATCACCGGAAGCAGGCTTTAAATACGCTATGGAGCAGAATTTCAAGACCATGGCAACCAGAAACCAGTATCCTTACAATAACCTTCTTAATCCTTTTGCATGGTCCAGGTTTATAAGGGATCTGAAAAACGGCCTCCTGAAAAATAAGAAGTACAACAAACCTGTTAAGGCAAAAGTAAGGAAGAAAAAGAAAAGATGATCGCTTTTCTATTTGTCTAAGTCATGATCCCTCGTTGATTTGACTCTTATCCTTATACTTTTCCTGTTGTTGGCTATTTCTGTGGAACAATAAACACTATCCTGAACTGATATAACTATTATAAGTCCACAAATATGGATTCACCGGCAATAATTTTTAATTTCGCATCATAATGATCAAGAACGAAGGCAGATTTGTGGGTATCCTCGGTGCAGTAATTATTCATCTTATTGCAGGTATTATATTTATGTCCTTTCAGCTCAAGGCAATAAAAAATAATATTTCCGGAAATTATGTCATCGAATTTGAAGAGCCACCCCAGATGCAACTGAAAAATAAGCCTGACGAGCAACCAAAAACAATTGAAAAAGTCCTCCGGGATGATCCTGAGATGCTCAACATAGCAAGAAATCTTGCCAACAGGAGTAATCAGAAGATCAATGCCGACGAGTATATTGATAAAGTTAAGGAAGAGCTGATTAAAAGCGGAAAACTCAGTGCAGAGAACTTTATAGATGAGCAAAAGGAGAAATTAAATGATAAAGGTGATGAAAACCTGGAGTACAAAAGAGACAGCTCACTAAACGGAAACAGTAACAAACCAAGTGAATCGCAACAGATGGCCTCAAACTACAAAGGACCTACAAGGATATTTTATAATCTGAAAGATCGCACTCACACCTATCTTCCAATACCGATTTATATGTGTGAAGGCTCCGGGAAGGTGGTGCTTCTGATAGAAGTGAATCAAAGGGGAGATGTAGAGAAGGCCCGGGTGATTACGGAAGAAAGTACAACATCAGACCCATGTCTTATTGAAACGGCTATAAAGACAGCTTTAATATCCAGGTTTAATCCTGATATCAATTCACCAAAGATTGAAACAGGTACACTCACATACATTTTTGTAGCACAGTGACATAAAATCACCCCCAATTAAAACAAAAGATTTTCTTCGTTATAATTGAAAGGTTTTATCACATCAGGCGTATTCCTATCGGCATTCCTGTTGCTTATCAGGGAGCTTATTGTGTGTGCTGCGAGACTTACGGAAGATGCCGGTTTAAGCATATTGGCAAGTTCTTCCAAAGGTGTATTCAAATCGAGCCATTTGTTCTCAAATGATCTGTCAAGCAGTACAGGCATTCTTTTGGCTGAGTTATGAATCTTCGCCATTAGTTCATTGGCTTCGGTTGTGAGTATGGTAAAAGTGCTTATTTCGGTTCCTGTTGCCGAGCTGGTCCACTTATCGTATAATCCGGCCAGGGATATTATTTCATTATCAGAATAATAAATATACCAGGGTATCTTCTTTTTCCCGGTATGTTGCCATTCATAGAAACCTCTGACTGGAATAATACATCTCTTCGACCTGAAAGATGAAGAAAATGCGTTTCGCTTGTCCACAGTCTCACTTCGTGCATTAAAGGTCTTGATCCTGATCAAATCAGCATCATCGTCTGACTTTGTCCAGGATGGAACCAGTCCCCATCCAAGTAATTGTATTTTATCTGTTGCTCCTGAGCATACAGCCGGCAGTTCAGGAAGTGCAAAGGCATGATAATAGTAGCTTGGCCTGTATTTATCAGGATCTATAAGGGTAGCACCATACCTGTTCTCAAGCTCCTCTTTAACAAGGTTAACATTAACTGAGAAACACATTTTTCAGTTGGCTGAATTAGCAGAAAAAGAATTTTTTAACGGGACAGGCAGAGAATAATGAAAGAGATCATTATCCGGCCACGTTTTAATATGGGTCAGTACCCTGTACATCATACCATTGATAAAGGAATAAATTTCAGGTCCGTTCCATGCGCTGGAATTCAGTAACACAACCCAGGAAATGCCGTCCGACTGTCTTTTCATCATACCTGCTGAGCCCGGGAAAGAACCTGTTCTCCACCATGTGCCATTATAGATCGTTCCTTTCCATCCAACGGGTGCAAAACCATTTGAACGGTTTGTCATAAATCTTATACTCTTATCAGTCAGGATATCCGGCTTTGAATTAAATCCATCAACAGCAAGGCACAACCGTATTAGATCAGGGGCAGTGGCTATCCATGCTCCGGCCGCTCCCAGTGCAGTAATATCATTACCTCCATAGCTGGGAGGAAGCATCACATCATTACCATATATTGAGGGTTTAAGAACCACATCCGACGGCTCATAATACATGGTTTCATTTACAGCCCGCTGCCATGGCATATTACCCGCTAAAGACATATCGTAGATACCCAGCGGATGAAGAATAGCAGTCTGGCAATAATCCTCATAAGACATGCCTGTTACCTTTTCAATAACAAGACCAAGTATACTGTAACCCAGATTAGAATACGCTCTTCCCCTGCCGGGTGTATATTGCAGACGCCTGTCCAGTGCAAACCTGACAATGTTTTTTGTGGAAACAGGAGGTTTCAATCCCATTTTTTCGGCAACGGTTATCGGCATAAACATCTGATCACCATACCTTTGTGACCAACCACCCTCGTGACTGAGTAGTTGTTCAACAGTTATATCATATACACGTTTATCCTTTGGATCTGAAAAATATTCATCATTAAGGATTCCTTCCGGCCCGAACACTTTATCATCAAGAGAAAGCCTGCCCTCCTCTGAAAGCTTCATAATGGCCGTTGCTGTGACCAGCTTGGAAATACTCGCAATCCTGAATTTATTATATGGCTGTGTCTGAATTTTTAAAGCTGTGTCGATATAGCCGAATCCCCTGGCATAAATAAGTTTTCCATCTTTGGAAATGGCGATGGATGCTCCTGCTATAGACCATTTCCGAAGAAATGAATGTACTGTCCTGTCAATTCTCTCATTGTTGATACCTGAAATATCATCATTGGTCAGTCTGACATTTGTTGGTACAAGTTTATCAGCGAAAACTATTTTGTCTTCCTGAGCACCCTTATTGAAACTTACAAGAGAAAATAGGACTGTAATTAATAATATTTTTCTGAATTTGGCCAAGCAATGATCATTTCTATCCCGACACAAAAATATAAAGTATTATTTTTTTTTGCATTATTTCTCGAATAAATATTTGTATAAGTTTAAAACTAGGAAGTTATTAACAGATAATATCAGGAAAACAGGGCATTATTTAAACATTTCTGGCATGAATTATGCTTTGCTATAAAATCCTGATAAAGGATAGTTATATACATAAGGAAATATATTATATTGCATAACAACAGTTCTTTTATGCCTGGTATTGTCTGATATAATACTAAAGGGATTGCAGCAAAAAAAATCCCCTTTTATATCGATGTAATATTAAAATAAGAGCCAAAAAACTAACTTTGTGTTTATGCCAAACCGCGGGTTAAGATTAATAGGATGCTTAATCGTAGCCTCATTACTTTTAAGCTTTACTGAAGTGCATGGCCAGATCCAGGGACAGGATACGCTCGTATTGAATACGGTTATTGACACCTCGGACTATATACCGTTTATCTATGATGGTGCACTGGATTATAACCTTATGATGGCTTCATCAAAAGGTTATTCATCAGAGATAATACGCCTGATAAATAAAGGAGCTGATGTCAATGCTGAGACAGATCAGGGTGCAACCCCGCTTATATTCGCTGTTTCCAGTAACCAGGCCGGTGCAGTCAGGACACTCCTAAATTATGATCCTGATGTTAACCAGGTTACCTCCAATACAGAAACACCTTTGCTGATTGCAGTTAAGAATAACAATCTTTCGATTGCCGAAATGCTCATCCGTGCAGGAGCAAATGTTAACTATGCAGACAGGCATAATGCAACTGCCCTTCACTATGCTTCACTCTATAATTATCTGAGGATGTCTGATATGCTCCTTTATTATAATGCTAATATTAATGCCACTTCATGGGAAGGTATAACTCCCCTTCTGGCCTCCGTTGAAGCAGGCAATACGGACATTACAGACCTTCTTGTCCAGAGGGGGGCAAACACCGAAATCAGTAACAATGACGGCTATACTCCTTTCCTTATTGCTTCATATTACGGGGATACTCTTACAATGGATATCCTTTATAAACACGGTGCCAACATATATGCACAGAATAATAATAATCTGAACGCATTGGCACTGGCTGTGATAAATGACCAGAGAAACTCGGTTGATTTTCTGTTTAAAGTGGGCTTCGATGCCAGTGCGAACGGATTGACAGCTATAAACATGTATGACCTTGCAGCCAGATACCGGAGAAA
The DNA here is from genome assembly GCA_964472085.1 of uncultured Rikenellaceae bacterium. Taxonomy (GTDB): domain Bacteria; phylum Bacteroidota; class Bacteroidia; order Bacteroidales; family VadinHA17; genus LD21. The sequence goes on along the minus strand of CAYYIW010000007.1, from coordinate 11,129 downwards.
AGATATGATTGACCTGTTAAGGGAACATAATGTGCAGGGACAAATGAGATTAAGGATTAACCAGGCTTCGCTTACTTTATCAGGTAGGGCATCAGTACATGATATGTTTACCGCGATGAGCTTATCTTTCAGGGAGCCATACCTGAACAGCGGCTTCAAACTTGGCCTGGATACAAAACTATGGTACACAAGAGTACTTGTAAAAAATTCTGAAGATGTCTTTTATCAATATATGAGTAAGGAATCCCTGGTTTATGGTGGAGTCTTCAAGGATTTTCCATTATCAAAAAATGTCGAAAGGATGAATATTGCGGTGTCATCATCCCTTGTGGCTGGTTATGCCTTTGGTTCAAGCCTGAGAGGCACAACTTATACATTTGACAACAAATTGAAAATAATCCCATCAGCCGGCATCAGAATATCGAAGACTTACCTGGCATTTAATCTTGATCTTGAATATATTAAGTCCGATTTTTATCATGCCGGACCGGTGTGGCTCAGGTTCGGATTGTCCTATAATTATTTATTTGACAAACTCAGGGCAAAAATAAAACCAATCAGATGGAACTAACCATATGCTAAGATTTGTACAAATAGCTGCATTGTTCATATTAGTCCTGTTCTTTTCGTGTGAAAAGCATGGATTGTTTGTTAATTGTTCAGACTGCACAAGGGAAGAACCGACAGATACTGATGTTCAGATGAAAGTCAGTATTTCGGATGCCAATCCGTCTGTTCAGATAAAAATTTATGAAGGATTTCTCGGGGACAGTATTCTTTATTCAACATATACTGCCCACTTAAAGAACAATTATGTAAATCTGACCCTTAATAAACAATATACCTTTGCAGCTACCTATTATGTTAACGGGAAGAAATATGTCACTGTTGACTCGGCCACCCCGCAGGTAAAATATGTAAAGGACCAGTGCGATAATGCGTGTTATTTTGTATACGATAAGGTGGTCAATCTCAGGCTTAAGTACACAAAATAATTTTAAATACCCGGTTGTCTTAAGAGGTTCCAAGGATTAACCTCTGAGAATGCGAAGACAATACACCAGGATCGCAAAGATCTTATAAGACAGTCTCGTGGTCATTAAAAAATCTATGATATGGACTAGCCCTCCGTAAATGAAAAAAGAGGAGTTCCCTTCATAGCTTTTTCTTTAATGCTTTTTTCTTCCTCCGAAGTAAGCGGAGGTAATTCCTGAGCAAGCGACAATGCCTTATTAAATAATACTGGTTGACCCGGGGGTATGGCTGCAGTTACAGGATGAGATAACGTAAACCTGAGAGCCATCCGTATATCATTAATATCTGTTAACGGTTGATACCAGCATTTTGGATAAGCGGATTTGTCAGCTCCCTCAGGCCAGGGCCCTTTAGCCATCGATTTAAGAGCAAGTATTCCCATGCCTTTTTCCTTTGCACGGGCTAGTACCTGCGGACCAAAATCACCAGCGTTCCAGGTTACAAAATTCACAGGGAACAATATTGTATCAAAATCAAATCCATCCATAAGTGCCATAGCGGCTTCAACAGAATGGGCTGAGAATCCCAGGAATCTTACTTTCCCTTCTTTCCTGGCTTCTACAAATGTCTCTATGGCTCCTCCCGGTCCCAGGATTGTTTTGACATCTTCCTGGGTCGTAACCGCATGAAGCTGGTACAGGTCAAAATGATCTGTCCTGAGATTCTTCAAAGACTGTTCAAGTTCTTTTCTTGCTCCCTCTTTTTTTCTTTCTCCGGTCTTACAGGCCAGGAACACATTATCCCTGTACGGCTCCAGGGCCGGACCTAATTTGATCTCCGCATCACCGTAGGATGGTGCAACATCAAAATAATTAATTCCTGCATCAATAGCCTTTTTTACATGGTTTGATGCTTCCTCCGGGGACACATCCATTACAACGATGCCTCCGAATCCAAGCATTGACAGCTTCTCCCCTGTCCTGCCAAGTGAGCGCTTTTCAATTGAATCAGGTTTTATTTCCCTGATAATCGAAGAAAGATCTGCCGGAAAGAGGCTTAAAGCTGATGCCGAAAAAACTGATGTTCTGATAAAATCGCGTCTTCTCATTGCTTTTGTGGTTAAGTATTCAAAATCACTGATAGTCATTTCAGGACTGTTAAAGAATTAAGTCTATAATATACAATTTTGTTCATTGTAATCAAAAATTATATTTTTGGATGAATTTTAAGGATCATCAAAATGAATAAACCAGCGATATTGATTGTGCCTGTTTTTCTTTTATTCTCTTGTACCCGTACCGGAGAAAATAATTCAAAAGAAAAAGCATTGAGGAAGGAAGTTATGGAATTTGCAACCGGATATGTAAAAGATATACTTGGCGATGTAAAAGAAACTGTGTCGCAAAACGGGACAATAACCATTACTGAAATCAAGAATCAATTTGTTTCCACGGAGGATAATACTTTAAAATACATTATTAACCCGGCAAAGATATATACGGGACTGATAGATGATGATGACAGGGAGGATGCTATAATAACTCTGAATTCTTTTAAGGGTCAGTATGAAGCATCTCCGGAAAATCTCATATTACTGAATACGGGCTATAATCTGGTTCTTGGAAGGGTTGTTGAGTCCAACATGAAGATACTGGGCATCAAAGACAGGCTCATAACTGCTGAAGTATCATCACGCTCCCGCAACTCTCCCTTACGCGACTGTAATGAATGCAAGGAAGTTGTAAGATACAGGTTCAAACAGGGTAACCTCATTGAATATGAAAATGACGGAAAATAATCACCTGCTTTTGTGCTCAAATATTCTTACACTATCACGGTTAATACCTGCAACAACAAGGCTTGTATCTCCTTTAATGTAGAGCAATGATTCAACCATACCCTCAATCATCAACCCGCTTTGAGAAGGTTCAAGAAGGTCAAATGATGGTTGACCCATTTCCCTGTTCTTACCTTTATTAATCAAAACAAGGCCTTTATTCGCATCATAATAGCCGGTTGATACATCAAAGGTATAATCATTGCCTGTCAGGATCACATCCGGATAGCCGTCGCCGTTAAAATCCTGCACAATAGTATGGGAAAGCGGCGATAGTTGGACAGGGAGCGGCAATTTTTCCCATCTGAACTTTCCGTCATCGTTCCAGATGATATAACTTGAAGCAGTATTGACATAAAGTTTTTCCGCCAGCCTTTTGATTATTGTTTCATCAAATATATCATTGATACTGCCATTACTGAAAGCTGTATAATCTCTTATTTTCCTTCTGAAATAGATCGACTGGGACCATAATTCATCGAGGTAATTAACCGGATATTCCTGCATTTTCCCATCTTTATCGGGCCAGTAAGCTGTCATAACAGGATCAATAGTACCATCCATATCCAGATCTACCACATAAAGGTTCAATGGATATTTATCACTTATAGTAAACCTGTTGTTTTCACCCAGATTACCTATTATATAATCATCATCTCCGTCATTATCAAAATCACCGGCAGTTACTGAATACCATAATCCATGGCGATCTTCAAGCTCCGGTACTTTAACAGGTTTAAATCCTTTTCCATCCATGTTTTTAAGGATTATCGGGGAATTCCATTCACGTACCACAAGAAGATCCTGCCAGCCATCTTTATCATAATCGGTCCACACGGCATCCGTAACCATACCAAGATCAAATTGTAAAGTTGTATCCGCGGCAAACCTGCCATTATCGTTGCGTACGATCCAGGAATTATTAGCGTAAGGGTACATGTTTCTTTTTACACGTGATCCTATAAAAAGATCTGTAAATCCATCCTTATTGTAATCACATGGTCGTAATACTGTTGATGGGAATGGTGGTACCGGCAATAAAGTCTTTATGAACTTTCCATCCTGATTTTTATAAACGTAATGCCTGTATTCATCATCATTATTTTCATAGCCTCCCGCAACAGCCACAACATCGTTGTCACCGTCATTATCAACATCAACAATCGCCAGGTCACCTTCTGAGAAATCTTTCATTGTAGTAAGTCCTTCAAATGAAGCTTTGGTGAAATTCTTACCTGTACGGAGGAAAACAGTAGTTGGAAGCTCATTGGTTGATCCGATAATAATATCAGCCAGACCATCTCTATTCAGATCTCCTTTGGCCATACATGGTCCGATCTGTGAAAACTTATGTGGTATTATCCTCTGTTTGAGCGAGTAGTCGACATAATCTTGTTGTCTGTGAACATAATCAAGGATATTTTCCGCGCTGTTGAACATCAGATCAGTTTTTACCGAGGTATTACCAGCATAAAACGGTGCAGCATCTTTTTCATTCAGGGTGATTATCTGGTTTGGCTTAAGGTTTTTAAGGACAGACACAGATTTGCCTGTTGGCCATATAACCTTTACCGAATCGATTATTTTGACACCGGAAAGACCGAAGTGTACTACAGGATCGACTGAAGAAGCATATCCCCTTGAGAGGAAATGTTCAATATACTGGAAGTTTCCGCCACTCCAGAGTTCAATTTTTGCACCCAGAGCCATTGTGTTTCCACCTTTACCCACAAGCTTAATCTCAATAAAATTAGCTTTATCACCCTCTTTTTCGACTGTATAATTCCTGAGTATAAATGCCTTGTCATTAATATTATTCACCACATAATCCAGGTCACCATCATTATCCAGATCAACAAATGAAGCTCCGTAAGAGAAAGAAGGCTCTGAAGGAAGCCAGTCGTTACGCTTTTCAAACCTGAGATTTCCCTTGTTCTCATATGCCACATTTGGTACTTTAACTGCTGGTGCCAGATCTATCAACTGCTTATCGGTAGCGTAAAAACCTTGTGCTGTTGTCTTATACTTCGTCCAGTCCTTATCTGTCATATCTTTAGGAAACCCATTTGAGATTATAAGGTCCTTATCGCCATCATTATCATAATCAGCAAAAAGAGGCGACCAGCTCCAGTCAGACTTAAAAATACCTGCATACTGACCCACCTCGCTATAAGGTATCAACTGCCCGTTCAGGAACCCGTTATGCAGGTGCAGCATATTTCTCAGATACTGATGTTCATAATTAAATGTCTGGTCCTTAATATAAAATATGTAACTAAACCCATTTATTGTCTGACGCATTTTATAATATGTCTCTGGCATCATATCGAGCGTAAACATTTCGGGATTACCATCGTTATTGATATCTGCCATATCATCTCCCATGGAGGATTTTGACTGGTATGACATGTATTTGGCTATTTCATTTTTAAATGTTCCGTCTTTCTGATTTATGTACAACAGGTCATTGGACATAAAATCATTTGATATATAGATATCAGGGTAACCGTCCTTATTCACATCACCGATTGCCAGGCCCAGGCCGTATCCTTCATAAACAATGCCTGCTTTTATCGTAACATTTGTAAAAGTCCCATCCCCGTTATTATGATAAAGCCTGTCATTGTTGGGTGCACTACCATCTGTCAGTTTTTCGCGGTAGTTAGCCAGCATACGTTGAGTAACAGTATTATTCAGGATATAAAGGTCAAGGTTTCCATCAAGGTCGTAATCCAGGAAACCGGCATCTGTGGAATTACACGTATCAGCTATACCATATTTATCAGCCATCTCAATGAATGTCGGATCACCTCCATCCTTGCAGCCCTGATTTACCCAGAGCCTGTTTTTCCTTTTTAATGGATCAGGACTTGTTGTGGCTGTAAAATAGATATCCGGCCAGCCATCATTATTGACATCACCTATGGTGACACTACCATACCATTCATCATTTGTCATTCCCTTAAAATCAGAAGTAATGTCTCGGAATTTAAAATCTCCGGCATTGAGATACGCCCTGGGGGAAACCTGGTTCCCTGCAAATACCAGGTCCTGCAGACCGTCATTATTAAGGTCAGCTATTCCCACTCCCGCACCATTATAGATATATTCATATGTCATTACATTGAAACTATCTGTCTCTGTCAGAGTATTACTGAATTCAACACCAGTTTCGCTGGAGGAAAGTAGTCTAAACCTTGGTTCTCTGGTACATGATATGATCAGTCCGATACTTATCAGGAATGCAATTTTTCTCATACAGGCATATTGATTTAATAATCCACCGTAAATGTAAAAAAAAAGTGGACTACCAGTACTGGTAGTCCACTTTAGTATCGAATAAATTAATAAAAATTAATGTCCGGTGTTCTGAGTAATGTTACCCAGGCTCAGGTCGATCTGACGTTGTGGTATAGGATACGTTGCATCTTCAGGACCAGCAGTTGCACCGCCGTAGAGAGCTGTACCCCAAGGCATTGTCTCTTCATAGGCAAGTGCCCTGTTAAGTTCTGTAACAAGATAATCCGTACCCCATCTCTGCAGGTCGAAATACCTGTGACCTTCAGTTCCCAGTTCAAGTTTTCTTTCCATCCTGAGAGCAATGCGAGCATTGGCCTGTGTATCGAACGGGTAACCTGTTGCAGGGTACTGGTTGATAACATAGTTGGCAGCATTTGTACCATCTTCATTCTTGACCCAACCGTCAGAGTTGGCTGCTCTTGCACGAATGAGGTTGATATTATCCCGTGCACTTCCAAGATCACCTGTTTCGATCTGGCATTCAGCAAGAAGAAGGAGAACATCTGCATAACGTATCATACGGTAACCGTTTGCTGTGTAACCTGAGGTCCAGCTTGAGATATCGGTATAGGTACCTTCCTGTGATTTTTTATAAACCTGCTTTTTCGGGTTATATGGACCTGAATATGTCTGGTCGCGAATCCAGTCAGCACCTGTATGTGGTCCCCAATCCCAGTATGGTATACTCCTTCTGCCTACAGTCCAGTCAAGACGAGGATCTAGTTCGCCTGCATCAGCAGTAAAGGGAGCATCAATAGCGATACCAAAGTCATTTTTAACCGGATCATTATTGTATGAAAAATCAAGTAGAGGCAAACCATTGGAAGTTCTAAACGAGTTTACAAATTCCTGTGTGGGATCGAAGAAACCGCAGCAACCACCGGGTGAGCCACCACTTTTATACGGGAAGTTCAGCACTTCACCGGCACCGGCGTTCCATGCTCCGGAACCATCATTAACAGAATACTGAACAGTATAAACAGATTCAATGCCGTTGCGGTTTTCGATATCAAATATCTCACCATATTTAGGATCAAGTCCTATAGCTTCACCGTCAGGTTTTGTTCCGGCAATAGCAGATGTGAGAAGAGGAAGAGCGCCGGCATAATCCTGATTCATCTGCATCATTGCCTGGGCAACCAGCACCTGCGATACGGTCTTGTTAAATTTACCAATTGCACCCATATCCTCCGGGAGGTTAAGACCTTGTTGCAGATCAGCAAGAATCAAAGAACGCACATCCTGGTCATTTTTAACTTCATTGACATTAGTTGTTTCATCCAGGTATGGAATTTCTTTCCACATTCTCCAGGCTACAAAATGATACCATCCACGAAGTGTTTTAGCCTGTATAATATAGGAATCAGCATCAGCCTGTGAGATCTTACCATTATCAAGAGTCTGCTGGGTGATTGTGATAAGGTTATTACACCTTGACACTGCTTCGAATATTTCCCTCCACTTAACATTGAGATAAGGATTTGTCGAAGTTTCGGTATAGGTCTGTATAGGGTTAATATCAGGCTGGTCACCCGCATCAGTACCCTTATTAGCTTCCATACCGCGGATTGATCCCCAAACCCAGTTACTGGCTGTTGATTCCCAACCACTTCCAAACTGGGAAGAGACGCCGTCAATCATCGAATAGGCACCTACCAACAGGGCATCAAGACCCTGTTTTGTCTGAAGTAAAGATTGATCCAGACTACCTGTCGGAGCAACTTTCAGAAAATCTTCCTTGCAGGACCCGAGTATTGCCAGTACTGCAAATGTAAAGATCAGAAATATATTTTTCTTTTTCATATAATACTGTTATTTGAAATTAAAAATTAAGAGATAGTCCGATAATCCAGTTCTTAACGAGAGGATAGTTACCAGTATCAGAACCAAAAGCTCTGTCATCACCACCAAGTTCAGGATCAAGTCCGGAGTACTTGGTTATTGTAAACAGGTTCACAGCCTGCAGATAAACTCTGAGAGATTTGATATTAACCTTGTTGGTTGTGGCTTCAGGCAGTGTATAACCTAATTCAAGAGTTCTCATCCTCAAATATGAACCATCCTCAATGTAGTAGCTTGTAACCTGTGTATTGGTCGAGAAGTTAGAGGTATTGGAAGCTTTGGGAACAGTTGTATTGGGATTATCAGGAGTCCAGCTATTGTATAAAAGATCCGTACTCTTCTGACCCTGGAATGATGGCCAAAAATCTACCCACCATCTGTTCCAGTTGAATATATCGTTACCCTGTGAACCGTAAAGGAATGTTGACAGGTCGAAATTCTTATAAGTAAATGAAAGGTTGAAGCCATATGTGAAGTTCGGGTTCGGGTCACCAATGAATGTCCTGTCAGCAGGGGTGATGGCGCCGTCACCGTCAAGATCAGCATACTTGAAGAAACCTGGTTCTGCACCATCCTGTGTCGGAGAAGAAGCAACTTCAGCATCCGACTGGAACAGGCCAATTACCTGGTAACCGAAGAAAGCAGACATCGGGTGTCCCACCATATTCCTGTTAGCTGTACCGATCCTTGTCGTACCACCTGACTGGTCAAAGAATGTAACACCGTTGGCGATCTTGTCGATATTGTTCTTGTATGTTGTAAGAACAACGCTACCGTCAAATCCAAGGTCTCCCCACTGATCCTTGTACGATAATTCACCATCTAAACCTTTGTTGTTCATAGCAGCTATGTTAATATAAGGTCTTGTGGCGGCACCTGCGATACCTGGTAATTCGGGATTGAAAAGAAGGTCCTTGGTCTTCTTCTGGTACCAGTCGAGTTTGATACCGATCTTGTTGTTAAGAACAGTAGCTTCAAAACCTATGTCAGTTGTAACGTTTGTTTCCCACTTGGCATCAGGGTTACCGATACGTGTCGGGCGGAATCCCTGGTTGGATGCTGAAAACTGACCGTTGACAGCATAGAATGATGTAGACGCACTACCGCCGTAGCTGTAGAACTGGTTCTGTGGTGAAACGGCAAGCTGGTTACCCATGGTACCCCATGATCCACGAATTTTAAGATCATTGATAAAGGTTACTCCCTGGAAGAAAGCTTCATCACTGACACGCCATGCTGCAGAGAACGATGGGAATATACCATAACGGTAGGCCGAACCAAACCTTGATGAGCCGTCACGACGTACAGTTGCACTGAGCATATACTTGTCCATGAAGGAATAGTCGGCTCTTAAGAATTGTGACAGAAGAGTGGTAGGTGTATCATAGTATGAGCCAAGAGCATTAATAGTTGCACCGTTGTCGAGTGTACGGTAGTTCGGATCGTCTGTGAAGTAATTTCCACGTGTACCATCCGTACCACGTCTTATACCATATTCATCAGCCTCGTAACCTGCAACAGCAAGAATCTTATGCTGTCCGAATGTCTTATTAAGTGTAAGGGTATTTGACCAAACCCAGTCGGACCCGTAATCAGTCCGTATTCTAAGACTGTTCGCTCCGGTGTTTTCAGAATTTTCATAGGTTATAAAAGTATAGCCCTGAGTAAACTGGGAGAAGAAAGTACCTCCTATGGTTGACCTGAAATTAAGGCCCTGCATGAGTTTAGCATCAAGATAGGTACTTCCAACAAGTCTCAGGTTCCAGAAAAAATTGTCTTTGGCCCTGGTAAGATCAGCAACTTCATTGGAGGCGTTACCGAGCTGAGCAACAATACCTGTTCCACCCCAGTCTCCTGCAGTGAATAAATGTGATAGACCCTGGAAATCCGGTCCGGTCCATTTTACAGGTATAATAGGCTGGCCCCTGTATGTACCCATTTGTATCGGGCTACCCTCCCCCAGGTTGGATACACCATTACTCTGGCTGGTAGTATAAGTTCCTGTAATGTTTTCACCAATCTTCACACGACCGCCGAGGAAAGTAAATTCGGAGTTAATCCTGCCGGTATATCTATTCTGATATGTGTAAATAACGATACCGTCCTGCATACGGGCACCGAAGCCGGCGTAGAATTTTGAGTTGTCGTTACCTGCAGACATGGAAACATCATGGTTGGTAATGGAAGCAACTCTTGTTATAGCTTTATACCAGTTGGTATTGCCTGCCCATGATGGAAGAGTCGGAGTAGCATTGCCAATCCAACCATATATTGGGTTAATTACCTGTGTTCCATCAGGGTTGTAAAAAGGAACATTATCATTTTTGTTTACTAGCCAGGTCAGGTCCGCATATTCCTGTGTGTTAAGCAGGTTGGTCGGACCTTTGCCTGGATCCTGCCAGCCGGTGTACACATTATATGAAACACTTACACCCTTGCTACCACTTTTTGTTGTAATAATGATAACACCGTTGGATGCCCTTGATCCGTAAATGGAAGCAGCACCTGCATCCTTCAGTACTGATAGTGACTGGATATCCTGAGGGTTCAGTGAATTAATATCCTGCGTAGGAACTCCGTCAACAATGTATAAAGGATCGTTGTCCTGGAAAGAACTGAATCCCCTGATCCTTACTTTTGCTTCAGCACCTGGCTGACCATTTCCCAAGACTGTTACTCCGGAAGCACGCCCCTGCAGAGCACTACTTACGTTACCTGTCGGGACTGCGGTAAGTTCAGCCGGTTGTACAACGCCTACAGAACCGGTCAGGTCCCTCCTTCTCTGGGTTGTATAACCTGTAACAACTACTTCTGACAGACCAGTTACCTCAGTTTTCATCACAACATTAATAGCCGTCTGTGAGCCTACAGTTACCGACTGATTTTGATAACCAATTGATGAAAATACAAGCACTGCATCCGGACCCGGCACAGTAATCTTGTAAGTACCATTCACATCGGTAATCGCTCCGGTTGTCGTTCCCTGGACTGTGACGTTCACGCCAGGTAAAGGCCCCTCGCCTTCACCAGTAACCGTTCCGGTAATAGTTTTTTCCTGGGCCAATAGGAAACCCGTGGAAAGAACCATGCTAAGAATTAACAGCGCAAAGCGCCGTACATTGGTAAAAATTTGCATAGTCGATGGTTTTTTTTAAACATGTTAGTTAAATAGGGT
>CAYYIW010000006.1:0-111506 GCA_964472085.1 uncultured Rikenellaceae bacterium | reverse complement strand
GGATCTGCTTCATTTCTGCTTGCAGATTTCTCCTTGTTATATTGTCCAGGGCGCCGAATGGTTCATCCATAAGCAAGATCTGAGGTTTCATTGCAAGTGCCCGGGCAACGCCTACACGTTGTTGCTGACCACCGCTGAGCTTATCCGGGAACTCATCAAGTTGCGATTCACTGAATCCGATTATCTGTGCAAGTTCCGTTACTCTTTCTTCCTGAAGATCCTCTGCCACATCTGAGATACTCATAACGAATTGAATGTTCTGTTTAACTGTCAGATGGGGAAACAGTCCGGCCCCCTGGATTACATAACCTATTTTGCGTCTTAAGCTTACCTTTTCCCATTCATGTATATCATTGTTAAGTACTACTATTTTGCCTGAATCAAAATCAGTCATCCCATTAATAAGTCGAAGAAGAGTCGTTTTTCCGCAGCCGCTTGGGCCAATAATAGTTAAGAAACCTCCATCAGGCACTTTTAATGACACATCATCAAGAGCAAGTTTTTGTCCTTCATAAGTTTTTGTAACGCCCGATATTTCAATTACAGGTTCAATCATTTTTAATAAATTATTTTATCAGACCCTTTGATCTCAGAAAGGCTGACGCAACCTCTTCGGTCGATTTATTACTGATATCCACTTCGTAGTTAAGCATGGTCATTGTACTGTCATCAATTGTATTGTTTAGTTGTTCAAGCAATGATTTAAGTTCAGGATACTTTTTAAGCGTTTCATTTCGAACTACTATGCCGGCCTGATAGGCAGGGAAATAATTTTTATCATCAATGAGAGTTCTAAGATTCATTTGTCTGATTCGCGAATCAGTTGAAAATGCATCTATAATATCAACGGTTCCGTTTTCCAGAGCATTGAATTTCAAATTTATATCAAGCTCCACTATTTTCTTGAAATTCAGGGAATAAAGAGCAGATAAACCATAAAATCCATCATCTCTTTCAAAAAAATCAAATTCCGCACCAAAACGATACCTGTTACTTTTCGGAGCAAGATCAGATATTGTTTTAATTCCCTCCCTCGATGCAGTCGTATCAAACATGGCAAGGGTATAAGTATTGTTGAATCCGAATCTTGTTACCCAGGTAAGATGGAACTCCTTATTATAAATATCCGCCAGATCATTAAAAAGAGTGTCAGGATTGCTGATCTTCTTCTTTTTCAGTACAAACAGCCAGGCAGTACCTGTATATTCGGGATAAATATCAATTTCTCCCGATAACATTGCCGGTTGGATATTTGAAGTTCCGCCTCCTATGCCGAAGGTTCGTTTAACGGGTATGCTGGTCTTTTCTTCGATTAGCCTGGCAATTATTTCTCCTAGTATATATTGCTCTGCAGTAGGCTTAGAGGCAACCACAATTTCCGACGACCTTCCCGGGCTGTTTACCTTACTGTTAAATATGAAAAGCAATAAAGGAATGATAATGAAGAACACAGCAGCAAAAGCTGTGAATAACTTGTTCCGGGGGGTGTGCAACTTCCTGCTCCTTACTCTTTTTTCGAAGGCTCCTATAATTAGATCTGTGAACAATGCGAGCAGTGCTACCGATATTGAGCCTGCCAGAATAAGTGATGAATTATTGGTGTTTATACCCCTGTAAATTGCCTGTCCAAGCCCTCCTGCACCTATGAATGATGCAAGTCCGGCAAGCGCTATAGTCATTACCACCATTGTTCGAAAGCCGCTTAGAATTGTTGGGAATGCAAGCGGCCATCTAATCCTGAAAAATATTTGAGAAGGTGTTGCTCCCATCCCTTTTGCTGCATCAATATATAAGGAATCGACTTCATTAAGACCCGTGTAAGTGTTTCTTATCATTGGCAACAGGCCGTAAATAACAAGGACAACCAATGCATTAATAAAACCGATACCTACAAGAGGAATAAATAGTCCGAACATTGCTATAGAGGGGATGGTATATATAAAGTTCACAAATCCAAGAACAATCTGTCTTATGCTTTTAAACCTCAGAATAGCTATACCTGTTGCTATACCAATGATTACAATTATTATTATTGCAGTCAGTGACAATACAAAATGCTGAATAAGCAATTCATAAAGATATTCACGTCTCTGGTAAATTGTATCAAAAAATTCAGGTATTGAACCGGTTATCATTCTAATTTTTTGTGCTGTTATTGGTATAAACAACATTTATTTTTTTATCCAGAGTGAATCTGTGAACCAGTTTTTTTGATCTGTGAAATGTTTCACAATTAGAAACCCATGAGAGAATGCAATTCTTTCAATTGCAGGAAAATCGAATTTTCTTGAAAGTTCCATGAATATAGGTTCCCATCTGTTAAAAATAAACTGTTCTCCAGTCGAATTAATAATTACTGTCTGCCTTTCTTTAGCGACCAGGTAACTCTTTAAATAACCCGACACAGGGTTGTATGTCGTATGATGTTCGAACATATCCAGGTTAAAATCTGCATCAAGTTCCCGGTTAAGCCTGGCAAGATGATTCAGGTTAAACCGCCGTGTGTGGCCGTATGGATCATCATAGGCATTCATTATAATTTCAGGTGATTTCTTAAGATCAAATCCTATTAATACCTTATCTCCCTTCTTACATAAATCGGAGAGCTGAGTTAAAAAGAGGTTTATCTCCGTTTCAGTGAAGTTACCTATATTAGAACCAAGAAACAGAATCACTTTTCTTGTATCTCTGTTAATATTCTCCGTATTTGTCAGTCCAAAGAAATCTCCTGTTAGAGGATTGATTTTTAAAGACGGGATCTCTTTACTAAGTACTGAGACCAGATCACTGTTTGCTTTGTAACTAATATCAACGGGAATATATTTAAATGCAGATTCTTTTTGCAGGAGAAGTTTTAAAAGGATTTTAGTCTTTGATCCGTCACCAGAACCAAGCTCGAGAAGATCGAACCGGGAGTTATCTGAAATGATCTCATCTATTATTTGTTCCTTCTGATTTTCAAAAATTTCCTGTTCAGATTTTGTCAGGTAATATTCCGGAATTTTAGTTATTTCCTGGAAAATGGAACTGCCGATATCATCATAAAAGTATTTTGATAATAAATATTTAGGTGTGGATGACAAACCTTTTATAGTATCAGCTTCAAGACTTTGAACATCAGTCATTTCAGCTATATAATATTCATTATTAAATTGTAACATAATTCACTCTGTTTAGAATGTTTATCTTTCCGGTATTCCTGTTTCATAAGGATTTTGAGGATCATTGCTCCATTCGAACCAGCCACCATCATAAACTGATACTTGAGGCCAGCCCATAAGCCAGGCATTAAACCATGCTTCACTACCTCTCCAACCAGTACCACAATAAAAAGCAAGGTGTTTGTCAGGTGTAATACCTCGTCTGGTCCAGATATTGGAAGTTTCATTGTATTCCCTTATTGTAAGATCAAGGTTCCGGTAGTTTTCCATATGATAGGCATCACTTCCGCAATCGGCAAAGATGGCTCCGGGGATCCTTCCCCTGGCTTCTATATAATTATATCCGCTTACCTCTCCAATATATTCTGCCCAGCTTCGAACACAAACGAGTTCAGCATTTTCGGCTTTGAGCATTTCTTTTGCTTCCGGGGTGTCAACAACCAGTTCAGGATGAACAGGTATCGATGCTCCGAATTCTTTAACCGGCTGCTTCTTTTCATCTGTATATGAGATATCAAACCCGGCATCCTTCCATGACTGGAATCCTCCGTTCAGGATTCTTACATCCTTAACTCCCGCATACATCATTATCAGTGCACATCTCAAAGCACCTATATCTCCTGCTGCACTCCCCGGGAAAGGATCATTATTATCGGGGTGCATATACTTACCGTACAATACAACAGTTGTATCTGAAGAAATTCCATGATTTTCCAGAGATGTCTTTAATTCAGACGGAGTTCTGCGGTTCCATGTTTCAGGAGCCTCAAGGGCAAGAGTATCAATGTCAATTGCTCCCGGGATATGTCCCGAGAGGTATGCATCTCTGTTCCTGTAATGAGCATGAACCAGTACATATCTGTTGTTATCATATTCATCCGGCTTTCTTCCATTAATAAGATCATTTACCCAGAGAGGATGAACAAGGTAACGAAACCTTGAAAGGCTCTCAAGCGGAAGATCACTGTCCAAAGTCCACTCTGAAAGAAAACCTGTGTAAAGGTTAATATCAGAATATCCGGAATTCAGGAATCTTCCGGAAGCTTTTTCAGCATCTTTACGGTTATAACCATAAAGAATAATTTTGTTACTGGTAAGAATTTCTTTTTTTCTAACAATTTCTATCCAGTCAATGTAATTAAACCATTTCATAGGGAGGCTTCTGGCACCCGGGATATGTCCTCCGCGCTTTTCGTCAGCCAGTTTCCATCCATTATAAGCATCAACAGGACGAACATCAATGATATGAACGGAAGGATTTTCCAGTGAAGAAACTACTTCCCCGCTGCTCATCTCAGGTATTGGTTCAATCATAATATTCTATTCAGAGAGAATTTCATCAATATAACAATATTCCCAGTCTTCTCCAGGCTCAAAGGATTTGATAACCGGATGACCGGTTTCATGAAAATGTCTGGTAGCATGCTTGTTTTTTGAATTATCACCTTGCCCATGATCTGCATTTTCATGTGAAGCAAATCAAATTTATCGCTCCAAGTAGTGTATGGCAAGAATGGCCACGGGTCTGTAGAATTCATGCTTTTTATTATAATTAAATTCAACAAATCCAGTTTGCAATTGTTCATGGTAAATCCGACATATTTTGGGTACAAAATGACACTTACAAATTAGAACTATAAGTGTCAGGATTAATTTGTGGGCATACTGCACTTCCAGAAGTCGCCTGGCTCAGGAGTTTCCTCCCTATGGCCATTAACTTCCCTCTTTGCTTTAAGTATATAAGAAAGTCGCCTTCATTTCGGCATTTATTACAAGGTAAATCAATGTGTCGGTGGATATGAAGTGTCGCAGGCATTAAATATGATAAATTAAATATCCCAGATTTTACTTGTTATATACAGGGTGAATTCCAACTGTAATGGTCGAAGGGATTCCAGGAATGGAATAAAAACAAAAGACCAAAGGCTAAGATTCTTAACCAATCAATGATATTATGCCCTCTGTATTGCAAAAGATTGCTCTTTTCAGTCTAAATTATTGGGGAATTCAGGGGTTTTATGACATCTTCTGGCGGACCCTGCCATTAGAAGCGATTCTTCCTAAAATACTTATCTTAACGGGCATCGGTATTGTAATGACATTGGCATCTGTCTGGTTATTTAAGAAAAGAATTATGAAATTGTCATAATATTTTTGAAATTAAATTTTGTTATCCAGGTTACAACCATGACCCATTAGAATACTGAATAAAGAGTGAGAGCGAGCAAGACTCACTCTCACTATCACACATTTATTTAAAAAGCTGAGGTGCAAAGGTATTGAGGTATATTCTCCAGTTAGACCAGGTGTGCCCCCCGGAAGTAACGAAAAATGTGTGCTTTAAACCGTTATCCGTGAGCATTTTATCGAGTGCTTTAGCAGAATCATAAAGAAAATCTGAATTCCCGACAGCCAGGAAATAGAGCTTATAGCCCTTCTTCTTCAAAGCTTTGAATTGAGTCGCATAGTTTTTCAGTGCTTCTTCATCTCCCTGACGGGTCATTAAACCCATGCTCAAAGGACAGATGTAATCAAAGAATCCAGGGTATAAAAGTGATGTGGTAATGGTATGTCCTCCACCCATAGAAAGACCGGCAATTGCTCTTGATTTTGGTCGCGCATCCACACGGTATGTTTTTTCTATGAATGGGACAATGTCTTCAACAATGCTCTTAGGGTATGAATTATTCATCCATGCATCGCGATCCATCGGCTTTTCCGGGATCAGTAATGTACGAGCTGCAGCCTGATTTGGGTTACCATTGGGCATCACGCAGATCATTGGTTTTGCCTTGCCCTTCTCAATAAGATTATCCAGGATCTGGCAGGCGCGTCCCATTGTACTCCATGCATCTTCATCTCCACCGGCCCCGTGCAATAGATACAACACCGGATATTTGACCTTGCTATCAGCATAACCATAGGGTGTGTAAACGAACAATCGACGGGTCATCCCCAGGGTTGGAGAATCGTACCAGACCTCATTCAGATCTCCGCGTTGCTTGGCTTCATAATAATTTTCAGTAAGCTCGCCCGGAACAAGAAGCACACTCAGGTAGCGTGTTCCGTCGCGTTGCATGAAAATATTATTGGGATCGTTAACACTCACCCCATCAACAATAAAACTATAGGTGTAAAGTTCCGGGGAAGGAAGAGGCAATGTGATCGACCAAAGACCCTTGTCATCTTTTGTCATATCAATACTCGTTGGAACATCCATGCTTCCAAACGAAGTTTTCATTTTCCTGGTTGGTGTAAATCCGCCCGTTATTTTTACGGAGTCAGCATATGGAGCCGAGAAACGAAAAGTGACATTCGCATCTCCTATTTCAGGAGATACTATCCGTTCACGTCCCATGAAATTACCGATCTCTTGTGCAAATGCTCCTGTCATAACGAACAGGGCTATGATTGAAAAGATAAATTTCTTCATAATTGTCTTTGTCTTTTGAATAAAAATATTGATTGACAGAAAATCTATTTAAAAAGCAGTGGAGCAAAGGTATTCAGGTACTTTCTCCAGTTGGCCCAGGTATGTCCTCCGTCAGTGACATAAAATGTATGCTTTATCCCATTGCGGGTCAGGGCAGCATCCAGATCCTTCGCCATCTGCCATAAGAAATCAGATCTGCCGACTCCAAACCAGTAGAGCTTGTATCCACCATTTTTTACAGCCTGGAGTTGTTTATCCACTTCTGCAGTGTCACCGCGAACCCCGATACTCAACGGGCAGATATAATCGAAGGTGCCCGGGAACATACTTGTTACCGCAAGGGTTTGACCTCCTCCCATCGAAAGCCCGGACACAGCCCTGGCTTCAGGTTTTGCAATTACACGGTAATGACTTTCAATGAAAGGAATGATATCGTTTACCAGGCTCTTGACATACAAATTGGCAAATTGGGGATCCCTGCGATCATATGTTTTCTCCTCAAGTAATTGTGTTTTGGCTGCCTGCTGGCCGGCATTCCCGTTGGGCATTACACAAATCATCGGTTTGGCCTGCCCCTTTTCTATCAGGTTGTCCAGGATCTGACGGGCACGCCCCATGGTTGTCCAGGCATCTTCATCGCCGCCGCCACCATGCAAAAGGTAAAGCACAGGATAATCCTTGCCGCTGGTCTCATAACCATAAGGTGTATATACAAACATCCTGCGATTCAATCCGAGTGTCGGCGAATCATACCAGACTTTAGAAAGATTCCCGTGTTGAGAAGCTTCAAAATAATTTTCGGTCAATTCACCGGGAATGAGCAGAACACTAAGGTAACGGGTTCCGTCGCGTTGCATGAAAACATTCCTGGAATCGTTTACGATCAATCCATCAACAATAAAATGATAGGTATAAAGTTCAGGTGACGGTTTTGGAATAGTCACAGTCCAGACATTAGCCGTGTCTTTCATCATGTTGATCGATGAATTGTAGGCAGCCATCCATGACCCGTAGAGGCGGACCAGTTTGGCATTGGGTGCAACCATCCGGAATGTCACAGTCTTCTCGCCGATCTCAGGCGAGACTATCGGTGTCCGTCGCATAAAGTTTGCCAGCTCCTGGGCATTGGCACCAAACATAACAGACATGCAAATGAATACGAATAAGAGTCTTTTTTTCATTCTGTTTGATTTAGGGATAATAGTTTTAACAATAATACTCATTTCAGGTTACTTTTTAAAGACGATTATGGAGCAAGTATCCACAGAATAAACCATCTGTTATAAAGCATATAATATATCAGTAACTCACAACAAAAATAGAATCATTTCACTCCGGCATCGTATACTTTCTTTTCAGGCTGGCAATAAGATTCTTTACTTTATCTCTTCTAAAAGTACTTCAACAGCCTTCTCCAGTTGCTGATCCCTGCCTTTGCTTATGATACCGGGCTCATTCCTGACCTGGATATCCGGCTTTGTTTCAACATTCTCCATCCAGTTGCCATTTATATCCCTGGTGCTTACAGGAATAACCCCCCACCTGGTTGTCCCGTCCTCAAGGACCTCCCAGTTTGACCAGCTGCATGTTCCGGGAACCGGCATGCCGATTGTCTTGCCTATTCCCAGTTCCTTGTATCCACATGCAAAACAATCTCCATCACTGTAATTTGCCTCATTGAACATTGCCACTGTCGGTTTTGTCCACCTGAAGTATGGTTCATATCCTACAGGTCGTTTTTCTGTTGCATACTCAAGATATTTCTTACCTGTCAGGAATGTTGTCAGATCAGATACCAGGTCTCCCCCGCCATTGAAACGGGTATCAACAATAATTCCCTTCCTCTCCGAATATTTTCCCATCATTTCTTCATAGATTGTCCTGTAAGGTCCGTCCGACATGCCGGGAACATGCACATAGCCAAGCTGTCCGTCACTCAGGCTGTCCACCTCAGCCTGGTTCATCCGGACCCAGTGTTTATAGAGCAGCGGCCTTTCCTCATTCATCGAAATTGGTTTTACTGTTATACTTTCTCTTTTCCCGTCGGCAGGATTATAAATTGTAAGAAGAGTGAATTTCCCGGCTTTTCTATTCAGATAGTATGCATAATCCCGGTCAGAAGACAGGGTATCCCCGTCAATCTGCTCAATTATCATTCCCGGTGTTACAGTGAATGAAGATTTGTCCAGCGGACCGTCTTTTATTATATCTTTAATTTTTATTCCCTTACCTGAAAAACTGTAATCTGCTAAAATTCCAAGAGAGCCGGTATTATCTCCATTCTTACCGGTCCTTATGTATCTTGACCCTGAATGTGATACATTCAGCTCACCTAACATTTCTGAAAGAAGTTCAGTAAACTCATAACCATTCCCGATATAAGGAAGGAACTTTGAATAGACCATATACAGTGAATCCCAGTTGGCACCATGAAAATCAGATGTATAAAACGTGGCCTTTGTTTTACGCCAGACGTAATCAAACTCATACTTGCGCTCTTCAGGCAGGTTAAATGTCATTTCATATTTGAAGGGTACAGGTTCCTTTTTCCATCCATCCGTTTTAATTTTAAGGATCTTGCCATCTGCCAGTAAATAAAGGTTTTTCATTTCCTTGTCCCACATCATTGAGGCTCTGCCGGCGTTTAGAGCAAGCTCCATCTTCGTTTCTTTCGTTCTGAGAATTGTACTCCATAAATTGAGTCCTTTTTCAAAGCGGGCAAGATAGTATAGTTTTTCTCCGTCTTTGGAAAGGACAGCATCACCAAGAGATGACGAATGAATTGTAAGCCTGGCTTTCCTGTCAAACAGATCTTCGCCCATATCTATTTTCACTGTCAGTGTATCTTTCTTTGTTACAGACGTTTTCTTTTTGGACTCGTTCTTCTGTTTTTCACTTTTCTCCTTCTCTTTTTCCTTGTTTTTAGCCTCTATGGCCTTTAACAGGGCATAATCCTCATTGCTGAGCCTGAACCTGTCCCAGGCTTCCCTGGTAAAAAACAGGGCATATACATCAGACTGTCTTCTCCCTGAGGTTGCATAACTGCGAAGCCCGTCCCGGTCACTGAACCAGATCATTTCCTTCCCGCCGTTAACCCATTCCGGATGTTCGTCATTATAACCGCTCCTGGTCAGGTTAATAAACTTCCCTTTCCCGTCAGCCTCAATAAGGGCTACTTCAGAATTCGAAATTTCAGGATTGTATTTTGCCAGTATCCATTTGCTGCCGGGACTCCATCTGAAATACTGGTCATGGTCCGACATATAGAACATGTTATCGGGAGAGAGAAGTTCGCGGGATTGCTTTGTTAGCAGATTATATACTTTCAATGATCTTCGGTCTTCGACATAAGCGATTTCCTTGCCATCCGGGGACATCCTGGGCTGGTAGCAATCATGAGAATTACTTATTAAGGGTTCTTCCCTGATAAGAGTTGATGCATAAAAATAAGGTTCTTCCTTTCTTTGCTTCGTAGCTGCATAAATTACCCAGTTATTCCCTCGTTGAGCTGCATACAGGATGGTATCTCCCGTGGGGGAAAAATTGAGGTATCTTTCTTCCTCAGGGGTATTTGTTATACGCTTCGTAATACCTCCGTCAACTGAAGAAACGAAGACCTCCCCCCTTACGATAAATGCAATTTCTTTTCCGTTGGGTGAAACGGTCATTTCGCTCACATTCCCGTTAATCTCAGTCACCTTTTCATTATTTGTTTTCCCGGCTGTATGAATAACAACATTAAGTTTTTGTGGTTTATCACCCGGTTTCGTGGTATAGATGGACCCGTCATAAGCAAAACACAATGTCCCGTTGTCAGAGGAACTTAAAAAACGTACAGGGTTATTCCTGAAAAAGGTAACCTGTTTTATATGTGACGGATCTGTCAGCAGTAATGAATATACGTTGAAGCTCCCGCTTTGTTCACTAAGGTAATAGACTGATTTTTCATCGGGAGAAAAGACCGGGTTGCGGTCTTCACCCTTGAAGACAGTCAGCCTGCTGTATTGGTCTTTCCCTTTGTCGTACATCCAGATATCCTTAGCAACAGATGAATGATGGTGCTTTCTCCACTCATTCTCACCTCCCTTTAAGTCCTGGTAAAGATACAAATTGCCTTCCCTGTTCACGTTGATATCTTCGGCTGCAAACTGCCACAACATGTTTACTCTGCCACCGTTCACGGGAACTGTGTAGACCTGTGGCTGATAACTGGCAGGATACTCCCTGATTCCAATGCCATCAGGCCTGTTTGCCCCGAAAATTACCGCATCATCATCGGAAGTGAAAGCATATGGATATTCATCTGCTGAATGATATGTAAGGCGTTTTGGTTCACCTCCGTCGGCGGAAACAATAAAAATATCAAAATTGCCATACCTGTCGGATGCAAATGCAATCTTTTTCCCGTCTTTGCTCCATACGGGCATGAAATCCTCGGCCTCATGGTAGGTGATCGCGGTAGCAGGTCCTCCTGATGATGATACAGTATAAATATCTCCTTTATATGTAAATGCAATTTTCTGACCATCAGGCGATATCACCGGATACCTGAGCCATAAGGCTTCTGTCTGAGAGTATGATACTCCAAACAAAAAGAACAGCAGAGTTGTTAATATTATCCTATACATACCAATATATGATTTTAATTCAGCTTAAACATAGGAAATGAGTGGCACAATTGAAAATTAAAATTCAATGAAATATAATAATACTGACTTCCAAAATTTCTGACTTATAAGAATCCGTATCTCTTGTTGAATCTGTTATGGAATCATATATATCAGACAGCTTCCGGGAAGCATTTCATCAACCGGGCAAGTGCAAAGAGGAGATAGAGTTGGAGAGTTTACAAATGAGCTATACCAGGTTGCCTTTCCGGTTGCAATCACATAATAATGAACCAGAGGATCCTGATTCTCTTAAAAACTCCAAACTTGTTACAATAAAACGGGACGCCGTCAGATAGTCAGCAGGAACAGGAAAGACTTTTGAATTCCACCGGATTAATACCAAAGTGGTTTTTATTTTATGATATATCATTGTAATTTGGATGAATCAATTAGCTTATTCAAATTTGCAGACTGAATTAATGAACATTCAAAAAAAGAAATTTGATTATAAATTGTTTTTTCGGACACACTCTTTGATATATACATCCTGATGAATAAAAAACTATTGGGATTACTTTTCTTCGGGGTTTTAATGGGGGCTATGGATATTGCGCTTCTGGCTCCTGCCATTAATGCAATTCAAAAATCTTTTCATGTCAGTTCAAGGGAAATAATCTGGGTTATTAATGCATATGTGTTTTCCAATTTAATTAGTACACCCATGTTGGCTGGTCTTTCTGATCGCTACGGGAGGAAAATAATTTATATTCTCTCTATTATGATTTTTGGACTTGGATCACTGGTAGTAATATTTTCCGGTAGCTTTAATCTTCTTATTGCAGGACGAGGCATTCAGGGATTTGGATCAGGAGGTTTCTTCCCGGTTGCCACAGCAGTTATCGGAGACTCGTTTCCAAAAGAAAAACAGGGCTCTGCTCTTGGAATACTGGGCGCTGTATATGGATTGGCCTTCATTCTGGGACCTGTAATCGGGGGACTTTTCTTATTGATCAGCTGGCATTGGGTTTTTGTGATCAATTTGCCGATGTCGATAGTATTGATTATTGCTTCTCTGAAACTTTTTCCGGCAAAAACAGCCGGGAAAAATGTGTCGTTCGACTGGAAGGGAATGTTTTTGCTGATTTCATG
Organism: uncultured Rikenellaceae bacterium; assembly: GCA_964472085.1. GTDB lineage: Bacteria > Bacteroidota > Bacteroidia > Bacteroidales > VadinHA17 > LD21. Next base: position 99,153 of record CAYYIW010000006.1, on the reverse strand, counting down.
TCTTGGCCTTTTCGCTTATTCCGTCAGCCACATAAATACTAAAGACTTTATCAGTTCCTTACTCTCAGTAAGGGTCGTCCCATATCTGATTATTTCTCTTTTAATCCTGTTATTCCTTATATATTATCAGAAGAAAAGCGAGAACCCTTTTATTAATACTCAATTATTCAAATCCAAACAACTTATCCTTGCCTATCTGTTAGCCTTTGGTGCTGGTCTTGGTGAAACTGCCATGATGTTCCTTCCGGGGTACATCAAAGAAATGTTCGACATAAGCTATTCAAATGCCAGCTTTGCACTCATCCCCATGCTTGCTGCTTTATTGATAGGCGCGCCACTTGCCGGTCGTTTTATTGATGCCGCAGGCGTAAAATATGTATTGTTATTCGGGACGGCAATACTTACAGCAGGACTGGTAAGCATATGGAAAGCTCACGAAAGCATAACCAGTTTCTATATAGCAGAAGCTGTACTGGGACTTGGTTTCTCATTTTTAACAGGGGCGCCCTTAAGATATATCGTCAATAACGAAACGTCTGAAGATACGCGGGCATCAGGACAAGGAGTAATAGTGATTTTTACCAGTGTGGGGCTTATTGTAAGTTCATCTCTTGCCGGAGCACTGATTGCGAGTATGGGTGGCGGTACCGCAGGTTACAAAGGAGCTTTTCTTTCTTTGTCCTTAGTTTCTGCATTGATGATCTTTGCGCCCATAGGCTTAAAACCAAAAGATACTAACCAGGGAAACTGAACAATTAACCGGATAATAAAGCCTGGTTCTTATTCAATTAAAGGTACAGTTTTGACCTTATTTTTTTCATTAACTCCTCTTCCCCGGATTCCCGTCTCCTAAACAATTTTCATGATTTATCTGTTTCTTCAAAGAAACAAATACGAGAATTAAGCAAAGCTAATTCATGCTTTTCTGTAAAAAATTGTACATTTCGTGTCTGTTTCATGAAATCATGTTATTCTCCTGAATTCATTCTATAGTGATCTGAAACATAATATTAAAAACGATGCAAAAACTATCATTTACATTAACTGGCATTCTCTTAATGCTTTTAACAGCATGTAACTCAAATTCATCTCAGAAGGAAAAAATGGAAAACGAAAAAGACCTGGCTTCAAACCCGTTTATGAAGGCGAGTACTCTGCCTTTCCATGCACCTGATTTTAACAAGATAAAAGACAGTGACTTTGCTCCCGCCTTTAAAGAAGGCTTCAGGGAACAATTGGCGGAAATAGATTCAATAGCCAACAATCCGGAGCCTCCAACATTTGATAACACGCTTGTAGCCCTGGAAAAAAGTGGCAAACTATTGCGTCGTGTCAACGGGGTTTTTAACATGCTTTCCGGAGCCAATACCGATTCTGTTCTGCAGAACTTAAATGAAGATATTGCCCCGAAACTGGCTGCACTTCAGGATGCAATATTTCTTAACGATAAGCTTTTTGACAGATTTGAAACGATTTACCAGAAGAAAGATGAGCTTAGTCTTGATAAGGAATCAGTGCGATTGCTCGAATATTATAATACTGAATTTAAGCTTGCAGGTGCAAACCTTTCGTCAGAAGACAAAGCAAAGCTGAAAAAGCTGAATGAAGAAGAAGCTGGTCTTAGTGCCAAATTTACCAATCAGTTATTGGCTGCCACCAAAGCAGGTGCGCTGGTTGAAGACAACAGTGAAGCCCTGAAAGGTCTTTCGGAGGGAGCTTTAAATTCAGCTGCCCAGGCTGCTGAGGCTGCCGGGCAAAAAGGGAAATGGCTGATACCCCTGCAAAACACGACACAGCAACCGGCCCTGCAATCACTTGAGAACAGAGATACACGTCACAAATTATTTGAGGCATCCTGGAACAGGGCTGAAAAAGGGGATAAAAATGATACCCGTGCAACTATTATCCGGCTGGCTGAAATCCGGGCTGAAAAAGCAAATCTGCTTGGATTTCCCGATTATGCTGCCTGGGCATTACAGGATCAAATGGCCAAAACACCCGACGCAGTCCAGTCCTTCCTGAAGAAACTCATCCCTGCATCCACAAATAAAGCTCGTAAGGAAGCTGCCGATCTTCAGTCATTAATCAATAAGGAAAACCCGGGAATACAACTGGAACCATGGGACTGGAACTACTATGCGGAGAAAATACGTAAAGCAAGGTATGACCTGGATGAGAATGAAGTAAAACCCTACTTTGAATTGTTCAATGTACTGGAAAACGGGGTGTTTTATGCCGCAAACCAGTTGTATGGACTGACTTTCAAACGCAGGACAGATATTCCGGTTTACCAGGATGACATGCGTGTTTACACGGTATATGACAGAGACAGCAGCGAACTTGGTTTATTCTATTGCGATTATTTCAAACGTGACAACAAGTCAGGAGGTGCCTGGATGAACAATTTGATTGAACAGTCAAAATTACTGGGAACGAAACCGGTGATATATAATGTCTGTAACTTCACAAAACCGGCTCCGGGTGAACCTGCATTAATCAGCTTTGATGATGTGACCACCATGTTCCACGAATTTGGACATGCCCTGCATGGTTTCTTTGCTGATCAGACCTACCCCAGTCTCTCAGGCACAAATGTGGCTCGTGATTTTGTGGAACTGCCGTCGCAGTTTAACGAACACTGGGCATTGGATCCAAAGATATTCCGTCATTACGCCGTAAATTACAAAACAGGCGAACCGATGCCTCAGAAACTTGTTGATAAGCTTAGGAAATCGCAGGTTTTCAACCAGGGTTATGCACTGACTGAATTGCTGGCAGCTGCAGAACTTGATATGGAATGGCATACCATTCCTGCAGGTGATTCAATAAAATCGGCTGATGATTTTGAAACTTCGGCATTAAAACGAACCCATCTGGATCTTCCTCAGGTACCTCCACGGTACAGGTCAAGCTATTTCCTGCATATCTGGGCCAATGGATATGCTGCCGGATATTATGCCTATCTGTGGTCGGAAATGCTGGATGATGATGCATATAACTGGTTCGAGCAAAATGGAGGAGCTACAAGAGCCAACGGGCAACGCTTCCGCGACATGATCCTTTCACGTGGAAATACCGAAGATTATAACAAAATGTTTTACGATTTCATCGGACATGCACCTGATATCAAGCCAATGCTTAAAGCCAGAGGATTAACCGGAAATTAAATCAAGTCGTGAAATATAAAGTCCTGAGAAAACAACACAGCTCAAAAATGTGTTTTGCATGCGGAGAAAAAAATGACTTTGGACTGCAGGCTAAATTCTATGAAACTGATAACAATGAACTGGTTGCTTTGATCAATCCGTCGGAGGAACACCAGGGTTATCCGGGCAGGATGCATGGTGGTATAGCAGCAACCATTTTAGATGAAACAATGGCAAGGGCTATTAATAACGGGAAAGATGAACAATTATGGGGAGTGACTTTGGAACTGAAGACTAAATACAGGAAACCCGTACCCCTTGACCAGGAATTAAAAGTAATCGGACGTGTTACAAGCGAAGGATCCCGTTCCTTTGAAGGTACCGCAGAGCTACTTCTCCCTGATGGAGAAGTAGCCGTGTCGGCCATTGGGAAATATATAAAACTGTCTATCGATAAAATTGCTGACGACCAGTTCATCAAAGATCAATGGTTCATTTCAGACAGTCCTGACGATCCATCGGAAATTGAAATACCGTTAAAGAGAATTATTTAATAGCGATCACTGCACTTGCTGGACCTGTTAACGGCATGACCGAGGTTTTTACGAATCCTGCTTCCAGGGCCCATCCTGTGAAATCAGAAGCAGTATAATCGAACCCTTCAGGTGATTCAATAACCATATTAAGAGACATCATTAAGCCAAAGGCGTTCTCCCTTCTCTCATCGTCTATAATGTTCTCAATTGCTACCAGGGCACCACCTTTTGGCAAAGCATCATAAGCCAGCCCTATAAGTTTTTTCTTGTCTTCCAGTCCGAAGCCATGCAAAATATTACCCATTGTTATTACATCAGCAGAGGGAACCGGGTCAACAAAGAAATCTCCTGACTGTACTTTTACTCTCTCTGCCATCCCCATTTTACTGACATTTTCCAGGGCAATTGGACCGACCGCCGGCAAATCATATGAAAGGCATATCATAAATGGATTCTGCGCTGCAACCTGTATCGATAAATGTGCACCTGCTCCACCCAGGTCACATAAAGATCTGTAACCTGAAAAATCAAAATCTGTAGCCAGCTTTCTAAAATTGCCTGCCTGGATACCACTCATCGCATTCACAAATTCACGGGTTTTATCAACATCAGAGTAGATCTCTGCAAAAAGAGTTTTCTTGCCGGTCCTTGTTTCATTCTGAGGAGTTCCTGTTCTTAATCCGTCTTCAAGATAATTCCAGAAAGGATATAACCTGTTAACCCTGTTTTGTCTGCCAGAATCAGGATGAAACTGCAAAATTTAATGCTGAAAGGAACTGATTCCTGATTAAAAAATCCCAACCTGGACACTATAACATATTGATCTATCGTCACGTATTTTATTTAAAACCTTAATCCAGTCAATTACAAGCGATCTTCCAACAATCAAACCGTATATTAAGTATTAAACTTTTTGGGTAGTTAATGGTTTTACTGGATTGGGAAAATAATTTTTACTTCCTTAAAAATTTGCTTAACAGTAAATAAGGATACACAAGAAAATGAAGTAACTATAAGAAAGGAGAACAATATGAAAATCGGAGTAACGGGGGCAACAGGCCACCTTGGAACACTGGTAACAGAAAAACTTAAACAAAGAACTTCACCTGCAAACATTGTAGCACTGGTTCGATCACCTCAGAAAGCAGCCAGGCTGGGTGTTGAAGTCAGGGAATTTGACTATGATAAACCTGAGACCCTTGCACCTGCACTTTCGGGAATAGAAAGTTTATTGCTCATATCGGCCAGCGAAGTCGGACAGAGATCAAGGCAGCATTCCAATGTTATTGAAGCTGCAAAAAAAGCAGGTGTTAAACGGATCGTATATACAAGTCTATTACGGGCAGACACATCATCACTGAGCCTGGCCGGAGAACACTATGCAACTGAAAAGATGCTCAGAAAATCCGGTATCGACTATACAATTCTGCGTAACGGATGGTATACTGAAAACTATACCGGCTCAGCTCTCAATGCAATTAAGGGTGGTGCTGTCCTGGGAAGTGCAGGTGACGGCAGGATTTCATCTGCCACACGGGAGGATTATGCCGAGGCTGCAGCTGTGGTCTTAACCGGTAAGGATTATTCCGGAAAGGTCTATGAACTGGCAGGTGATGAAGCCTATACATTAAAGGACCTGGCATCGGAAATATCAAAGCAGACCGGGAAAGACATCCCGTACAGGAATCTTTCTGAAAAGGAATATACTGACATTCTGAAAAACTTCGGTATACCAGAAGGTTATGCTACAGCTATTGCAGGATGGGATGTTGCAACCTCAAAGGGTGCTTTATTTGATGATACACATCAGCTTTCAAAACTTATAGGCAGGCCGACAACGCAACTAGCCACTGCTGTAAAAGACGCTCTGGCAGCGAAGGAGTGATATTAAAACAGAAATCAGAGTATTACATGCAGATCACAGATACTTCTGAACAAGCTTCTGTGTTCTGCTGACACCTTCATATTCATCGGTCTGGGTCGTTCCTTCGTATTCTAGGCCCATATAACCTTTGAAGCCTGAATCCCTGACAATGCCGATCAGTCTCTTATAATCGAGGAGGGGCTGTTCTCCATTATCATCGAAATCATATGTTTTGGCGCTTACCCCTTTTGCATAGGGAAGTAACATTTTTACCCCTTTGTATATGTCGTACATCTCCTCGCAGCCATCCTGAATTGTACCCCAGGCTTGTGAAATACACCAGTTGCCGAAGTCAGGCAGTGTGCCTATGTTTTTCATATTGACCTGCTTCATTACATCGGTTAGCCATTCTGCATTGGATGTTACGCTTCCGTGATTTTCCACTACAACATTGATCTGCATCGGATCAGCATATTCACCCAGTCTGCTCAATGAATCAACGGAAGCCTTCTTGCGGTCTTCCGGATCCCCTTCCCCATGAAGGTTAACCCTTACAGTAAGGCAACCTAAAAATTTTGCAGCATCGATCCATTTTTTATGATTATCTACACCTTCCAGCCTTACCTTCTCATCTGTAGTTGAAAGAGGCCCTTCGTCATCCACCATAATAAGGTGATTAAAAACACCCGCATCCTGGCTTCTCTTTAAAAGTTCTCCAAGATAGGCCTTGTCTTTGCCTGCCTTTTTGAAATCCATTTTTTTGCCGCCGAAAAACCCATTAACGTATTCAACGGCTGAAATACCAAAGTCATTTTTGGCTATTCCGGGAAAGTCAAGATGATCCATTTTACCTGCATAAAGAGCCCTGTTAAAAGACCACTCTGCAAGTGATATTTTAATATTAGGATCCGCACTATCCGCAATTCTGAAAGAAGGTAATGTCATTAATGCACCGGTCGCAAGGACCGAATTTCTGATGAAGGTTCTCCGGTTTGTCATAGTTCTTATGGTTAAAATTAATCCCAAGTTAATCACTTCATCACAGATAACAAAGCACTGAAGTTATATTTCATCCTTTATACGGGGATGAGCGAAGAACCATCTATAACCTGCCGGTTTCCCTCCACATTTTAAGTTCTGCTTCATACCTGTCATTAATGACCTTGCAATTTGTATCTATTCTCATGGTCGGACGTTTTACGAGGTCATATGCCGGCCATTCCGGAACACCTTTGGCAGCAGGTCTGCCGGTGCGGGCAAAGGTGGTCCATAACTCAGCCATATGATGTGAGGCAACAAATCTTTCTGGCCTTGACCCGCCAAAATAGCTTTTGCCTGAAGTACCGTCTTTGGGCGGCACTTCATTATTGAACTTAAAGGTAATGTCCATGGCATGTGGAGTACCCAGGGGATGATCAGTTCCGGGGATAAGTACTTCCGATTTATATCCGAAATTATAAAGATAAGCAGGTGCTCCATGCTGTTCAGTCTTCTTTTCAGCAATGACTACCGAACCAAGTCCCATCATGTTCATCGACTGAATGGCTATGTAGATATCCACTGCCGAGGCATCCGGACGTGATTTACGATATGTATCGATTATCTGTTTAGTATCCTCACCAAACTGTGGCTGCAACTTTCCCGGCAACCCGTTAAAATCAATTTTAAAGATGCTTTTATCAGGTGACATCATGGCAAAAAAAGCATATTCATCTTCGTTCCATCCTGCCACCAGTGGCTTTCCCTTTGAGATATGTGGGGCCACCGGGTCAAAGGGATGATGAGGAAGAGCGACACCATCCACCACCGGGGAGAATCCACCGGGAGAAGATTCCATTATTCCTCTTTTTTTATTTGTTGTCCTGACTCTGGGAGCAAGGGAAGGCAGTTTCATCTGCAGGTCAAGCAGATCAGAAACAGGAACATTGACAAGCTTCCTCCAGTCTTTTGAGGATATCCCTAATTCTTTTAAGACCATTGCTGTGGTTTGTGCTGCAACTTCATGCGGTGTCATACGAACTCCCGGGCCGCTTTCAATAGAAGCTTTGTTAAAAAAGGATTCTGCCGATGGCATGGCATAAAGGCATGATGTTTTTGCTCCTCCTCCTGATTCACCGAATATCATAACGTTTGACGGATCTCCCCCAAATGAGTCAATATTTTTACTAACCCAGTCAAGACCATCCACTATGTCAAGCATACCCATGTTTCCGGATCCTGCATAATCAGCACCCGCTATCTCATCAAGATAGAGATATCCCATAATACCCAGCCGGTGATTTGTTTCCACAACCACAACATCAAAATTACGTGCCAGGTTTGAACCGTCCTGTGCCACAGATCCACCCGATCCTGTTGAAAAGCCCCCGCCGTGATTATAGAACATCACCGGCCTCTTCCTGTTATCATTTGCAGGTGTCCACACATTAAGGAACAGGCAATCTTCAGCCGGTTTTGGTTCATTGATACCATATGTCTGGTTGGGTGGCTGAATGGCAGGTGCTCCAAGCTGTAATGCATCCCGAACACCTGTCCACGGCTCCAAAGCTGCAGGACGACGGAAGCGTCTGTCTCCTGATATCCTGCCGGCATACGGAATACCTTTGAAAATATTGACACCTTCAGTTCGTATACCTCTTACCTTCCCGTGCTGTATCTCAACTGTAACATAATCTTCAGGCTTTAAATTTCCCGAAGCATACAGATGTTTTGAGAGTATCATTGTCCCTGCTGCTGCAAGTGACATCCTGTTAATGAATTTTCTTCTGTTTATCATGATCCGGTCAAAATTTATATCGAATTATAAATTTAACCAGATTATAATAATTGTCAAATTATGATACTTGAAAACATATGATTATTTAGCCGCACAATCGATACAAACCTTTTTGTCTCCTTTAATACGACCATATTCCATAACAGTCATTTCCCCACACTCTTCGCATACAAAACTATTGAAGCTATGCTGGTGTTCGTTCAGTTTATAAACGAAGACTTCCGAAATATTAATCAACTTTTCATCAGGAGCCCCCATTACATTAGTTACCAGAGGATCAACAACCTCATCAGGGACCTTGCTGGCAGGAATACCTTTTTCGCGGTAATCCTTAAAGAAGGAGGTCTGTTTATTGGCAAGCATTGCCTCAGCTTTAGGGGTTACTCTTACAGCCTTGCCTGTCAGCCTGTCGACAACGGTTACCGCCCATTTCCCTTTGTGTGTCTTTTTTATATTTCCTTTACCGAAAGTTGTGCCAAGGATTACCTGCAAACCATCTGCATAGCATGTTGCACAATGATCGTTACCCAGATCCACAATGGCAACAACCTGACCATCTCCGGCACGATCAATTCCTAATTTGTTTAGAGCTGCAGCTCCTACCCTTAAGCCCATTGGCATTGCCGGACATTTATGCCCGTGAAATTTTTGCCCGAATTCGAGCCATTCTTTTGGATTTACCATAGTTGTGATTTTTAAGTTGTCATTTGTTATACTTTCCCTTCGTGCCAGCTTTCACATAAAAAACAGTTGTACCTGAAGGGTTAAAAAATAATCTCTCAATTGATTGCTATATTCCATAAACCGGTTATCGATCATGAATTTAAGCTTATCCCCTTTTGCAAGATAATTGTATCCAACATGAAGGGTATGAGTATTTTCAGTACTCATAATAAGATCGTTGTAATTATCCCACGAAGCCACCAGTTGACTTTTGCCAAGATTTGCCCATGCCATCAGATACCATCCATCGGTTTCCTTTCCTCCCAGATCAGCTTTTATGTATTCAGCCTGCATTTGTAACCCTTTTAAACTTATCAGGGCAAAAAGGTTGTACCTGTAATCATTACCGGTATATTGTACCGAATCAGGCAGGATTCCTGTTAATTGAAGCATATCAGTTTTCCGGTACATTATTGAGTACCCAGCATATAGATGATTGCTTAATAAATTGAATGCGGTTTTATGTGTCAGAAGCAATCCTGAATTATTAATGCGATATTCCTTTATCCCATATCCATTAAATGCTCCAAGCCACACATGCCAATTGCTGCCTGCAGGTCCATAATTTGCCTCAACACCCAGATCACGTCCGCCAAGTGTTCCGTCTGGTATCAGCACATTAATGACATCAGCTCTTTCAACAACAGGAATGTTATAGTCAGGCTGGAACCGCAGCAGGCTGAACTGTGGAACGAATTGGCCCATTTTAATCTGTATCGGACCCTTTTTATAATGAACCATCACATCCTGAAGAAAGAACTTTTCATTCTGGTTACTTGAAAAAGTGGTTTGTATCTTAAATCCCCAATTATTAATTAAGGAGGGGGACGACTGAACCCAAAATTTCAATCTTCGAATTGAGAATGAATCCTTATCACCAAAGTTGCCGGAAAACCGTACCTGGGAATAACCGTTCAAGGTTACAGGTGATTTCTGTGAGTTTAGACAGGACTGAGCCTGAAGACTTAATCCGGATAGTAATATCAGTAAAAGAAGCAATAAATTTCTTACCATTTCATTCTCATTTTTAACTGACAAAAGAGCTAAGTACCGGCCAGCCAAGCTTAACTGCCATAAGCAATAATATGACTGCCAATATCTTTTTCACTGTGGCCGGATTCAGATTCTTTTGCATAAAAATTGTACCCATGGTGGCACCTGCCAGTCCGCTTATAGCAGCTATAACCGAAAGCTTCCAGTCAACTGCCCCTATACTCCAATATGTAAGGAAACCTGAAAAGGAAGAAAAGGGAACAACAAAAGCAGTGATTGTAGTTATCTTCTTGGGATTTAAACCGAGTATAAGCAGAAGAGGAGATATAATGCCCCCGCCACCTATGCCAAGCAGTCCTGATAACAGGCCTGCAAGCCCCCCTATCATGAACAGCCGGATCACAGGATTATCTTCCCGGTAAATATCCGGTTTTCTTTTCTTATGAAAAAGAAACATGAATCCCGAGAAAAGTAAAAAGCATACGAACAGAGCCAGAATGATATTCTTTGGTACCTTTTGCGAAAACCATGCTCCGGTTATTGCAAATATGAAAGAAGATACAATTATAGGCAGGGCTCCCCTGAAGTCAAGAAGTCTGTTCCTGATATTAGAAATACTTGCACCGGACAAACTTATAGTATTATAAAATAAACCCACTGGCTTTGCTACAGTAATTGGAACACCAAGTGTAACCAGGACAGGGATCAGAATAATTGCTGCTCCAATTCCCCCCAGTGAAAAAATAAAAGCGGCTATAAATGAAATTCCACCGATCAGATAATTCATGTTAAGTACATTCGTTTAAATACCATGTAAGTAATCACTCACAATTACTGCAAATTTTTTTATCTCTTTAAAATCTTTAACAACAAAGTCAACATTCTCTGGCAAAAATCACTGGCATGAAATTCTCCCCTGCTCAATATGAGTTCAATATTCAGTGAAATAGGAATCCCCATATATAACATTGCGACATCTTCCACCAAAATACTCTCATCCCAAATGCCGGTGGCAATGCCGTCGAGTATTATTTTACTCACCAGTGCCCGCTGGTTATTAAATATCTGTAAAAGACTGTTTCTTAAAGCAACATCGTTGTTAAGGGAAACTTCCGAAAACATAAGCATCGTTATGCCCTTGTTCTGAGTAAGATAATTCACCGTCTGGCAAAGAAAACTCTTTAATCTCTTTTCAGGTTCGCTATCTGAGTTAGCTATAATGCGGAGAGAACCGATGAAATCGGTCTGCACATCCTTAATAATCGAGAGAATAATATCCTGCTTGGTTGCAAAATGCCTGAAGATCGTCCCTTCACTCATACCGATGTGCCTGGCCAGATTACTTGTTGAAAGCTTCCTCAGTCCATCGGAATAAATTATATCTAGCACTGCCTGCTTTATCTGTTCCTGACGTATTTCTGTATTTTGCTTCTTCATCAATGTAAGTATTCGCTTACAAAGGTATGATTTTTTGAAACAAGAGCAAGAAGTATATGAATTAAATTATCAGGAATACATAATGTGCTTGCACTTTTGTCTTGCTCCCGGCGTCTTGCGTCTTAAGTCCTTACTCATATTTCAGCGACTGTGCAGGATTGACTTTTGCCGCCCTGATGACCCTGTAGCTAATGGTCAGCAATGCAATGCCAAGCGCGATAACCAGGCCCGCAACAAAGCTGAAAAAGCCCAGGCTTATCTTATAATAGAAATTCTCAAGCCATCTGCCTGCGTAGTAATAAATAATTGGCCAGGCTATAACAGCTGATATAGAGACAAGAAGTATTATTTCTTTTGAAATAACCATGTAAATACCTGCAACAGACGATCCCATGGCTTTCCTTACTCCTATTTCCTTGGTTTTCTGTTCCACTGTGTAAGATGTCAGGCCAAACAATCCGAGAGCAGCGATAAAGATTGCAAGTAATGAGAATATCATAGCCATATGTGCACTCTGCTTTTCCTGACTGTACATCTTTTCAAAGTCTGCATCAAGGAAATAATACTGAAGCGGGCTGTTTGAAGCATACTCTTTCCATATCTTTTCGATGGCATTGATGGTAGCTGTATATTTTACAGGTGAAAGTCTTACGGAAATATAACCCCAGTAATTATTTTCACCCTGAAGCAGAAGTATATATGGCTGTATGGGATTACGCAGTGATTCAAAATTAAAGTTCTTTACAACTCCTATTACCTGTATTGATTCTATCCCGTCGTCATTTGGTCTCAGCACCCTGGTCTTTCCCATGTCGGTAATATTAAAATTCTTCATGGCGCTTTCATTGAGAATGCAGGCTTGTTTGTCGGTTGAAAATGACTGATTGAAATTCCGGCCTGAATCAAGCTTCATACCATATGTCTCAAGAAAATCATAATCCACCCAGCTTGTAGCCATCAGGAACGATTCATCCTTCCTTCCTTCCAAAAGGTAACCGTTATTATTATTTGTGCGTCCGGGGATAGCTGTAGAGCTTGCTATATCAATCACACCGGGCAACTGCTTCACACTTTCCTTAAATGACTTCATCCTGTTGCCTATCACATGTGCCCTCTCAATTACAAGAACCTGTTCCTTGTTAAAACCAACATCCTTGTTCAGCATATATTTGATCTGCCTGTTCATTATCAGGGTGCCCACAATAAGCAGGATGGAAACGGCGAACTGGAAAACAACAAGTATTCTTCTTAGTCTGCCATTGGAAGTACTGTTTCTTACTTCACCCTTAAGCACCTCGTATGGATTGAAAGATGAAAGGAAAAATGCCGGGTAGCCTCCTGACATAAGACCGACAATCAGGGTGAAACCAAGAAGTACAGGAACCGTATACCAGGATGCAAAAAGGCTAAAAGCCAGTTTAGTTCCCAACAGGTTATTAAAATATGGCAGACTTATCTTTATTAAAACCAGGGCAAAGATCAGTGATATTAATGACAGCATCATTGATTCGGTCAGAAACTGTGTTATGAGCATTCCCCGTGTAGATCCTCCGACTTTCTTTATCCCCACTTCTTTAGCCCTTCGGGTTGCCTGTGCTGTGGCCAGGTTCATGAAATTAATAGCAGCAATGATCACTATCAGAATTGCAAGACTGCCGAATATGATGAGGTACTTAGGATCCCCGGGCGCTTTAAATCCACCCTGTATGGTATTATCAAGATGAATATCCTGCAGATTCTGAAGAAAATACTGGTACTTATTTCCTTTATTGAGAAACTCTTCAATGCTTATGCCGGTAAATTTCTGTAACTGGGGCCCCACATATTTTACCACAAGATCCTTGAATTTGGCATCTACTGCTTTTGCGCTTGTATTGGGTCTCAAAAGAACATAAAGGCTGAAGCTGTTGTTCAGCCATTCAGGATCTTTCGATCTGGGGTTGGTCAGAAAGGAAGTTACCATGCTGGCATCGAAATGAGAATTGGAAGGGACATCTCCCATCACCCCTGTAACAACATATTTTGTTGTATCAGATCCGATCTTTAATAGCTTGTCGATCGGATTTTCATCACCGAAATACTTCTTTGCAGTACTTTCTGACAGAACAACCTTATGGGGACTATTCAAAAGGTTATCCGGATCTCCTTTGAGAACCGGGATCGAGAAGAAATGAAAAAATGAAGAATCAGCCTGTATGATATTATTATCGGTATAGATCTGTTCTTCATATTGAACAGGTGTTGGTCCCTCACCAGACATCCTGAGGTAATCCTCAACCTCGGGGAATTCCTTTGGAAGAGTGGGACCCATCACTGCCGGAGTATATGCACCTGTAATTTCCTGGCCGCCAATTTTGCCATTAAGTACGACACGGAATATCCTGTCCTTTTTAACATTGAATTTGTCATAACTGGCTTCATTAATCACATAGAGAGTGATGAGAAGACTGCAGGCAATTCCTATTGCCAGTCCAAGGACATTTATTATTACATATGCACGCTGTCTTTTAAAAGATCTGATGCTGTGCTTTAAGAGGTTATTAAACATAGAGTAATTTTTTAAATATTAGTCCGGGGAAAGATCAACATTTTACTATGGTGCCCCTTATGATTTATTAGCATTTCAAAGACGGAAAAATATATGCAACGTTGCATAGAAGGTTATTTTCCCACTTCCCTGCAGCAAATAAAAATTCGTAAAGTACTTTAGGAAGAATCACCGGAATTATAAAATTCCGGGACCGTTCAGTTTTCATCTTATCTTCTTAATTTTCAAGACATATGCTAAGCAGATTTATAAAATACAGCCTCAGATCATTTAAAAGACAGAAGTCGTACATTTTAATAAACACGGTTGGGCTCATAATTGAAAACGCGGATGCTCCGGGGGAAAAAAGGAAGCCCTTAAAGAGACAATATCAGGTATCCCTGGAGTAATAAAGGTAACAGGTTCTTGATCAGTCCCGGTATACTTATGTACGTGACGGGATTGATTATTGCGATGGTCATCGCTATTGTTACCATCAGTTTCCGTACCTACAAAGCTGCAAGTGCGAATCCGGCCAGGTCATTGCTGTACGAATAGTTTTGAATTTACTCAATTACAACTTTGTTACCGGTTCCCAGTTCAACAAAATTCTCTCCGAAACTGTTTCTGAAAATATCTATCTGCTTTGTGCCTGTACAGTGTGTAGCTCCGCATTTTTCAACACCAAGTTTCTTCATCTCTCGAATGATAGCCTTCGTTTCTGCCTCAGATTTATTCATCAGGTGAAATCCTCCGCAAACCAAATAGATATCCTTATTGAAATCTTTACGTATCCTTGTAAGCATATTGACTATCCCCGGATGTGCACAACCTGTCAGCACGACAAGTCCTTTCTTCGTATCAATTACCAGGGCTGCTTCAGGAATCCCGTAATCGAATTCTCCTGATGTATAAATGTCGCGGCATATCTCTGAAGGAGCTTCTGCCATTACAGGTTTCAATCCAAGGTTTACCATCCTTTTTTTAAATGTTTCTGATAAAGACACGGGCATGATAACAGGAATACCTGTCTGCATTTTCACCAGGGCCGTTATGCCTCCTGTATGATCCAGATGTTCATGGGATACCACCAGCAGGTCAATACCTGAAGGATCAAGTCCGATCTTATGCAGATTTGATTCAAAGATCCCGGGTTTTGTTCCTGTATCAAAAAGAATTTTTTTATCCGATCCTTCAACCAGCACTGAAAATCCCCAGTCAGCCTTAGTACCTTCCTTAAATACATAATTATCATAAATCACCACAAAGGATACAGGTACATCTGTTCCGCTTTTGGAGTCAACATTCTTAACTCCTTTATAGTTTTCAAGTTTTTCATACGCCTGGCCCGGAAGTAATGTACTTGCCAGAGCCAACAATAGCAGTGAAATATATAACCTTTTCATTTTCATAGCTTTTGATTTTTTATACAATTTATGAAATTTCTATTAATTCCCGACCATCAGATGGAATTGAGAATGGACAACATAACTTTCATATATTTAATACAGTCACTCGTCAATCAAATAATCCGGTTAATAAAAAATGAGAACTTCCGGGAAAATGTTATACTTAATAATAGTAATATTGAACAGGCAAATTATAGTTAATTTTGTCTCAACGTAGAGACGGACCGTAGATAAAGAAAAAGAAAGTTGCACAACCAGGACAGTTAAAATACATTTTACCATGAAAAAGATACTGATTTTCTCCATCACATCACTCCTGATAATAAGTGGCTGTAAAAAAGAGTATTATAAACCTGATATACAAACGGCAGGAACAGGCATATCAAAAAACATGATCATTGACAATGACCCGGCGACATTAAACCAGAGGATCACCTATGTCAATAATGTACCTTCGTATGTCTTCAATGAATCGGGTGTTGCAAAGGATCTGGGGGATAATGGGTCAAAAGGGGCCTCCGTAACCCTTAACCTTATAGCAGCCTTATACCCTCCGACTTATAACGGTGAAACCTTACAGGCTTCGCATGTTAGGTTAATAGGTAATTACGCATATGTGGCATATAATACACAGGGATCAAGGTATCTTGGTGGTGTGGACGTTGTTGATGTCAGTTCACCTTGTAACCCGGTATTGGTATCAAGTGTGGTCTTCATCAACCAGGAAACGAACCAGGGAATAGATGTTAGTTCAGTTGAAGCATATGAGCCGGCATCCGGCGAAGGGAATACACGTGTATGGATCACCGGTGCTGATGAGACAACAGACAGTGCATTCGTGGAACAATTTGAATTGAATTCTATGCACCAGTTTGAATCAGATCAGACTCTTAAATTCAATCTGCCCGGCTACGTGGGTACTGATGTCAGGTACTTCGATAATAAGATATTTGTATCATCAGGCAACAATGGAGGACTTACAGTTCTTGACGACCAGATGACTCAGATTAGTTATATGGATATAAATAATGCCAGATCAGTGGATATAAATCCGGATTATGAAATCGTTCTCGGGGGTAATCCGGGTCATCTCTATAACCCCGGGGTCTGGGATAATGAAATTGGTGGTGCTATGAACGAGGAAGCAAAGTCAATAGTCAGATTACATAACCAGTTTGCCCTGGTTGCCCTTGGTGAGGAAGGAGTAAAAAGCTATGATCTTTCCACTGCTACCCCTCCTACCCCTGTTTCCTCATTACCTGCACCTGTTGTACCGGCAGGCGCAACAGCATCCGATTACGTTTCAAAC
Organism: uncultured Rikenellaceae bacterium; assembly: GCA_964472085.1. Lineage (GTDB taxonomy): Bacteria > Bacteroidota > Bacteroidia > Bacteroidales > VadinHA17 > LD21. The sequence goes on along the minus strand of CAYYIW010000006.1, from coordinate 82,433 downwards.
GGAGTGTCTGTTTCCGATAACGGATGGGTTTATATAGCAGACGGTGCAGGTGGCCTGGATGTTGCAAAAATGGATTCCAACGGAAACCTGACATGGCTCGGGAATATCAATGTTGGAGCATCTGCCAATTATGTCGAAGCAAACAAGGAGTATGTATTTGTTGCAAGAGGTGTCCTTGGCCTGAAGATCATAAAAGTGACTGAACATTAGGTTCATTTTGACTTTCAGGCTCTATTCAAAGTGTCAGACAGAAGAAGACCACAAATCAAATAGCCCTGTAATTTTACTTTTACCGGATTTTAAATTTCCTGAAAAGCCGGGATTAACAATATATACCCTTTACGGATATCAGTCTCTGTTGCACTGACCCAAGGCTGGTGGAAATCTTTCTTTTTTAGGCACTTTGCGTCGTTATGAAATAAAATACAGCTCATCCCTGAAGACACATAAATAAATTTCACAACTTTAATATCTTTTTATTTAATTTTATGGTTCAGTCTTTTGATTGTAGAACTAATATTATACTCTCATGAAAACATCAAGAAGAACATTTGTTAAATCAGGCACACTTGCCGCTCTTGGCATCGCCGTAATGCCCCGTTCGGTTTTTAAGTTAGATATCCCGAGCCCTGTTGTGGGTCTTCAACTATATTCCGTCAGGGATGATATGAAAAAAGATCCGGCGGATTCATTAAGGATACTCTCCGATATGGGTTATAAAGTTGTGGAACACGCCGGTTATTCAAACGGTAAATTTTATGGTTTCGAACCTGTCGAATTCAAAAGAATGCTTGACGATCTGGGTCTGAAAATGTATAGCGGTCATGTGAGTTTCGGTATGCACTCCTGGGATGCGTCAAAAAATGATTTTACTGATGAATGGAAGAAAACTGTGGAGGATGCTGCATTGATGGATCAGAAATACGTTATAACACCGGAACTTGATGTGGCTGCCCAGAAGGATTATGATAAACTTTTAAAGGTGATAGATCTGTGGAATAAAAGTGGTGAACTATGTCAGAAGTATGGGATGAAATTCGGTTATCATGATGATTTTGTGGGGGATATTGTATTGCATAACATGAAATTGTACGATATTATCATGAAAAATTGTGATCCGAATCTGACCATACAACAATTTGATATTGCCAACCTGTACAATGCTGCAGGCACAAATCCCATGGACATAATAAAAAGATACCCTGGAAGGTTTCCTTCTTTGCATGTAAAGGATGTATTGAAAGAAAAAAATAAAAATGGCAGTCACGACAGTACCATCCTCGGTAAAGGGGTCCTTGATGTTAAGGATGTAGTGGCACTTGCCGTAAAATCCGGCTCATGGCTGCTGATCATTGAGCAGGAATCGTACCAGAATGAAACACCTATGGATTGTGTAAATGACGATCTGAAGGCAATGAAGAACTGGGGATATTAATTATCCTGGCCCGGCTTATCACCTTACCCTGGTCATTATTTTGCGGGAAGAAGACTTGTAGTAATCCTATGATCCTTAATGACAGAAGGCAAAAAACACTGATTTACAGTGCATCTTCTGATCTGAACAGGTTACGTACTGCTGCAATAATAATTCCTTCCGGTACTATGGCTGATATACCAAAAATAAACCTGTTAATCCTGCCAGGCATTATAACTTTTCTACCTTTGAACATATCATCCAGGACTTTTTTAGCAACGTCTTCAGGCTCCAGTACCGAAGCTCTTGCTAACCAGCCTGCTTTCGCTATTCTTCTGTTTGTCAGTTCATTTGTACGGACAGCACTTGGAGTGACAAGGCAGGTCCTTACATTTGTTCCTTTAAACTCTGAATCCAGGGCCCTTGTAAGATAATAAATGTATGATTTGGTTGCCAGGTAAACAGTTTTGTATGCTGTAGGTGTATAGCATCCGAAGCTACTGAGATTTAACAGGTAAGAAGGTCTCTTTTTAAGTTCAGGGGTAAAATAGAATGTCAGAAGAGTAAGAGCCCTGATATTCAGTAGAATCATTGAGTCGATAATATGTTGAGAATAGGTCTCAACCGGTCCTTCTATGCCTACTCCTGCATTGTTAACCAGAATATTCACCCTAAGACCATTTTCTTCCGTCATTCTGAAAAGGGTTTCAGGACCATCATGTGTTGTCAGGTCAACTTCAAAATACCTCACCTTAATATTATATTGCTCCGTAAGGACGGAACATAACATTTCGAGGTTTTCTCCCGGCAGTGAGCTAAGTATGAGGTTATGCCCCCTGGATGCCATTTCGCTGGCTATGGCTCTTCCGATTCCCTTACCCGCTCCGGTGACCAGTGTGTATAATTCTTCAGCCATGAGATCTTTTGTCAGATTTTAACCAGAGTACTGTCTTTTCCGCGCCCTCCCTGAAGGGCGTAATCGTGTATCCAAGTAACTTCTTTGCCTTTTCGCTTGAAATCTTTGAAGTCTGCAGAAATTTATCCACCCATTCATTTGTAATAAAGGCTGGTGACCGTAAAACCTTTGACCATAGTCCGGCAATTTTCACAATTCCTTTTAAAAATTGTTCCTTAAAGGCTATTAATTTGCGCTTCCTGCTATAAATCTCCCCTAAAATATCAAAAAAATCGCTGTAAGAGATATTTTCTCCGCCAAGAATATATCTTTCCCCGCCCTTGCCATGCCTGGCTGCAAGTATATGCCCCTCTACAACATCATCGATAAAAACATAATTACCGATTGCCTCTCCGTTACCCGGTAATATTCTCCATAATCCTTTCCCGTACATCCTGATTATCCGTGTTACTGAATTGCTGACAGAGGCCCTGCCTGGTCCATAAACACGCGTGGGATTTACGACTACCACCTCCATCCGGTCAGAATTATATTCAAGTGCTGCTTTTTCAGCCAGTGCTTTTGTTCTTTCATATTCGGTATGATATCCTGACGCCATATCAGATTTCTCATCTATCAGGCCACCATCGACCGAATAACCAAGTGTGCCAGCTGTCGAAGTGAATATGACTTTCTTTACAGACTGGTCCCTGGCTGCTTCCATAACACCTTTTGTCCCTTCAACATTTACCCTGTATGGCATCATCGGATCTTTTGATACGGGCTTTGTATAAGCAGCAAGATGAAAGACCCAGTCACAATCAGCCATTCCCGATTTCAGAGCTTCCCTGTCAGATAAATCTCCGTATATGACCCGGATGCCCAACTGTTCAAACTCTGCTCCCCTTGAGCGGTCCCGAAGCATTGCAACCAGTTGATGCTTCTCATTTGCCATTTTCCCAGCCAGGTTCCTCCCGATAAAACCGGTAGCTCCGGTCATAAATATTTTCATACCCCTGTGCTTTTCATTTTAATTCCCACACTGGGATCAGAACCGGTATAAACAGGGAACATCAGGTTATTCACAGCAAGCCAGCTGTGTACAAGAAAAGCAAATAGAAATGAACCCGTCAGAAAGGTCAGGTAACAAAGCAGTATGCCAAAAGGAAAAGCTCCCAATGTCATAAAGTATCCCTGATCGAGATGTGCCAGTACGTAAAGAACCACATTTATTGCAAAAGCCACCCAGAATCCGAATGCTACATAACAGGAGATCCATAATATTCCCCTGAACAGGTACTCATAACCAAGTATATAAAGAATCCATCCGGAGATTGTAACAAACCGGTATTCAGGTGTCTCTTTCTTTAATCTTACAGCAGGCTTGCTAAAGCCATCATTCTTCCTTCTTGATGTGCTATATGATAAAAATGTAATAACAGAAAATACTACCGGAAGGATATACCAGTATTGCCATGATGATCCGGGAGTTAACAGGTCCCCCTGATTAACAAAGCCTGTATAAAAGATAAGAACAACAAATGGAATGATCCCGAATATAAATAGACCGGCAATTTTTACAAGGAAAAAGACAGCCAACGAATCAGGCTTGCCGCTGTGTATTAACCGTGCAACCAGGTCCCTGCTTCTGACAACATAATAAATGAATACGGAGGCGGCCACATACAGGATCGAAATCACAGCAATAAGTGATGCATTTCCATATAAAGTTGTTCCTATGATTACAGGTGTGGTCAAAAAGGCTTTAAGGTCATTTCTGACTAAATTAGGCCAAATTTATCAATTGTCAAATTATTTTAATCCCTAATATCCGGATTGACCAGTCATGCAAAGTGTTTGCGCGGATCCGTAATCCGTGCTACAGTCTTATTTCCTTTTTCTCCCGCAAAGCAGGATTTCGAGGCTTCTAAAAAGCCTCTCAACTTTTATCCATTAGCTTCCTATTCATATCTCAATGATTCCACAGGATTCTTCCTGGTCTCCTTCCATGTATGACCAATGGTGATTAATATTTCCACAACCAGGACAATTATCAGTCCTGTAAGAAAAATCCACCAGCTTAAAGAGGTCTTTTCCACAAAATTTTCCAGCCAGTGACGGAGGTAAAGATAACTTATGGGAACAGCTGCCAGGGAAGCCACCAGTGTCCATACGACAGAGTTGGAATAAACGATGACCAGGATACCTGATGTTGAGCCGCCAAGTACCTTTCTTATGCCGATCTCTTTGGTCCGTCTGGCGAGATTTTGAGTAACCAGTTGGAAAATACCCATCATCAGTATTATGAGGGAGAGTATTGCTCCCATTGTTGTCAGCTGTCCAAGTCTGTCATCATCGGCATAATATTGGTCATATATATCCTTTGTCAGCCTTGTATTCATCACATAACCAGGATCAAATGATTTCAGCACCTGGCCTATTTTATTAATGGCAACTGTCTGACTGATATTGGGAGCCATCCTGATCAAAATAGTCCGGATAGCGTCTGAATAATCTGTCATTACCAGAGGCTGTATAGCTTTAGCTGCAGATTCATATCTGAAGTCCTTAACTACCCCGATCACATCCATTGGTTCGTCGAACATTACAACTTTTCTGCCCACTGCCGTTGTAAGGCCCAATCTTTTCACAGCTGCCTCATTTAAAATAACCCCGTTCCTGTCTGCCGGCCGTTCAGGATCAAAAAAGCGTCCTTCCTTAAGCTTCAGTTGCAATAATTTACAAAGCCCGGGATGAACGCGGTATTCGTTTATTCCTGTCATCTTCTCTTTTGGGCTCTCGAGTAATCTTATTCCCTGTCCGCTTGTCCCTCCACCAACGGTATGAGAAGAAGCAGCAACTCCCGCTACCTCAGGAATGCTCATCAGTTTATCCCTGATTGAAGGATACTGGCTTTTCAATTTATTGTTCAGGTTAAAAATATTTACCAGGCCATCAGGGTTAAATCCGGGTGACAGGTTTTTCAGGTAACTAATCTCTTTGTTGATTCCAAACAATACTGTGAACAAAACAAGTGTTATAAGCAGTTGCAAACCTCCTGCAATGTTCATTATATATTTCTTCCTGCCCGATTTAACTGATTTGGATTTCAGCATAGATATTGGCTGAAGCCTGCTAAGATAGAAACCGGGATAGCTTCCCGAAAGGATCACCGTGATAAGAAAAAGCAGGGGCAGTGAAAGAATGAATATTGGTTTTTCTAACAGATCCGGAGGAAACTGCCTTTGCATAAGTTTGCCAAAACCAGGCAAAAGGTAGACAGCAAGGATAAATCCAATAATAAAGGAAATGGCAACTATTACCGAGGCTTCGCCAAAAAACTGCCTGAACAATTTGCCACGATCAGCACCGTTGACCTTCCTTACACCAATCTCTTTTACCCGTTCCTCTCCTTCAATAACAAAAAGATTTACAAAGTTTGTAAGTGCCATGAACAGAACCATAAAAGCAATTATCCCAACGAGCATAATTGTTTGTACACTACCCGAACGAGTCAGGTCCATCGACGCATCCGTATGCAGATGAAGACTTTTGAGAGACTCCGTTTCAGATGAAAAATCAGCATTGAAAGATTTGAATCCGTCTTTCAACATCTTTGTGTTTTCCTGACAGATCATCAGACAGGTAGCTTTCTGGTCGGCATTGGGGTTAATAAGGTAATAAGTAAAAAACTCAAGCCCGCTCAGGTCGTTAAGATAACTGACAGCTTTCATGGGCATCAGGATGTCGAAGGCAAAATGCGTGTTTGCCGGGACATCCTCCATAACTGCAGTTACGAAAAAAGTCCTGTCACCCATCATCAGAGGTTTTCCGGTTGCAGGTTCATTTCCGAATATCTTCCTGGCAGTCTTTTTGGTAAGAACTATGGAATTTGGATCATCAAGCGAATGCATCAGGTTCCCTTCCACAGGTTTGAAGTCAAATATTGTGAAAAATGTGGAATCTGCGTATAATAGCCTGTTTCCGTTAAATCGCGACTGGTCATAACTAAGTTCAACCTGTCCCCCACGATAAATCTGTACCGCATTTTCAACACCGGGAACGGTTCGCGGAATATCTGTATATGCCGTGCGAAGGTTAATAGGTTCAACAGATCTGTTGCCATCCTCTGTCCAGATTGAATTAAGCCTGACAATCCTGTCGGCATTTTTGAAATAACGGTCATAACTCCATTCATGCAAAATAAAAATCACGAGCAATATAGTTGCTGCCAGGCCAACAGCTAAACCTATTACGTTGGTTGCCAGTATCATTTTATTTCTTGCCTGAGCGCGCAGCATACTGAGCATTTTCATAAATGATTAATTAAATGGTCATGTTTTTAAAAGTTCAGGCAACCAAAATCAAAAAACATACCATTTTATTATATATTTATAATACAATACTTTACTTGAAAGGCATATATAATACTGTAAAATAATTTGGCGCTATTAGTAAAATATTTTTACATGCAGTTCACAAGAGTATTTAAAATTATACTTTCAACTTTTTGCGATCATGCGATCATCATTTTAATTTTTGCTATTTAGTATTAATATTGTGTTAGCAACCTCAGATTTAAAAAGAATTTTTACCTGTACCAGCTATTCCACACCAGATATTGATGATATTCATGCTGTGATCAGGATCGGGACTTCTCCGGCAAAAGTAATTGACAGGAAATAGGTTAAAATGGGACACGAAACAAACAAACATGCAGTATTGGGGATGGATATAGGCGGGACAAAGCTAGCTTCTGCTCTTTTTGATTATCAAGGCAACATTATTTACAGGGAAACAAGGGGTCTGAGAAAAAGGAACGGATCCGAGGCAGGAGAGATTGTGAAAGGATTTTTTAAGGAAATGAAAGATCTGGCCTTGTCTCGTGGGATAAGTGTATCAGCAGCAGGCATCTCAATCCCCGGGATCAGCCGTTTTGAAAAGGGTACGGTATGGGCTCCTAATATTCCGGGGTGGGATGATTATCCGCTGTTGGAGGAGGTGAAAGTGATCACGGGGGATATCCCTGTCATAATAGACAGTGACAGGGTCTGCCATTTAATGGGAGAGGTATGGAAAGGAAACGCTTCAGGTTGCAGCAATGCGGTTTTTATTGCTGTGGGCACAGGCATAGGGGCCGGGATCATGGTAAACGGAGAAATACTTCGGGGCAGCAGTGATATATCAGGTGCTGTTGGATGGATGGCTCTTGATCGTCCATTCAGGCAGGAATACATACAATATGGATGTTTTGAATATCAAGCTTCAGGAGAAGGTATAGCCAGGGTGGCCCGTATCTATATTGACGGTGACAAAACATACAATGGGGCACTACTGAAGAAGGATCCGGGAGAAATATCCTCGTATGAAGTAATAGATGAATTCAGGAAAGGTGATCCGCTGGCAGTAAGGGTCATCAAAGAATGCATAGGATACTGGGGAATGGCTGCAGCCAACCTGGTCAGTATTCTGAATCCTGAAAAGATCATTTTCGGCGGAGGTATCTTCGGGCCGCTGACCGACCTTATCCCGGATATCAAAAAAGAAGCTGCAAAATGGGCTCAGCCTATAGCCGTGAGACAGGTTGATTTTGATGTTTCCGGACTTGGAAGTGATGCGGCTATTTTCGGGGCAGGTTACATGGCATTAAAATCATGCAATATAAAACATAACCCAGATCCTGAAGATGCATAATAAAAGAATCATATTTCTTTCATCGTGTGCAGGAATGCTCCTTTTTGGAATTTGTCTGATATCTCTTGGTTCTATGGCTCCGGTTCTGCGAGAAAAATTTGGTCTTGACGATTTAGCCTCAGGAGCGCTTTTTTCCGTACTGCCTTTCGGTGTTTTGACAGGATCATTGATTTTCGGCCCCGTTGTTGACCGAAGGGGTTATAAGCTTCTCTTAGCAATGTCATGTATATTGCTCGGAGCAGGTTTTGAAGGCATAGCGCTGGCATCTTCATCCTCTTTTCTTAAGCTTTTTATCTTCATGATCGGTTTTGGAGGAGGAGCAATAAACGGTGCAACAAATTCTCTCGTATCCGATATAAGCGAAAACGACAAGGGTGCCAACCTAAGCCTGCTGGGAGTATTTTTTGGGATTGGAGCCCTGGGAATGCCTCTTGTTCTTGGGATCGTTGAGAAAAGGTTCAGCTTTGAAGCAATAATTTCAGCAATAGCGTTAGTTTCATTGCTCACAGGTATTTCATACCTGCTTATCAAACTGCCTGAACCAAAACAGGCACATGGCATATCTGCCAGAAAATTATTGTCTTTTTTCAGGGACAGGATACTTCTTCTCATTGCCCTGTTTCTTTTCTTCCAGAGTAGTTTTGAAGGTATCATGAATAACTGGACAACCATATACCTGATAGGCAATGATGGCGTAACATCAAAAGTTGCCCTTTTTACACTTTCGCTTTTCGTTGCAGGAATGACCATTATGAGGCTCCTGGCAGGGACGGTATTTAGAAAGATCAGGATCAGGAATATCATGACGGTGTCCTTTATTCTGATCCTGATAAGTATAGTTCTTATAAAGAGCTTTGTTTCGATAACGGCGATCATGGCAGGATTTATACTTATGGGATTCGGACTGGCATATGGTTTCCCGACGATGCTTGGGTTTGTCGGAGAAAGATATGCAGAACTCTCCGGGACTGCTTTCAGCTTTGTGCTGGTGATCGGCCTCATTGGAAATATGTCGCTAAACTATTCCATGGGTCTGATAGCACAGAATCACGGAATATCCAGTATGATTGCGGTTATTGCAGGAATCGGTTTTATACTGGCTGTGTTGTTTTACATTATAATTAAGCAACTCAATAAACAGAAGACCGGACCCGTTTGCGACTTAAAATGAATAAATAACAGGTTTAATTATTAATAAATATGAATATTATGCTTGCACAACAATGGCTTAACAATGCAAGGTCAATAATGACACGCATTGAAGAAACACAAATGGATAACATTAAGAAGGCTGCTGAAATGATGGCTGACACCATTGAGAGCCAGCGGTGGGTACATACATTCGGATGTGGGCACGCAACATTGCCAATTGAAGAGATGTATCCGCGAATAGGTGGCTTTGTCGGTTTTCATCCGATTATTGAGCTTCCCCTGACCTTCTTTACCAGGATAACAGGTGAAATGGGTGTTCACCAGTTTGTCTTCCTGGAGAGGGTCGAGGGATACGGAGTTGAAATCATGAAAGGTTACGATTTTGATAAACGTGACATAATGTGGCTTTTCTCTCATTCAGGAATTAACAATGTAAATATTGATGTTGCTCTTGAAGCAAAGAAAAAAGGTATGAAAGTTATAGTTTTTGGTGCCGAGGCTGCTGCAAAAGGGAGGAAATCAAGGCACTCCTGCGGGAAGACTATCTTTGACCTTGCTGATGTTGTCGTGGATACCTGCGCACCACTTGAAGATGCTTCTGTGGTGCTGAAGAACCACCAGGACAAGATAGCCCCGGTATCAACCATGGCATTCGTAACCTGTGTATGGATGACGATCACCACTGTTGCAGAGATACTGGCTGAAAGGAATGTGAAGTTGTATATTCACCCTTCTCACAATGTACCGGGAGACAACACAGCACGCTATAGGTTGGATGAAGCACTTGCAGAATATAAAAAAAGAATTGCCGGAGTATAGGAAGTTCTCAAAGTTGAAAAAGATATATTTATAAGAAGATGTGCCCTTCTGATCATTACATTTATTACTAACTTTTTATCCACGAATTTGCAGGCCTGAGTAAGCATGAAGTTGATCTGTCTAAAACAGTGGTACTGAAATTTGTTCCAGCTTTTTAAACAAAGAAAAAACCAAATCATGGAACCCGGGTTCTCAAAGTCAGCATAAAGGAGAAGTTGTATTTAATTACTTTTTCTCAATTATCTTTTGGTTTAATAGTTATTCCCATATCAGTATCTCTGCCTCTTAACCTTAAATCACCGGAACTTTTCCCCGGACTGGCAGTGCCTATGTTATTTTTCCCGGCGCTTGCCTGGTTTACAACAGATCCGTTTTTCAGAAATAAAGATCAGGTTTAGAAAATCTGGCAGAAATTGACTCCATGTTGTTATTGTTGTTTTTACATGATATATGTCTGTAATTTAACATTAAACATTAGTCACAATAACTTGTTTAATTACAGATAAGATGATGATATATCATTTCAGATAATTGTAAATAATGAAAGCCGGAAACAAATACAGGTTTTTAATGTTACCTGTGTTATTGCAGGTAATCATTTTACTGACAATAACATTAACCGCTTGCGGGGGGACAACAAATAAAAATATTCAAATGGGGAAAGACGATCAACCGGCATCCGCTGCTGCTAAGTCGGTACCGGATGTAAATACTTCAGCAATTGATACAATCACCCTGGGAGGAGGGTGTTTCTGGTGTGTGGAAGCTATTTATGAAAGACTTGCCGGTGTGGTAAGTGCAGTATCAGGATTTTCAGGCGGTACTGTTAAAAATCCAACCTATGAAGAGGTGTGCACCGGTTCTACAGGACATGCAGAGGTCGTTCAGATAGCTTATGATACCACAAAGATATCACTTGACGAGATACTAAAGGTCTTCTTCTCGGTTCATGATCCTACCACACTTAACAGGCAGGGGAATGATGTGGGCACACAGTACAGATCCGTAATATTTTACAGGGACAAGCATCAGAAAGATGTTGCTGCCTCAATCATCAGGGCTCTTGACAGGGAAAATGTATACAATAATCCTGTAGTAACTCAGCTGGAGCCATTTACAAAATTTTACAGGGCCGAGGATTACCACCAGGAATACTATGATAACAATAAGAATGCACCATATTGCCGTCTTGTCATACAGCCAAAGCTGGAGAAATTCGAAAAAGTATTTAAAGACAGGCTTAAAAAATGACGGGGCGCTCTTCAGGTTGCGAGAACAATGTTTTTTATATTGGTCTTTCTCAATAATTCCTATTTCTTCATAAAGCGGCTTTTCGTCGACACTACAGGGATAATCCGCAGATATTCACTAGATTTGGTTAGCTCTGTCATATGCTGACATATGATGACTATTTTAATACCACAACCCTTAATCCATACATCTATGATCGACGAAAAATCAGGAAAAGAAGAATCAATAAACAGGTCCTTTTCAAGGAGAAAGTTTATTAAGACAACTGCAGCTGCTACAGCGGCGTTTACTATCATCCCGAGTGTTGCCATGGGTAAGAAGCTTGGACACCAGGCTCCCAGTGACACGCTAAATGTTGCATTGATAGGTTCAGGCAACCAGGGATCAGGAGACATTACAAGTATATGTAAAGTTGAAGTATCATCTGCACAGCGTAACCCTTATGGTATGGCATCAAAGCCAGGAACTGAAAATCTGGTTGCTGTGTGTGATGTAGACTGGGGTTACGGTCCGGTATTGCGTACGTTCGATAAATTCCCCAGTGCAAAGAGATACAAGGACTGGAGGAAGATGTTTGATGAGATGGGTAAATCGATTGATGCTGTTGTTGTAGCAACAGCCGATCATAATCATGCCAATCCCACAGCTACTGCCATCACTCTGGGTAAACATGTTTATACTGAGAAACCGCTTACACATTCTATTTATGAATCACGCCTTCTGACGAAACTTGCAAAGAAGTACGGAGTTGCAACGCAGATGGGTAACCAGGGTTCATCAGGTGAAGGTGTAAGGCAGGCTGTTGCATGGGCATGGGCAGGTGAAATAGGTGAGGTCCGCAAGGCAGATGTATGGACGAGTCGTCCGATATGGCCACAGGGCCTTGATGCCCCTACTGAATCCATGAAAGTGCCAAAAACACTCGACTGGGATCTTTTCATAGCCCATATGCCTTTCCGGCCTTACAATTCTGCATACCATCCATGGAATTTCAGAGGTTGGTGGGATTTTGGAACAGGTGCTTTTGGTGATATGGCATGCCATAACATGCATCCGGTATTCAAAGTCCTCGGGCTCGGCTACCCGACAAAGGTACAGGGACAGTCAACAACTCTTAAAAAAGATGCCTGTCCTCATGCACAGGCTGTAAAAATGATCTTCCCTGCACGTCCCAATCTTCCGAATATGGCAATGCCCGAAGTGGAGGTGACCTGGTATGACGGAGGATTCCATGCCATGATACCTGATGTTCTTCCCGACGGTAAGAAATGGCAGGGAGAAGGCTGTGCTCTCTACGGCGCCAATGACACACTGGTACTTGGCAGTCATGGATCCAGCCCTTACCTGCTCTCAGGCAGAACTCCTTCATCACCTGAGGTGCTCAGGGTCATTCCGGATAATAACCATTACCTCGACTGGGTTGCCGCTTGCAAGGATCCTGATTTGCACGACAAGACTGCTTCCCATTTCGGAGAAGCCGGTCCCTTTAATGAAATGGTGCTGATGGGTGTTCTTGCCGTAAGACTTCAGAAACTGAACAGGATACTCGACTGGGACGGAGAAAATATGATGTTCACAAACATAGAAGATGACGAAAAAGTATCAACATGGTCAGAAATGTTTGACATAGGTAAGATGATGGCAGCTGCCAATGCTTCCGCCAGAAGCGCAGGAGGTTCTTCACAGGGTGCAAGACGTCCTGCTATGCCCGGAATGCCCGGATTTGAAGATCCAAGTGCAAGAAACGTCAGGGAATTTGTGGGATCACTCATTCAACACGATTATCTAAACGGGTTCAGGTTACCTGATATGCCTGCTTAATCATACTTAAAAATAGACTAAGAGAGGGTGTGTGTTTTTTTACGAACACCCTCCTTTTTGTCAGTACAAGCCTTTTCATTACTTTTGTTCAGCCCGATCCGGCCATGCGGAAGACAATACTACATTATCAGATGGATAAAAAAACAGGTCTGGTATTTCGTTACAGGATATGGTGGCATGTCCTTTTCTGGGTTGCCTGGTACTTTTTCTACATAGTAACATACAGCTCCGGGATGCCGGAGAAGTATCAGTTCCTGCAAAATCTTTACCTTCTGCCTGTAAGGATGGGTGCTACCTATCTGCTTCTTTACTGGATCCTTCCGAAATTCCTCCTGAGGAAAAAGTATTTCCTTTTTACTGTTCTGGCTTCCATTCATGCTGTGCTGTTCGGATTATTTGTATGGCTTGTACTGTATTTTGCAACCGACATGCACTACAGGGAGACTCTCCCTTTTATAAGGTCAATTGTTCTGAATTACCAGATACCGGCTACAGCAGCTGCAATATATATGTTCAAGAGATGGTATCTCATTCAGCAATATTCCTCAAACCTTGAAAAAGAAAAACTGGAAGCAGAGCTTAAGTTTCTTAAATCGCAGATACATCCACATTTCCTGTTCAACACCTTAAATAACCTTTATGCTCTGACATTAAAGAAATCCAACCTGGCGCCAGATATGGTGATCCAACTCTCCAATCTGCTGGAATATATGTTATATACAGGAAAAGAATCTGAAGTCAGACTTAATGACGAATTGAACCAGATCAGGGGATATATCGATCTTGAGAAGCTGCGGTTTGGTAAACGACTTCAGATCAGTTTGGATATTGACAAAAAAATAGACGGACTCCTTATAGCACCACTGATCCTGCTTCCTTTTGTTGAAAACAGTTTTAAGCACGGACCAGGAAATGACCTTAAATCACCATTCATTGCGATAAAGGCTGAAATGAAATACCGGACACTGCATTTTTCAATCAGCAATTCTTACAGTAATGACACAGGACGATTTGAGGAATATACTGAGAGAATAGGATTAAAGAATGTAAGAAGAAGACTGGAGCTGATATATCCACAAAAACATCAATTGAAGATAAAACAGGAACATGATATCTTTACAGTTGATCTGAGACTTGAACTGAATACGGCGGATAAAAATTAAACAGGGAGATGAAATACAGATGCATAATAGTAGATGACGAACCTCTGGCAATAGAGGTGATCAAATCACATACATACAGACTGGGTATCTTCCAAATAGTGGCGGAATGTAGTAGTACAACCGAGGCATATCAGGTACTGGTTGCTGAAAAGATTGACCTCATGTTTCTGGATATTCAGATGCCCGGACTTAAAGGTACCGATTTCCTGAAAACGCTGAACGATCCTCCGAAAGTGATCCTGACAACCGCATATCGCGATTATGCTCTTGAAGGATTTGAGCTGAACGTTCTGGATTACCTCCTTAAACCAATATCGTTTGACAGGTTCATTACAGCTGTTGACAAATTCAGAAAAAGCCTTGCAACCATAGACACTCCATCCGCCGATCAAAAATTCATTTACCTGAATATCAATAAAAAAATACATAAGATCATCATTGGCGAAATAATATATGCCGAGAGCATAAAGGATTACCTCACCATTCATACAGTTGAAGGGGATATCGTTGCCAAGCATACTCTTTCATCATTTGAACAGATGCTACCCCCCGATGAATTTATAAGAATACACAGATCCTTCATAGTGGCTACGGGAAAAATTAAAAGTTTTAATGCCCATTCAATTGATTTAGGGGTTAAGGAACTTCCAATCGGTCATAATTACCAGGCCAGGGTGTTTGAAAAGCTTAATTATCCACATTTTAAAATCTGATCTTTTATTTCATCGTCGCGTACATCATGTTCATGTGCGAAAGGGTAATATGTATCGACCGGCAATAAAACAATACATTGGATTTGGTAGATTTAATGCGGTTTTTAACAAGACTTCTGCTTAAGACTCACCTGAGATCATTGAACATAAATAAAACTTGAAACACAAAGTATCATGAAAAAAACCTTACATTCAGGTATCACAGCACTTATGGTGCTCCTGGTACTGCTAAGCACTTCCTGCGGAACAACCAAAACAAAGAAGCATCTCGGAATTGCCACTTACTCTGTCAAAGGACTTGAATCGGATATTGAAGGTGCGTTCAAAGCACTTGCTGATGACGGTTATGTTGTAATGGAGATCTCGAATTATGATGCTTCAAAAGGCACTGTAGCAGGTTATTCTCCTGCAGATTATGCAGCTCTTGCAGAGAAATACGGAATGAAGATCATCTCCAGCCATGTGCGCTCAAAATTTGATGTCAGCGATGAAGCCGGCACACTGGCAGCATGGGATAAGGTATTCGATGATCATAAAGCCATGGGCTGTAAATATGTAGTATTGCCTATGAACTTCTGGTCACGCAATATAGATACCCTGAAGCTTCAGTGCAACCTGCTTGACAAAATTGGTGATGAGGCAAACAGCAGGGGACTGCAATTTGGATATCATAACCACAACATGGAATTTGCCAAAGTGGGCGGTACCGATCAGAATTATGAAGATTTTCTGATCAACAATACAGATCCCGAAAAGGTGTTTTTTGAGATGGACGTTTACTGGGTGACAGTAGGCGGAGAAGACCCGGTTGCTTATCTTGTCAAATACCCTGATCGCTTCAAGGTTCTTCATATCAAAGATGATTATGTTATTGGCGCAAGCGGGAAAATTGACTATAAAGCCATTTTTGACCAGTTCTATAATAATGGTTACAAAGACTGGTTTGTTGAGATTGAGGACAAGATGACACCCGAACAGAGGGAACAGAACATGGCTATGATGAACAGGATGAAAGAGATGCAGGCCAATGGCGGAGGCAATCCTTTTACCCGTCGTTCCCCTCGCCCTCCACAGGGTGACAACCAGGGTGCGAGAGGTGAAAGAGGCCGGGGAAGACAGGCTGATACTGCTGCTGCACGTCCTCCAGGACCAGGTTTCGGACAGCAGGACCCCCAGGTTGTGGCACAGAAACTTAAGGATTCCCTCGAAGCCTGTAAGGAAAGCGCCGAATACCTTGAAAAAGCTGACTTCGTCAAATAGGATAGGATTTCTTACGTAAAGTGATCATACTCTCTGACAAGAAAAGCCATCCGTGTTATAATGCACAGGATGGCTTTTCACATTAAAGGAAATCAGAAAAAATCATTAGCATATAGATCTTTTAAAAGAGCAAGGCAAAACAACTGTGGGGGGCTTCAGGCTCCGAACCATCGTTTAAATTCGGTAATACGTGCCTTACTCTCTGATTCCTGGATAAGTGTTTTTAATGTTGTAATGGAATTGAACAGGAAGTGTGGACTTAACTGGTTCTTAAGTGATTCATACTGGCTCTGAAGTGCCTTTCTCTTCAACGCCTCATTCTCCGCAAGCATGTTTTGTCGTTGAAAAATAAGCCTGATAATGAGAACGCATCCAACCACAAGTGCTGATACGAAGAAATTTATCAGATCAAATTCACTTCTCCTGCCATGCCCCGCAGGTCTCTGATCGATACTCATAAGCAAATTAAACAATAGATGGTTCAGAATATATACCGACACAATAGTAAGAATTACAGCCAGGGTTATATTAAAAGCTTTCAGATGATCATGCTTTTCTACCGGTTTAAGGATAAAAAAGTTCATTGTGAACATGAGAAATGCTGTTAGAAATGTTGCCACAAGTTCAACCAGAAAATGCGAAAAATATTCGCTTAGGCTAGGTACATGACGACCTCCTGCATCATTAAAAATTAAATTTAAAATCATAGGAAATCTAATCGTCAGGGCAATAGCCAGCGAAAGAAAAAAGACGATTATAAAATACTGTCTGACCAGGTTCCCTCTCATCAGCTTCAGTGGAATTATTCAGTTTATTTTTCCGTAAATATAAGCATCTATAATGCTACAATTTCAGGTAAAGATAGGTATTGTACTTCCCCGAAAAAACTTATCACAGTGAAACGGTAAAATTCACCCCTGAAGCTTCTTTTTGCGGCTTCAGGTCAAATTTTTTTACAGGTTCTGTTTTACAGTTACCCATAATCCTGATCCGTCTGATTTTGAAAGTTCCTGGCATATCATATTCTCAGTGCTTTAGCATTTTGTACAGAATAATCATCAAAACTTTCCGGAAAGAGTATTGTTATATAAATGATTTGTTGCAGAGTTAATTTTAAAAAACAATATTATGACATTCAGGCAGATTATCTTTCCGGCTATTTTTTTATTTCTCTCTTTACAGGCTTTAGCC
This sequence comes from uncultured Rikenellaceae bacterium, assembly GCA_964472085.1. Classification (GTDB taxonomy): domain Bacteria; phylum Bacteroidota; class Bacteroidia; order Bacteroidales; family VadinHA17; genus LD21. Next base: position 65,060 of record CAYYIW010000006.1, on the reverse strand, counting down.
CAGGATAACCTTCTCAGTCACCAGATTGGTGCTGTTAAGGATATCCGGCAAACAGGAAATACAGTTCGCCTTAAAACTGTGGATAACAAAGAGGTACAGTTAAGTGTTTTTTCGCCTACTATAATCAGGATAAGGATTGCCCCGTTCAATCTTGAAACCGTCCCTTCATACGCAGTTATTAAGGATGTTACAACAGGATTCAGTAAAATAATAAAAGGCAACAGGGACATTACTCTGTTGACCGATTCTCTTAAAGTTATTGTGCATAAGAATCCGTTGAGAATCGACTTTTATAATTCACTCGGGCAGTGGCTTGACGGAGATGACCCGGAACTTGGTGTTTCCTGGCAGGGAGATGAAGTTACAAGCTACAGGAAACTGACCGGTGATGAGAAGTTCATAGGGCTTGGCGAAAAAACAGGTCCTCTTAACAGGCGCGGAATGTCTTATGTGAACTGGAATACCGATGCTCCCGGCTATGGAGTAAATGATGATCCTCTCTATTCCACTATGCCATATTTTATTGGTATTCATTCAGGTAACCTGTTCGGGATATTCTTTGACAACAGTTACCGGTCATTTTTTAATTTCGGAGGTTCGACAGACGAATCGATGTATTTTTTCGGTGCGGAGGGAGGTGCCATGAATTATTACTTCCTGGGTGCATCTACCGTTTCCGGACAAATATCCGACTATACCTGGCTGACAGGCAGGATGCAAATGCCTCCGTTATGGAGTCTTGGATATCAGCAATGCCGGTATAGTTACATGAGCCAGCAACAACTGCTCAGTACTGCAAGGAGAATGAGACAGGACAGTATCCCGTGCGATGTTTTTTATTGTGATATTGATTATATGCGGGGTTACAGGATATTTACTTGGAATCCTGTCACCTACCCTGATCCAATAGCACTTACCGATTCTCTTAAGGCAATGAATATGCACCTGGTCACAATAATTGATCCGGGAATAAAAATTGATACTAGCGGATATGAACCTTATACTACAGGCCTTGCCAATAAATATTTTGTCAGGTATCCCGACGGAAGGCCTTATACCGGGAGTGTATGGGCGGGAAGAAGTCATTTCCCGGATTTTACCCGTGAACCTGTCAGAAAATGGTGGGGAGAAAATTTCAGGGTCCTTGTTAATGCAGGCGTCACAGGTTTCTGGAACGATATGAATGAACCATCCGCATGGGGACAGGATATACCTCCACTGGTTGAGTTCGGGGAAGGATCACAAATAACCACCCTTAAAGAATCCCGGAATATATATGGTATGCAGATGGCAAGGGCCACTTATGAGGGAACGAGATCATTGTTGAATGGTAACCGTCCTTTTGTATTAACACGTGCGGCTTATTCAGGCATACAGAGATATTCAGCCATGTGGACCGGGGATAATAATCCTACAGATGATCACATGCTTCTTGCATACAGGATGATCAACAGTATGGGTCTTACCGGAGAAGCTTTTGACGGAGTGGATATTGGCGGGTTTATGGGAAACCCGTCTCCTGCCCTGATGGTACGCTGGATGTCACTGGGAGTCTATACACCTATGTTCCGTAATCACACGGCAAAAGGTAACACTTCGCATGAACCGTGGGACTGGGGCGAAAACAATGAAAAGCTGATAAGACATTCTATCCAGACACGATATATGTTACTCCCATATCTTTACTCTGTGTTCAATGAGTCAACAAGAAATGGCATGCCGGTAAACCGTACCCTCGCCATTAATTATACCCATAACAATAATATCTATGACAGGAGGTTTGAGAATGAATTTCTTTTTGGTCCTTCAATGCTGGTTGCTCCTGCAGCGAGTTATGATAATGCCATCCAGGTGTACCTTCCAGCTGGTACATGGTATCGTTTTGGAAGTGATAAGAAACTAAACGGGGACAGGGTCTTCTGGGCAGCTTCCCCGCTTAATAACCTTCCGGTCTTTGTAAAAGCCGGGTCAATAATCCCTATGCAGGACGTTGTGGAAAGCACCAAAGACAAGGGAGACGGTATACTGAAACTGAATGTATGGTACGGAGAAAAGCCAGGCAGCTTCATGTACTACGAGGATGATGGTACTACATACAGTTATGAAAAGGGAAATTACTATGAAAGAAATATTCATTTCAATCCAAATGATAATAATATAATACTTGACAATGCCCTTGGCAATTACCCTTCAAAGTACACAAAAGTGGATTTTATACTTCACGGGTTCCCTTCCGGTTTGAAATACAAAGTCAACGGCGCTCCAGTTGCATCAGATATCAATGGGTCTGAGACTGTTATCCATACCATGAATAAGATTAACAGCATAACCCTCAAATGGTGACCTGAAATAAGACCATCCGATATATCAGGGCGCTACCTTACCTGTAATGTCAGGTTTTAACGGATCAGGCATAAAACTGTATTTCCTGTTAACGGTAATCCTGTCTCCGTCAAATATACAGGTCAGTGTCTCCGTATGCGGGCTTTCTATATATCTGAGTGTCAGCTCAAGCTTATTGTCATCCCTGAACCTGTATATACCTGCCGTCTTAACAGGGGGCAGGCCCTGGAAATATCCCTTCTCACCCATCAGCAGATTTGGTCCTGGTAAAGTGGTAGCACCAATTGACCATTTGTTTTTTCCGAAGGAGAACTCATAGTTCTTGCCGTTAACCCCCATGGTAACAAGGCAACTATCGCCGGAAAATCTGAAAGCAAGGTTTTCCATGTTGCTGTTATTCTCTTCCAGATCATATTTTTTCCCGTTAATCAGTTGTTCAAGATCAGAGGTGGTTCCCTGTTCCGGAAGCTTAACCGCAAGAGATGATAACAACTGCTTCAGTTCTGTATCCGTCTCACTGTTAGGAGGAAGAGGTCCATCTTTTATAGCAGGCAACAGGTATTCCCACACCATGTTCAGCTCGTCCTGCATATCAGGTGTCTCACATGTTATGGCAATCACAGCATCTTTATCAGGCATTACAATGATATATTGTCCATAGGCTCCGTCGGCCCGGAAAGCATCATGCCTGCATCTCCAGAACTGGTAGCAATATCCCTGCATCCAGTCACTCTTGCTACGAATGGAATCGGCCACTCCCGGAGCCTGGTCAATTTTGTAGGTAGTGGCTTCCTTCACCCATTCTGCAGGTAAAAGCTGATTATTTCCCCACATACCGTTCTGAAGGTAGAACTGTCCGAATTTAGCCATATCCTCCGTCTTAAGCCTCAATCCCCATCCTCCAGTATTTATGCCCATTGGATCAGTTTCCCAGTCCATCCCCTTTATTCCAAGAGGAGTAAAGAACCTGGGTGTCAGGTAATCAATGATCTTTTCACCTGTCACTTTCTGGACTATTGCGGATAACATATATGAAGCCATTGAGTTGTAAAGGAACTTGGTACCCGGTTTATTAACGACCGGACGGGCCAGAAAGGCTTTTACCCAGTCGGTATAATTTTGCGGTATTAAGAATGTGGGATCAGGATCCTGGCCAGCCGACATTGTAAGAAGATCCTTTACCTCCATATCCTTAAGGTTCTGACTCACCGTGTCGGGTAATGATCCCGGGAAAAATGAGATTACCTTATCAGTCACTTTAAATTTTCCAGCACTGACAGCAAAACCTACCGCTGTTGAGGTAAAGCTCTTACTCGTTGAATAAAGTGTATGCTTCAGTTCAGGAGCATATGGATACCACCACCCCTCGGCAACAACTTTACCATGCCTGAGAAACATAAGACTGTGAAATTCATTTTTACTGTCAGCAGCTGCTTTAAGAAAATCAATGATACCTCTTGAATCTACGCCCTCAGCAGACGGAGTGCTTCTTGGAAGGCTTCCGTCTTCCTGTTTTGTTGAATTATTACTGCATGAAAAAACAAGGAAGGTTGCCAGAAATAATACTGACATTCTCTTTAAAGCAATTAAATGTCTCATTTTTTGAATTTTAATTTATAAGAATAATATTCGATCCTTACCTCTGTCAATAACAGGTCCTTTTAACAAACCTAAATTAATCAATTATCCATTACAGATGAAATGAAGAAGAATTAATGTCTGTAGTAAAAACTTCAGGATCTTTCCTTGAAACATTTAATTAAATACTTTTTATTAATGTAATAAGTTAGTAAATTGACAAATTAATTATCTAAACAAATCATGAAAAAGTATCTTATAATCCTGCTTATTGTAATATCAGTTGAAACACATGCACAGGATCGTGATAAAGTCAGTACACGACCGAATATACTGTGGATAGTCTGTGAAGATATCTCCCCTTATATAGGGGTTTATGGAGATGATGAAGTAAAAACACCAAATATTGACCAGATGGCAAGGGACGGAATAAGGTATACTCATGTTTATACTGTTGCCGGTGTAAGTGCTCCAAGCCGGTCAGGTATCATAACCGGGATGTACCCGACCTCGATCGGTACGCAACACATGCGCACAGCCGGTGATCCGAAATACCAGCCTGTGCCTCCTTATTCGGCAGTGATACCTGAATATGTAAAGTGTTTCCCCGAATACTTAAGAATGGCGGGTTATTATTGTACAAATAATGAGAAGCAGGATTACCAGTTCACCCCGCCGGTCACAGTATGGGACGAGAATGGTCCGGCTGCTTCATTCATCAACAGGCCGCGCAACAAGCCGTTCTTTGCTGTTTACAACTTTTTCATAACACATGAGTCCCAGATCTTTTCACGACACGACAGCCTGCTGGTTGATCCTGCCAGCGTAACAGTTCCTCCTATTTATCCCGACACAAAGACTGTAAGGCATGATATAGCCAGGATGCTTACCAATATAGAAAGGATGGATTCAGAGGTAGGGGAACTTATTGAGATGCTGAAGAAAGACGGATCCTACGATAATACCATAATATTTTTCTACAGCGACCACGGAGGTGTGCTGCCCTGGATGAAACGTGAGATACTTGAAAGAGGTACCCACATACCTTTTATTGTACGTTTCCCGGGAAATAAAGACGCAGGAACGGTGAATGATGACCTGATAAATTCTGTCGATTTTGCCCCTACTGTCCTTTCTCTCGCCGGTATTCCAGTACCGAAGTACCTGCAGGGTCAGGCATTCCTGGGAAGTCAAAAAGCTGCAACTCCCAGAAAATATGTCTTTGCTGGCAGGGACAGGATGGACACTGAATATGACCGTGTGAGAATGGTAAGAGATAAGCACTTTCGGTATCTTTATAATTATTACCCGGAAAAACCATACTATCAGAATATTGAATACAGGCTGGGTATCCCGATGATGAAAGAACTGCTCGCCCTCCGGGACAAGGGAAAACTGGATACCATCCAGGCCAAATGGTTCTCAACAAAACCGGTGGAAGAGCTTTATGATGTGGATTCAGATCCATGGGAGACAAGGAACCTCGTTAATGATCCAAAGTACCGGGCTAAGCTTGACGAATTAAGGGAGGCTTTCAGGAAGTGGAATGCAAGAGTCGGGGACATGGGAAATATGCCTGAGATGGAAATGGTAAAAAAGATGTGGAATGGAGGGGATAAACCACCAGTGACAGACAATCCGGAAGTAACCAGATCCGGTTCGGGTTATAAAATCACCTGCAAAACGCCAGGGGCTTCTGTGGGTTACAGGATAATAGAAGCAGATCAACCTGACAGGCCCGTATCTCATATCATCAGGACATGGGATGCGAAATTCGCTTTCGGTTTTGGAAAAAACGGGACCAGTACTCCTGCGGTACCTTCCTGGAATGTATATAAAGGGGAAGTCATCCATCTTGGACAAAACGATACTCTTATGGTTAACGCCATGAGAATAGGATATAAACCTGCTGTTATTAAATATAGCAACGGTAAAATCCTGAATTAACACCAGGTCACCTGCATGTAACAATTCCGTGAAGCCTGAATTTCATTCCTTCTCACTTAATATCCTTACAGGTCCCAGCAAACCTGAAGGTTTAAGAGGTGAATCGGCCTGGTAGAAAGGCATTGTTGTATAAGTGATCTTATTCTTAACTCCGGGTTGCATGTCACCTACCAGCCTGTTAACCCAGAGATTGGTTACTCTCACTTCAATGGAGTTGTTGCCTGCTGTAAGCGCAGTTGTTATATCCACCCTGAAAGGTTTTCTCCATACAATACCCAGATCCTGCCCATTAACAAGTACATCTGCTATATTCTTTACATCGCCAAGGTCAAGCCATATCCGGGCTCCCCGGGCAAACCACTCTGCCGGAGCATTGATCGTTCTTGTATAGGTACCGGTACCGGAAAAGTATTTAACGCTGTCATTGGCATTCTCCGACCATGATTCAAGTGAATCAATTTTTATCATACCCGGTGCACCCCTGTCTTTCTGGAAAGCCAGATTCCAGCTACCGGTTAAAACAGCAAGTTGTCTTTCTACCGGTGCAGGTACAACAGCTGATGTACTGCTTGTTTTTTCCCTGAAGACCACAAATAAGGCATCTGCAGGACCAAGAACTACAGGTACTTTAGTAATTCCGTTCTCCCTTGTAAACGATGCAGGGCGTATATCACAGGTTACAGGGTCCCATATCTCCGGTCTCATGCCATCGATCCTAAACTCAGCTGTTATAGTATCAGTTTCATTAAGCCGGTTGTTTACCCAGTATATATCGGCATCCTTCATCCTGCGATGCACGAAAAGAGTACGGCTGTCGGGATGTGATCCGCTGTAAGCAAAATCGGGAATGATCTTCTGGTCAGCCAACACCTGTTCCAGGTCCTGACCTGTATACACTCTGCCCTTACCAAATGCATTTGTGCCGGTTTGAGCAGGCCACATTTTTTCAACGATACTTCTGAACTCAGTTTCATCATCACTTAGGCTTGGTGAAGTCACAGGCCTGGGACCTGTGACTACGGCTCCTTCCTGTACCAGGTCACGTATTTTCTTCAACACAGGCAATGACATGTATATACTGTTCGAATCAAGAGTAAGCACGCGGTAATCAGTACCTCCCGGGGATGTCAGCATTCCGTTTTTAAAGGAGATAACATTTGTAAGAGCATCGGCATTGACGAAATCCCAGTTATACCCTTTGGGAATATCAGGAAGCTTTGTATTGAACAACCCTGTTATATTATTATCCTCACCATAATAGTAAAGAATATCCGCTACAAACTTACCCTGCTGTAGCATATAAGAGCTTCTTGCAAGGTAGTCTATCCATGGTTTCGCCTCTTCGGCCCATGTCTCATGGCGGGTAAACCACTGACCGAAAGGCCCGAGTCCTAATCCCGGTATCTTATCATCAACAGGTTGATGTACAGAAGTGTGTATCACAAACCTGTTAAGCCCATTGGCCATCTCCATATCTGCTGTGGGCTTCAGTGTCTCAGGCGACCATGCCCAGGCTGTCCCGATAGCTGTCAATGACTCTGCTGCCACCAGGTTTTGCCCGTAAATATGTGAAACAGATGCCGATTCCCTGACATCTGCCTTATAATCAGTAGAAACTTCATTACCGGGAGTAAATCCTCCGGGGGTCCAGGTGGCACTCATCGGAACATCAGCTTTAGCTTTTACCTGCATACCATCAGCAATGAATGCCCTGCCCGATTCGTGCGACTCAGAATAACGTCCCATATCCCGCTTTTTGAGAATGGTAGTCAACTGATCGTAATGATTTTCTGCTGTCAGGTCCGCTATTGTCCTCCTGAAATCCCACAGGAACCTGTCGCTGGCATCCGAACTCTCAACTATTTTACCTGTAAGAACGGGCAGCCATGGTACGATATCATATCCGCGTCTTTTAACAAACTCGGTCATCATACTGTCTGTCCAGTTTTGTACTCCAGCCTCCCAGCTGTCTGTAATGATATATCCAAGTCCTCTTTTACCCATCAGGCCACCGGTAGCATCTTTATACTGATCGAGATAATTATTGAAATATGACCTCACATATGTTGCATTAAGCTTATCCACCTCAAGACCTGTGGCTTCGGGAGATGCCGGTGAATTCTGATGACCGGTCAGTGAATAGCCGAGACGTACCACAATCCATTTTCCTTCAGGTGGAGTCCAGTCGAGGGTACCATCAGGCTGCATTTTCCCCATCAGGTCGATGACATCTTCTTTCTTTACTGCCTCATCACCCGAAACAATTGGTGTCGGGTGCTGGTAAATATCTGTTGCCGTGGCAAATGCAGCTTTGTCTTCAAAATGATCTACCTGCGGAACAGAATATAGAATAATTTCAGCGATTCTCGTACCTGGATAAGGATCAGGTCTGTTATTCATGCGGGCTCCGAAAAGACTTTCCAATGAAAAAGCCGGTCGTAGCGGAGGTGTCCTGAAAGTTACCCTGAAATACTTCGAAGTAACGGAAGGAAAAGCTATCGTGCTTTGTTCCACGCCACTTTTGGGTATCCTGGTAATCTCGTGAAATGATCTGCCGTCATCACTCACCTCGAGTGCCCGGTTATCCGGATCTGCACCAAAGCCAAAAGTACCGGAGTTTCCTCCTCCCACTATTGACAGTGCGGAAATCTTAACAGGCCCGGCAAATGTAAACTGTATCCAGGCCTTTTGACCCGGTTTTGTTGCCGGAAGTAGTGTTGCAGTAGTAAGATCCCCATCGGTAAGTTGTTTAAGACTGAATTTTCCTCCGCTTGATGTTACAACGGGATTCAATAATCTAAAAGGTACATCTTCAACCGGTTCTTTATATGCAAAAACTACTGCATCACTGTAATATTCCGGAGGGGGCGATGTCTGTTCCCCGTTAAGGGAAAGCCTCCTGAAAGAAGGAATATCCTGGAATGGTCCGGTAGTGACCGGAGGTTTTTGTAACTTCCCCTTGAAATGTTTGCCGCCCTTTATCCTTGTTTTGCTCCATACATATTTTTTCATGGCTTCTTCCGGTTTCACCCACGGACCACCACTCTCACTCCACCCGGGCGAACCGGCAATTGCCATCTCAAGACCAAGAGAATCTGCAAGATCAGTGGTGAACCTGAAAGCATCTTTCCAGGCCGGGGTCATATACACCAGTCGTTCATTTACTACCTGGGGAGTCATAAGTGATGCATCAAAATTCTGAAATCCTCCAATGTCGATCCGGTGCATCCACTCCAGGTCTTTCCGGATACCATCCTTTGTTATATTACCATTCATCCAGTGCCACCAAACACGTGGCTTTGCAATCTCAGGTGGTTTCATGAATCCATTCTCCATTGATACACTTTCACCGGCATGCTTACTGCAGCCGGAGATAAAAAAAGTGAGCGTCATCACAGTGAGAACCGAAATTAACAATAAGCACCTGCGTACTTTTTTATGATTACTTACCATGTTTTTAGATTTTTTAATGAAAAACAATGTAAGATAGGTAAATTCAATATCAGATTCCATTCCGGAATGAAAATATATCAGGAACGGATGGAAATACAGGTAGACTCATCAGGACAAATGATATTTTTTTCAGATACCCTGTTCAGGGCTCATGGATCAGTTTTACATTATAAAAGTTTGTACATACTTAATAACAACTGTATTGTTGAAGAATCCGGGTCTTTCGGGGATATATAACCTGTAGCTGAGACCACGATAGTCGTTGTAAACGAGTATTTACCACTATTACAGCTATACTGTCGGAGAGTTTAAAATCTTCCAGGACCCCTTCCTTTTGGTAATCAACACTTAACTCCGAATGAATGCCATTTTTGGTGTTCATCTCAAATCCTGGTGAAAGCCTCATAGATTCCAGTCCTCCGTCGTCTATGCGGTTATATTTTTCACCCCGCACAAAAAAATTATAATTAAAGAGCTTTGAAGCTTCTCCCGGCAACCATCCATAAAGAAGATGGCCGTTCATACCCTGAACACCTCTGCGCATTATAAAACCAACCCCGGGATTGAATTCCGTAGTGAAACCGGAAAAATTGCTGACAAAGCTTCCCAAAAGCCTTGTGAAATTTTGAGGGAATTTATTGTATGACAAGCAGGTCGGCAAAATATACCATTTCCTATCGCCAGCCACCTCCGAGGCTTGCATAAAGAGTAATGACATACTGAAGCTGTTGAAGCTTATCATCAACACTGTTGAGTTGTGCTGATAAGAGGGCCACTTCTGAAGTCAGTACGTCATTGTAGTTTGTATTGGAAGTATATTTCAATAATTCCATAGTATAATCCACAGCTTTCTCGAGGTATGAGATCTGCTGAGATCTCAGGTTAATCTTGTCGGTCGTCGTCTCATATCCGTTTACAGCATTTGCCACCTCCTTTTCAGCCTGAAGAAGTGTTTTCTTATAGTTCTCAATGTTTTCTTCCTGGTTTGCCCGGGCAATTTTAAGTCTCTGCCTGTTCAGACCCTTGTTTAATATTGGTTGTGTCAGGCCGCCAATAATATTCCAGAAAACTGATGCCGGATTGAAGATATCCCTGACATTTCCTACAGGGTAGCCTGCAGCAGCCGTGACCGTTAGTGACGGATAGAAATTCTTCCTTGCAAGGTTTGTCATCTCGTATCCGTATCTGAGCTGGTATTCTGCTTCCTGAACATCAGGGCGATTTGCAAGAAGTTGTGCCGGGATCCCGGTTTTAAGATCAATACTGATTTTCTCATCAAAGATATTACCCCTGGCTACCGGTCCCGGGTTCCTGCCCAGGAGAGTGCTCAGCGCATTCTCAGCCTCATATATGCTCTGCTTAAGATCCGGTATTCTGACCTGGGCAGAATAAAGGCTGGCCTGGCTCTGAACAAGATCTGCCCCGGTGACCAAATCACTTTCCATCATCACCTTCAGTGTTTGCACTTCAGCTTTCCTGTTTTCAACTGTCTTCTTGGTTATACGCAGCTGTTCATCAAGAGCCAGCAGGGTATAATAGTTTATGGCGACGTCTGAAATAAGCTGGGTCCTTACAGCACGTGTATAAGCTTCACTCTGAAGGAAGAGATCGAGGCTTGCTCGTCGTGTATTTCTAAGTCTGCCAATTATATCGACCTGCCATGATGAATTTGCTGATACCTGGAAATCATCAGTATTATTCGTGCCACCTGTATTCTGTCTTGTGGCACTTGCATTTGCGCCGAGAGTCGGGAAAAATGCAGCTGTGCTTTGCCGCAGATCAGCTTCTGCCTTCTTCATACGAATAGCTGCGATCCTGATATCAGGATTATTATTCAACGCCTCATCAATAAACGAGATCAGATGATCGTCGTTGAAAAGGTTTTTCCATGGAATAGTTGATATGTTTGTTGTATCTGCAGTTGTCTGGTTCCTGTAAAGACTATCCTGTGGAATAAAGTCTGGATGTGAATATGGTTGTACTATCTTGCAGGAATCAAGTGCAGGGACCATAAAGGCTATAAAAAGCAAAACAATACCTGTTTTTATTATCTTTTTCGAATACATGATCATTTGTTTTCTGTTGCAGTTATATCATCATCATTGTAACGCTCTTTGTTTACCCTGAGCCTTTCCTGGAGATCCTGGAATATCATAAAGAGTATCGGGACAACCAATATCCCGAACAGGGTCCCGAATATCATACCTCCGACTGCAGAGGTACCTATTGAACGGTTACCGTTGGCACCTGCACCGACAGCGAACATAAGCGGCATCACTCCAAAGATAAAGGCGAACGAAGTCATTAATATAGGCCTTATCCTAGCTTTTGCCCCATCGATGGCAGCCAGCAGAAGAGACTGACCATGTTCCCTCCTGGTTATGGCAAACTCAACTATAAGGATAGCGTTCTTGGCCAGAAGACCCACCAGCATTATCAGGGAAATCTGGGTATAAATATTATTTTCAATATTGAATATCCTGGCAAAGACAAAGGTACCTGTCAGTCCCACAGGGATGGAAAGCAGTACCGCAAGCGGTAACAGGTAACTCTCATAAAGTGCGCTCAGGAGGAAATACACGAACAGGAAACTCAGGGCGAACACGTAGAGAGCCTGGGAGCTGCTATTCTGCTCTTCGCGGCTTACCCCTGAAAACTCATAACCAAATCCCTGTGGAAGTGTCTGCTGTGCAACCTGTTCGATCGCCATCATGGCATCGCCGGATCCGTATCCCTTATTCGGAGAGCCGTTCACTGAAATGGATGTATACATGTTGAATCGCGATATACTTTGCGGACCATACACTTTCTTCAGTGTTATAAATTCAGTAATAGGAGCCATATCGTTCTGTGCGGTCCTTACATATAACTCGTCAAGGTCCCCCGGATTCCTGCGGTAAGAAGGATCTGCCTGCAGCATTATCCTGTATTGTTTACCGAACTGGTTGAAATTATCAACATACATTCCGCCGAAAATAGCCTGCATTGTTCTCATGACACTGCTGACAGTTAACCCTGCCTCCTTAATGCGCGGTACATTTACTGACAGCATGTATTGTGGGAATGACGGGTTATATGTTGTAGCGGCCATCTGTATCTCCGGACGTTTATTAAGAGCTGCAAGAAAATCCCGGGATACTTTATAAAACTCATCTATGGAATGACCTCCTTTATCCTGCAACTCAAGAGAAAATCCCCCGCTGATGCCGAATCCCATTATTGTTGGCAGAGAATACGGTATTATCCTGGCCTCATTAATACCCGATGTTTTACGCATCAGTTGCTGTATGACATCGACGTTGGTTATTCCCGGCCTGTCTTTCCAGTTGTTCAATTCGAGAATTATCATTCCGTAGGCGCTTCCGCTACCGGCCATCATACTTCTACCGGCCATCTGAAGAACATTATGCACTCCTGGAATTGTTCTGACAACACTGTCAACCTCTGCCGTGACTGCTTCTGTTCTCTCAAGAGAGGAGGCTGGGGGAAGCATAACATTCACGAAAATTGTGCCCATATCCTCATCAGGAACAAAACCTGATGGAGTAGTCTTCATCAGTGCATACAGACCACCTGAGAAAATCACAACAGCCAGAATAACTATCCATTTCCTTTTTGCCAGCTTTTCCACTACCAGCCCGTACCTTTCCCTGCCCGCATTGAATCCTGCATTGAACAGCTGAAAGAAACTCATTTGTTTCTTACCGTTTGCCTCATGACCTTTCTTTGGTTTAAGGAAGATGGCAGCGAGTGCCGGACTGAGAGTAAGAGCGTTTACAGCTGATATGATAATAGCTATGGCTATGGTAATCCCGAACTGTTTAAAGAATACACCCGATGATCCTCCAATAAAAGTAACGGGGATAAAAACAGACGCCATCACGAGTGTGATGGATACAATAGCCGGAGATATCTCATTCATGGCATCAACTGAAGCTTTCAGAGGAGATCTGTAACCCTGGTCAAGCTTGGCATGAACCACCTCCACCACCACAATGGCATCATCAACCACGATCCCTATTGCAAGTACAAGCGCAAACAGGGTGAGAAGGTTTATACTGAATCCGAAAAGGTTCAGGAAAAAGAAAGTGCCAATAATAGCTACAGGGACAGATATTGCCGGTATCAGGGTGGAACGGAAATCCTGCAGGAAGAGGTAAACAACTATAAACACCAGAACAAATGCCTCGAGGATCGTTCTTAAAATCTTATCAATAGACTCATCAAGGAATTTATTGGCATCGACCATATTTGCATAATGCAAACCTGCCGGAAAGTCCTTTGCACATTCATCCATCACCTTTAACGATTCATTGATGACCTCCCTGGCGTTTGAGCCGGGTGTCTGACTTACTGCCACATTGGTGGTAGGTTTGCCGTTAACAAGCATATTTGTCGAATAGTCCTGGGCTCCTAGTTCAACCCTTGCAACATCCTTAAGCCTAAGGAACTTACCATTACCCTGCGACCTGACTATTATATTTCCAAATTCTTCGGCTGTCTTCAGCTTACCTGTATACCTGATAACATACTGAAAACTCTGGTCACTATTTTCTCCAAAACTGCCCGGGGCGGCTTCAATACTCTGATCATTCAGGGCTGAAGTAATATCTTCGGCTGTAACACCATACACTGCCATCACATCAGGCTTCAGCCATATACGCATTGAATAGGTCATACTGCCAAAAGCACTGGCCCCTCCCACACCGTTAACCCTTTTTAGCTTTGGTATAATATTAATATCTGCATAGTTTTGAAGGAAGATCTGGTCATATGCCGGATTATCGCTGTAAATGGCTGTGATAAGAAGCATACCACTCTGTTGCTTGCGAACAGAAACACCTGCCCGGGTAACCTCAGCAGGAAGTATTCCCGCAGCTGAAGAGACCCTGTTCTGTACCTCAACAGCAGCCATATTGGGATCAGTCCCGACCTTGAAATATACATTTATCGATCCCCTTCCATCATTTGTTGCACTGGATGTCATATATGTCATCCCTTCAACACCGTTAATTTGCTCTTCAAGGGGAATGATAACACTTTTCAATACAACATCGGCATTGGCTCCCGCATAATTAGCTGATACTCTTACAGTCGGGGGTGCAATATTAGGGTACTGCTCTATAGGCAGTTCAACCAGACCCAGTATACCCAGCATGGTAATAATGATTGAAATAACCGTACTGAGAACAGGCCGCTCTATAAATCTTTTAAACATATCTTTATGAAGTTAAAATCTATTTCCCCGGACTATTATAACTTAAGGCATTTTCTTCCTTAGGGATTATCTGAACCCCGGTGCGCAACGAACTTATGCCTTCAACAACCACTCTATCACCATTTTTAAGACCGCTCGTAACATAATAGTATTTACCGTCATCACTGGGAAGAGAAGTAAAAGTTACAGCAGTAACCTTGTTATCCTGGCCTACCAAATATATAAAGCTCTTATTCTGTAATTCATATGTGGCACTTTGAGGAATAACATAAACACTGTCGAGCATTTCGGGTAACCTTACGGTCGCACTTGAACCACTCCTGATCAGTCCGGACCGGTTTGGAAAAATAGCCTTGAATGTTGCTGAACCTGTCTGGGTGGATATAAGTCCGCTTGCCAGTTCAACCTTCCCTTTTTCCGGATACTCATAGTCATTTGCCAGAACCAGTGTTGCTTGAGGCAGGTTACTTATCTTTTCTTCGGGAGTATCTCCTTTTGTCTCCGACAGCATATCAAGGAGCTGCTTTTCATTCCGTGAGAAATACGCAAAGACATTTCTTATATCGGACAATGTGGTAAGTGCTTTTGTGTTGTTACTGCTCACCAGCGCTCCGTTCTTATATGGTATGGTACCTATCATACCGTCTTCGGGACTTCTTATTATAGTATAACTGAGGTTGGTCTCTGCATTTGATAAATCAGCTTTAGCCTGTTCGAGCGCAGCCTGCCTGGTGTCCAGTGTAAGCTCTGCCGATTTCAGCCTGTAGGTACTGACAATTCCCTTATCCACCAGCGGCCTTACCTTCTCAACTTCGAGAGATGCAGAATTGACATCAGCTGTTGCACTGTTAATTTTTGCTTTGGCTGTAATAACATTCTGCTCATATTGAGGATTACTTATTTTGAATAGCAACTGACCCTTTTTTACCCGGTCGCCCTCATTCACATATATCTCCTTCAGGTAACCGTTGATCATGGGCCTGATCTCAATAACGCGCTGACCTTCAATAGTCGCCGGAAAATCCTGGTGTATGGTCACCGATTTAGGTGTAACGGTTATCACTTCATACTCCTTCGAAGCTTCGCCTCTCATCATATTACCCTGTTTTTCATGACTGCAGGAGACCAGGATTGCAGATGCAATACAGATCTTTAATAATGCTCTTTTCATGTGTGAAAAATTTTTATTTTAAAGGTCACATTGTTATCATATATTAAATATTCTTTCCTGTTTTTGTATCCTGATTCGCTGATACCGGAAACAGCATATTAATTATCAGTTGTTTTCTTTCCCTGAGAATCCCCGAATATTCTTCCTCGCTAATGTCCAGCATACCCGTGTACATCTGCTTCATCAGAACAGGGTAAGCCATAAGAGAGAACATATTCATCAGGAAATGAATGGGATTGCTCTTTGGTATTACACCACTGTTCATCTCGTTCTCAATTTCCTGTAAATATTTCTTCATAGGGGGTGAATATTTCTTTGTGCGAACATTTTTCCCCGGTGCTTCAGAACTTTTGCGCATTTTTCGGGTAGTGATAAATGCTTCCAGGTAAGGATATCTTTGCTGGTTATTCAGAAAATCATCAATAAACATTTCTGTCTTTTCCCTGAATGAAATATCTGCTGTAAGTATTTGATCCCCGTTCCTTTTAAATTCAAGAATGGTTGATCTCACCACGGCATCAACAAGAGACTTTTTCGACCTGAAATAATAATGGATCAGTGTCCGACTCAGTCCTGCGGCATCAGCTATATCCTGGGTTGTTGCATTTAACCTGCCCTCTGCAAAAAAGACCTTTGCGGCTGTGTCGAGGATAAGTCTCTCTGTCTGACAATCTTTTACCGGCACAATTGACTATTATGTTTGACAAAAATGTCAGCAAAAATAATTATTGTTTTAACAACTTCAATATCGACAAAGGGAAAAAATACCTGTATATCATATACTATTTATCATATCCCGGACTAAACCACTGAATAACAATACATAAATGATGCAGGCAGCCTGCCGGCAACTAACTATTTTTAACTTTCCGGCACATCCTCATTTTCGGATCATCATAATCCTGACCTGGCAAATACGAGCCTCAGAAAGCAAATATTGTTTGAGATCAATGTTAATAAAAATGTAAAATACTCAGCTATAAACCGATGCATTCCAGTAGTTTATCCTACTCAAAAGAATGAACATAATAATCGTGAACAGAATATAAAAATTACTATATTGCATAATAGCAACCAAGCCAGACCAACTGCATGGGACCACTCCTCAGTATATCCCTCGACTTTGATTATTTCCCGCTTCTTATAGTAACGGGACTTGCCTGGATCATTCCTATGGCCCTCTCCGTGCTGAGAATTAAAAAAGTGCCGTCAGTAATAGTTGAGATCCTGTTGGGATATGTAGCCGGCAGGTATATCTTATTCAACATTGACGCAGAAAGTCTCAAAATACTCGAGTTCCTTGCATTGTCGGGTTTTATTTTCCTGATGTTCCTGACAGGCCTCGAGATTGATATGGACCAGGTTACCATGTCCTTCCCGAGAAAGAATTTCCGACTGTCGGCAAGTGCAAAAAATCCTCTTGTGGCTGCTGCTATTTATTTTTCTATAACTATTGTTCTGTCATACCTGGGTGCCACAGTTCTTTCTAATATTGTCACCGTAACCAACAGGTGGTATTTCTCACTAATAATGGTGACCACTTCCGTAGGTATTATCCTGCCTATTCTTAAAAACCAGGGAGAAGCGTCCGGAGCTTTTGGCCAGGTCTTGATAATTACTGCTGCAGTAGCAGATATCCTGAGTATCATACTATTCACCTTTACCGCTTACATCCTGAAAAACGGCTTCAGGTTTGAGATAACATTTATACTGTTCCTGTTTGCTCTTTTTTACCTTCTTTACAGGCTTGGTAACAGGACGAGAAAATGGACCCTTATCAGAAAGATCACATTCCAGCTTTCCCATGCCGCATCGCAGTTAAGCATAAGGGGAACTATCTTTATGTTACTGATATTTGTAGTTATCAGTCAGTATATTAGTCCAGAGGTGATTCTTCTTGGGGCTTTTCTTGCAGGAATTCTTCTTTCTCTTTTCCAACACAAGGAGAGATCATTGTTACTGATAAAGCTGGACGGGATGGGTTATGGCTTTTTTATTCCCATCTTTTTTATAATGGTAGGTGTGAAATTCGATCCCAGTTCTCTCAGGGAGTTTCAACTTACACTTATCCCATTTCTTACCGTACTGTTAATCCTCATGTTTGCAATTAAAATAATTCCTGCTTTTCTTTTTGAAAGGCAGTTCGGAAAAAGGAAGGCGTTTTCTGCAGGATTTCTTCTCTCATCAAGGCTAAGCCTGATAATTGCAGCTTCGGCGATAGGCCTGGAAATGGGGGTTATAACACCAGGCATCAATGCAAGTTTTATTATCATGGCTATAGCAACATGCTTTCTTGGCCCTATCCTTTATAACTTGATCAACAGGCAGGCCGTAATGCCTGCAGGTCAGACAGTAATAGTTGGAGGAAGCAGCAAGGGAGTGTTGCTTGCCAGGAGACTGAAAGTTCACGGGAAGGCATCCCTCATAATCGAATCGGACGAAACAAGATATAAGGACCTGCTTGCCAAGGGCTTAAGGGTTTATCTTGCCGATGGTCTCGATCCTTCCACTTTTGAGGGTATAGGACTTACTCCTGAAAGCTATGTGGTGGTCGAAACGGGATCGGAGGAATGCAATATTAACATTTGTGATATTCTGAGGAAAAGGTTCAACCACGAAAAGATCATTTCGATGGCCAACGGAAGAGGAGTGGAACAACAGCTGAAAAGATTGAATGTTGAGACTATAGATATCAGAAGGGTAATGGCAGCCACCATAGAAACGCTTATTGTCAGACCAACAACCTATCATGCTCTCATAGAAACATACGAACAGTTCCGCGTTGAAGAGATACCTGTGATAAATGATGATATAGGAAAACGGAAAGTGAAGGAGATCCCCTTCCATAAGGATGCTATACTCATTATGGTTAAACGCGGGACAACTCTCTTTATACCACATGGAGAGACATACTTAAAGACCGGGGATATACTAAATATTTTCGGTACGGATTCAGCCCTTGAGGATACCTGGGAAAAGCTTGGATGAATCGCTGTGAGTTGATTCAACAAAACTGCCAACAGAATTGTTTATTTCTTGTATTCAGAAAAGGAGGTTCATATGTATGACTTTTTATGTCCCAAATGCAGAGGTGATATTCGAGTAGGGGACAATATCATCTTCAGGGTAAGAAACCACAGGAAACAGACCGGTTTGCTTCTGCTGAGTCCGCAAATAGGTAACTACAGCAGCATAAAACATCCTTCATTTGAGGTAGAGACAGGGGAATATTTAGAACATTACTGCCCTTTATGTAATGCACCACTTGTTTCAGAAATAGATCCTAACCTGGCTCATGTGATTCTGAGAGATGAAACGGGCAAAACCAATGATGTCTACTTCTCTCAGATAGCAGGCGAGCAGAGCACCTTCGAAACGGATGGGGAATCAGTTCATATTACAGGTGCAGATGCCGGCAGATACACCTATTTTAAAATAGGAGATAAATTCAGAAAATATTTTTAAAAGGCAATTTTAATTTCATTTTTTATTTACCTTTACTATAAATCAGGTTATTACAGGTAACATTAAAAACAGTAAAATCCCCTATGAAAACAAAATCAGTCTTCAGCCTGATGACCCTGCTCTTCATGGTCATCTCACTTGGTACTTATGCACAACGTTCTGAATTCTCCGGAGTATGGAATCTTGACAGGGAAAAAACAATGATCCCTGACAACCAGCTTTTTCTCTCAAAAATCACCATGAAGTTGGATGGAGACACCCTTCATACCACTCGTGTTTATGAAAACGGGCTTGGTGAAGAATATCCCTTTGATGAGAACATCTCGCTCGACAGCAACGACTGTAATATTGTTATTTACGATATGCCAAGAACATCTAAGGCTTTCTTTGCAGAAAATGACAGCCTGTTAAATGTTGAATCGAAAACAACATTTTACGGCGGGAACGGGGATGAGGACCTGATTGCAAAGGAATCGTGGAGAATAGACCCGGAAGCAGGTGTGCTGACAATGGAATTTACCAATACCATGTCAGGTAGTGATTTTAAGGGAACATATTACTATACAAGATCAAATTAGAAGCTTACCGACATAATTTATTTTTGCCGGTAATCATAAATTTTCCCTGAGTGGTTCTGCTCAAGGCAATATTGCCCTGAACCACTCAGAAATACTATTACTTATTAAGAAAGATACCCTTCTAGTTGATATGCAGGTCAAGAGCTCCTACATTCCATCCGGATATGCGAATCACCTGTTTCTTATTACCCAATATGGCTACCGGGCAGCTGACTTTTACAGTAATCGATTCTGAAGGAGCCAGGGTGAAGTAGCCCGATGACCAGTAACTTGGCAACACCTCGGCATTATTCTGCAGGAGCTGAGGCCTGATGAAGAATGCAATCCTGTTACTGTTATTTTTTACCTGCACAGTCCAGAGGTTTTCATTTTCACCTTTCTCAGATTTTACAACTTTTGCCTCGACAGAAGTCTTCTGCATATCATTCAGCGATTTAAAATTCTTGTCAGCTGCTAACCAGTATACATTATGTGAGACCACCTTCCCATCCCCGTCTTTCAGATTAAGTACAACAAACCTCACGTCTTTTGCATCTGAAAGAGCTTTGGCAAGGGACATGACCTCCACTGCATCTGTCCCTGTCATGTTGACGGCCTTTTCACTATGATAAACAGGATTTGAGTCTGTACCGTAGATATCAGCCACTGCCAGCAGGTTACCGGACGGCTTATACGTACGATTGATTGTCATAACCTCCATATCAACAGGATTATACTGTATATGAACAGGTTCACAGGCATTCTGCATAAAATAATACCCGGCATTGGGCATCAGGTACCAGTCATATACCTGCCAAACCACGCTCGGGAAGGCGGCATTCAGTTTCCAGAGCATTACACCGCCGATATCATTCAGTTTATGACCTGCTGCTTCGAAAATACCCTGGTATCCAACTGCATTCATGAGTTGCATCTTATTGCAGAAATCTTCCATGTCAGATGGTTCTCCGTATCGCTTGATCATCTCGGTATAGTACAGGTTCCATTTACCGTTTCCGGTAGCTGCATCATGATATCCCCACGTATTATTTAATGGGAAGGGCACTGTTTTATCCCAAACCAGGTCAGGAATTATCTTCGGCATAATATTATAAGGTGGCTGCGACGGCAGACCTGTCTCATCCTTAAAAACCCAGTCTCCGCCGGCTATTGCTTTCCTGTAATAAACCATTGGATCCTGCCAGGTATAAGGGCCTCCGCTGTATACACCTGAAGGAAGATCATCGGGCCATGAGCCCTGCCATCCTGCAGGAAGCTTTGCAAAACCTGATGAACTCGGAATAAAAGGTCTTGTTCCGTCAAGTTTGATCACGCTTTCTCTCATTGCATCGTAAAGCTCTTTGCGTGCATGACCCTCGTTACCTCCTGTCCACAGCAGAAGACTGGCATGATTACGTATCCGGAGTATCGTACTTTTAACATTACTGATAAAAATATTACCCTCAACCGGCCAGTCGGGTGATCCCTTGAATTCTCCCTGAGTGTCACCTGTAATCCAGAAGTCTGACCAGACAAGCATTCCATACCTGTCGGCGGCATCAAAGAACTCATCACAGGGTGTTACACCTCCGCCCCAGATCCTCACGAGGTTTATATGGGAGTTACGGCACATATGCAGTTCATAGTCATACCTGGCCGAATCGCGGTTTAGCATCATATCGGGAACCCATGCACCACCGGTTATATGTATCCTCCGGCCGTTTACATAGAAATCACGACGCCAGAAGTTGCCTACCTCTGCAGCTTTAGAACTGACAGTTCTGATGCCAAACAGGAATGTTGTATCATCCGATAATCCATCGCTTCCTTCAAACTTTATTCTCAGGCGGTACAGGTTAGGTTTCCCGTACCCGTTAGGCCACCATAAAGACGGCTTATTAATAATAAAATCAGGTGTATTCCCCGGAATGAACTCCAGGTGTGAAGTCCTTGCACCTTCAACTTTAATATCTTTTGTGATCTCTATCTGTCCTCCCCTGAAATTTTCCGGTGTAATGGACAGTGTCAGCTTACCTGATGCATCCTTTACAGAATGATTGATAAGATCCAGGTTAAGAGAGATCTCAGCTTTCGACGTATCGGGAAGATCCGGCAGCTTTGTCACAATTTTAGGGTCGGCTATTGTTACACCTCCTGTCGTTCTGAGATACACAGGAAGCCATATACCCATATTACGGTCCCTCACAGGAGGGATCCAGTCCCAGCCTACTGAACAGAGCATTGTAACATTCTTGCCTATATCACCTGTCGGACCTCCATTCTGAAAAAAATCGCCAAATGCTTTCAGTTGCTCATTTGCCGGTAAGCCCGGTACATCAAGTGGATATATCTTAACCGCAAGGGCATTTACTGCCCCCGGTTTAACAAGGCTGGTAATATCAAGACTGTACTCAGCGAACATACCTGCCATATCCGTTGAATCTGCTATCTGCTGGCCATTCACCCATACTGCTGCCCTGTAGTTGATCCCTTTGAAGATAAGCTGAAAAATGCGTCCGTTATCAGATGAGGGAACATTGAATGTCGATCTGTACCAGTAAGGTTTCTTCCAGGGATTTGGATCATTTGGCAGGTGACTGTACTGTTCCAGGTTATATTTTTTATTGAATTCATCCGAAGCATCAGGGATAAGCATGTTGTTAAGTCCCTGGTAAGGATCGGGATAAACACCATTGGCTACAAGACCGGTAAGTACTGTACACGGCACCTTCACCGGAAACCAGTATACTTTTGAATGATACACGGGACTGGAGATCTCTTCACCGGTAGAGTTTATCAGTGCAGATGACTGTAGTTCAAAATCTGTCAGCCGCACCTGCTTAACAGGACCATTCTGTGAAAATAATGTTAAAGCAGATGCCGAAAGAAGTAATGTCAGAAAGCTTAATTTGAATTTCATACGCAAATAATTTTGATTTTAGCCTAACTGTCTTTTATAAATATCAAATTTAAATATTAACAGGGAAAAAAGGTCCATTTTTTGTACTTCCGTCGTCGAGTTTTATCTCTTTCTGGTAAAAGATATTACCGATCATCATAAAAATAATTGAAAGCAATATAACAATAGTGATCACTTCCTCGCTCAGCAACGGGATCCTTAACAATTCCGGGATACTGATAAACAGAAGGATGGTAATAAGTCCGCGAGGTGAAAAGTAAAGCAGGGGTATCGCCGGCATCCTTAGCACATATTTAATAAAGATCATCCTCAAAATAAAAATTGACAGGGTAATAACAAGGCCAGTAAGAATATTCCCTATATCAAGCAATCCTTCAATTTTAGCGTAATATCCGAACATGATAAAGAAGAATGAACGTACCAGAAAGGTAAGTTCTGTGAGTATCATCTTAAACGATCCCAGGTCACTTCTGAACTTGGTGAAATTAAAAACCCTGCGAACAAAGGTGTGTTCGAGCAACTGATTGTTAGACAACACCATACCGAAAGTAAGAACCAGAAGCAAAGCCGGAAGATGAAACAGTTTTGCCAGCATATACATCATTACTACCGATGCCATGATTATCACATAGCTAATGTGGTATGTTATTTTATGAAGCAGGAGAGCCAGTACTGAAGATGTTACTATCGAAATGACCAGGGTGATTACTGTATTAAGTCCGAAATTGAGTATTCCCATACCTATATTAGAATTGCTGTTCAGGATGAAACCGAACACAATTATTCCGAATATATCAGAAATTGAACTTTCATAAACAATAAATTCCTTGTCGAGTGATGAAAGGAACAGGGATGAAGGAATAGCCACCGAGCTGCTGATAATGCATAAGGGGATAATATTAAGTAAAGCTGTTCGCCAGGTAAATCCTGAATAATGAACAAGGGCATATGAAAGCACAAAGGAAGAGACAATAAACAAACCGATAGCAGATATAACGGACTTGGTGATCAGTTCTTTTTTCCTTATATCAAGCTTCAGGTCAAGGCTGGCTTCCATTATTATCATAACCAATCCCAGTGTGCCGATTACAGGGAGATATGGCTTCAAATTGGGAACATCTATATGGAGTGAACTGCTTATTACCTGTGTCGCAATGCCCAGGAAGATCAAAAGGATGACTCCGGGTATCCTGGAATATTTGCTTGTAATATCAAATATATAAGCAACTATTACGATGAGACAAAGTGCGAGGATCATATATTCCGTCATAGCCTGTTACATTAGTTTTTTTTGCACGGGATATCTAATATTACTTTTACATCCGGCATAGTATTATAACCATATTGGATGTTACTTCTTTAAGGTCATTTCAAAAGCTGCTTTTAAAATAGTATAAATTATGTATATTTGATTGTTACACAAAAATATTTATCTGAGTGATTCAGGGAATTCCCAATAAAAGATTTGGTACAGGTCCGGTATTCTTTACTGCTATATCAACAATCCTGGGAGCCATTTTGTTCCTGAGGTTTGGATTTGCGGTAGGGACCCTTGGATTCTGGGGTGTCCTTCTGATAATCCTGCTGGGACATTCTCTGACAATCCCGACTGCGATGGCCATTTCCGAGCTGGCTACCAATAAAAGGGTTGAGGGAGGAGGAGAATATTTTATAATATCCAGGTCATTCGGTCTCAATATCGGGGCCACAATAGGTATTGCTTTATTCATGTCGCAGGCAATAAGTGTGGCTTTTTACATAATTGCCTTTACCGAATCCTTTGAATTTCTGTTCAATTATCTGGCCGATAAGTTGCATATCATTCTTCCCCGTCAGGTTATCAGTATACCTTCCATGCTTATCCTGGGATACCTTATCCTCAAGAAGGGTGCTAATCTTGGCGTTAAAAGTCTTTACATCATTGTTGGTATTCTCTTTTTATCCCTGATCCTTTTTTTCCTTGGGAAAACAAGTTTCGGAGAAGCAAATTCCTATAAGCTGCCTGTTGGCGTCCCACATAATTTCAAGGATTTCTTTGTTGTTTTTGCCATTGTATTCCCGGCATTTACAGGTATGACGGCCGGGGTGGGTTTATCGGGCGAATTAAAAAGACCTTCGCGTTCCATACCGATAGGAACAACGGCCGCCACTTTATCAGGCATGATCATTTATGTATTTATCATTTATAAACTGGCAGCTTCGGCAAGCACGGAAGATCTCCTTGCAAACCAGCTCATCATGGCAAAGATTGCCATTGGAGGAAATATAATCATACCACTGGGGCTTGCTGCATCAACCCTTTCATCAGCCATCGGTTCGGTTATGGTAGCTCCTAGAACACTCCAGGCCCTGGCCCGCGATGCAGCATTTCCCTATTCCAGGGTAAATGCTTGGCTGGCTGCCTCAAGAAAAAACGACGGAGAGCCAGTCAATGCTTCGCTTGTGACAGTAATAATTGCCCTTGCATTCGTATCACTGGGAAGTGTTAATGCCGTAGCCGAAATCATATCCATGTTTTTCATGGTAACTTATGGCTCTCTATGCCTTATTTCATTCCTTAATCATTTTGGCTCTTCACCGTCATATCGCCCTTCCTTCAAGTCAAAATGGTATCTGTCATTTATGGGCTTTATTATTGCTTTATGGGTAATGTTTAAGATCAATTCAGCCTATGCCCTGGGAGCAATAATAATCATGACACTTATCTACAGCTACATCAACTATTATCATCGGGAAAGACACGGACTCGAGTCCCTCTTCGCAAATGCCCTCTTTCAGATGAACAGGAACCTGATGGTCTACCTGCAGAAATCGGGCAGCAAGAAAAAGGAAAAAGAGTGGAGGCCAAGTGCAATATGCATCTCCAAGGATTCTTTTGTAAGAACAAGAGCTTTTCAGCTGTTGAACTGGATTTCATACAGGTACGGATTCAGCACTTATCTTCACAGAATAGATGGATATTATTCGAGCTCAACACGCGAACAGGCAGAAGAAGAGCTGTCACGCTTAATCGAAATGTATGATACTGCAAATAATCATGTGTACGTTGACACGATAATCTCACCATCGTATACTTCAGCTATTGTACAGGCTATTCAGGTACCGGGTGTATCGGGAATGGAAAACAACATGGTGATCTTTGAATATGACAAGGATGAGCCCCTTAACCTCAGAGAGATAATCGAGAATATAGGTCTCATTAAAGCCGGGAAATTTGATGTTTGCCTGCTTGCAAGCAGCAGGAAGGATTTCATTTTCAAGAACGGAATACATATCTGGATTGATGGGGATGACAGTGAAAACTCAAGTCTCCTCATATTATTG
Organism: uncultured Rikenellaceae bacterium; assembly: GCA_964472085.1. Classification (GTDB taxonomy): domain Bacteria; phylum Bacteroidota; class Bacteroidia; order Bacteroidales; family VadinHA17; genus LD21. Next base: position 39,084 of record CAYYIW010000006.1, on the reverse strand, counting down.
AGTTTCATTATTTCCGGTCATCCCGACTGGAAAAGATCGAATATCAAGATCTTCGAGATATGTAAGCCGGAGATGTACGAGGAAACAAGGAAAGCCCTGTCTGAACTTGTCCAGACGGGACGACTTCCCATTACCGAACAAAATATTGAGATAATAATTAAAGATTCAGACACGTCCGACAAAAAGATCATAAATGAGAAATCCTCCGTAGCTGCTCTGACCATGATCGGTGTAAGGAATGAGGGATTGAAACATTCATGGGATGCTATACTATCTGGCTACGAAGATCTCGGAACAACCCTCTTTGTTACTTCACACACCCACAAGGAAATAAACTGACTCTCCCGCCTGGTTATTAGGAAAAAAAGAAAGTCCGCGATTGGATACGGACTTTCAATAAAATCAAAGTATTAAAAAAGAAAAGGTTGACTATCTGAGTTGTATTCTGCAGTTTCCTATCTCATTCCCTTTGCAGAGTACATGTATTTGGTATTCACCCCTGGTAAGTTTTTCCGTTACTGCCCAGGACAAGACAACCTGTCTTGCATTGTCAATTTCAGCAGGAACAGCACTCAGGCTGGCTGTAAAATCCCTTGCATCATTCATGTAATACCATGATAATGATTTGTTGTCAGGTGTAATGGTAGATCCTGAAGGTGTTGTTATGGTAAAATCCAAAGTTTCGGTCAGATTGCCCGGAACATCAAAAGATACATTAAGCTTCTTTGCCCTGGAAGAACATATGACAACTTTATCCTTTTTCCCCCGTGTTGCAGTTGGCAGGTAATTATCAGCCCTGTAAAGCTGTACGCTGTCGAGCTTAGCATTGAGCCTGTCGTTTTTTGCCTCCATTTCGGATAATGAAGCCTGAAGATTATTACTTTTGGTCATAAGCTTGTCATAATCGGCTTTTAACTTATCGGATTCTGCCTGTATTTCAGCTTTAACCTTCTGCAGGTCTTCATAATCTTTCTTTGTCTGTTGCAGCGATCTGTTCTGACCTGAAAGATAACTGACCCTTCTCTGGCTTTCGGCCAGCTTTTTATTCGATTCTTCAAGAAGCTTGTTGTCTTCTGCATTTTTCTGCTTAAGTGCTGTGAAAACAGCATTTACACTGTCAAGCTCTTTCTGCACCTGTAATTTTTCCGACAGAAGCTTTTCAGAATTGAGCTTTTCGGTATTGAGATTTTTCCTGGTCCTGACGCCAAGAACGATGGCTATTATCAGTCCAATAAGCAAGACAGCTATGATGGTTCCTCCAACATAGGTCATTGTTTTGCTCTGTTCGTTGTTTTCTTCCATCTCAATTTATATTATTAAGTCGCCATGCAATATTAGTTCAACAACATTAACCTCAAATTAAAAGGAGATTAAAAAGAAATTAAAATGGCTTATGTTCAGGCCCGGCCTTTCGAATTATCCCGCATTATACCCATGCGTTATAATAAGACAAAACGGGCCTTTATCAGCCTGCAGGCATCCTTACACCGGCAGGGGGATCTTCCGAAAGAGGGAGTTTAAGGATCACCCTGGTCCCTTTACCGGGGGTGGATGTAATCCTGATGATACCATCATGATTATCAATAATACCCTTGACCAGGGACAATCCTATTCCATGCCCCGGAATAGTTTTTGCATTGGCACCCCTGTGAAAGGGCTCAAAGACATGTTTGAGATCAGAAGAAGCTATTCCTATACCTTTATCCGAAAAGTTAATTACGATCCAACCGGATGAGTTTTCAATGGTTATATCAACTGAATGGTCATCAGAATATTTACAGCCGTTTTCTATGATATTCGAGACAGCTGTTTTAAGCTGATACTCGTCTCCCGTCAGGGTCATCTGGCTTGCATCCGAAAGTGAATCATCAATAGAGATACTTATATTGATTCTGTTATCGTAGCGTTTCAGTTCATTGGAGACAGCCCATATAATTTCATCAATCTGAACCTTTTTGAACATACGGCCAGTTGATTCCGTACTGGTCTGGGCCAACAGCAACAGGCTGTTTGACAGGTCAATGATATTCCTGATATCTTCGAGAACAGATATCACAGCCTTCCTGTACTCCTCTGATGATCTGTCTTTCATAAGAAGGACTTCAAGCTGTCCGTTAATTGAAGTCAGTGGTGTTCTTAACTCATGTGAGGCATTGGATATAAAATCCTTCTGGGTTTCGAAAGCCACCTCAAGCCTTCCCAGCATCTTATTGAATGTTCTTGCCAGGATTGCTAATTCATCTGTACCATTACCTTCATCAACACGCATATTAAGGCTGGCCACGGAGATATCCTCCACCCTGTCAACGACACTGGATATGGGTGCCATTGCCCTTCCTGCATAGAACCAGCCGGCAAGTGAAAAAAGAATAAGGCTGAAAAATGAAACAACGAAGAGAATGATCCTGAGGTTCCGCAGTTTAAGATAACCTACAATATCAGTGGCGGCTGCTATAACAACAAACCGGTCATAATTTTCAGTATAGAGCAGACCTGCAATTTCATACTCTCCTTCCCTGAGCCTCACCTTTCCATATAGTCTTATTTTATTAAGCAGATCATCGGATATCTTCAGTACTTTTTCATCATCGGTACTATACAGGATTTTATTCTCGAAATTGTATATAATTATCTTTTCCTTGGGAAGGTTAACGGGATTGTCCTTTTCAATACGGCGTAACAGTCTGGCATCTATTTCCTTTACTTCAATAAGAAGCTTAGCCGTTATTTTTGCTTTATTTTCAAGCCGGGTACTGAAATCGTCCTTCCTGAACCGTGCGGAAGAGATATAAATAGCTGCTGAGGCTACAATCATGATAACCCCTCCCATCAGAAGGAACTGTAATGTGAGTCTGGTACGGATCTGCATATCAGGTATCGCCAAAAATGTAACCGAGTCCGATTCTCGTATTAATTAGTTTCCTATCATGACCTTTGTCTATTTTCTTCCTGAGAAAGTTTATATAGACATCAACCACGTTTGTACTGAAGTCATAATTCATATCCCATACATTTTCAGCTATATCGTTTCGCGACAGGACTCTTCCGTTGTTTCTCATTAAATACTGCAGTAACAAAAACTCTTTGGCTGTCAGGTCAATAGGCTGTCCTCCTCGCCTGGCTACCTTTCTGTCAAGGTCCAGTTCCAGGTCCGCAACAACCAGCTTTTTTGAACTATCATGCGAGTTCCCGTGGGTTTTGAGGAGGACCCTGACCCTTGCCAGCAATTCCCTGAACTCAAACGGTTTTACCAGGTAATCATTTGCGCCGGCATCAAAACCCTGAAGCTTGTCTTCTGTGGTCCCGAGGGCAGTAAGCATCAGAACAGGGACATCGGGCTTATTCTGTTTTATTGTACGGCAAAGATCCAGACCATTGACATAAGGTATAATGATATCTATAATAAACAGGTTATAATCATACTGAAGTGCCATTTTCTCAGCATTCCTTCCGTCATAAACAATATCTGCTTCATAATGATTTTCTTCAAGTCCGTGTTTAATAAAGGTTGCAACCTTAGGTTCGTCCTCGACAACAAGTATCTTCATCCCTTTTTCTTTAATGATTCTGTTTATTTGTCACCCCCTCCTCCTGTTGGTGAAGTCCCGATAGCTCCCGGGAGCTATCGGGACGGGAGGGATGGGAGTAAAAAACTGGAACAAAATAAATTTTTTATTTATTACCGACGTTCAGACTATACTTGAATACAAATTACTATCAATAAGCAAATTCAAGTATATTCATAAAGCTTTTCTCTTTTATTATCCTGTCTGCTACAAGGTTAACATAACTGTTTTCAGAACAGAAAGCCACTCCTATTCCACTGCTTTTAATAAGGCAAATATCATTTTCACTGTCGCCGACAGATATAATATTCTTTATATCAATCTTGTAATTTTCTGCCAGTTGACTCAAAACATTCGACTTACAAACCTCATGACTACATGTACTTTCATTATTCCGAATAAATGCCGAAGGTATTTTCACTTCTCCGGTGGCAACGCTCTTTGAGAATTCCAGCTCGTTGGCAATGGAGAAATCCATTTTAAGCTTATTCTTGATATGGTTTGTGACCACATCATAGCTGTCACTTATGATACCACAAATATACCCTTTAGTTTTGAGATCACGAATAACATAAGGTGCATCGTTAACTATCTCCATCATGTCAACGACAGACAATATTTCATCAAAAGATTTCCCTTTAAGAAGACGGGCTATGGATTTCGTACGTGTAAAAGGATTCGGGTTTTCAGTTATTATCGTTATCAGTTTGTCTTTAAAACCAAATGCATCGGCAGCTGTAGCTATAAAACTCCCCTGCAGGATTGTATTATCCATATCAAAAATTATCATCTTGTCCAGACCTCTAAGGCTTTCACGGATAGCATAGTCCATCTGGGTTCTGATAATATTGATATGCTCCATTGTCTCCAGATTCCTTATCTCTATATTCTTAACGCGTCTAAGGATAGCCCTTGATACTTCCCTCGACATCTTTGCCAGCTGCTCCCATGGTTGCATCCTGTTTTCAATGTAGCCTATATTCACCTCCACTATCCTTGCTCCTGTTGCATACATATCAAGCAGTATACCAATATCGACTCCATAGTCGTTCTCAAACTCGATTTTCCTGAGCATGCTCTTCCGGGCGGCTATCATCCCGCTAAGAGGTTGTGACAGTTTTGTAAGATCGGGGAAGAGAAGGGTTAACAACGGTTTAGCAACAAGTTCGGTAACCCTGCCGGCCTGGCGGTCAAAACACGATTTTACAAAATCAGCTTCATCATCAATAACCGGTTGAGCGAGTAGTTCCACAACATCAGGAGGATAGGTAACTATATCTGCATCGAGATAGACTATCACATCATTCCTGGCCAGCATCATGCCGTCCCTCATAGAGGCACCCTTTCCAATTAGTGAGCTGGTATAGATTTTCACGTCGGGTAAACGTGATGCTTTTATGGTATTATCATTTGATTTGTCATCGATAACGAGTATCTCGTTGACAAGCTTCGACTTTCTGACAAGGCTGATAACCTGGCCAATCGTCTTTTCCTCGTTTAAAGCGGGTACAATAACCGTGACCATGTTGACCCCTGTTTTTTATTAATTTATGAAAAAATACCGAGATTCGGGTTTTTAAGCCACTTTTTAACAGTTATTTAAGATACTTCTTTATATTATAAAGTTTGTTCAACGCCTCAACAGGTGTCAGGTTATCGATGTCAATCTCAATAATTTCGTCCCTTATCTGCTTAAGGACAGGATCATCAAGCTGGAATATGCTCAGCTGCATTCCTTCCCTGTGCCCTGCAATTTCATCAACAGGTTTGGAAGGCACCTGCTGGTCGTGGTTTCTTTCAAGGTCCTTCAGTATTTCATCCGCCCTGTTCACTACACTCCTTGGCATTCCGGCCATACGGGCCACATGTATTCCGAAGCTGTGTTCACTGCCACCTCGCTTAAGTTTACGCAGGAATATAACCTTGTTATTAAGTTCCTTTATTGATACATTATAGTTCTTAACCCGGGAGAATGAATTTTCCATCTCATTCAGTTCGTGATAATGAGTCGCAAACAGAGTCTTTGCTCTCAGCCTGTTCTCGTGTAGATATTCTACCATGGCCCAGGCAATGGAAATACCATCGTATGTGCTTGTACCCCGTCCTATCTCATCAAGTAACACAAGGCTCCTGTCGGAAAGGTTATTAAGTATACTGGCTGTTTCGTTCATTTCAACCATGAAAGTCGATTCCCCAAGACTTATATTATCCGAGGCCCCTACCCTGGTGAAGATCTTATCAACAATACCTCCCGTAAATGATCCTGCCGGCACAAAGCACCCGGTCTGCGCCATCAGCACAATCAGTGCTGTCTGCCTGAGAAGAGCTGACTTTCCCGACATATTGGGACCTGTTAATATGATTATCTGCTGATCTTCTGTATCCAGGGTCAGATCATTAGGTACATATGATTCCCCTGCAGGCAACTGCCTTTCAATAACAGGATGACGACCATCTTTAATTTCAAGCGTCCGTGATTCATTAAGAACAGGTCTTATGTAATTATATTCCGACGAGGCCACAGCAAAGGACAGCAGGCAGTCAAGCCGTGCAATCAATGATGAATTTAGCTGAATCGGTGGTATATACTCAAGGATGGCAAGAACAAGATCATTGAATAGTTTTGTTTCGAGCGAAATGATCTTCTCTTCGGCTCCCAATATCTTGTTTTCATATTCCTTCAGTTCTTCTGTGATATATCTCTCCGCACTGACAAGTGTTTGTTTTCTAATCCATTCCTGAGGCACTTTGTCTTTGTGCGTGTTCCTTACTTCTATATAATAACCGAAGACATTATTAAAGCTAATCTTGAGAGAGGAAATTCCTGTACGTTCACTTTCACGATCCTGAAGACCGGACAGGTAGTCCTTGCTGTTAAACAGGACTGATCTCAGGTCATCAAGTTCGTCTGATATGCCGGAGGCTATTACATTACCTTTATTGACAAGTGCCGGGGGATCATTATTCAGTTCTCTGTCGATCCTTTCAGCTATTACCCTGCACGGATTCATTTGATCAGCCAGCTGCACCAGAGGAGGGCAACCACTTCCACTACATAGATCCTTCACAGGTCCTATTGCGTTCAATGCCCTTTTCAGATGAACCACCTCCCTGGGATTTATCCGGTTCACAGCCACCTTTGAGACAAGCCTTTCCAGGTCCCCTACCTGCCTGATAAATCCGTCCATTTCCTCACCCTTGCCGGAATGTTCGACAAAATATTGTACAACATCAAGTCTTTCATTAACAGGCTGGATATCCTTAAGAGGCAATGACAGCCATCTTTTAAGAAGTCTCCCTCCCATTGGCGACACTGTCCGGTCAATAACATCAATTAGTGTACGTGCTCCTTCATAAGGAGAATGAAACAATTCAAGGTTTTTTATTGTGAATTTGTCAAGCCATACATACCTGTTTTCTTCTATACGCGAAAGGCTTGTTATATGTCCGAGCTGCTCATGCTGAGTTAGATCAAGATAATACAGAATTGCTCCAGCAGCAATGATGCCATATGTAAGGTTATGTACACCAAAGCCTTTCAGCGAGGTGGTTTCAAACTGCCTCAGGAGCCTGTCATTTGCAGCATCCTGAGTAAATATCCAGTCATCCAGCTTGAAGGTATAGAATTTCTGGCCAAAGTACTCTGTAAACAGTTCTCTCTTACCTTTTTCAAAAAGCACTTCCTTGGGCTGGAAATTGCTCAGCATCTGGTCAATATATTCAATTGTACCCTCCGTTGTAAGGAACTCACCGGTTGATATATCCAGGAATGACACCCCTGCAATCTTCTTATCTATATGCACCGCTGCCAGGAAATTGTTCTCCTTATGATTGAGTACGTTTTCATTCAGGGAAACCCCGGGTGTGACAAGTTCAATTATTCCTCTTTTTACTATTTTCTTTGTTAGTTTGGGATCTTCCAACTGCTCACAAATAGCTACCCTCTGTCCTGCCCTCACAAGCCTGGGAAGATAGGTATCCAGAGCATGATGAGGAAACCCGGCGAGTTCAACAAATGAGGCAGCACCGTTTGCCCTTCTGGTTAGCGTAATCCCCAATATCCCGGATGCTTTTATTGCATCTTCCCCGAAAGTCTCATAGAAATCACCTACCCTGAAAAGCAGGATCGCATCAGGATGCTTTGTCTTGATGCTGTAATATTGCTTCATCAGGGGCGTTTCTACATATTTTGGAATATCAGCCATTTGAGAGATTTTTGGTTCCGGGGATTAAAAAATCTATTCACGTCGAACAAAGATACACTCCATGGTAATTTAATTAAAATGTTTTTATACTTTATTAAATGAGTATCATCAATGAATTAGAATTTAATCCTTTCAAATAGTATGAATTTGTATAATTTACAGATTCTTATATGCATACCAATTTGCTTTTTACCCCCTTTCCCGTTTCCCCCAAATGGGAAAGGCTAATAAAATGATTAGCTGTCTATTGCTCCTTCCCCTGGAGGAAGGCTTGGATAGGGGTGTTCATTTGAAAAAAGAAAATATTCTTAGAGGTTCCTGACACTCAAATTTTATTATTAATCCCATAGATGAAAGAATAATCTTCCTGATAAAACAAAAAAAATCTAAGCAGTGCCAATATCATAATAAATATCATAGATTCTATGTCACGTGTCATCTACCTTAGGTGCCTTTGAATTAATTATTCATACTAAATACTCAAAAATATGAAAAAAGTTCTCATCCTCGGCGCCGGGTTAGTGGTGAGGCCAATGGTCAGCTTCCTTCTTGAAAACGGATATACGGTTATGGTTGCCTCAAGAACAAAAAGTAAAGCAGATGAACTCATTAAGGGACATCCGAACGGTATAGCATTTGGATGGACCATGGATGACCACGACACCCTGGAAAAGCTGGTGGATGAGTATGATATTATAGTAAGTCTTTTACCATACAGGTACCATGTTGAAGTGGCACGTACCAGTATACGTTATGGAAAACCTTTGGTCACCACATCATATGTTCAGAATGAGATGCTCGATCTCGATACTGCTGCCAGGAAAGCAGGTGTACTTATACTTAACGAGATTGGCCTGGATCCGGGCATCGATCATATGTCAGCAATGAAGATCATTAATCATGTCCATGGCAAAGGAGGAAGGATTGAAGAATTTTACTCCATATGCGGTGCTCTGCCAGCACCGGAAGCAGCGGATAATCCACTTGGATATAAATTTTCCTGGAGTCCCAAGGGTGTTATCCTGGCCAGTCGAAACAGTGCGCTCTATCTGAAAAAAGGGAAAAAGATCTATATAGAACCATCTGACCTGTTTAAAGACAGGTTTTCATATTTTTTTCCAGGAGCCGGTGAACTTGAAGTGTATCCCAACAGGGATTCGATAAGCTATATAGATATTTACAGCATCCATGAGACAAAAACAATGTTACGTGGAACCTTCAGGCACAAAGGGTGGTGTGAGACTCTTGATGCAATGAAGACTTTGAATATGCTCGACGACAATCTGAAAGACTATGATGGAATGAGTTATGCTGATTTTATGGCTGAGAGAGCATCGGTTGATGTTGAGGGAATAAAGGAAAACATAATTTCCAAACTTGGTACAGAACCCGATTCAACAGCAATTAAGGCATTGGAATTCCTAGGCTTCTTCAGTAACGAGAAGCTGTCATACGGCAACACATCTCCCTTTGAGATCACCTCCGACAGGATGATCAGCATGTTGTCTCTTGGTAAGAATGAGAGGGACATGGTCGTTCTTCAGCATATATTACTGGCATCCTATCCCGGTGGGAAAAGCGAGGTAATCAAATCGTCGATGCTTGATTTCGGATCACCTGCCACCGACACATCCGTGGCAAGGACTGTGTCTCTTCCTGCAGCTATCGCCGTTAAAATGATACTTGAAGGGAGGATAAAGGTTACAGGTGTCTATCGCCCGGTCATTCCCGAGATATATGACCCTGTCCTGGATGAATTAAAGACTCTCGGCATTGAGATGAAGGAAGAATATGGGCTGCCCGAAAGCGAAATGATACAGATTACAAATCCGTGCTAACTATGAGGGCTGCAATATTGTTTTTTATCAGCTCACAATTCAGAATTTCAAATAGAAATCTCTTGTCAGAGCCTTATATTCTTCTGTATAATCATGTCGCCTGCCACGCTCAATTGTAAGGGACTTCTCTTTAGGCAGGAAATGATGCCTGCTGAAGGTGAGAATAACCCTTCTGATCTCTGACGTAGGTAACGGCCTGATCTTAAGAACTGAATTACAGTATAACCCGTAACCTGACGCCGCTTCTATAAAAATATTGCCTTCAACGTACGGCATGATAAGCTGGAAGCTGCCGTTCTCAGCCATAAGTCGTTGAACTCCTTCCAGCAGGTCTACGGTTGAAAGCCTTATATTATGCCTGGCAGTTGATTTTCTCGGATCAGGATTTACAAGCGAGTTGCTAAAAAAAGGCGGATTTGTCACTATCAGGTCAAATAGCCTGTCCTTTTCATTGAAATGCTGAAGGTCTGTCTCGATAACCCTGATCCTGTCATTCCATTTGCAGATAATGACGTTTTCACAGGCTTGATGAAAAGACTCCGTATCGGGTTCGATAGCTGTGATCTCAGCTTTGCTCTTCTGTGCAAGCATTATTGCTATCAATCCTGAACCGGTTCCGATATCCAGTATCCTTTCCCTGCCTGCTGCATCTGCTGAGGCTCCAAGCAGGACACCATCAGTACCCACCTTAAAGGCGCATCTGTCCTGGTAAATTTTAAACTGCTTGAATTCAAAATAACTATTAGGCATAAAATAAGACAGGAATATAGATACTTGCCTGCAAAGTAATAAAATAAATTGAGGCTGTATTAAAAGTTATTTTTAACCACGAAGGACACGAAGGGTCACACGAAGAACACAAAGGTAAAACCATGACAATTAAATCTTTGTGTCCCCGTCCGAATGGACTTCGTCCGGGCGGGCTTGGTGAATTGCCTTTGTGCCCTTTGTGGTTAATGGATTTAAACTTTTAATACAGCCTCAATGGGCATATAGTCAAACAATAAACCTATTTAGCTACTCTCACACCCATCATACGGCTTTGATTCCTTATTATCAGGATGCCATTTGAAAGCGCGAGAGGGGCCCAGTTCTGTTTTGTGGCTGCTCCTTCTTCTTTCAGGAGATCAGCTTTTGCCAGAGGCTTAAAACCATCCGGATCGGGCTGAATGAGATACAGGGTATTTCGTCCGTCTGTAGCCAAAAGCAATCCGTCAGCAGCAATGATCCCCCCCTTGTCGAATGAAGGATTCCTTCCTGTTTTCCATTTTACCTGTCCGTCCGTGGTCATACAAACAAGCCCGTCTTTTCTCTCATTTGTCGAGTACTGTGCATAGAAATTACCCTGATAAAGTACCGGTGGCTGAGTATGAGCCCCGAAATCAGGATTTTTATAAAGCTCTGTCACTGCGTAACCGCCATCGCTTTTCTTTTCAACCTTTAGCATGACTGAACCAGCTTCATATCCACCTGAAATAAGCATTTTATTATCTCCGGCATCCACAGCACATGGAACAGGTATACGGCATTGCCAGCCTGTATATTCCCAGAGCATCCTGCCTGTCAGAGGTTCAATCCCAACAACCTTGCCTCCGCTTCCCGATCTTCCGGCAGAAGCTGATATCATAACAACCTGGTCTTTACCTTCTACTTTTACCAGGGTTGGGCTCACATAACCAACAGGACCGACAGACGGAGTCTTCCAGGTAACATTACCATTTAGTTTGTTATATGCAACCACTCCTGCTTCAGGGGCCTGGGAGGCAATTATCAAAAGATCACCGTACACAAGAGGGCACTGTGATATTGCCCATGTAGGAATCTGACCGCCGCCGAAGTCTTTCCATACATTCTTATGCCAGACCGGTTTGTGTGTATTGATGTCCACACAATAAAGATCGCCGTAAGGCCCGCAAGAATAAATATTATTTCCATCCACAACAGGAACACTTCTCGATCCGGGAAACATAACCGAGCCGGGGGCATCATAGGCAAAATTCCAGAGTTCTTTCCCGCTTTCCAGGTCAAAACACCTGAGATTGTCTCCTACCTTGTCATCCCTGTCAAGTAAATATACTTTCCCATCCTTAACCACCGGGCCACCATATCCAATGCCAACACCAACCGACCATAAAACTTCAGGCCCGTTCTCAGGCCATGAGCGTAATAAGTTCTTTTGAGGAGAGATACTGTTCCTGTCCGGTCCGAGATACTGTGGCCAGTCCTGAGCCTGCAGATTCATCATGAACGCCAGCAATGTTGTCGCAAGGATATAAACTCTAATTATTTTCTTTTCCATAGTTTAATTTTATAAGATTTAAAGCCGATTTTAAATTATATACATAGCAAATAAACATTCAATATGCAAAGTGAGACTTTCCAGAATTATCATTTACCATGAACATTTTGTTTAATCCCATTATTGTCTTTATGGTTCGGAAATAGTTGTAATAATTTTACGAAAAATCATTTTAACAACAAGGATTATACAGCACAAAAAGGAAAAAACAGGTTCCAATCACGAAAAAACGCAGTTGGTTTTTATTAAGTATATGCATCTTCCGGACTGAAATTACATTGTTTCAGGAATTTGATTTTTTATTTATCATCCATGTTTTAAACTCAGCCGCTTTGTTTTTACTGATATAGATTCTTTCCGGTGGTTCAATGCCGATACTGATGAGCAACCTGCTATCGAACCAGATTGTTATATTCTTTACGCTGGTCCTGGCTATTATGAATTGTTTGTTTGCTCTGATAAAATCATCAGGATCAAGTGAAGACTGTATCTGCTCAAGTGATTTGAAGTATGGCAGAAAAGACCCATCCCTCAGATAAATCCCGGTTTTCTTATCAGTAGAATAGAAACAGGCTATATCCTTAATATTTACAGGCTGCAGTTTATCTTTTACCGGCACCAGAATTTTATCAGCATATTTTTGTTCCGTGGTAAGTTGTTTTAACTGAGATAAATAGTCCAGCAGATCATGGTGGGTTAGTTTTTCAAATTTTTGAAGTGCCCGTTTGACCTCCTCCGTTTTAATCGGTTTTAAGAGATAATCTATACTGTTTACTTTAAAGGCTTCTATTGCATACTCATCATAAGCGGTTGTGAAAATAACAGGAACTTCAAGGGTTATCATGCTGAAAACAGAAAATGCCGAACCGTCGGAAAGGTGAATATCCATAAATATAAGATCGGGCAACTGGTTAGTTTTAAGCCACGCCACCGTCTGTTTTATGCTTTCCGTATTGCCTGCAACCGTTATCTCCGGATCAATAAGAAGAATAATGTCTTTCAGGTTATCGTAAGCTGCCGTCTCATCTTCAACTATCAGTATTCTCATTTTTGTCTCCTTTTAAAGGAAGGTAAACAGTAAACTTTACCCCGTCGTTTTTAATCCTTATCTGGCTGTCCATCAGCATACGGAATCTGTTTTCAAGATTAACAAGGCCTGTTCCGTTTGAATCATGATCTGATATCTTTGGATATATAGGATTAGAAACCGAAAGTTCCATCCGGTCATTCAGACATATATTAGCTACCATATGATGCTCACTGTCAATCGTATTATGTATCACAATATTTTCTATCAATGGTAACAGGGAAAGCACAGGCAGGGTGAGTTTTCTCATATCATCCGGAACATTTATGCTGAAAATAAGCTTGTTTGCGAAACGTATTTCCATCATATAGAGAAAAGCTTTTACAAACTCCAGCTCCTCCCCGAGTGTGACCAGTCCTTTATTGTCGCTTCTGAGAATATACCTGAAAACATCCGACAATTTACTGACATATTCAAGTGCCAGATCCGGCTTGTTCTTCCTTATTATTGAAGTGAGTCCGTTTAGTGAATTAAAAAAGAAATGCGGATTAATCTGGTTAGTCAGGGCAGTATACTGGCTTTGCAGATTTTCTATTTTCAAATGTTCAATCTCCTGTTCTTTCCTCCTCTGTTCCGAATACAGGAACAGAACATGCCCGATAAGGGAACTGAAAACAAACATCACCAGGAACTGAAATATGAGTAAACCGGAGTACCATTCTTTCTTGGGGCTGAATATAATAGAGATGGTTATGTACAGTAAAAATGCTACGATTGACAACAAGAAAGCATTTAACAATCTTCTCTGTAATGTCGGGGCCCCACGTTTTCTTAAATTATATTGCAGCAAAAGCCATATAAGTCCTGAAAAATACAGATATCTGAAAGTAAAAAAAAGTATCAGTGCAACATGCTTTGATTCACCCAGATAATTCCATTCCAGTGAAAAAATTGTAATATTGGGATAAATAATAAATATTGCTACTAACAGACTGATAACCAGAATTCTGAATGTTGTCTTCCTGTTGTACAATTCTGTTCTGAAATCGAAATCCAATAAACTGATTTTCTTCATGGTCAGCTGTACAGTATATTCAGACTATAAAATTAATATTCCCTTCCAAAAACTATCAAATATTAACTCATTTGGCAATAAATTTTGATTCAGCCTCCCTCAAAAAGAAAAAACATGGAATAAAAGCGAAAAGTTTTCTTTATCGTTATCATTAAAGACAACTAATCATGATTAAATTGTGAAGAAATGTCATCAGCTGTTCAATTGATTGTCATGCTGAATTCAATGATGCGTTTGTTAAGGTCCATAAATAATGCTCAGCGGCCAGTCATCTTCTGAAGTGCTTCAGGATAACGGCCTCCCTTTATGCTTATTTTTGAGGCCGCTTCATCAATATCTGCAAGGTCATCTGCAGTAAGTTTAACGGATACTGCCCCGAGGTTCTCAGTTAGTCTATCCAGTTTACGTGTTCCGGGGATGGGAACTATCCATGATTTTTGAGCCAGCAGCCATGCCAGCGCTACCTGGGCAGGTGTTGCGCCTTTCCTAACAGCTATTCCTTTAATAAAATCAACAAATAATTTATTTGCCTTTCGGTTTTCAATGGTAAAGCGCGGAACAGTATTGCGAAAATCTGATTTTTCAAAAGTGGTATTCTCATTGATCTTACCCGTAAGGAATCCTTTGCCCAAAGGGCTGAAAGGAACAAATCCTATTCCCATCTCCTCAAGGAGTGGTATTATTTCCTTTTCAGGTTCCCTCCACCATAAAGAATATTCACTCTGAAGGGCTGTGACAGGACAGACGGCATGAGCGCGCCGTATTGACTCCACACCTGCCTCAGACATACCAAAGAACCTGACTTTCCCCGCCTGGATGAGATCTTTTACAGCTCCTGCAACATCTTCCATTGGTATTTCAGGATCTACCCGATGCTGATAGAATAGATCAATTACATCTGTATTTAGCCTTTTAAGTGATTGATCTGCAACCTCTTTAATGTGTTTTGGCCTGCTGTTTAACTTTGGAAAATCCGATGTATCAAACCCGAATTTTGTGGCTATCACCACCTTGTTCCTTAAGGGACGAAGCGCCTCTCCAACAAGTTCCTCATTTGTGAACGGACCGTACACTTCTGCCGTGTCGAAGAATGTAACACCCATTTCAACAGCTTTATGGATCAGGTTTATCATATCCTTTTTTTCAGGAAAGGGGGGAAATGAATGCGTCATTCCCATGCAACCCAGTCCAATTTCGGAAACTTTCAGGTCACTTTCTCCAAGTCTGCGTTTCTTAATTTCCATATCCAGCATAAAGTAGTTTAATATGCATACAAAAATAACAGGAGTATTGTTCAGATACTAACCCAGCAGACACTCAAATTATTCAAAAACAATTAAGCTTATTATTTAACTTTTTAATAATTCAAGCATATTTAATATGACAGGAAAAAAATATTAATAAAATTTGCAGAACCATTTACTCTGTAAGAATTGTTTCCTTAATGAACAATACAAAACAACAACCTGTTATCACAAAATTAAATGCTGTATTGCTGATACTTCCGGCATGGCTTGCGTCGTACTACTTCAAAGACAGTGCGGCAAGATTTCTGATCATTGACCTTTTATCAGCACCTTCTTCAGGTAAACTTGCCCAGGCTCTGATCTTTTTTATTTCCACCAGCCTCAAAATTTTTCTGCTGCTGGCCCTTATCGTTTTTATTATGGCGCTGATAAGATCGTGGTTCCCCGTGGAAAAAACACGTGACAGACTAATGGCCATGCCTGTTTTCAGGGCTAACCTGATGGCAGGTGGTTTCGGCATATTAACTCCATTTTGTTCCTGCTCGGCAGTACCGTTGTTCATCAGTTTCCTCGAAGCAGGAATTCCACTTGGAATTACATTCTCTTTCTTAATTGCCTCTCCTCTTGTCAACGAAGTTATCATAATAATGCTGGGTGGTTTGTTCGGGATAAGAATAGCTGTCATTTATGCACTGGCAGGGCTGATAATTGCTACAATATCTGGTTTTATTATCAGTAAGCTTGATCTTGAAAAGTACCTTCCTGAATGGATGCTGAATATAAGAGGTCAAAAGCAATCAGATGTCCCTGGGCTCAATATGGAAGCAAGAATATCCCGGGCATTTGATGCCGTAAAGGATATCTTTTCCCGGATATGGGTGTATGCATTGGCCGGAATTGCCCTGGGATCAGTAATCCATGGATATGTTCCCGAGGCATGGCTAAGTTCCATTATGGCAAAAGGCAACTGGTATTCACTTCCTCTCGCAGTCATTACCGGGATACCACTCTATTCATGTTCGGCTTCTGTTGCCCCTGTTGCATTTGCACTGGTTGATAAAGGCATGCCCCTGGGTACGGCTCTCGCTTTTATTATGGCTGTTGCGGGTCTGTCACTCCCTGAGTTCATGATACTGAAGAAGGTACTCAGCACCAGGCTGCTTCTTATTTTTGGCGCTATCCTGTTCGTTGGGATTTTGCTTGTCGGGTATTTTTTCTTCCTGTTCCTCTGAAACAATATTTATTATGCTGTTTTAAAATTCTTTAAGACCGCTTCACTTTTTCATATACATCAACAAGGTTATTTGCAAGCTTATGAATATCAAGATGTCTTTCAGCTCCTTCCCTTGCCTCCCTGCTCATCTTTTCAAGAGTGACGGTATCATCAAGTAGTTGTTGCAACGCTGATGAAAGTGACCCGGGATTATTTTCGCCATAAATAATCCCACCTCCTGTCATTTCCAGAATTTCCGGAAAAGCTCCCAGTCCGGGTTGAAGCACAGGAATACCTGAAGCCAGGGCTTCTGCTATATAGATACCAAAAGCTTCTCCATTTCGAACGGGAACACTTATCACAGAAGTCTTCTCGAAAAATTCCTTTCTTCCTTTGCCTTCAAATTCTTTATGGAATTCAACCGATTTGCTGTGTCCGCTTTTTCTGATCTTCTTCTTAACATCTTTCAGGAATTTTCTGTCATCGCCTGTCTGTCCTCCTGTCAGGACCAGTTGTACATCATCATAACCTGGTTGCTTCTTAAGCAGCAGGAAAGCATCTACCAGGATATCCATCCCGTTTTCATGACTCATTCTTGAAATAAATCCTATACTTCTTTTCTTCTCAGATGAATTACGATACTGGTAATCATTCGGGTCGACTCCAATATGTATGGTGGATATCTTTTCAGAAGCAATTGTCATCCTGTCAAGGGCAACTCCCTTAAAATAATGGCTTACAGATACAAACTGATCTATGTGTTCAGAATGTTCAGACATAAGGTCCCATACTTTCTGCCGGTTAGGATCAGTCATGATATCCACCCATACATCCTCATCCTGCAGGGTGCATATCAGGGGGACATTCAGTTTCTCCTTGAGTGTCTTGGCGAGACCCAGCAACAAGGCATTTGATAAATGTATAACGTCGGGGTTGAAGTGATCCCTGATCCATTCTGTCATTCTGTCAAGTTCCTCATACTGTTTGCCTTCTTCACCCTGCAGCATAGAAATAGTCATATCCTCCAGCCCTTTGGCCCTCGTACTGCCTGCCATTGAAGCTGCCAGCTTTAGCAAGGGCTTTGTATTAAGCAGTTTGTCGAACCACCCGGGTGCCTTTCTGAAGAACGGATACAACTGCTTCAGATATATGCTGATAGCTCCGTAAAATACCGGCACTTCCCCTAAATCATGCTCATCGGAGAATAAAGGAAGATACATAGGTACTTTCACAACATCATGTCCCATCCTTCGAAGTCCATCGAAATACTTACTGTCGCGCAGGCAATTTCCGCAATAAAAACTGCCACCGGATCCTGGTATAATATGTAAGATTTTCATAAACCTGTTTTGAATTCACAGGAATATTGACAACGGATGTCAATATTCCTTAATATATAAATAATTCTAATATTGATAATTCATCATACTAATAACCCTTTAAAATAATTTTTGAAATATTCAGGGTATTGCATTCTTTATCTTCTTTTCGTATCAGTTATTATTGAATCTGAATCCGAAAACATGGCCATCCTCTGTGGCTATCACAAGCAGGTCCTTTATTATTGCCGGAGTACTCGATGAAGGACTTCCCAGAGTGAATGACCATTTCCTGGTCCCCGTATTCAGATCAAGGAAATATAATTTGCCATCCTCAGAAGCAAAAACAACACTTGTCCCGGCAATCACCGGCGAGCCGGAGATTTTACCAAGTGTTTTGAACTGCCAGAGAGTTGTCCCGTTCGCTTTGTTATAGCAATACAATGTCCGGTTCTGCGATCCTATGACAATCTTATTCCCCCACACTGCAGGAGACGAGATAAAAGACCCGCCTCCCTCCTGGTCCCAGGTAATCTTTTTTGTTGCCAGGTCCATGCAAAAAAACTCACCATCGTAATTACCGAAAAAAGCATGATCTCCGGATATGGTACTTGAAGAAGCAATATAAGTACCAATATTTATTTTTGAGTTTGCTTTTCCGGTCAGCAGGTTTACAATATGCAGGTTCCCGTCACATCCGCCAAACACAGCCATATCACCTGCTATTGCCGGTGTACAGTTAATATAATTTTGAGTCTCATATTTCCATTCCACCTTGCCTGTGGCATCATCCACGCAATATAAATAGTTATCATAGCTGCCGAATATTATTTTCTTTGAAGATCCCGAACCGTAAAAATTAGGGGATCCTGATATCTGGCCATCAGTTGCAACCTTCCATATCTGTTTTCCTGACCTTGCATCCACGGCAAACATATTGCCCTCGAGTGTTCCTGCATAAACCCTGTTATCTGAATAAAGCACAGGAGCTTCTATTGAATTGCCTGCATTGAATTTCCATACAGATTGGCCTTTCAGGGTCAGGCAAAAGAGATTCCCGTCTTCGGTGCCGATATAAATATGACCGTTGCCTATAACCGGAGAAGATTTTATCTCTTCCCTGGTATTGAATGACCATATTATTTCAGGTTTAGTGGCAATATTATATTGAGATCTTCCCGACAGCCCCTGGTCACCATGAAACAATGGCCAGGTACCTGTTGTAACCTGCCCGTAAAGGCTGGTAACCGCATTCAGCAACGCCACTACTGATATCATTCTGACAATATGTTTCTTATGCAATATCATTTCTTCTTGTCGGTATAATCCGGATTATAGTTATCTTTCAGGAATGACAGAGCACCGGTCGGGCAGGAAGAGACGACTTCCTTTGCAGTAATTGTAATGCCATCGCTCAACGAACCACCCAAAGGCACATTAACAGATACGTCAATACCTCTCCCTTCAAAGGCCAGACCGTATTTTTCCCCGCCTGAGGCACATATCTCTATACACAGGCCACATTTGATACATTTTTCAGGTTCATACACCACCCTGAAATGCTGCATTTGTTTTGTCATAGCTTTGCGATTGCCAATCAGATACCGTTTACGGTCAGCACCATACTCATGCGCATAAGTCCTCAGCTTACAGTTATCCTGTTTACGGCAGTCACAATGGAGGCATCGTTTTGCTTCAATTATTGCCTCATCTTCAGTAAAACCTTCAGCATAGCCTTTACCCGGTTCCATCCTTCCGGATTTTACAGATTCCTTAAGGTACTCTTCTAATTCTCCATCCAGGAGTTTATCGAAACGTGAATTAAAAATCTTCCCCGGTTTTACAAAATCCCGCTTCTGAATATAAGCATCCACAGCTTCTGCAACCGTCTTTCCCTGTGCTGCTGAACGTACTGCCATCTTATGAGGACGTATTGCACTACCGCAGATAAAGACTCCGGGAACAGATGAGCTGAGTGATGCATCTCTTACCTGGAAACCTGATTTAGCAGTAGCGATGAGATTAACCAGGTTGTCATTTAAAGAGATATCACCCGTTGCCACAACAACAGCATCAAACTTATCTTTAATACTGGAGGTGTAAAGTTCCCATGTAACCAGCTCATTCAAACAGAATTCAGCACCCATCGACCGTATTATGTCGACTTCTTTATCTATAATACTTCGGGGAAGGTCCTTTTCCGGGATATCAGTTCTCAGTGCTCCTCCTGCTTCCGGTTGCTTATCATATAAAGTGCAGAAATATCCAAGAAGCAAAAGATAATAAGCTGCTGAGAGTCCTGCCGGGCCGCTTCCGATTATGGCAATTCTTCCCTTAATATCAATCTTACCGGCTTTACGGTCGTTTATCAAAGCTTCAGCCCTGATATCTGTTCCGGCTTTTGCAGAAAATCTTTTCAGTATACAAACTGAAACGGCATCATCAATCTGCTTTCTTCTGCATGCCTTTTCGCAGGGCGCAGGGCATATATATCCAAGGATATAAGGTAATGCTATATCTCTCTTTACAATGGTGAGAGCATCGGTATACCTTCCTTCTCCAATAAGCCTGTTCATCAGCGGGATATCCATTCCTGCCGGACAGGCAAGACTGCAAGGTGCCTCACAGTCACCAATATGGTCACTCAGCAATAGTTCCAGGGCCTGCCTTCGTGCAATAATCACATCCTCACCGCTTGCGGAGAGATCCATCCCTTCTGTAACTTTTAGTGCGCATGATGGCATCATATTACCTGTTTTATTGTCTTTTACAAGGCATACCATACATGAAGGGCGATTATTAAATCCGTTTAAAAAACACATTGATGGTATACTGATCCCAACCTGTCCGGCAGCTTCCAGCACTGTAATATTCTCAGCTGTCTCCAGTTCAATATTGTCTATCCTGAAGTGTACCATCCTATTTAGTAATTACAGCATCTACCGGACAAATATCCCGGCAAATGTTACATTTTATGCATTTCTCATTATCAACGACATGTATCTCATAGGGTGTTGCCTGTATTGCCTGTACAGGGCACCTCTGGGCACATTTTGTACAACCTATACAATCATCTGTGATCGTATATGTGATCAGGTCTTTACATTTCCCTGTGGGACAATGACCTTCTATATGAGCAATGTATTCATTGCGGAAATAACGTATGGTTGTCAGTACAGGGTTTGGCGCTGACTTTCCGAGTCCGCACATACTACCTTTCCTTGTACTTTCCGCCAGTTCCTCAAGCATGTCGATATCACCGGGCTCACCATTCCCCGAACATATTTTGTCCAGTATTTCCAGCATACGAGTAGTGCCTATCCTGCAGAATGTACATCTTCCACATGACTGGTTCTGGGTAAATGACAGAAAATACCTGGCAATATCAACCATACAATCCGTATCATCCAGCACTATCAGTCCGCCCGAACCCATCATAGCACCGGCTTCTTTTAGAGACAGGTAATCAATCGGAATATCGGACATCGATGCCGGAATACATCCTCCTGAAGGTCCGCCGATCTGAATAGCCTTAAATTTCCTGTCATTCGGCATTCCGCCTCCTATCTCTTCAACGATTCTGCGTATTGTTATCCCCATCGGGACCTCAATCAAACCTCCACGGTTAACTTTTCCAGCAAGGGCAAATACTTTAGTCCCTTTACTGTTTTCCGTACCTATATTACTGAAGGATGCATAGCCGTTTCTTATTATCCATGACACCAACGACAGAGTCTCAACATTATTTATCAGTGTAGGTTTCCCCCATAAGCCTTTTTCTGCAGGGTATGGGGGACGCATAGTTGGCAGACCTCTTTTTCCTTCAATAGAGGCTATAAGTGCTGTCTCCTCTCCACACACAAAAGCCCCGGCGCCTTCAAATATCCTGATATTAAACTCAAAATCACTGTCAAGTATACCTGAACCCAGAAGACCTTTTTGTTCACATATTTCTATTGCCTCACGTATTCGTTTAACGGCAAGCGGATATTCAGCCCTGATGTAAAAGATCCCTTCCCGTGCTCCCGAGGCATATGCGGCTATCATCATCCCCTCTATGATCCTGTAAGGATATGACTCGAGCAGCATCCTGTCCATGAAAGCTCCGGGATCTCCCTCATCCCCGTTACATATAATATATTTTATTTCAGAAGATGCCTTGTTTACAAGCTCCCATTTGATTGCAGTAGGAAATCCCGCACCACCTCTTCCTCTCAAACCGCTTCTCCTGATAATGTCTATCACCTCTTCCGGGCTGTACTGACGAAGGCACCTGGAAAGAGCCATGAATCCTCCATTAGATCTGTATTCTTCAAGATCACCGGGTCTCAATTCCCCCCTGTATTCAGTGGCAATGCTCAGTTGTGCTGCCAGAAATCCTGAAAATAAGTTGTCCTGTTCAACCGGATCAAAGTAAGTGAGTGATCTTGGAATTTCCTGATTGACAATCGTATCGAAGAAATTATAAATATTGGCTCTTAGTCTGAAAGCCGGATTTTCCGGTTTAAAATGAAACTTAATGACTTCCCTGACTTCTTCTGGTTTGATCTTTGCATAGACTGCCGGTTTTTCCCCTTCTTTATGTATCTCAAGAATCGGTACCTGGTTGCATATCCCCACACATCCAACCTGTTTTACATCGACATTGATCCTGGTATCAGCCAAAGCCTCTTCCAACGCTGTTTTAACAGCCTGGCTTCCGCTGGCTATACAACATGAACCAAGTCCGATACGAACCTCTCCCTGTGAATGCTCCGGATCTAGGGCCACAGGTTTGGATTGATGTACAGGTATGTCTTTCCGGTTAAGAAAATTCTGAAGAATATCATCAGCCTGTTCTGTGCCGACATGCCCATAAGTCACATCATCTATCTGAACCACAGGAGCAAGGGTACAACATCCAAGACATGCCACTTTATCAATTGTGAAAAGCATCTGGCTGTCAGTATCATCATCACCTTCAAGCTTAAGTGCACGACGAAACGCATCATAAACAAGCATTGATCCCTTTACATGGCACGCAGTACCTACACATACCTTAATAATGTGTTTTCCTACGGGCTTCATTCTGAACTGCGAATAGAATGTCGAGATGCCATGTATTGAAGCCGGTGTGATTTCGGTGATCTCACATACCCTGCGCAACGCTTCCTCCGGGAGGTAGTTGAATTCCTTCTGAACAGCCTGGAGGATAGGAATTACCTTATCCGCAGTGCTCCCTATGGATTCCACAAGTTTATCAACGCTATGAGTATAGTCTTCCGTCATTTGCCAATACAATAAAGATTATCAAATCCCCGAAGGTAAATCCTTCCGTCTGTAAAAGCAGGTGTACAAACAGAACCTTCTCCCAGTGCTGGTTCTCCTATAACTTTATATTCTTTATCGGCACTGAATATATGCATAACTCCCTTTTTGTCGAGAAGGTAAACCTTATCTCCCACGAGCATCGGAGATGAATAAAAATTGCTGCTGAAATCATGCTCCCAGTATTTTTCACCTGTCAGGACATTATAACATACCAGAGCGCCGTAACTTGTAGCAAGGAAAAGATATTTATCAGTCGCAACCGGACTCGGTATATCGGACAGGAATTCGTCACTTGACCAGAGAATTGTTGGCTGATTACCCAGTTTAATTGCACTGAGCTGGGAGTAATCACTTACCGAGAATACTATTCCGTTGGCATATGCAAGAGATGGTCCAACCTCACCCGAGATACACTGAAGCTGCCATAACTCTTTCCCGTTTTCAGGATTATATCCTGCCACAAGCGGATCGGATGCCAGTAGTAGTTCTGTATCTCTCCCTGTATTGACAACTATCGGGGATGACCATGATACTTTAACCTGCCGGTCGGTACTCCATACAATATCTCCTGTTTTTGATGACAAAGCCATAACCTTCGGAGATGTTGACTGATCATACTGGACAATTATTTTATCCTTATACATTATCAGTGATGAAGCATAGCCATAATAGTTATTTGGCTGACCCAGGTTCTTTTCCCAGATTATTTTCCCGTCCATACTCACTGCAGCTATATTCCCTGTAGGAAAGATGGAATAAACTGCATTGCCATCTGTGACAGATGTTGAAGCAGCATAACCTGTTTCCGGATTTATAGTAGGTTTCTCGCTTGCCTTGCCGATATTTGCAGTCCACAGCAATTTGCCATTATTTTTATCTATACAGTATACCTCCTGATTTAAGCCATCGGACCCTGTCAGGAATATCCGGTCGCCCCATATTATCGGTGAATTATATCCTGGTAGCGGGATAGCTGTTTTCCACAGAATATTATTCCCTGTTTTTCCATCCCAGCTAACAGGGATGTCCTTTTTCAGAACAACCCCCGTTCCACCGACACCCCTGAAATTCGGGAAATTATCCGTACTCATTGCAACCTCCTTTTTTAAAGGTGCTGATTCAGCAACCGATGTGACAGTCTCACTCTTATTTTCCGTGGTGTCCTGAGGAACTGCGGTGGAATTATTTTCCGTTGACTGTGCGGCAACAGTGGTTTCCGTTTCATTTACCTCATCAGGGATAACTTCAGGCTGCTGTTCCTGTACAGGGGCATTAACCTTATTTGCAAGGCTGTTTGCCTTGTAAATCGGATCATTTGATGCCAGCTCGGCAAATAATATAGCCAGTACCAGTAAAGAACCACCTCCTGCCATTATCCATTTCCTGGCCCTGGATCTCTGGAAAACCGATTCATCTTCCTGCTTTTCAGACAGAATCGGACTGACCTTCTTACGATATTCAACCACCTGCCAGGCTATCACCATTAATGAAATGAAGGCCAGTAACATATAACCACCTGTACGGATCTGCCATTTACTTGTGAAATATGCTTTCCTTGATAAAAGGTCCAGGGTCCTGATCTCGCTACGTAACGCTGAATCCCTGGGATTCTGGTTCAGCCTCTCAACCAGGGTAGTGATCACTGTCATATTAACAGGATCTGATTTTTTCAGCTGAACATAATTTGCGACAAGTAAGACACATGTCAGAACGGCAAATATTGCAGCAGCCCTGGCAACCATTATCCAGGTCCGGTTACTTCCCCATTTATTATTTTTGACTTCTGTAGTCATTGGTACTAGATAGATATTAATCGTATTTCTTTAATTCAACAATTTGCATTTCGTTATTTATTTCCTTACCCACCGGGCAATAATCCACGCACCTGGCACAACTCAGGCAATTTCCCCTGTTGGGCTGATAGTCATCTTTATACCTGTATATGGTAAGTCTTGCCAGAGTAAGACCGATAATAAGCCCGAGAAATCCTCCTACTATCCAGCTGCCAATGTTAAACCTGTGAATTATTTTATCAACTTCTTTCCGCAGTGCCTCAAGCGGCTGACCGGATGATCTGAATGTAGTTACTTCGGTCGGTATATCAGCCGGATTGGCATCGGTACCGGTAGTGGTCAGCTCATGCGCCAGCCTTACCTTAAAGTTGACCTCTGCAAAATCCTCATGATATTTTGAGGCTGTCCACCCTGTAACAACCACGAGAGCAGGAGTGATAAGACAGTATATTATAAGTTTCTTAACCAGTTCCCTGTTATCATTTTTAACGCTCAGTCCTTCAGGTTTATCGATAGCATCATAAGGGCATGCGTTCTCGCATAACTTGCAATTGATACATGTACTGGGAGTTATTGAAACGTGTTTCCTGGAAAAACGGCTGATAAAATTCAGGATCACACCATAAGGACAAAAGAACCGGCAGTAAGGCCTGGCGATAAAAATTCCTGTCAGCAGAAGGGCTGCCCCCAGGAAAAACATCAGGGAAGAACCGTTAATCCTGAAGAAACTTATGAATGGATCATAACGGCATACTATAAAATCAGTCCCGGTAGCAGAGAATAAGACAGCAAGCCCAAGATAGATAACAGGTATCAGTCCAAGTACATATCTTATCCATGGTTTGAGGCTGACAGGACGCACGGCAAACAGATCCTGTATTGCCCCCAGAGGGCAAACTCCCGCACAGAAGGTACGACCAAAGAAAAGAGTAAAGATTATAGGAACTATAAAAAAAACTATGGCTGTAAGAGGCACAACATAACCGGGATTAAAAATTGCCATACTTATATTCTGAACTGATCCAACAGGACAGATACACCCTTCCCTGTAAAATCCGAAATAGAGCAAACTGAAGACTGTCAGCCAGAAAACAGCCTTCCTCGATCTTTTTTTCAATACTAACCAGGTCATGAGCGCCATGCACCCTACAAGAACAAACATATCAAGATATTCGAAGAACACAGGCTGTATCTTTGATACCTGGGTTAGAGGTGTTTGATAACCGCTTTCAAATTCAGGTTTGGGAAACCGCTGAATCTGTTGTGCAAGCACATTATAGGTTATCAGTGAAATAACCACTATAAGCATTATTAACTGGGCTTTATGCTTCACTATTGATCCTCTTCGTGTATTGAAATGATCTTTCATCGTCCTTTAATACTTTACGATTTACCTCCAAAACCTTTCAGCAGGTAAGGAGTACTTCGGTCTACCCTGCTTATAGCCTGTCCCGGGCAAACCCTGGCTATTGAACACTGGTTACAGTTCACGCACAGATTTTGTTGTATCTGGAGCTGTAATGACCCGTTTCCGAATGCCCCGCAGGATTTTACACATTTGGCGCAGCCATTGCACAGTTCTTCCACGATGGTGTATTCAAAAAAAGGTTCTTCAACGAACTTCCTTACTATTGCTCCTGTAGGGCACTGGCGGTTTTCTGCTGCAGTATTCAGGTTTTTGGTTCCTGTCCTGAGGTAACCACTGCATAAATCACAGTATCCACACATATCGGTAACATGAATACACTTCACGGCTGATGTGTCAAGAACACAATCTGTCGAACATTTATCACACTGGACGCATTTTGACGGATCGATCTGCCATATCGTTTTTCCTTCTGCACTGCGTGTTGACAGGTCAATGGCCAGTGCACCCAGTCCGACTCCTATTCCCAGCCTTACACCCTTGTTGATGAATTCCCTTCTTTTAATTTTTCTACTGTTGTCCATTTTGATAAAAATTATTAGTCCTTCATCTTAAAAATAACTATTTGATTATAAGCATCCAGGACATATATCCTGCCATCATTCCCCGTAGCAATATCTTTAACCAGGTTATTATTCCCAAGCTGAAAATCAGTATTGCCTTTAAAACTGCCAGCTCCGGCTACCATACATACAAACTCACCGGTAGGATCAAACACTTTTATTTTATCCAGTCCTTTCTCATAGGTAACAAATTTGCCATCAGGCAGTAGGGCAATATGTGCCGGATTACAGCACCCGGTGAAGCCCCCGTCTTCAAAGGATGCCTTCCCCCATTCAGACTGCATATAACCTGATGTTGTATAGTTTTCAACCTGCAGCCTTCCCGGATTAACCGCCCACAGATCATTAAAGGCACCAAAAGCAATATCAAAGTACATGCTTGGGATTATGAATCCGGGAGATCCCGTTGTACTGTCCTTTTCTCCTATCACCTTTTCCAGGTGACCGTCTCCGGAATACTTAAGGATACGCTTGCTTACGGCATCAGCCAGGTATACATACGGACCGTTTACAGCTATTGAAGTAATATATCCTTCAGAATTATACGGGTCCCATGATTCTTCTTTCTTCCCTGCCATATCAAAGCGGGATACTGCCGGCCCCATTCCTACATAGATCCACTTTTCACCGAGAGCTATGCAACTGGCTGTAGTATCAATTACAAAACTCCTGTCCAGAACACCGGCGGAGTCAAATACCGCTACAATTTTATTACCACAGACATAAATTTCATTGTTTTGGTCCACAGCTATACCTGTCAGTCCTTTCAGGCTCGTTTCAATAATACCAGCTTTTGAATAACCCACAAGTGTTGTATCAAACTTCTTGAGTTCGGTATAATCATCCCCGCAACAGTTAGCCTGTGTAACAGATGCCGGATGCCGGAAAAGATCCCTGGCTATCAGATAAACTGTAAACAGGAGCAATGACACTGCAAAAACTATGATTACTTTCTGTTTCATACTATATCCTTAATTTGCCTTCAGGTTTACACAAACCATCTCTTTGGAGTCCCGCATAACCAGGTAGCCATCGGCCAGTGCCAGGGGGCCCCAGGCATCCTGACCGTCTATGATCCTTGCCTTATCAAGCACTTCAAACCTGGAGGTACTGTACCTGGCAATTGTTAATTCACCGTCATCGCTGAGAATGAAAAATTTATTGTCTGCGATGATATACGGACCCAGACCATAACGTTCCTCCTTACTGCTCGTCCATAGTATGTTTGTGAAGTCGGAAGGTGAGCAGCATACAAACTGGTTCCGGGTTTCCCCGGCATCTTTTGGCTGAATATCAAAGACAACACCATTGCTGAAAATCGGCGTTTGCTGTTCGGAGGCCACGCCCCCGCCAGGCTTGTAAAGTTGCAACTTCCTCACCGAAAACCTGTCTCCGTCACGGCTTACCTGGAATAAGGCGCTGCCGGCACCATAACCTGCTGTAACAAATATCTTATTCTGGCCTGCATATAACGGGGACGGGGCTATTACAGCCGGACTGAATTCAGTTGTTTTCCAGAGAAGCTTTCCCCTGTCTTCCTTCTCTGCAGAAACACCACACAGTCCTCCCAGAGCATCATAAACATACATTTTCTTACCGGCTATTGTCATCGGTATAACAGATGAATGCGACATTTTCAGACTGTCGGGATTTGGCGTTTGCCATACCAGATTGCCTGTAGCACAATCCACACCCATCATCAGGGCTGTTCCCCCGGGAGCAATCACAGCAACATCATTCTCAATAAAAGGACACTGACCCGTATACCACAAAGGTATAGTACTTTTATATTCCCTCACAAGATCAATCCCCCAGAGCATTTTTCCGTTGATGGCATCACAGCACATCACCTGACCATGAGGACCGATTGTAACAACATATTTATCATTAACTGCAGGAATTGTCCGGGACATCCCGTGGTTACGTTTTACATTAACAAAATACCATCTCTTCCAGAGTTCAGTTCCGTCAACAAGTGAATAGCAACGCAGGGCATCTGCTTTCCGCCTTTCATCATAATCGAGGACATAAACCCTCCCGTTATAAATGGCCGCAGCTGCATGACCTTCACCAAGGTCTTTCTTCCAGAGTATCTCCGGACCTGTGGCAGGCCATTTATCAATAAGCTTTATTTTCTCCTTATCGATGTTATCATGATCTGCTCCCCTGAAATTAGGCCATTTACCTTTTAAAGACGATGTAAAAAGGGAATCATACCTTGAAAACTTCTCGCCGATAATGACTGAATCGTTATCTAACCTGGAATTTGGCGGCCTGTTGTCCAGGCCGGGGATCTCTTCTGCCAGGTCCTTTACAGGATTATAGAATAACCAGAATAGCATAACAATACAGCCTGCAATAATTGTCAGTGGTAATATTAATTTTTCAAGTCCCTTCTTCATCGTGCCCTTCAAGCGTATTTAGAACCTGTCTATTTTGCTTTTATATCATATGCCATCAGGGCATTTGTATGCCTTATGTACAATACTCCGTTGTGTATAACCGGATGGGCCCAGAAAGGTCCGGCATTTCCCTGGTTAATTTTAAAGCTGCTTATCAGGTCGAACTTTTCCGGATCAGCCTTAAGAAGTCCCACGTTCCCTCTCTTTTCATCATATATATAGAGCATCCCATCTGCTGCAAAAATGGAACCTTTACAGTTCCAGTGCTCCTCCCACATTTTCTTACCGGTATCCCAGTCGATACAGCACCAGTTGCCGTTGCTGTTATTGAGCCAGTTGGATCCGTATATATAACCGTTTATTTCAACAACTCCTCCATGATGATCGTCTAGTACTTTATCTGTCCATACTGTATCAGCACCGGAACCATCCGGTCCTATTTTAATCATCATGCCACCCGTATTGTAACCTCCTGTTACATAAACCATTCCGTCCTTAAAAAGAGGTGTTGTACATTTAATTAAGTCACTTCCCGGCTCAGGATTAATATGTGCCACTTTCCATAGGATCTGCCCGTTTGTAGCATCCACAGCAAAAACATGACCCAGTGAAACATTTATGATCATTTTTTTACCAGCATAATTAATAAGGATTGGAGATACATATCCGGGTTTATCATTCAGGCTGGCTGATTTCCAGATAACCTGGCCATTTTCCTTGTTGAGAGCTATGGTCATTGTCTCAGGTCCACCCGGCGAATAATAAATCTTATTTCCGTCAACCAGCAGGGACTCAGCAATTCCCCAGCTACCATAAGTGCCTTTATTCTCTTCACTTCCCTTATAAGACCATATCATCTTACCATTTTCCGCATCAAAACATGCCAGATCACCGAATCCACTACATGTATAGATCCTGTTGCCTTCTACGGTAGGTGTTGCCCTGCTGTCGGGATATGACTGGTTCCAGGCCCGTCCCATGACTGCTTCCCATAATATCTTTCCATCCATATCCAGGGCATAAAGGATATCATTACTGCCCACTGTTCCTGTAATATAAATGGAGTTTGTTCCGAATGATGGTTGCGAATTTCCTTTCGCGAGTTCCAGGTTGGTCCATAACAGTGCCGGTCCTTCCGCAGGCCACGACTTCAGAAGTCCTGTTTCGGCAGATATACCCGTCCTGTTTTCAGGACGAAAGTCACTTATAGCCTGTGCATTTGTTAAACAGGGAATCAATATTGTAAGGATAATAAATAACGAGGTGTTTTTAAATCTATTCATACAGAAATATTTTTATGATTACATGAATTCCCAAATATAACAGTGTTTCATAAACTTCAACCATTTCATACTGCCGTAAATCTGAAAAACCGCATTTATCAGTTTTTAAATCTATCAACCGGACACAATAACAAATATGCATAATAATGGTATTATACATTAATCACCAACCCGTAAAAAGGAAAAAAAAGGTAATAATGACGAATTAGTCTGAATGGCCTGTCCGGCTTGAATTTATATACTTTCCCAGTATATTCCTGTAGCTTTCCGGAGTATCCATATCTTCCAGGCTTTCTTCACAAATGATGGTGGTCACCTTGCCGAGATTATCATCAATGATTTTCCTTGCCCCCTGATCTCCGTTCAATTCAGTCAGGTCTTCAAAATAATGCCTGTCAAAAAGAGCAGGCACTCCTTTCCATCCGGAAACTGATCCTGAAACAATTATCTGTTGAATACCTGGTTTAAATTCCGATATCATTCTCCTGAAATGATCAACCGGGATCAATGGCTGATCAAGCAAGGTGATCAGCACTCCCAACGGATCCGGCAAATCTCTTATTAGGCTGCCCACACCGCATGCGACAGAACTGCCCATTCCACTTTCCCAGTCATTGTTAATTACGATTTTTACATTAAGTTTTTCAATAAGAGGAGCAATCATCTTGCAGTTAGATCCCAGAACCACACACACGGGGTTCCCGGTCTCCATAAGCACGCTCACCTGGTGCTCAATAAGCGTTTTGTCTCCCCAGGGCAACAATTGTTTGGGCCGTCCCATCCGGCGGGATGCTCCGGCAGCAAGCAATAAGACCGGTATTTCAGCCATGAATGGAGCCTTTTTTGTTCTTTAACAGTATTGGTTCCTGGTGACGTATCACGCTTAATATTTCAGCCACAACCGATACAGCAATTTCCGGGGCGCTTTCTGCTCCAAGGTTAATTCCTGCAGGACCATGGATCTGGTCAAGAAAATCAGTTGAAGTATCAGGGCAATATTCCAGCAACATAGATAAGATCCTCTCTCTCCGGCTTACCGATCCCAGTAAACCGATATATGCAGGTTTACTGTCCTTCAGAGCCATCAGGTACTGTACATCCTTGTTGTAACTGTGTGTCATCAGGACCACGGCAGTACGGTTATCGAAAACAGAAATATCAATTTCCCGGAATGAAGGAGTTATAAGCGAAGAAGCCCCTGTAAAATATTCACAGGATTTCGATTCATCTGCGGAAGCTACAATGGTTACATCCCATCCAAGCTCCTTCGATGCTTTTGATAATTTTACTGCATCATGTTCGGCTCCAAAGATATAAAGCCTGAAAAGAGGATCGAATGACTGGGAGAAACATAATTGATCATTAACTTCAGCTGGATTAAAAGAAGGATGTAATGAATATTCTTTACCGTTAATTGTGATAAGAGTTCCTAAATTATCGTATTCTCCGACATCGTGGTAATAATATGTATCCATAGAAAAAGGGCGTCTGCTGTTTAGATGTATATCAAAGTCATCAAACAGTTCCGTGGGGATAAACACAGG
Organism: uncultured Rikenellaceae bacterium; assembly: GCA_964472085.1. Taxonomy (GTDB): domain Bacteria; phylum Bacteroidota; class Bacteroidia; order Bacteroidales; family VadinHA17; genus LD21. The sequence continues at coordinate 6,974 of CAYYIW010000006.1, read as the reverse complement.
TTCAATAAGCAGGTAAAGAATACCATCACACCCAACCCTGAACCTGCCATCATAGGACATTACTTTGGACCTTCCCGTTTGAAAAACATTCTGTGCCTGTCTTTCAATCTCATTTTCAACACATCCTCCGCTGACGGCCCCGACCGAGTCCCCATCCTCACCAATTATCATCCTTACACCCGGTCTTCGGTACGAAGTACCTTCAAGTGCCACCACGGATGCCAGTACAGCTTTCTTCCCTGCCTGCTGCCATGCTTTTAAAGTCTGAAATAATTCTTTAATTTCGTGTGTCATAACAAATTAAAGGAACAAACCGTTGCAATATCATGTTATGTTCCTGTCAAGGTATGAAAATTATTTTAAAATATAATTTTAATATCTTTATACAAGAAAATTTCAGAGTTCAAAATATATGAATAAGAATATATACTTATCGGAAACCCAGACCAGGTCACTTTCATCAAGCCTTATTGTTGTTGAAAAGTCGCTGCTGGAACTTGAAGATATGCTTCAAAACTCAAATAACTCATGTTGCAATGTGCTTTTGAAAGATATTGATGACGAAATCCTGTCAAACAATATTTCTGCTATCCGGGAGGCAAAAAGATACATTTGTGAAATGGCAAAAAAATATGGGACACATGAAGAGAAACTAAGTCTTCAAAGGATAATAAATGCAAAGCGTGCCAAAATATGGGAAATACTTACTGATGCACTATCAAAAAAGTCAAAAGGTTACGGAGCAATCCCCAAAAAGTATACTGACGAATATGACAGCGATATCACCAGGTTGCTCGAAATAGTCAATAAATTGCAATACTAACACCTAACGCTGAAAAAATGGCAATGAAGGCTCATTATTTCTTTATTACTATTGGTGTGGTATTTGGTGTCATGGCAGGATTGATGACTTACATCATCTCATATAATGAGCTTGTAAAACATTTTGCCGATAAGAGAATACCAATAAAAATATCATTAAGGTCAGCATTGGTGTCATTTATTGTCTTTATTGTTCTGGCCAGCCTTATCGGCTTTTTCATAAAAATATGACTTATGTTAATAACATATAAACAGCTTAATTCGGAAAATACGATAATGATTAAATTTTCATTCCCAATGATGTGTTAAATGCATCAGAATCCTTCAAAGACCCCAAGCCCAAAAAGGGCAAAATCGTATTTCACAGGATCCATGTTATCGAATGATCTCAGAACAGCATCAAGTTCCGCTACTGCCCTGGCATCATTTTGTTTTCTTGTCAGTAGTCCCAGTGTACGGGCTACATTACCGCTATGAACATCAAGCGGGCAGGACAAAACAGCCGGAGAAACAGTATCCCAGATACCGAAATCAACTCCCCTGTCATCCTTCCGGACCATCCAGCGCAGAAACATATTTATTTTTTTTGCAGCCGAACCTTTAAAAGGATCGGATACATGTCTCTCTGTTCTTTTCTCATGAGGCAATTCGAAAAATATCTTATGGAATTCATGGATTGCAGGTTGCATGGAATCCTTTGTCATATATCGGCTGAAAATAGCTTCAAGTCCACCCCGGTTCCTGTAAATATTCCTCAATGCTTTGAGAAAATATACCATATCGGTAGAATTAAATGTCCTGTGAACAAAACTCTCCACCCAATCAAATTCTTTATCACCCGCATTAAGGATATATTCATAGGGTGAATCATCGAGCAGCTCCATCATCCTGTTTGCATTCCTGAGAATCATCTTCCTGTTTCCCCATGCTATAGTTGCTGCAAGAAAACCGGCTATTTCTATATCATGCCTGTGAGTAAAGTGATGCGGAATACTTATAGGATCAGACTCAATAAAGGCAGGTCGGTTATATAGTTCAACCTTCTCATCGAGAAACTCTTTTAACTCTGATTTCTTCAATTTCATCTCCCTTGTGTTGGGATGGTAAAATTAAGTATTTATATTAGAAATTCCGGTAAGATCATCATTATGCCTGCCGGTTGACGGATTCGTTTGATCATGCTGGTAATACCAAAGGATAACAAACTCAAATTACAAATATTACCTTTTCCCGGGGACCAATATTACCTGCTTTGCAACATGTGAAAAATATCCTGTATCATCTAAATTAAGATTATATTTTTTCATTCGTGATATTTTGTATATTTTAGGTATGGTTAATGAATAAAATTCAGAAATCCTGTAAAAAATGCCATCTACAACCAATCTCTTACCGGGCCTGTCCGGCAAGTTTAAGAGTACGATTCTGATATCCCTTATTCTGGTAATTCTGCTAAGTTTTTTTGATCTGGTTGGCTGGGGCTTTAACATTTCTGTTTTCAGAAGTATCAGTCCACACTGGGAACCAATGAAGATCAATTCCGCATTGTGCTTCATTTTTGCAGCTGCTGCAATACTGGTAATGAATTCATCCCTGACTTCATTTTTAAGAAGAGGACTTACAGCTATTTTTGCCATCTCTATAAGCTGCGTCAGCATGATAACAATGTATCATTATTTTGTAGCCTCAGGCTATATTCCTGCTATATCAATAAATGCATTCCCCTCCGGTAAAAACTTCTATTCGTCAGAGATGATAATGCCGTTCTTATCGGCATTTAACTTTCTGCTGTTCGCAGTAATACTTTTTCTGTATCTGCCCGAAAAGGGAAAGCCGTCCGGGCTGGCAGCTATTCTGATGATTCCGTTTTTTATGGTCAGCTATTATATCATTGTCAGCTATATATTAGGAGTAGGTACCATTTTTACCTATGGAGAAGCACAGGTAGCTCTGAATGCCGGGATTGCTTTTTCAGCCCTGGGAATAGCCACTATACTTGTAAGGCCGCACACCCTGCTATTAGAACTCTTTAATCCTGCCAATTCAGGAGGGGTGATTTCGAGAAAGCTCTTACCGGCATTAGTGATTTTACCGATATTTGTCGGGTGGTTAAATGTCATGGGAGAAAGGACAGGAGTATTTGAATCTGAGAAAAGTGTTGTCATTGTTGCTGAAGTATATGTTATCTGCTTCCTGATCCTGACCTTTTTGACAGCCAGGTCCATCAATAAAGTTGACAATAAGCGGCGCCTTTATGAGGAGGCTTTACGAGAAAGCAGGGAACAGTTATCAGCTGTCTTCAATGGAGTTAATGATTTGCTGTTACTGATTGATCTTGAAGGAAATATAATAGCTGCAAACAATGCAGCAAGTTATCAGTTAAACAATGGAATGCCCGGACTGGAAGGTAAGTGCATATACGATTTGGTCCCTGCAAATTTGCATGCTAAAAGAAAAAAACAGATTTCAGAATTGGTACTTAAGAAGAAACCTGTCAGGTTTCAGAATAAATCAGGTAATCTTATATACGATGTGATATTCTACCCTGTATTTGACAATAAGAATAATGTCATCCAGTATATTTCACATTCAATTGATGTTACTGACAAGAAAAAAGCGGAAAATAATATCAGGGAAAGTGAACAAAGATTGAAATATCATCTTGAAAACTCACCTTTGGCTGTTGTGGAATGGGATAATAATTTCAATGTGGTTCAGTGGTCTGATGAAGCCGAGAAAATATTCGGGCTGAAGAAAGAGGCAGTCATCGGAACACGTATTGATTCCCTGGATATTATCTATGAGGAAGATATACCAATTGTTGAAAAAACCATGGAACGACTGACCAGTGGAAAAGAATTAAAGGTAATCTCACATAACAGAAATTATAATAAAAGCAAGGAAATCATTTATTGCGTATGGTATAATTCGGTCCTCTTTGATGAAAAAGGAAGGATGAGCTCTGTGATGTCCCTTGTAGAGAATGTCACCCAGCTTAAAAAAGCTGAGATAAGCCTGATGGAGAGTGAGATCCGGTTCAGGACCATTGCTGAATCGGTTCCGGTACTGATCCTGATAAGCCGGATCGGTGAACATGTCGTATCCTATGTCAATGAGGCATATGAAAAAGCATTCGGATTTGAAAAGGGTGAACTCACAGGAAACACAATTCATGATATTTTCTATTATTCTGAAGATCGTATATCAATTGCCGAAGCACTTCGGAAAAACGGAGTAATTAATAATCTTGAGATAAAAGTTAAAAAAAGAGATGGGACACCTTTCTGGATCCTGACTTCGATAACAAGGATAATGTTCATGAATGAACCATCTTACCTTACTTCGTCGATAGATATTACGGAAACCAGGAAAGCCCAGGAGGAACTTATACGGTTAAACAATGCACTCGATGCTCATAATAAGAGCAGCCAGGTTATGATGCATTCCCACAATGAAATGCAATACTTGAATGAAGTGTGCAGGTTGATAATTGAAGATTGCGGACATACTATGGTCTGGATCGGATATATTCAGGATGATGAAGCAAGAAGTGTTAAACCTATGGCATTCTATGGCTTCGATCAGGGATATATTGACCGCATGAATATTACATGCGACGACAGTGAACGGGGAAGGGGGCCCACAGGTACTGCAATAAGAACAGGTAAACCAACAGTTTGTAAAAACATGAGGACAGATCCCAACTTTGCCCCATGGAGAGAAGATGCCATAGCCAGAGGTTATGAGTCATCTCTGGTATTACCTCTTATTTCTGAGGGTAAGCCATTGGGTGCTGTGTCAATATATTCAAAGGAGCCGGATGCATTCCTTGACAATGAAATAGAGCTTCTTTCCGATCTGGCTGAGGACCTTGCTTACGGGATATCCTACATAAGGTTGGAGGAATCAGAACGCGAAGCAGCACGAGTTTTGAAGGAAAATGAAGCCAAACTGAAGGAGTTGGTGGCTACAAAGGATAAGTTTTTCAATATTGTTGCACATGATCTGAAGAATCCGTTTACCAGTCTTCTGGGATCCTCTGAGTTGCTTTATGAAAATATTGACAATCTGAATAAGGAGAATATCAGGAAACTGACAATGATTTTGAATGATTCGGCAAAAAGCGGATATGATATACTGCAGAATCTCCATGATTGGTCAAGATCACAGACAGGAGGTCTGGTAATAAATCCGGAAAGGATTAACCTGAAGAATATAATAGACAGAAACATCCTGAACCTGCAACTGGCAGCAAGCAATAAGAATATAAATTTGTTGACCGAAGTTGAAGATGATATTTATATATTCGCTGATAGAAACATGACCAATACAGTACTTCGCAACCTTCTCAGCAATGCTGTCAAATTTACTCACAGGGGCGGTAAAGTGGTCATTAGTGTTAAAGCCGGACCCAACAGTACTATAGTTTCAGTGAAAGATACCGGAACCGGGATTCCGAAAGAGAGGATCGACAAGTTGTTCAGAATTGAAACAAGAAATTCAACACCCGGAACAGAAAATGAGCAGGGTACCGGATTGGGCCTTAAACTGTGTAGGGAATTTGTTGAGAAACAGGGAGGAATGATATGGGTAGAAAGCGAAGAAAATAAAGGAAGTGAATTTTTGTTCTCGATCCCTGCCATGTCGGGCAGGAATTCTGTTCGTCCCGTTAACACGATTGAGTTTAATGATGAATGATTTTTTCTGAGGGACCTGTATCAGAAGATGTTTTTCTCCATCGGTTCAGTCATTTATCTGATTTTTCAGGTCTCATTAACAATCATTCCGTCTTTTATCTGGAGGATCCTGTCCGACATTGATGCCAGTTGCCTGTCGTGAGTGACAATTACTATTGTTTGTCCAAATGTATCCCTCAGCTTGAAAAATAGTTTATGCAGTTCATTTTTATTTTCAGAGTCGAGGTTGCCGGAGGGTTCATCGGCGAGTATAACTGAGGGCTCATTTACCAGTGCACGTGCAACAGCCACTCTTTGCTGTTCCCCTCCACTCAGTTCCGAAGGTTTATGGTCGAGACGTTCCGACAGATTCAGGAACCCAAGCAGTTCCGAAGCTTTCTTTTCAGCCTCCAGTTTGCTTTTTCCCGCGATATATGCAGGGATACATACATTTTCGAGTGCAGTGAACTCAGGCAGAAGCTGGTGAAACTGGAATACAAATCCTATGTTTTTATTACGGAATGAAGCCAGGGCCTTTCCCTTCAGTTTACTTACATCCATTCCATTATGACGAATAATGCCGCTATCGGGACGGTCAAGGGTTCCTATTATCTGAAGCAGTGTTGTTTTCCCGGCACCGCTGGCACCAACTATTGATACAACCTCACGGTCATTGACCAATAAGTCAATCCCTTTCAGAACCCTGAGATCTCCGTATGATTTTGTAATGCCGGATGTTCTGATCATAATGTACTGTGATCGATATTTACCTGTTATTGCTTATTTCCGGAAGCATTGCCCGCACTCTTTATACCTTTTGCAGCTGCAGGGTCACTCTTGCTTTTAGCAGTCTTCTTACTACTGCCCTTAGTGACTTTTGAGTTTCCTGTATTTTTTGTCCCGGTTGTGGTTTTTGTGCCTTTTGCGCTTTTTGTATCAGTACTTTCCTTTCCAGTTATGTTCTCAGCACTTTTATTGAGGTTATCTGCTATCTCCCGGGCATCATCCTGAAGATTATCCTTTACATCAACCATGCTTTTCCTGGCCTCGGATGTAATATCATTCATGTCATTCTTTATAGAATCAGATACCTCGTTTAAGTCATTGTTAAGTTTATCTGCATATCCCGTCACATTATCCTTTATGGAACTGGTAACATCATTAAGATCCTTGCGAATATCCTGTGTACTGGTTTCAAACTCTCTTTTTATATCATCTGTTGCCTTTTTAAATTCCCGCATGCCTTTGCTAAGACCTCTTGCTATATCAGGAAGTTTTTCTGCACCGAACAGAAGAAGGGCAACAATGACGATAATAAATATTTCCTGTCCGCTCATAAAAAGTCTATTTTATGTTCCTCCGTTAATACTTGCAAAGTTAACAAGTTTAATTATATTCTGTTCTTTAAATTATCATAAAATAAGAGGCCGTCTCATAACATAATTTGAGACGGCCTCTTTGTTTGGATTTTCTGAA
>CAYYIW010000005.1:125556-136846 GCA_964472085.1 uncultured Rikenellaceae bacterium | reverse complement strand
TTCGTGTGATCTTCGTGTCCTTCGTGGTTAAAAATAGCTTTTGATACAGCCTCTTAAATTTATTTGAATATGCATCACGGCATAAATCAAATCAACTCTTGATTGAATGAGTACTTTCGTCCCAGTAAACAGTTTTCCTGCTGAAATAAGATTCATTTGCCATATGGCATGCTATCGCTGCATGATTACCGAAGACAGCATCTTCGACCACAGGTTTACGTGACTTAACTGATTCGAAAAAGTTCCACATGTGAGGATTAAAATCGTCCCAGTCGTGACCGCTGTAGTTAACCTCTTCATAAAGAGGTTCCTTTCCCAGTTTCGGATCATGTTCACTATGCCATTTGCTTTCGTATTCTTCACGCATCTTATGTGGAAAACTACTGTCATAATAGCTGGGAGCCAGGTCAACGCCGGGTTGTGATGCATAACGGAGATTAAATTCGCTTGCATCGAGGATGCCTTTGGGGCCCATGAATCTGGCCAGTTCGGGCGTCTCGGTTCCAAGGCCCAGGCGGCAATAAACCGGTATACCATGATAATCAAACAGCACTACATGCAAATCGGGCATATTTCTTCCGTCTTTCCAGCGGAAAATTCCCCCAAGGGCAGTAGCTGAACGTGGAACTTCATTCCATCCGAGTGTGAACATCATGCCACTTATCAGATGCACCATGAGATCTCCTCCTACTCCCGTTCCATACTCTTTCCAGCAGCGCCAGCGAGCGAAGCGTTCCTTGTTAAACGGAATCTTCGGGGCATCATTCAGCCAGGTCTCCCAGTCAAGATTATCTGGTGACAAATCGGTTGGAGGCGGGTATTCCCAGGCACCTGTGGGACTATTGCGCCCCAGGGTTATTTCTATCTGTTCAACATCACCAATTGATCCGTCACTATACATCTCTTTTGCCTTTTCACACAACCTCGAGCTCACTCTTTGCGATCCTATCTCTACAATACGGTTGTTTTTTTCAGCTGCCTCAACCATAGCAAAACCATCTGCAACTGTATGCGACATAGGTTTCTCACAATAAATATCCTTGCCCGCATTGCATGCATCCACGACAACCCTTTTATGCCAATGATCGGGCACTGCGGCGATTATGCAATCTATATCTTTTCGATCGAGTAACTCCTGGTAGTTTCGTGTTGTATAAAGGTCCGGGTTGTTTGTTATCTCCTTAGCCAGGGTATGCCTTCCATCATAAAGATCAGCAGCTGCAACACATTCAATACCGGGCAAAGTAAGTGCACCTGCAAGAAGACCGGATCCTTCCATACCAACACCTATTATTCCAAATCTAAGCCTGTCGCTTGGAGCGACCTTTTTCGAAGGAGTGGCATAAGGTTGTGCATTTAGTTGAATGGACCTTGATGCCAGCAACCCCCCGGTTGCCAGGGCTCCCGTTTTAACAAAGTTTCTTCTGGTAAGATTCTTTTTCATAAATAATACCTCCAATTTTAATATTTAGAATTAAATCCATGACACCATCAGGACTACCATGGATAAATAATAAGAATAACCTCTTGCATATAAATTTAAGAAATTGGATATTCCATTCTTTAAACCAGCTTCATGTTTAAAGGGTCCCATTTAATGATCTTTTTCTGGAAATAACTGTCATTGCAGGCCAGGCACGGGGCACATGCCCTGTATCCGAATACCGGACCCTCAACAACAGGCTTATTGTTCCTCACTCCTTCAAAGAAATTGGCAAAGTGTTCCAGGTGTTCATCATATCCTGCCGGAGCAGTATATTTTGTATCAGGTATTTCCGGTCTTTGCTGATCAGCCTTTGAATATTTCTGATTGTATCTCTGAAGGAGTTCCTTCTGCATTGCCTCGGGGTATGTGGACAATGCATCCCAGCCACCTATTCCGGGTGCTTTCGACATGATACTGTGCTTTATAACAAAACCGTTGCCCCCCATTTCAATCACACCTTCGCTTCCAATGAATTTTGTCGTCGATTTTTCTCCGTTACCACTTATGAAGTTCACACGTAATGCAACCTGGAAACACGGATGTTCTTTCGTTTCAGGGTAATTCAGGGCTGCGATCATAATATCAGGAACATCTCTTCCATCCTTCCAGTAAGCAATCTGGCCGGTAGCATATATGGTATCCGGTCCTTTTGAATCCGTAACAAGATGTATCCCTGAAAGAAGATGAACAAAAAGATCTCCTGCCACGCCTGTTCCAAAATCGCGGTAATTTCTCCACCAGAAAAATTTCTTCGGATCCCAGGGTATTTGAGGCATCCCCTGAATATATCTCTCCCAGTCAACTGTCTGAGGTGACCCGTCTGTGGGCATGGTATACTCCCAGGCCCCGAGAGCATCCTGCCTGTCGAAAGAAGCTTCAATAGAATTCAACTGGCCAATAGCTCCTGATTTATACAGTTCTTTTGCTTTCTGGTAGACTATGCTGCTCACCCTCTGGCTTCCAACCTGCATCGTCTTTTTAGTCTTGTTATGCGTCTCGATAACGCCCGGACCTTCGCTCAGTAGATGTACCATTGGCTTTTCACAATAAACAGCTTTCCCGGCATTCATAGCCTCTGTTGCTATCCGTGAATGCCAGTTATCGCTGGTGGCTATAACCACGGCATCAATATCTTTCCTGTTCAGTATTTCACGGTAGTCCTGAGTTGTAAATATATCTTTCCCGTATTTCTCCTTAACACGTGCAAGTCTGCCGGTATAAAGGTCGCAGGCTGCAACAAGTTCCACACCCGGCACCTTCAGTGCCGTATCTATATCAACATTCCCCATTATTCCCATGCCTATTCCGGCGATCCTGATCGTATCATTGGCAGAAAATTTCCTGTCATATGCAATAATATGCTCCTCCATGAGCTGGCGTGAGAAACCGGATAAGGATCCGGCAGATAAGAGCACCGCAGTGCCTCCCAGGTTCTTGATAAACTTCCTTCTGGATGTCTGAGATTTCATATGAGTTGGTTTTTGAAAATGAATAATTTTTTGAAAAGTATGAATTTGTGATCATGAAGATAATATATTAATCTGAGATATTTACAGATCATAAGATCTATATTATTCCTGGTATATTAATAAAAGGCAGGGAAAGAAGCTGCAAAATTCAGAATGCCTTGATCATTTTACATGCATCAGTGGTTTCTCCTTTTCGTCTTTAGCTAAAAAAGGATGATAAAACTTAACGAACATAATATCGAATCCTTTATCAGAGAAAACAGGGACAAATTTGGTGTCTATCGTCCCCGGCGAAAACATCGCCAGAAGTTCTACTTCAAACTTGAAACAAGAATAAAACATTACTACAATATAGTTCCGTACCTGTTAAAGGTAGCAGTAATCACCCTTATTATCTTCTCAGCGTCAGTTTTAGTATGGAATAACTACATAAGGAAGGACAGGCATGATATTACCCTGGAAAATAAAATAGGACTGGTTATAAGTAAGATGACCGGTCAATAATATCCGATCATCATAAAAATCTTTAAGACAAAATATATCACTGCTCATAAATGATCTCCTTTGATCCCTGTATATCATTATTCTCCGAAGTAACCCGGGAACACTTTTTACCAACAAATACTGCAATTGACTGGTGTCCTCTTCCGTTTGAACGTATAACATTGTTCTTAATAATAATATCATGTGTCTCTCCTGAAATATAAAAACCACAGGATTCCTTTTTCATTCCGTTATTTTCAATTGTATTACCTGTGAATGTGTTCCTGTGACCACCGTTCTGTTCGTTTTCATTACGAAACAGTACCCCTTGGTTTGCATTTTCGTAAACATGATTATTCTCAAACAGGTTATCAGTATCTTTATGACCTATTGAAATTCCGTTATCCCCGTTGGCATAGACCGTATTATTCCTGAATATTCCGTTCTGTACACGCCAGCACAGAAAGATGCCATCGCCTTTATTGTTATGGCTGATGCAGTTTTCGACTACAGGATGATCTGAACCTGTTCCGGGGTGAAATCCCAGGCCATCACCATATGAAGCCTCACAACCCCTCAGGGTAATGTTCTCTGTTATCTGCCAGCTGAATGTGTCTCCGTTAAAGTTCTTTATTGAGACATTTTCAACAAGACAATTCCTGGATTTGTGTATATAGACTCCTCCTCCCCTGCAACCGTTTATGTAATCGTTTGTATTTTTGTTACCGTCAATCTCAAGGCTGGCGATCTTCACGCTGTCCACTCCCACAGCTTCTATTACCGAGCAGGCGTTAGACACAATTCCGTTGAGAGATGCTATATAATCATTGACTGTACTGTTATCGAAGTAAATAACATTATCACGAATATCCGTTATTATAGCAGTTGTTACGGCCCATCCCTGGTTATGTGCATCATCATAAAGCTCTATACCCATGCCCCTTTTAAACCCGCTTGCATCCTTAACCACTGCTTTCAGCATACCCCAGTCGGCATCAATAATGAAACTGGTCCTGAACCCGTCACATTTGTGAAGAATTGTTTCTTTCCCGGAACCTTCCAGAGTGATGTGGCTATAAAGCCTTACAGGTCCGGTAATTTCAAAAACGCCCCGACTCAGCTTAACAGTACCTCCTCCTCTTGTCCTGAGAGCATCGAGAGCTATCTGAATCGCTCCTGAGGTAAAACCCGGAATATCGGAACCCTGCCCGCCAACAGTAATGACCTGTTCAGCAAGTCTGACATCAACCAGCCCGGTAATCTGACCATGAGAAGCCACCCCGGGGAAAACGAGACCTGTGCTTATCAACAAGCATAAAACCTTCAATTTCTTATTCATAGCAGCCATTTTTGGTGATTGTTTTGTTGTTACTGTTCAGGTAAAACAGGCAGTATTATGTTACTGGAATGGTTCCTGTCGTGATATATCCGTATTGTTGATTTACGGAAATCAGACGGAATAGCTTTGTATATGTCAACAAATGTCTGCGGATTCCTGTCAACCAGGGGGAACCAACTGCTCTGTATCTGAACCATAATCCGGTGTCCCTTTTTAAAAGTATGAGCAATATCTCCCATTTTAAACCTGACCTGTTCCACCTTACCCGGTGTAAATGGTTCAGGCTTTTCAAAGCTTTTCCTGTAGCGGCCCCTGAACACCTCGCCATGGACCAGCATTTCGTAACCTCCCATGGGGTATATCCTCACAGGATCCTTCTCATCATAAATGTCAACATTATTATATGACAGGTCATCGGGGAAAACATCTATCAGCTTAACAACAAAGTCAGCATCTGTTGTCGAGATTGAAGCAGCCAGGTCTGCAATAATCGTCCCTGTAACCGTAACATCATTATCCAGAATCCCTGTTTTAAAAGACAGAACATCGGTACGGCTTTCGGCAAAACGCTGATCATCCGTCATATATTCCCTTGTCCTGTGAAAATGGATGCCATCAGTATAAGGAACCGGTTTGGAAGGATCACTGACATATTCACTGTAATCCTCCGTCACAGAAGGCTTATTCCAGCTAAGGCCTCCGTCTTCCTGTAGATAAAGTGCCCTGTCTTCTTTCTTTATGGGAGGCCAGTGATCAAACTGCGCCCATTTATTTGCACCAGATATGAAAATAGTTGCTTCAGGAATTTTTAAAATATCTCCTTTATCTAACAGGTAGAAATTAAAAAATGGTATTTCTATGTTTTGCTGATACCAGGTAGAAGTGTTACTTCCGAAATATACGTTTCCAAGGTGAGTACCGCTATGTGAAGCCCATTGCCCGTGATACCACGGTCCCATTACAATTTTGTTGAAATCCTTGCCAGGATTGTTGACTTCGGCAGCCTTATAGGAGTTCCATGCTCCCCAGTTATCTTCGGCATCAAAAAGACCACCCACCCACAGCATGGCAGGATGCAGAACCTTTGTCGCATTTCTGGCGTCTCGTGCCTGCCACCACTGATCATAATTGGGATGTGCATACAGATCCTTCCAGAACCTGACACTGTCTCCCATAAGCTTCATAAAGGCGGGCAAGGGACCTGTCTCAAGATAGAATTTGTAAGCATCATGAACCGGAAACCCTATTGTCTTCGGCCTTACGGTCGTTGGTCCGGGATGAGGCAGGCCAAAGCCTCCACCCAGAGGCGAATAGAAGCTGAAAGCATCCATCAGGAAGAATGCACCGTTATGGTGAAAATCATCACCTATGAACCAGTTAGTTACAGGTGCCTGCGGGCTTACCGCCACAAGAGCCGGGTGGTTGCTTGCAGCAGCCATGGTTGAATAAAATCCGGGGTAAGATATCCCGAAAACTCCAACCTTCCCACTGTTATGGGGGATATTTTTAATCAGCCAGTCTATGGCATCCCATGTGTCACTGGCTTCATCAATATCCTTATTGCCTTTCTTGTCGGGGTTGAAAGGCCTTACATCAACAAAATTTCCCTCGCTCATCCATCTTCCCCTCACATCCTGGATGACCATAATAAACCCTTCCCTGAAATAAGTCTTTTCATAACTTCTCCAGAAAGACCTGAACCTGTTTTCACCATACGGTGCACATGAATAAGGAGTCCGGGTCATAAGAATGGGATGTTCCGAGGAACTGTCCTTTGGAACATATATTGATGTAAAGAGTTTTATGCCATCCCTCATCGGTACCTGGCGCTCAATCTTTGTATAATTGTTAACTATCCAGGCACTGTCAGGATTCTGCGCCTGCAAAAGCCCGAAAAAAATAATGAAGACAATGAATAAGCTGATTTTTTTCATTTTGTAATGGTTATAATTAATTTCAGGAATATCCGATAAAGTTATCAAACAAATCGGAATCAGTTACTTTTGAAAGTATAATATTGGACTTAATAAATGAATTACCGGCTATCTCCCGGTACACTGATAAAATATTACTTAATACCAGCCCTGATAAGGATATGATGTTGTAACTTATATCGGCAAATTGTACCTTTAAGATCAAATATATTTACACATGAAAATAATTTTTACTTTCCTTTTAGCTGTTTTGTCTATGGTGGTTTCTTCCCAGGCTCTTACAGAAAAACAGGCTGTAGTCTTTGCCCGCCTGCCTTTACATTGTATACAGACGGAATATCCGAATAAAACTTCTCACCTGATCAACAATGAAGAGGAAGCTGTCATGACACCAAAGGACCTTCATCCTTCCTTCTATGGGTGCCTCGACTGGCACAGCAGCGTGCATGGTCACTGGATGCTGGTCAGGCTATTGAAACAATTCCCTGATATTTCCCTCAGAGATAGTATTATCATGGTACTCAGCAACAGCTTTCAGCCGGAAAAGATACTAAAAGAGGCAGGTTATTATACAAGGTTTAAAAACAGTAATACATATGAAAGGACATACGGGTGGGCCTGGCTCCTTAAACTTGACCAGGAATTATTTACATATGATGACCCCCTGGCCCGGAAATGGTACCGGACCCTTCATCCACTGACAAATAAAATTGTTGAACTTTGGAAGGACTACCTTAAGAAAGAAACATATCCCAACCGGACCGGTGTTCATCCAAATACTGCCTTCGGACTTGTTTTTGCTCTTGACTGGGCTCGTACGGTAAAGGATACCGCCTTTGAAAATTCAATTATCAGGAAAGCCAAAGAATTTTATCTAGGTAATGTTAATACCCCTGCCTATCTTGAACCTGACGGAACAGATTTTCTCAGCCCGAGCCTGGAAATTGCAGACCTTATGAGTCGTATCCTCCCCGGACATGAATTTGAAAAATGGCTTAAACACTTTTATGAAAAAAGAAGCCTTGATAACATAACCAGGCTACCTGTCGTAAGCGACAGGTCCGATTTCCTGATAGTGCATCTAGACGGACTAACGCTGAGCAGGGCATGGTGCATGAAAGGGATAGCCAGGGCACTACCCGCGGGAAATAAAACGGCAATACTCTTTGAAAGAACAGCCAGGGAATTCCTGGAACATTCTCTTCCAAATGTGACCGGAGGCAACTATGGAGGTCAACACTGGCTGGCCAGTTTTGCAGTATATGCATTGAGCATATAATTTATTACTTCATGGATTGGTTAATGGGGAAGAAGAGCCCTTATCCTGTTCCAGTATGATGTTGTCATGCTTCCCGAACCATTCCAACTCCTGGCTATCTGTTCAAAATCATAAGGTCCTATCCGGTCGGCAAAATAAAGAAATACCTTTTCAGATTTTTTATAATTGAACATATCCTTGATAGTATAACTGCTCCCGGTAAGCCTATTATATTCCTTTAGCCTGACAGGACGTATCTGGAAATAACCGGTTGCCTCCTCTTCCGTGTTGTAGGCCAGGGTGTCATACTTTGTTTCAACCATACCAATTGCCTTTATAAGAGACAAATAAGGATTTACAGGGAGAGAAGCAGTTATTATCAGGGAATTACAAAAGGGTGCCGATGCCCGTAAAGAAAACACCATAAGGAGTATAAGGACAGAAGGTATCTTTTTATAATTAACCCGTTCCATAGAAGTCTTAATATGATTTCATTGTGAAGCCTGGGGTCTGTAATTATTTCAGAGCTCCAGGAAGAGTTAATTACTTATTATAAAGATACAATATAACTTACTATAAGTCAAGAAAATTAATCTGAAATTTTGGACAATATATTAACCCTGAAATTACGACTTTTCAATATCCTTATATCCGGGATAAATTACTTCCCGGATTTTTTTAATTCCAGTTTATCTCCGCTTAAGTTATCCTTAGCCGATAATTCCCCTCCGTTTTTGTTATTAGACGATTCCAGAAGAACAAATATCATTGTTATCTCATTGGCTATTGCCTGTAAAAATACTTTCTCCTCATTGGTCAGCTCACCTTCAGGCAGCAGACAACAGGCAAGAATATTAAGATGTGCTGGATTGGATATTATTGTTGTATACGGAAAACATGTATGATTTTCTATTATAATTCTGTTGCTTATACGCGGACACGTTTCTTCATGTCCTAACCTGCTCTGAAAATGTTCACGTAGTGTTTTATGTGTCCTGCAATCAATTATCCTGATAAGTACCCAGTTGTAACTTACGATACCGAATATCTGTTCACTGTAAAATAGCAATGTTTTCCTGAAATCGTTTACAGTCTTTGGAAAAAGGTTTGTTTTGTCGAATATTGACTTGATTTCATGGATCTGCACATTGATCTGTCCTATATATTTAAAGGCATCTGTAAGTCTTTCTTCCGTCGTTCGCTTGTCACTGCTGATCTTTTGTATAAGATCCTGTTGCCTTGCCTTTTCCTTCTTATACAGGTTGAGCAACAGAATGCTGACAATAAAAAGTATCCCCAGCAGGACCCCTTCAATCATACTTTCTTCAAGGATAAGCTTATGACTTATTCGAACCGGACCGCTGATAAGTGTCGGAACATATACTATAAGTGAAAACAAAATAATATAAATACAGATATAAGTCACCTGAAGAAATGAGGGCTGGAATTTTACCTTTTTCATAGATAAGAACTTTAATTATCCGGGAAAGGAAGATACCTGCTGATCAATCCCGAAACTACAATATTCCGTGATTTTGACTCCTGGCATGCTGATTTTATTCCATGAATAATGTTAAATTGTTTTTAACATTTTTTAATGGTCACATCCATTGTCTGTTATAACCAGGAAATTTCCATAAAAAATAAGATATTTCTGCTTAAAACAATTTTACTTTAATAAATTTGTATGAGGTAGTAAAAATCAGAACCATGAAAAATATATCCCGTCGTAATATGATCAGGTTATCCGGCATTACAGCTGCCGGCTCATTCCTGGGAACACAGACTTTATACGGA
This sequence comes from uncultured Rikenellaceae bacterium, assembly GCA_964472085.1. Classification (GTDB taxonomy): domain Bacteria; phylum Bacteroidota; class Bacteroidia; order Bacteroidales; family VadinHA17; genus LD21. The sequence goes on along the minus strand of CAYYIW010000005.1, from coordinate 127,080 downwards.
GATCAGGGAAAAGAAATGTCTCCTGAAAGAAAACTTAAAATCATAGTGGCAGGCGCACATCCTGATGATCCGGAGAGTGGTTGCGGAGGTACCATGGCACTATTTGCCGCTGCAGGACATGAAGTTGTGGCTGCATACCTTACCAGGGGCGAGGCAGGGATCCCCGGTAAAACACATGAAGAAGCAGCCTCAATACGTACAGCCGAAGCCTTAAAAGCTTGTAAAATTCTGAATGCCACGGCCGAATTTCTTGGCCAGGTTGATGGCAACACTGAAATTACAAAGGACAGGTATAATGATGTTTACAGATTTTTTGAAAAAGAAAAGCCTGATATTGTTTTCACTCACTGGCCTGTAGATACTCACAGGGATCATCGTATATGCTCGGTGCTGGTTTATGATGCCTGGCTTAGAACAGGAAAGAAATTCTCCCTGTATTACTATGAAGTTGAAACCGGCATCCAGTCTCAAAATTTCTCTCCTGCCGAATACATGGATATAAGCGGAGTGATAGATATAAAAACGGATGCATGCATGGCCCATTCAAGCCAGGAACCTGAGGACTTCTATGAAAATATCCATCGTAAAATGGAGATTTTCAGGGGAATGGAATATGGTTGCGATTATGCTGAAGCGTTTATAAGGCATAACCAGAATCCGCAGAAACTGCTTATCGAAAAGGACTTTATATAGCCAGGGCTGTGCAATTGAAGAATAAGTCCGTTTATTCCCGGATAAGCTTTAGCGACTTATTGATGCTCTTGCTGGTAATATTCACAATACAGACTCCACGCGGCAGTTTTGTAACATTAAATGTTGTTTCATACTGGCAGTTGGACCTCTCAAGGAAAAGTCTGCCGGCAGTATCATAAATACGTACTGTATAAACCTCATCATTTTTTACAGCAATATGAAAATCCCCGGTTGTAACTGAAGGCCACAGGTATACTTCATCCGCATTACGAATTCTAATATTTTTAACATATAAATAAACACTGGAACTTGTATCTGTCCCACAGGTCCCTGATGCAATTGCCCTGTAAAGGCCAATATCAACTGCATTTGCCCCGGGGATGAAGAGGTTGTCAGTGTTACTGTTATCAATTAACACTCCGTCCTTTTCCCACTGATAGTTCAGATCATGCCCTTCTGCTGACAACATCAGGGTCGCATCATTACCAAAAACAACGTATGTGTCAGGTGTAATATTTGTGATATGAGTCACCTTGTAGACTGTTATATTCACTGGTTCTGTGACCACTGATCCGCATTGTCCATCTATCTGGCATGTGTATATACCCGAATCATCAGAATTGGCTGGTGAGAAAACAAGGTCACCGGAAGGATCCGATTGCACCAGATGGTCATCCCTGTACCATCTGTATACAAGATCATATCCGTCAGCCGCTGCCGACAGGGTCAGCGATTGATTGGCACATAACACACTGTCAGCCGGCTGTCTTAAAAGGAGAGTATTTTTAACCACCTTTGGATACAGGACTGACCATTCTGACGATATACCAT
>CAYYIW010000005.1:110297-125456 GCA_964472085.1 uncultured Rikenellaceae bacterium | reverse complement strand
ATATCGGTATTAGCCCTGATCCAGTCCTCGAAGAGAGAAACACGGGTATATGCACCATAAGTATTACACTCAGGGCTTCCCCAGCTTACAATGCCCGCAAGCTTATATTCACCGTACACCGGAACAACAAGTGGTCCCCCGCTGTCACCACTGCAGGCATCCTTATTACCATCGAGGTAACCAGCCATCAAATTGGTGGCAGTAATGGAACTGCCCCATACGGTAGCTGCCTGGGCATTGGTGATCAACGGTAACTGGACTTTCTGAAGACTGGTCGGTAAAACATCAGGGCTGACACTTGTAAGACCCCAGCCGGTAACCCACGACATCACCCCCGGGTCTGTTGCACCGTTGGCAACATCCACCGAGGTGACTATTTTAATGGGTGATGCGTTGGGAGTGTTGATAGTATCCTTCAGTTCAAGAATGGCAATATCATTCAATAAAGTCGTGTTATTATATCCATCGTGAACAATTACATTTTTCACATAATATATCTGCCCGTCGGAAGGCTTGCCGGGATCATTCAGGCCCGCTCTTATTGCCATCAGTGAGTCAGGGATACTGTTGCCATAGTCATCTTCAGTGCAATGAGCCGCTGTAAGTATCCACCTGTTCCCGATAATGGAACCACCACATACATAATTGCCGGAAATATAATATACCTGGTAAGGGAAATCTGATATCAGGGCAGTCGTTCCCCCGGTTATCTTCACGTCCTGGTCTCTTACACCTGTAACAAACGGGAAGAAATGATCCCCGGTGCCTATATCGGTCTTTAGATATATTAGGGGCTCCTTGTTTAAAATAAGAGAATAAAGTGAAGAATCTTCCAATGATATCCGGGAAACCGAAACAGCAAAAAAGTACTTTTTGTTGGCTTCCAGTGAAAAGAAAACAGAATCTGACCTGAAGTATTCATTTCCGGAAAAGACAACCCTGTAATTTTCATCCAGGATCTGCCACTCCGATATGGCTGAATTACCTGTCTTCACGACTTCCATATTAACCTTCTGTGATAAAACGGAAATAAATGCAGACAAGAGGAAAACACAGAGAATAATTCTTTTCATTTAAAAATATATACCAGGATAAGGAGTTTTTCTGTTAAACAATCATTGCTCCCCAATTGTTGAGACTGTTCTGCTAATGTATTCAACAAACGGATCAGGCAATAAAAATATTTCATTTTTGCCGGTTAAAAAAGATTTGATGCCTAAAAACCGGCAGTTCCCTGCTGTTTCAGGTTATCCCTGCGATATTTACCTGATGCCTGTATCGATGTTTATATTCAGCAGGGTAATTCCGTTAGCCTGAATTTCCACATCAGCAGGCAGGTTACTGCTTGCAGGTGCATTAATTTCTTTTGTAAGCCTTACGCTATATGTTCCCGGATATAATTGAACAGCATATGAACCATCTGGTGAAGGTACAATATCAGCAATCTTTCCGGAACCATCCGAAGTAAAAACTCCTACAGGATAAGCCAGGTAGGTCTCCAGGGTAGGCAAACAGGCAGAATCGGGAGGAACAGTCTCAACAGGACAAAGTGGTCCTATGGAAATAGCTCCCTCCAGTATTCCTGCCCCGGCACTATCTTTCTTCAGGCAGCCTGAAAAAGAAACAAAAGCAATAAATGCCAGTGCACTTAAAATAATTCTGAGATACTTTTGGGTCAGCCTCATTGTTGTGTAATAATGTCGTTAGGATTACAAAGTTGATAATAATAATCCGGTAATTCAATCAGCAATTTTTATGCCAATGATATATGAACGGTTATTTGGCTTTCTTAAGCGCATTCTCAACCGATGCCCTGAATATATCATATGACCAGGTGGCTCCTGACATAGCATCAACCTTATTGATATCCTGCTTATCCATAAGCTTTCCCGGGTAGACCTGTACGCCTTTCCAGTCGTTCCGGCTTTGCTGTATATATTCAGGATTCCCTTCAAAATGCTTTTCATACTTTGCATCGAATGTCTCATGAAGGTTTGAATCTCTTACAAAGAAAAGGACGCTGGTCAACTTCCCTTTTTTAACGGTCAGTCTTACAATTCCCCAGTAAGGTTCATTGGTGTAGGAAGCGCGTGACATTCCCTCCCAGTTACCATCCCTGTATGCTGTAACCGTATCCTGCAATACTGATTTCAGAGGGTCACTATTTTTATCAGGATTTTTAGATGAAATGAGCATATACACAAGCGGTAAAACAATTAAGGTTATTAAGATCTTTTTCATTGAGGTATATGATTGGTTAAACAGCAACTTCCGGTTTGACATTATACCCTGTTGTTCAATATGACCGGCAATTGAGTAAAGACCCTATTGCACAATTGTCTTTCTTCTATTATGGTTTTATCCCGATCAATCATATGAAATATTTTTTGCACCCTGTATCTTCCTTGTAGTTACCTTACCCTGAAAAAGAGCTACTAGTTCGGCGGATGACAAACTTGTGACAGGATTAAAATTATCAGACGTCATGTATTGCAATATACTGCTGTACAATTGTCTAACTTCAGGTTTATCCTGCACCGCTTTAAGGTCCGACATACAAACAAGAAGTTTACCCTTACCGACAGAAAATTCAAAGATTAGTCCCAGTTTATGGTTACGATCTATATTATCCACAACCTGTACAAGGGGATGATAGTCAGCCGGAGTCCCATCCAGAATAAGGGGATGACTGTTGCGTACTATCGGCCACCACTGCCAGTTGGTATAGAACTCTGTCGGGAACGTTCTGAAAAGAGGATGCATGGGATCTGTAAGAATCGACATCGTCCCCGGAGAAACAGGTTTATGGTTGGCTAAAGAAATACTCCTGAACATACTGTAATTCCAGTAATCCGGAGTGTAAAGGCCTCCTACCGAATTATCTTTGACATCGCCGGCTAACGGGAATAGTAATACTTTCGCTCCTTCTGAAAGTGCTTCAAGAGTTTTTCCATCAAGTTTTTCAGATACAGTTATACCATCAGGTATAATTGTATCGGCATCGGGAGGGTATATCCACACCGGCCAGCTGTTTTTGTAAAGTGTTCCGTCGAGTGAAACGGTCAGTGTTGTTTTTACAGGAGTGCTTACCTTCGACAGATCCGCTTTCAAAGTAGTAATGTTGGTGAGTCCCCCGTTATTTATGTCCTTACGGATCAATCCATTTCCGATAACCTGTCCTGATGATGTCATCAACTCCCATTTTACAGGCTGGTCATGGAAGGAACGGTCGGAATAGTTAGCAACCTGGATAGTCCCTGTAAAAGTCTCATTACTTGTCCAGCAATACTTATCCATTATGAACAGCGGAACCACGCTATTGCAGAAATGGCCGAACTCAGCCGGGGTAATAATCCCTTTACTATCCATGAATGCATCCAGAAGTCCAACCAGGGCAGTTCCCTGTCCGGGAAAATCCTGCAGGTCAAGCAGGTGAAATCCTCCAAACCCTGGGGTCCTCAATGCCATTTCTATATCGGCCTTGTAACATATTGCACTGAGTGCACCGGAAGCCCTGAAGAAGGACTTGGCCTGGCTGCCCAGGTTATTTTCATTCAGTCTCTCCCGAAAGATCTCGAGGTTCCAGGGTTTCATCACGCCTGTATACTTTTTAATCTGATCATAATCGGGATATATCTGGTACTGACCTACCTCCGTCGCTATTGCCGGCACGGTACATTTTGATATTGCTCCGGCATAATTAACAGATGTTGAAGGATAACGTCCATTGACATACCCTCCTTCATAAGCATCTGCAAAAGAAAAGGAACCACGGATTTGAGTACTGTAAGAATTGCCTGTATCAGCCCCGACACGGCACGCAGCATAGTAATCTTCTCCTTCTGCCTGCCCCCTGAAGCCAAGATAGTTATTGGAACCATATGCCATCAGATGCCTGTTATCAACAGACCTGAAATGCTTCAGAAAATCTTTCATTACTTGCAGGTCCCCGGAAAGTTCATTTCCCAGGGCAAACATAACAAAGGAAGCATGGTTACCATAGTCTTTCAATATATGATCTCCTTCCTTCAACAAAAAAGTATTCAGCTCATTGTTGTCTTTCTCCATTCTTCCCCAGAAAGGCAGTTCCGGCTGCAGATAGATGCCTGCAATATCAGCAGCCTCAAATGCTGCAGCAGGGGGCGACCATGAGTGAAACCTGTAAAAATTAATATTATAAGATTTTGCTATCCGGAAGACCCTCAGCCATCCGTCAAGATCCATTGGCGGGTGACCGGTCAGGGGAAAGACACATGCATCGTGTTTCCCTCTGAGGAAAGTCTTTATCCCGTTTATAGTAAACTGTGTGCCGCCGGTAGCAAAACTTCTCATGCCAAAATCAACAGACTTGTTATCTGTTTCCCCGTTATCTTGCAATGTAACTACAAGTTTATAAAGCACCGGATCAAATTCACTCCATAACTGAATCCTGCTGCCTATCCTGTATGTCACATCAATAATGTTTTCTCCGGGTGACAATGATACCGGGTAAGATCTTTCCGGCAATGTCTTTGCCTTCTTTGTATTCCACGAGTATGCCCGCAGAAGGATCTCTTTCTTCCCATTGTTTCCCCGAGAATCGAATACCTTAATGCTGACTTTTATCTTCTTTGATTTTATATCGGGATAAACCATTACATTGCCTATGTAGGTCGGATCAGAAGCTTCCAGGTAAAATGAACCTGTAATGCCATTCCAGTTGCCCTGTGTTTGTTCCGTCCATGCATGTGAACCGGTTATCCCGTCTGGAACAGAACCTTTTCCATTATCGATAAGTATTGTAAGCGTATGCTTCCCCGTTGTCAGGTAACTGCTGAGATCATACTCCTGAGCCGAAAGAATATTATTGTTGCTGCCGGCCATTGTTGAATCAACCCATACTGCTGATGGTTTGGTCCGCTCCATGATCAGACTTATGTGCCTGCCTTCCCAGCCTCCCGGGATATCTACCACCTTCCTGTACCAGGCTTTCCCGGCATACATAAGTTCCCTTGATAAACGCATTGTTTCGTTTCTGCTGGTATTTGGTATCCCCTTTTTATTTTCGTCCATAGTACCCGGTAACACTACTGAATCAGACAGTTGTTTCGTATACCAGCCTGATGCAACGCCTTCTCCGGAGGTATCCATGGCAAACTGCCATTCCCCGCCAAGATCTATCCTGTTACGCAGAGAAACAAATGATCCTGATCTGCATGATACCAATGCCAGCATTACAGAAGCCAGTAAAACTGTAAAACGACCCGTCATATTTTTATTCATATAAATTATCGATATCGGCCTCTGCCAGCTCAATAAGAAGGTTACCTACCTTACCTATGATCTCATTATAGCATTTTTCTCCCTTTTCCGGGGTTGCCTTATGTGGATTACCTATCCCGGTATCTGAAGTAACCTGTGTCCAGCGTCTTTCGGCCCATGCCCAGTTCTCATTTAATGCCTTTATCCTGAACTTTTTCCCTTTCCCTTCGCCGGCTTCACTCAACGGTTTAACCATGTCCGGGGCTATGAATTGCATGATGCTTGTTTCCATTTCATCGGCATGACCTCCCCCGCTTTCAAAATAATCTGCATTATTGAATGACTGGAACCAGTTACTGCCACATATGAACATCTCAGGGTATTTCAGTCCTAGTTCCCTGATCATCTGTTTGAAATCATTACCACCGTGGCCGTTGATAATAAGCAACTTATGTATGCCGTGCCTGTTCAGGACATCAGTAATATCATCAAGAATTGCCATCTGGGTCGATGGATTCAGGTTAATATTAAGTCTGATATCCATTTGCCCGGTGTTGACCCCGAAGGGAATATTTGGTAAAACGATAACCCTGGCCCCTTCTTCCCATGCAATACGGGCCGATTCCTTAGCTATCCTTTCAACCATTATATTATCGGTTGAAAAAGGAAGGTGCAGGTTATGAGCTTCTGTTGCTCCCCATGGCAGAACAGCGACTTCAATATACTGGTCCCTGAGGTCTTTCCAGTATGACTCTGCTAAAATAAACGGATCCATAAATATCCAGTATTAGTTACACAATTATGAATAATAAAGAATTTAATGACTTTAAAGGTAACAAGCCGTCCCGGAAAAACAGCCATTGTTACATAAAAATGTTACCTTATCTCAGGAGGGAGCAACTTATACATTACCGGTGTAACCAGCCGGGCCAGCAGTGTTGATGTAATGAGGCCCCCGATAATCACCCAGGCAAGCGGGGAATAGAGGTTAGATTTCCCGAGAGCTATTGGTAACAATCCTCCGATGGCGGTAAGTGTAGTGAGCAGAACAGGCAGAAATCTTATCTCTCCGGCCTTTATTATCGCTTCCTCCAGTGGAGTACCCATCTTTCTCATCTGATTGGTAAAATCAACAAGTAAAATAGAATTCTTGATCTCAATCCCGATGAGAGCAACAAACCCAATTGCTGCAGTAAATGAAAGCGTGTTTCCTGTAATCAAAAGAAAGGTTAATCCACCAATGATACCGAGTGGTATTACTGAAAGAACTATAAGAGTACTTTTGAATGTCCTGAACTCAAGTATCAATATCGCAAATATCCCGAAAATTGCGACAAGGATTGCCGTTCCAATCCCGCTAAAACTTTCTCTCCGGCTTTCGATCTCACCCCCGGGGACAATCCTGAAACCTTCCGGCAATCTGAGCCTTCCGACTTCAGCCAGGATGTTTTTTGTAACCCTGTCGGTGTTATACCCGGTCAGCACAGCCGATGATACTGTCATTGAACGGTCTGAATTATAGTGCTGAATAAGTGTTGGTGAATTAACGAACTTAATATGTGCAAGCTGGGAAAGGGGGACCTGGGCCCCGGCAAGAGATGTAATAAAAATCCTGTCCAGTATTTTCAACCTGTCGTTTTTATCTTCCGGCATTCGTACGTCTATTGAATACTCCTTTCCCTGATCATCCCTGTATTTCCCGGCAACAAAACCGGCGAGAGCAAGCCTGATGGTCCTGTCAATCTCAACTGCAGGTACCCCCAATAATCCCGCCTTTTCTCTGCTAACAACAACTCTTATATCGGTGAGTGATTGGCTTAAGGGATTCCTGATATATGTTGTGCCTTCTGTGTGCTGAAAAATATCTTCAATTTTACCGGTATAATACTTTATTGAATCAAGATTATTCCCCACCAGCCTCAAAGCTATTGCAGCATCTATCGGCATACCGTTTTCAAATTCCCTGACATATATTCTTCCATTTACATATGTGTTCAGAGTATCCCTGAGATTATCCAGGAATTTCTCAATATCTGGCAATATTTCCCGGTTAACCTCACACATAACCTCTCCAAGGGAAGTCTGCTCGCTTTTCTGGAAAGAGTTATAATATATCATCGGGTTCCCTTTCCCAATATTGGACATATAGTATTTAACCTCTTTATTCCCTGCCAGCACTGATTCCACAAACCTGACAGCCCGGTCTGTCTCATTAAGGCTGCTTCCTCTTGGCGTCTCTATGGTTATCAGGAACTGAGGCATCCCGGCCTTTGGGAAAAGGCTCGTACCGATATGTCTGACAAGAAACAATGATGAAAAGAATAATACCGCAGCCACCAATACTGTAATACCCGGATTTTTAAGTGCCCATTGCAGTGCCCGTCCATAGGTAAAGTCAATAGCTTTATGCAATCCCCTGAGTATAACATTACCCCGGGGATCAACATTACCCCTGAAAATATGACTTGCAATAAAAGGTATAATGGTTAATGCAACCAATAAGGATCCTATTACAATGAAAGTCACCGAAGTGGGAAGAGACCTAATATATTTGCCTGCCATACCCGGAAGGAACATCAGTGGGAGAAAAGCAAAAATCAGTGTTGCAGTACAGCCCATAACGGCAGTACTTATCTGGTTTGTTGCATTAATAGCCGCCTGAAACGGACTGGTTCCTCCCCTTATCCATCTTGAAATATTCTCTACCACCACTATTGAATCATCAACAAGAAGACCCAGAGATATAACTCCTCCCACAATGGTCAGCTGGTTTATACTGAATCCTATTAAAAACAATCCGGTTATCCCTATCATTAATGATAGTGGAATGGAGATCATCACAATACCCGAAGCCCTGAATCCAAGGGGAAGAAGTGTAATGAGAACCAGCAGGAAAGCAAACAAAAAATCTTTCTCAAGCCTTCCGAGTTTGCTTTTAACATTCTGAGACTGATCGAAACCCTTTTCTAACCTCAATCCCCGTGGAAGGTTTTTTGCGAATGAATCATAAACCCTGTATATATTGTTCCTGACCTCATGAATGTTCTGCTTTTCCTTCATGTTGGCAACCAGGAAAATTGCCCTTTCACCATTATACCTCCCATAATAGGTAAGATCCGCATCGCTCCATGATATGTCGGCTATGTCCTTCAAATGTACCACCTGCCCTGCATTTGAACCTGCCACCGTGTTTCTTACTTCCTCAAGGTCTGAATAATTACCACTTGTTTTTATATTGAACTTGCGGGGACCAATGTCAATACTCCCACCGGGGATGTTGGCATTCTCACTCTGTATAGCACCAATAACCTGATTGAGAGTAATATTTAGCCTGGCCATCTTCGGAAGGTTGATCGACACTTTCAGTTCCTTATCGGGATAAGCCAATGTTTGGGCTTTTCTAACTCCCGGAACAGAAGCAACCTCATCCTTTAATTCTTCAGCATATTTCCTTAGTTCCGAATAATCTGCCTTATCTCCGACCAGGGCACTCTGGATAATATTTGTATTGCCGGCAAGAATCTTAAGGGCCTCAATACTGTATAATTCTGCAGGCAGGGATGATTTTATTGAATTCAGCTGTCTCTCAATCTCATCAAACTTTTTATCCGGATCCGTTTCCGCTTCGAATTCTATAACAATCACTGCAACGCCATCCTTAATTTCGGTAACTATATTGACTATATCCTCAAGCTCATTCAGACTTTCTTCAACCTTATCCACGACAAGTTGTTCCATATCGACTGGTGATGCCCCGGGGTATACTGCTATTATCGGAAATTTTGATATCGGAAACTCCGGATCTTCTGCCTGGGGAATCTTTAAAAAGGAATAAACACCCATTGCTATCAAAAGCAGAAAAACAACTATGGTAAACTGATAATTACGTACTGCCAGATCCGATATTTTCATCGTGTTTTTAGATTATCATTCCATTCTCCATTACCAGTCGTTATTAATTAACCACCTTAACCTTATCTCCGTCCTTCAGGTATGCAGCACCTCCGGTCACAATCCTGGATATTCCTGCAGGAATACCTTTTACTGCTATCATAGTATCTACAATAGATCCTGTCTTTACCTTTATCCTGCACGCTTTCTGTGAATCATTTACAACGAAAACATAACCCTGATCACCATCAGCTTCAATGATAGAGCCAACCGGAATAAGTATTGAAAATTCCCTCCTTGCAGGATAAATGTCAATACCCGCCACGAATCCTGATACCAACCTGTACCCCGATGGGTTGTCCAAAAGAAGCTCTGTGTCGTACGTTCCTGTATATGGATTCGACATGCCGCCAATAAGGCTCACCACGGCAACGAATCTGACACCCGGCCATGCATCAAATGTTAAGCTGGCCGTATCGCCTTTGCTTATCTTCACGATATCACGGTCGGAAATGCCACATTTGACTTTCCAGTGTCTCCCAAATGTGCCGAAAAGAAAAACCGGATATCCCTGCGACACCATCTCATTTTCCCTGACCAGTTGCTTAAGTATAATTCCGTCATCAGGAGCCAATATCTTTGAATGGGCAAGGTTGAAACGGGCTATATCGAGATTTGATTTTGCTACATTCAGGGCGGTATTGGCATCCTGCTTCTGCTCAAGAGTTACCACACTGTCGCGATACAGATTCTGAGCACGGCTATAGTCCCTCAGGGCTTTATCATAGGCATCCTGTGCCTGTCCGGCCCTTGCTGTTATCTCCGCAAGGTTAAGTGAAGCCAGTATGTCACCTTTTTTCACCTTCTGACCTTCTCTGACCTGTATATGTGCCACCAGTCCGCCTGTCTTGAAAGAAAGTTTCATCTCCTCGCTTGGGGCAAGTATGCCTGTTGAATGTACCGGTATGCTTATCTTTTGCCTGTATATTTCAGAAACCCTGACCCTTACAACCTCATCCGTTGGCTTTTCAGGTGACCTGTTTACACATGAGGCGGCAAAAAGGACTGTCAGAACTAAAAAGATACTTCTTTCTTTCATAGTTGCCAGGGATTTTAATTGTTAGTATGGATAGTCGTTACCTTTTCAAATTCTGCGAAGGCTGACAGGTAGGTGAATCTTGAAATTATAAGATTCTCCTCCGCCTGTGTGAGAGTTGTCCTCGCATCGATAAACTCGATCATATTAGCCTGCCCTTCCCCGTATTTCCTCTTTACCAGCCTGAATCCTTCCCGGGCACTTCTCACACGGGCTTCGGCTGCTACTATTCCTTTTTCTGCAGTCATCAGATCATTCATAGTATTAATTACCTGCAGTTCTATCTGCTTTTTAACTTCTTCCATTTGCCGGTTAGCCATCTCCCTGTCGAGCACCGATTGCTTTATCCTGGCCCTGTTCCTGAACCCCGAAAACAAGTTCCATGATAATATTGCGGAAGCCTGGACATATTCCTGGTCCCTGTTCAGTCTGTAGTCAACACCCTGGATACCATAATCGACAGCTACGTACATATCAGGCACTGCTCCTGATTTGTCGAGACTTAGTTTCATATCGCTGATCCTGACGTAACTGGCTATTTTCTTAAGCTCCTCCCTGTTATTTACAGCTATCTCGGTAAAATTGCCCGTATAAGCAGATAACAACGGTAAAGTATCAGGTTCAGTCACTATGACTGAATCGGAGAGAGGTTTATTGAGCAGAAAGTTGAAATAGGCATATGCTGTCCTTCTGTTATTTTCAGCTGTCTGGAACTCCTGGTCAAATTTGCTTAGTTCCGTTTCTGAACGATAAAGGTAATCCATGGTAACTTTATCATTATCAACCAGCTTCCTGTTCACCCTGATATTCTCTGTAAGAAGTTTACGGGTATCTTTCAGCATTGACACTACCCTGTCTGTCATTGCCACGTTATAATAGGCTTTCCTGATCTCTGCGATCAGCTCACGTCTGTACTGGTTAACATCTTCCTCATTAAACAGCGTCAGTTCCTTTTTAATCTTCGAATTATAATAAATATCAGGCTTTACAACAGGCTGTATGAGTCTGAACTTTGTTTCCTGTTCATGAGGCCTGAGGAATTTTATCTCCTGGTTATCAACAAACGGAAATACATTTGTTGCGAGCAGGCTGTTAAGTGTAGAGTAAACAGGATTGAGAAAATCACCCACAGGAAAATCAATGATCCGGCCCCCGTCAGACAGTGTATATCTTGCATTAAAGCTGAGTCCCGGATAAAACAGGCTCCTGGCCTCCCTTAGGGCTTCAATGCTCTTTTCATAGCCTGATTGTTTCTGCTGAAGAGTAAGATTGTTGTCAAGGCCATATCGGATATAGTCATCCAGAACTTCCTGTCCCCGCAGAAAACAGGGGACTAACAACATTATCGTCATGAACCATACTTTCATCCTGTTGTCTTTTAATCCTTGTCTTAACAGATCCGATCAGAAATATTAAAATTTACGAAATAAAAATATGTTGACCAAAAGAACATGAAAATAACAGGATATTCAAAATCCAACTCACTCTGATTTAAGCATAGCCAGCCGGGCAGCCCAGAAAGAGTTAAAACTTCCCTTTGGGTCTTCGCAGAGGTATACCTGTGTTCCGTATTCCCTTGCATAGGGATCGGATATCTTGCCCACAAGTGTTATTTTCTTAAATATTGCTTTCACATCCTCTCCAAGTTCACTATTGATATAAATAAAATACCTTATGTCAGGGGTGAACTTACGAGGTATCCAGTAGATGAAACTCTCATTGAAGCAGACTGCTTCCGGCAGACCATATTTTTTCCCTATTACTGTTATTGCTCCTGCCTGTCCGTAATTTTCGCAATAGATAAAGGCAGCCTTCTTATCAGGTATCATGTCCCATGCTTTCGCGGTTATTGCGGTAAGTTCCTCCCATCCCAGCATATCAGCGTAATCCTGAGGCAAAGAATGTATTGACCCATCTTCAAACCTTCTGATGGAATTGAATCCATATTTCTTTTCCACATTGCTGAAATATTTTACAAGGCAGGCAGGTTTGCAAACAGGTAAAGACATGGGTAATATTGGAATTGTAAGACCTGTAAGCGCCAGAACAAATAATGACCGGGGCAGTGCTTTCCTGAACACATTACTCCACGAAACAGCTCCGGCAGCTATGAGAAGAGGGAAGATCCCTATCGTGTAATAACTCTTCCCTTTTAACAGGAAAAGTATCGCTACCACCAATAAAACTACTATAGCGAGGAATCTGTATCTAATGGCGCGTTTTTCGGTTAAAAGGTAGATCAGTCCACCAACTGTAACAAATGATGCAAGTGCTGGCATTATTAACTGGTCAGCCAGGAATCCCTTACGGTCAACATTGACCAGCTGAGTTCTTTCCAGTTCTAAGAGATGATGGAAAACCGGCAAGTGGTGCGTGAATTGCCAGATCAGGTTAGGTAAGAATATTAAAAGACCTAATATAAGGCCCATCCAGAATTTTTTTTCTGAGAAGATCTTTCTGTACTTTGTAAAAGGGACTACAACAAGTAAACTCAGGAATAATAATCCAATCAGATATTTGTTAAGAAGAGAAAGACCAGCTACCACTCCAACCAGTAAAAGATATCTGTCTGATCCGGAATTAATATACTTGATTATGATATAGATAAGCAGTGTCCAGAAAAAAAGGTCAATATGGACCGGCTGGAATAATTCAAATGTCCTGAGTGAAAAGCCGCTTATTATCAGGGCTACAGCTGCCAGGACACGAGCATATGATCCTCCCCCAAGCTCCCTTGTCATGGCTGAGACCAGGAATACCATGACTCCACCCATAAGTGCGGGAAATATCCTTACGGCAAACAGGGAAAATCCAAAAAGATGGTGCATCAGCCATGCTATCCATCCGATCATCGGAGGCACCGTTTCATATCCTGTCGAAGGATGCAGTCCAAGGGAGAAATACAATAATTCGTCCCTGTGGTATCCAAGATTATTAATTACAAGCAGATGTATGGCAATATTAACAATTGCCAGCAGGAGAATGAAGATATTAATATGTATCTTCCCTGTGCCAGGTTTCATTTCATGCAGGATTTCTTTACCGTATAAATTTTCTTTTATCAATATAGAGAGGAAAGTTAATAATATATTTTCTCCGTAACAGTAATAAGAACGAAAAACTGTCAGGTAAATCGGGAATAAAAGATCCCTGGTAACGGGTTCACAATTATTTAATTATTCTTATTCTTCGGACCTGCATCGAAAGAAACAGTCAGCCCAAAACTGCTGGTTCCCATAACCGGGGCCTGGTAATCTATACTCCACTGGTCGTAAAATAAACCATCGATATGATAATTTACGGAAGGTGCAGCAAGATCCGCAAAAGGAGTAAATATTATACCCGGCATAATTTCAAAGTCAATGCCAAAAAGGTAAGTCAGACCTGTGGTATAGCCTGTGTGTTTTCCATATGTTTTTGTCTTATCTTCATTATAACAATTGACAGTCCAGCTATATATACCGAAAGCCAGGCCTCCCCAGACCCTTATATTTTTTTGACCAAATGTTATATATTATATGTCATTGGGATGTAAACGTTTGACATACGGAAATATTGATCCCCGGGCACTATTGTACAGATGTAATCCGGCAATATCCCTTGACACGGACACTTTCCTTAAAAAAACGAGCTGCTCACAGAATAATTATTAATGTTTATTTGTCAGATTATTAAAGGATTATTTCACTATTAGTAATAAAAAAGCAAACACCATGAAAACACGGATCTTTTCTGCGCTTATGATTTTGTTGTTTATTACGGCATATCCTTTCAGTTTGAGATTGCCTGCACAGGGACTGAAAGATGATCCCTCCACCGATGCCAGGGTAAGAAAATTTCTTTCTGACCATTCACGTCGCTGGTATGATATGAATGTTCCCACATCTGACGGACAGTTACTTTATGACCTGATCATTAAGGGCAATTATAAGAATGCCCTCGAGATCGGTACCTCTACAGGACATTCAGGTATATGGATGGCATGGGCTCTGAGCAAAACAGGAGGAAAACTGATCACTATTGAAATCGATGAAAGAAGACATAAAACAGCTGTTGAGAATTTCAGGGAAGCCGGGCTGTCAGAATACATAGATGCGAGGCTGGGGGATGCGCATACACTGGTTAAGGAGCTTAAGGGTCCTTTTGATTTTGTTTTCAGTGATGCAGACAAAGGATGGTATAAAAATTATTTTATTGATGTTGACCCTAAACTGGTTATCGGAGGATGCTTCACAGCTCATAATGTATCACCTTACGGAAGAGGATACGGTGGACAAAAAGAATTCCTGAACTATGTAATGAGCCTTAAAAATTATAAAACAACAGTCAATACATCAGGGGGCGGATTGTCTATAAGTTATAAGTTATCTGACAAATAATTAGATATAATGGCAGATGATAATCTCCGGAGAAGACTTGGACTCTTCCCGGCTACCAGCATAGTAATTGCCAACATGATAGGAGCCGGGGTTTTTACCATATCCGGATTACTGATGTCGGGGTTGGGAAATCCGCTTCTTATGATTGCCTTATGGGGGGCCGGTGGAATAATTGCCTTGTGCGGTGCACTCTCATATGGTGAACTTGGTGCGGCCATGCCCGGAGCGGGCGGGGAATACCTGTTCCTGTCACGACTTTATCATCCGGTATTCGGCTTCCTCAGTGGATGGGTATCTTTTATTGTGGGTTTTTCTGCTCCTATAGCTGCTTCAGCAATGGGATTCAGTGAGTATTTTACCAGGGCGATTCCGGCAATTCCCGAATGGTATGATAATCAGTCTGCAATAAATTTCATTCCGGTGCAGACCCTTCTGCCCGTGCTGGTTATTTCCCTGTTCACACTCATACATTACCGTGGACTTAAAACCGGGGCCCGTGTCCAAAACTTCCTTACCATAATGAAAGTGATTTTGATGGTCATATTAATATCT
>CAYYIW010000005.1:34630-110197 GCA_964472085.1 uncultured Rikenellaceae bacterium | reverse complement strand
ATCTTCAGGATAACCCGCGGTAGCTGTCGCAACCGTTTATATCGTAGCATGTTTATTTCAGCAAACATATCAGGATACCGGCAGTCCTGTCAGTTCCCTTATTACTACGGAAGCACATGCTATCCCGAATGCTGCAGGCATATATGATAGAGTACCGACCACCGAAGCTTTATTGACCTCACCTGAGGTCGGGACAACCTTTCTTTTATCAATCTCCTCAGGGGAATAAACAGCTGTAAATCCTTCCCTTATCCCAAGACGATGCAGGCGCTTTCTGAGTATCCTGGCCAATGAACAGTTCGTTGTTTTTGAAATATCTGAAACCGTTATGCTTGAAGGATCAAATTTACCACCTGCCCCCATTGAGCTGACAAGAGGATACTTTCGCTGCATGGAGTGATATATAAGAAATATTTTGGGAGAAAGGGTGTCAATAGCATCAACCACAAAATCAAATCCCCTGTCAAGTATCTCTACCATCCTCTCATCACGCAGGTATTCACTGATAACTGTAAGCTTAATATCAGGATTTATATCTTTCAAACGGGCAGCCATAACATCTGTCTTTTGTTTTCCTTCCGTGCTTTTCAGAGCAGGCAGTTGCCTGTTCCTGTTTGACGGATGTACTGTATCCCCATCAACTATTGTCATGGATCCCACGCCTGCCCTGCAGATCATTTCCGCAGCCCATGAACCCACACCTCCCAGCCCGACAACCAGAACATTCGATAAATTAAGCTCCACGAGCTTTTCTTTACCTATCAGCATCTCCGTACGGGCAAGCCAATTCTCAGTCATATTTTCGTCTTTCCCGGGTTAAATAACCTTCTGTAATTTTTAAGTATAAGATCCCTGAGTTCATCCACACTCATATCAAGATCAACAGACACCTTACTGTATATATCCCTTATATCGACTTCAGCGCCGTCGGTCTCGAGAAATATCCTGTCTGCAGGAATACTCTTCAGGAGTGGTGCTGATTCAGGCCTGATAACAAAATCGAACCAGAAAGAAAGGTACATATTCTTCGCTATCAGTTGCTCAGCCAATCCTGTTTTTCTCCGGAAACCATGCACCAGCCATGGTATCGAGGGACTCAGCCTTCTGTGAGAAGCAAGCAGTTCATCCCACGACCTTACACAATGTATTATTACCGGCTTTGAGCATTCCATGGCTATTTTTACCTGCTCTTCAAAAACCATTCGCTGAATGCCGGTCGAAGGTCCACGCAGCTTGTCAAAACCGCATTCACCTATTGCAACTACATTGGGATCACCGGCAATATCGGCCAGGGATCTTAACAGGTCCCTGTAATTTGTGTCAGTAATATACCATGGATGTATCCCGCAGGAATAGGCTATACCCTTCTTATCCAAAGGTTTGAGATTCTCATGGGCCATCAGGTTCTCCAGGCAAAAGATCCCATCTTCAGGATCTGTACCATGGGTATGTATATTAATATAATCCCCGGTATGAGGAAGGTTCATGGTTTTTGATTGCCAATAATATTAACTCCGGCAGCTATTCTTTTCAGTGTCTCCTCCTTTCCCAGCCAGCCAATAATGTCGAAAATATGAGGGCCTCTCAATGATCCCACAATTGCAAGCCTTAATACAGTCATCACAGCACCTGTAGTATACCCCTTTTTCTCTATCCATTCTTTGACCACTTTTTCTGTGGATTCCACGGAAAAGTTGTCCAGTTTGTCCAGCTCTTCACTCAACCCGCCAAGAATCCCCGGCGAATCATCGGTCCATCTTTTTTTAATGACCTGCGGATCAAAAGCTTCAGGAGCGATGAAAAAGAAATCTGTTTCCTCCCAGATATCTTTTACAAAACTGACCCTTTCTTTAACCAGTGCTATTAGCATTTCAATTCTAACAATGTCATAATGTAATCCTTTTGCCCTGAGAAACTCCCTGAATTCAAGAGCCAGCTCATTATTTGTTCTCTTCTGCAGATACTGGTGGTTGAACCATTTTACCTTATCCGGATCGAAACGCGATCCGGATTTTCCAACCCTGTCAAGTGAAAAGGACTCAATAAGTTCATCCATTGAAAATATTTCCTGCTCAGTCCCCGGATTCCATCCCAGTAAAGCTATCATGTTGACAAAGGCTTCAGGATAATAACCTTCTTCACGGTATCCTTTTGCCGTTTCTCCATAGGGCCAGTAAAGAGGGAAAACAGGAAATCCCATCCTGTCGCCGTCACGTTTGCTCAGTTTGCCTTTCCCGTCGGGCTTCAGAAGCAAAGGAAGATGAGCAAACTGCGGGGCTTCCCATCCCAAAGACCTGTAAAGAAGTATGTGCAACGGAAGAGACGGAAGCCATTCTTCTCCCCGGATAACGTGAGTTATCTCCATGAGATGATCATCAACAAAATGAGCCAGGTGATACGTTGGCATTCCGTCTGACTTATACAGTACCTTGTCATCAAGGGTGCTGGTATTTACGACTACTTCGCCCCGTATTATGTCTTTAAATACCAACTCTTCATCAGGGGGCATTTTAAACCTGATCACGTATGGCTCGCCGTCAGCTATCTTCTTTTTCCAGGTACCCTCGTCAATTGACAATGAGTTATTAAGCTTACCTCGCATTTCAGTGTTGTAAATGAAGGTTTTTCCCTCTTTCTCAAGTATTTTCCTTAGGTTATCAAGCTCTTCGGGTGAGTCAAAGGCATAATAAGCAAATCCTTTGCCCACAAGGGTGTCCGCATATTGCCTGTATATTTCTTTTCTGTCGCTCTGCCTGTAAGGTCCGTAATCACCTCCTTCCCTTACACCTTCATCTATATCTATTCCGCACCATTTGAGCGAATCCATAATATAATCCTCTGCCCCTTCCACAAAACGGGTCTGATCTGTGTCCTCTATGCGTAAGATAAAAGCACCCCCGTTCTTTCTTGCAAAAAGATAATTATAAAGAGCCGTCCTTACACCACCTATATGTAAAGGGCCTGTCGGACTAGGAGCAAAACGTACTCTTACATGCTTCATTTTAAAAAAATATTCTTTTACTAATACAAAGATATACAAACGCGGTGATTAATTAACCGTAAGTATAATGTTACCGGGATATTGCCGTATAAAGAGAGCTATTAATCCCTGAAAATTGAATTATTCTTTATTCTTTAAATGAAATACGTTCCAGATTTTATGGAACGGGCTATACAGTATACTGTTTATTAACAGAAGAAATATGATTAGGGCCAGACTTATAATGATGACCATGATTCGCACCAGAGCAGTAAGCTTGTTATTTACATGTCCGTAACCATTGTTGTAATTAAGCCGGACCCCATCATATCGTATTACAGGATTGAGACAGATCACCTGGGTACCGTTCTTTGCAGAAACTCTTACATACGTATCCTCATTACTGATTTTATAGGATGCAGAAGGACTATTCCTGACCTTCTTTTTAACAGTCCCATTATCAGCAATAAATGTTATCAGATCAGCCTTATTCCTGAAAAATACATTCACAATACCATTACTTACCCTGCATGAATCAAGGAAGTTCAATTCCTCGTGATTCATATTCATGACACCGTAAGAACAACCTTTTTTCAGGGCATTTAGTACGTCTTTCGGAGTTCGTCCGGTTGTACTTATCCTGTTCCAGCAATTCAGGCATAGTTCCGGTTGACTTATATCATGACAATCATCACCTGCAAGTATCCATGCAGGGTATCCACTGGAAAGAGCAGTATCCCATAATTTGTCAGAAATCGCAAATGTGTTGAAAACCTCTATAAAATCATATCCCTTAAGATATTTCATATCTCTTTTCCTGTAGCCAATGGGAAGACCGGGATGAGCAAGTACAATCAAACCTCCTCCCTCTCTCAGTCTGTTAATTACCTGCTGCCTGTTGTTATATCCTGCCACAAAGGGAAAATCAAAGAAGATTGTTTCTCCCCCGTTAAGAATAAGCTGATGGGATTTTCCAAGATTATGACCATGCTCATATACCGGAATATAATCTGCATCATGCTCGTCCGTGGTAATTTTCTGGTAGTTTGACAAACTGATGATATCATAGCCATGGCTTTTATAAAAACGATAAACGTCATCAGGCTGTTGTGATCCGCTTGTAATTCTAAACCATGCCCTGGAATGAGCATGGAAATTGGCCTTCAGGGTATGGCTTGAATAGCCTTTGTAAGGATTATAAAAAAAATCGCCGGAGAAAGGATTGCTTTTCTCTTTATAAAATATTTCTGTTTTAAGGTACTGCAGAGAGAATAGCAGCATCAGCACCAGAAAGATATTCAGTATCCGTCTGACTGATCTGCCTGAAGCATCCGCTTTGTGTTTTACAATATTTTTCAAGTCTCTTTTTTGGAAAGATCAGGCAATAAAGTTACAGGATGGAAAAGATACAATTAAATCCAATTTAAAATTGTAATACGTAAATTACATTTTATTATTTCCCAAAAAGGGCATCAATAATCCATGGAAAATTCAATAATCCACCGAATCCGTTCCTATACCACTGTATATCTGGAAGTTGATTCGGGGATTACGAGTTCTACCTTTTAATTTCGGCTTCTGAATGGACCCGGATGATTGGGAGATGTATAAAAATCAGGTTTTACTCCCCGGATTTGTATTAATTTAGCAGGACATAATACTTTAACAATTAAGGATCTCATGAAAAAGATGAAAGCCCTTGTCAAAGCAAGACCGGAAAAGGGGTTATGGATGGAGGAAGTCCCGGTTCCTGAGCCAGGTCTGAATGATGTGATCATCAAGGTCAGTAAATCTGCAATATGTGGTACAGATCTTCATATTTATGAATGGAACACATGGGCCCAGAAAACAATTAAGACGCCCATGACGATAGGCCATGAGTATATGGGCTATATCGAGAAGATGGGTGAAGGTGTCACCAACCTGAAGATAGGTGACAGGGTTACCGGTGAAGGACACATTGCATGCGGCCATTGCAGAAATTGCAGGCGCGGGAAGGAGCATGTTTGTGAGAATACAGTAGGTATTGGAGTAAATATTGATGGTGCTTTTGCTGAATACGTTAAGATACCGGCAACAAATGTTATTCCCCTTGATAACAGAATTCCTGATGAATGGGCTGCTATCATGGATCCCTTCGGGAATGCGACTCATACCGCTCTCTCATTCCCTCTTCTCGGTGAAGACGTGCTAATAACCGGATCGGGGCTTATTGGCAGTATGGCTGTGGCAATCGCAAAATTTGCAGGAGCCAGATTCATAGTCGCCAGCGATCTGAGCGATGAAAGGCTCGGGATAGCAAAGAAGATGGGAGCCACTCTTACAGTGAATCCGTCAAAAGGAGAAAAGATATCAGACGCCGTTAAAAAGCTTGGGATGAGAGGATTCGATATAGGACTTGAGATGTCGGGTTCTCCCAAAGCATTCGTAGATATGCTGGAAAATATGTATAACGGTTCAAGTATCTCGCTGCTTGGCATTCTTCCTTCGGATTTCGAGGTACCATGGAGTGATATCATCTTTAAAGCCATAACCTTAAAGGGAATATACGGAAGAGAAATGTGGGAAACATGGTATAAAATGGAGCAAATGATTATCGGTGGTATAGATCTTAATCCTGTAATTACCCACCGCTTTCATATTGACGACTTCCAGAAGGGATTCGATGAAATGGAGAAAGGTGACTGCGGTAAGGTCATTCTCAACTGGGACTAATAATGTGTAACTTTAAGTACTCTTAACTTTAAGTACTCTTAACTTTTACTATCATGTATAAAGATTTTAAACAACATCTGGTAACGACAATTGATGAGATACGCAATAACGGTTTATATAAGAATGAACGTATAATAATATCTCCTCAGGGTGCTGAAATTAAGCTTGATACGGGGCAGGAAGTACTGAATTTCTGTGCTAACAACTACCTGGGTCTTTCGAACAATGCATCTCTTATCGAAGCTGCCAAAAATGCTCTCGACGATCACGGATATGGTATGTCATCTGTTCGTTTCATCTGCGGCACCACAGATCTTCATAAGGAACTGGAAAAGAAGATTGCGGAGTTTTTCCATACTGAGGATACTATTCTTTATGCTGCTTGTTTCGATGCCAACGGGGGTGTCTTCGAGCCTCTTCTTTCTGAAGAGGATGCCATTATCTCCGATTCGCTCAATCATGCCTCCATAATTGATGGGGTACGTCTTTGCAAAGCACAGAGATACAGGTTTGAAAATGCAAACATGGCTGATCTTGAAAAACAACTTCAGCTTGCACAGGCTCAGCGATTCAGGCTGATAGTAACGGATGGTGTATTTTCCATGGATGGCAACGCAGCACCACTAGACGAGATAGTCAGGCTGGCTGATAAATACAACGCCATGGTAATGGTCGATGAATCACATTCCGCCGGTGTTGTCGGGAAGACAGGCAGGGGTATAACGGAATTATTCGACATCATGGGGAAGGTAGAGATTATCACCGGTACACTGGGTAAGGCTTTTGGTGGAGCTATTGGAGGTTTCACAACAGGTAAAAAAGAAATTATCGAAATGTTACGCCAGCGTTCAAGACCTTATCTCTTTTCCAATTCAATTCCCCCTCTGGTTGCAGCTGCCGGCATAAAAATGGTGGATATGATGACCGGGACAAATGCCCTGCAGGACAGGCTGCATCAGAACTCCGAATACTTCATAGAGGGAATGACAAAACTCGGGTTTGATATTAAACCTACCCGATCGGCTATTTGTGCTGTCATGCTGTATGATGCGAGGCTCTCACAGGAATTTGCGTCAAGGCTTCTCGAAGAGGATATCTATGTTATAGGTTTCTATTATCCTGTTGTACCAAAAGGACAGGCAAGGATAAGAGTTCAGCTTTCTGCCGCTCATACAAAAGAACAGCTAGATAAGGCAATGAAAGCTTTCGGTAAAATAGGGAAAGAGCTTGGAGTCCTTAAATAATTATGTCAGCCACATTTTGAGGACCCACAGTCTTTGCAGATAAGGCATCCCTCTTCATACACAAGGTTGTCGGAACCACATTCTCCGCACTTGCCTTTTGCTTTAGTCCCGTTTGGTATATACCTCTTGAGGGCTCTCTCGACACCACTTTTCCAGTTGTTTATTGACTCGCTGTCGAGACGTAACGACTGGATGAGGTTTACAACATCCTGTATAGGCATCTCATGACGCAGTACACCTGATATCAGCTTGGCGTAATTCCAGAATTCAGGCTTGAACATATGGGATAAGCCGCCCATTGTCTTTTTGTACCCATACTTATCAGTATACTGGAAGTCGTAACGCGTCCTGCTGTCCTCATCCTTAATCTTGATGATCCTGCCCTTCACAATACTCCGCGGTATCGGGAAAATCTCCTCATCTGCCATCCCGGTGAATATCTCGTAAGGCCGGCCGTCTTTCAATCCCACAAAGGCAATCCATTTCTCTTCGTTAATATTGAACCGGATTACATCGCAATCGAGAACTTTCGGGCGCTTGGGTCTTTCCTGCCGTATTTCTGGCTTACCCGATATAAGTACACCGCTCCTTGATCCGTCGCGGTAAACTGTTGCACCCTTGCATCCCGATTTCCATGCTGTAAGGTATAGTTCGCTTACCAGCTCCTCCTTTACGTCAGAAGGAAGGTTTATGGTAACACTTATTGAATGATCGACCCATTTCTGAATGGCTCCCTGCATCTTTACCTTTGCGATCCAGTCAACATCGTTGGCCGTTGCTTTATAATAAGGAGATTTTGCAATTATCGCCTTAATCTCATCATCTTCCATCCTGGTCACCTCTTCAGGATCGTAGTCATTCAGCCTGAGCCAGTCTACAAATTTATGGTGGAAAACATTAAATTCTTCCCATGAATCACCCACTTCATCCTTAAAAGTGACAGTTACATCTTTATCATTGGGATTTACTTTCCTTCTTCTCTTGTAAAAAGTTGAAAAGACAGGTTCAATACCTGATGTTGTCTGAGTCATCAGGCTTGTTGTACCTGTTGGTGCAATGGTAAGAAGAGCTATGTTCCTCCTTCCGAATTTGACCATATTGTTGTACATCACGGGGTCCTGCTCCTTAAGGCGCAATATGAAAGGATTATCTTTTTCCCTTTCAGCGTTGTAGATCGCAAACGGCCCTCTTTCCCTGGCAAGGTATGTTGATGATTTATAAGCTTCCATAGCCAGGGTTTTGTGCACCTCAACAGAAAAATTGGTTGCCTCGTCGGTACCGTACCTGAATCCAAGGCTTGCCAGCATATCTCCTTCAGCCGTTATCCCTATTCCTGTACGCCTGCCTTCTTCTGACTTCTTTCGAATGTTTTTCCAGAGGTTACGTTCAACAAGTTTAAGCTCCTCAGTCTCCGGGTCTCCCTCAATCTTGGCCAGTATGGCATCTATCTTTTCGAGCTCCAGGTCAATAATATCATCCATTATCCTTTGAGCCAGACCTATATGTTCCTTATACAGTTCAAAATCGAACTCTGCATCCTTTGTAAAGGGATTATTTACATAACTGTACAGGTTAATGGCAAGCAGTCTGCAGCTGTCGTAAGGACACAGGGGAATTTCTCCGCAGGGGTTGGTTGAAATAGTAGCATAGCCCAGATCCGAATAACAATCAGGAACGCTTTCCCTTCTGATGGTATCCCAGAAGAGCACACCCGGTTCTGCTGATTTCCAGGCATTGTGTATTATTTTGTGCCAGAGTTGCACAGCGTCTATATCCTTGGCAAATTTAGGATTGTCTGAATCAATCGGATATTGCTGCCTGAAGATAGTTTTAGATTCAACTGCCTTCATAAAGTCATCGGTCAGTTTCACAGATACATTGGCCCCTGTGACCTTTCCGCTTTCCATTTTAGCATCAATGAACTTCCCGGAGTCGGGATGCTTTATGGATATGGAAAGCATCAGGGCCCCACGCCTTCCGTCCTGGGCCACCTCGCGTGTGGAATTGGAATATCTCTCCATGAAAGGAACCACTCCTGTCGATGTAAGTGCACTGTTAAGAACCGGCGTTCCTTTCGGCCTTATATGTGAAAGATCATGACCAACACCACCACGCCGCTTCATAAGCTGTACCTGCTCCTGATCGATCTTCATAATGCCACCGTATGAATCAGAGGAGCCATCATTACCGATCACAAAACAGTTTGATAAGGAAGCAATCTGATATTCATTGCCTATCCCTGTCATCGGACCACCCTGAGGAACTATATATCTGAATTCTTTAAGGACACTGTAGATCAGTTCTTCCGATAAAGGATTGGGGTATTTCAGCTCAATCCTGTGTATCTCATGTGCCAGTCTTTTATGCATATCATCGGGTGTCTTTTCAAACAGATTCCCGAATGAATCCTTAAGTGCATACTTATTAGCCCATACCCTTGCTGCCAGTTCATCCCCCTTAAAGTAAGAAATACTTGCTTCAACTGCCTCATCATGCGAGTAGACTTTCTTGTCTTTTTCTTTCTCGCTCTCCCTGTTTGTATCTCTTTTTTCCCCTTGTTGTTGCATCCCGGGTTCCTTTTCTTTTGTTGATTTTTCTTCAGTCGCAATGGCTGATTCCTGGACAAATAATTCTTCCATAGTTTTGTTTCTCTCTGATTTTGATGAGCTTAAACGACCACTGGTATGTATAGCGGGTAATCGCTAAATTAAAAAAGCACACACCTCGATGCAAGATTAATTTTTTAAGTTTATTAACATTTGATTGTATAGTTATTAACTTTTTCATAACTGGCTGAGAAAGTGCATATTAAGCTTTAATGCTGGCGTTAAATTAATAACACATTCCTCACAAAAATCCAATTGTTGTAACACCTCGTAGAAACAGGCTCTTACGAAATGCCACAGAAAAAAAGAGGCTGCCTTAAATGGCAGCCCCCATGAAAAATTGTTAATCTATAAATTTAGAAGATCAGACGAATTCCGAGCAGGCATCCCCATGTACTTGAAGTACTGATGCTCTTGCTGAGAGTTGTCTTTGTTGTAAAATCATCGAGTGATGAAGCATTAAGTCTGAATGTAGGAGCTGTAGTTGAATTACCCCTGGATACAACTGCCAAAGGACGAACATTGTCATAGCTGGCCAGAGGGTTATAGGTATATGTCCCCCACTTATCGTTGAGCATGTTGCCAACATTAAGGATATCCAGACTGAACTGGAGGGTATATTTACGCTCACCTCCGAAATTAGAGAATATATCCTGGAGTATCTTGGCATCGAAACGATGTATCCATGGTTGTACCTGACCGAAACGCTGGGCATATTTACCTTCACGCGACTTGAGGTACTTATTGCCCTCCACGTAGTTCCAGAAAGCCGTCTGCTGCTCAGCAGCGGACATCCCGTTGTATGCAGCAAACTGGATGTCACTGGCATTCGCAGGTACATACATCAGGTCAGATGATACCCCGTCGCCATTGAGGTCATTAGAATAGGTATATGACCAGCGTCCCTGCTGGAAGCCCTGGTAAACAAGCGAGAATGTTGTTGCGAACATCTTGGCATATTCAATACGGTATGAGAAATCACCAATAAGTTTATGTGGTGTTGCAAAGTTTGAATAGCTGAGACCGGGGTGATTAAGACTTCCTACAGCCGTGTTGGAAGAGAATGCGGAATAAGCCGATGAACCCGGGTTGGAAGTAATATCTTCGGCCATTGTATAGGTATAGGCAAACATACCGGAGAACCCGTTATGGAAATTCTTGGTCAGCTGGGCTGTAAAAGAATACTGGTACCCCTTGTTTGTGTTGCGGAGCTCCATAGCGTTACTTATGTACATGGTTCCGTTCTGCCCGTTGTTTATCTTGGCAGCTGTGCTGCTCGACCAGTAAGGACGGTTATCAGAGCCTGCGAGGTTACCTGTATACGGAGCCTCGTTAATATTAAACTGCTTTATTGCATTTATATCTTTTGAGAAGATAGCCTCCCCTGTGAATATCATATCCCATGGTAGTGCTACATCAGCAGCCAGGTTTGAACGCCATACCTGAGGGAGTTTGAAATCCTTACCGACCTGTGCGAGACCGGATCCGCTGGGCAGATTTCCGGGACTCTGCGGGAATAGGCTGGGATTACTGGCTATAAACTCCTTGAAATCCGGATGGAACTGCAGTCCGGCAAGATTTGGATCTCCGGGGCCCCAGCCAATCTCCGGTACCTGTATCACACCTGAGTTGGTAGGCTGGTTGGTAAACCAAACAAATGGAAGAAGTCCGGTGAAGACTCCTGATCCGCCACGAACCTGTAATGACCGGTCGCCTCTTACATCCCAGTTGAAACCCAGACGCGGAGACACAAGGAATTTACCTTTCGGCCATGTTCCAACATCCATATGCTCACCATCTACAAATGTCAATGCTGAGATAGCCGGGTTGTTGATCAGAGAATTAAGATAGAATGATCTTTCCAGTCTTATACCATAGGTAACCTTCAGGTTTGGCATAACTGACCATTCATCCTGGGCATATATGGCTCCCATTCCAAATGCTGCATCAGCACCCGGGGCATCGTTACCGTAAAATCCGTATGTGACACCAAAACCGATCGGATCTGCTCCGTTAATAAAATCATCAACTGAAGCATACCTGTAATATGACGTCCCTTCACGTATATACGAGTTCAGGAAATAAAGCCTGTCAAATGATGCACCTAATGTGAGGATATGCCTGTCCAAATTAATAGTTGCATTATCGGCAAAGCTCAGAGTGTTATTGACAACTTTGTTGTTATAGGTAAATAGTTCATAACCAAACGACATATACTGGTCTCCGCCCTCCCATATGTCGACAAAGGGGAATGGTGAAGACGGGCTGGTACGCTTATCCTGTATGTGCGTATAGCTTGCTAGCAATTTATTTGATACCATAGGACTCAAGTTACTGTTCAATTCAGCGGTTATTGAACGGACAGTGTTCTGGAAACCATAAAATGCATTAGAGAATGCTATAGACTGACTGCTGATACGTCCGGAGTTACGTGCGTTGTTTGGTGGTCCGCTGTTGTAGTTGGTCTGTTGATCGGAGGTTCCCACCACATCGTTGTAGCGAAGGGTAAACTTGTGCTTCTCGCTAATATTCCAGTCTATACGCGCAAGTATCTTGTGGTTCTGGTTTTTGAACGGATCGAAGTTCTCATACTTACCCGGGTCGTAACCGTATTGGGAAATAAGATAATCCTTAACCCTCTGCAGATCAGCAACCGTGGTACGGCTTATGTACTGGTCAGGAACTGCAATTCCGTCAGTACTTGGCTTCCAGTTTACTCCCGGGACTGATTCCTTCTCATATTCGCCACTGACAAAGAAGAACAGTTTATTCTCAATTATCGGACCGCCAAGGCGGAAACCATAATTCTGGAGACTGCTTTCCCTTGCTCCTGACACTGTTTTCCCATCTACCTTTTCGCCGGTGAATGACTTCGGACGCTGATAGGTATATACGGATGCCTTGAAGGTGTTATCACCACTGCGTGTTACAGCATTGATACTTGCACCTGTAAACTGTGATGCAGTTACATCATAGGGGGCAATTCTAACGGCTACCTCTTCTATAGCGTCCATCGAGATCGGCTGTGCATTCCCGCCTGGAAGAGGGTTGCTGCTTAACCCGAAGTTGTTATTAAAGGCAGCACCATCAACGGTGATGGTATTGAACCTGCCATCACGCCCGCTGAATGAATTACCCTGTGACTGTGGAGTATACTTGGAAAAGTCGAGTATACTGCGGTTAATAGTCGGCAGTTCTGATAACTGGCGTGAACTGACGTTTGTCTGCGTGCCCGTACGCTCCGAACTGAGAATCGAGTTCCTTGCACCGGCTGTTACAATAACTTCATTAAGAGCTGTTGTGGACTCAGTTAATTCAGCGTTTTGTACATATGTCTCACCAAGTTTCAGATGAATATCAGTATAGGTGTTTGATCCGTAACCGATAAAAGAGACTGTAACTTTATAAGGCCCCCCTACTCGCATGTTTTGTATACGATAGTTACCGGCATTATCAGTAATGGTAGCATATTGTGTCCCCGAAGGAACATGAACGGCAACAATACTTGCTCCCGGAAGAGGTTCTCCCCTGGAGTCGGTAACAATACCACTCAGAGATGATGTTGTAGCTCCCTGTCCGAACATAAGAACAGATACGAACAGAAAACTTAACACCGTAAACACTCGCTTGATTTGTTTCATCATAAATTTAGGTTTAAGGATTAATAAATTTTTTCGCAAGTTTATCGTAAATAATTGAGTAATTGATTACACCGTTGTTACAAAAATGTTAATATCGGATGAACAATTTACGGCTCTTTGAATGAACCATTTTTAACTTGGGTTATATAGTTTTTAACAAGATATTAATAATATATGTTAATATCTTTAAGTCCAATTTGTTCCATGATAACAGGTGTCGCTCCTGAATTATTTCTGACATAATTTCCTGAAATATCAGCTGAAGATTTATACAGATCCTGATCTGTAAGCCACCCTTCTATGATGGACCTGAATCCCTTATAATCACTGAAGCTCCTGGCTCCCCCGGCTTCAATTAGATCTGTTGCCTCACGGAACTTTTTATAGTTGGGTCCGAACATAACAGGGATATTCCAGCAGGCCGGTTCAAGTATATTATGTATGCCTATTCCGAAACCACCCCCAACAGCTGCAATAAAAGCATATTTATACGCAGAAGACAACATTCCTATGTTATCAATTATCATGACCCTGGCTTCAGAAGATTGATCATCAAGCTGCGAAAAACGTACAACAGAAGTATTAAACATCTTTTCAAGCCTTCTGATGTTCTGTTCGTCTATCTCATGCGGGGCAAAGACCCACTTCATCTTCCTGGGATTCTCATTGATATACCTGGCCATTATCTCTTCATCAGGCTTCCAGCTACTACCGGCTATGAACATCTTCTCATTCTTTCTGAACATTTCTATCTCCGGTATCCCGCGGGCTGCCGCAGCCAGCTCCTTAACCCTGTCAAACCTGGTATCGCCGGCCATAACAACATTGCTGATGCCTATTCCCTCAAGAAGTTCCACCGACACCTTGTCCTGGACAAATATCCTGTTGAATTTCTTAAGCATCTTCCTGAAAAACGATCCGTACCATTTGAAAAAATGCTGGTCCCCCCTGAATATCCCCGATACCAGGTAAAGAGGTATCTGCCTCTTGTAGAGTGCAGATATGTAGTTGTTCCAGAATTCATATTTTACAAATAATACAAGCTCCGGGCTTATCAGGTCAATAAACAGGGACGCATTATGCGGGGTATCGGCTGGAAGGTAGCAGGTGTAGCCGGAAAGCGGGTAGCCCTTCCTTATCTCATAGCCCGATGGTGAGAAAAATGTCAGTACTATTTTGTAATGAGGGTATTCCCTTTTTATGGCTTCTATGACAGGCCGGCCCTGTTCAAATTCACCCAGTGATGCACAATGAACCCATACGACCCTGTCACCCTGAGCTATCTTTCCTTCCATCTTTTTAGCCCAGTTCCTGCGACCTCGGACCCACAAAGAAGCCTTCTGACTGAAAGGAGCAACAATATGTACAAGAGATGAAAATAAAAAGATTCCGAAGTTATACAGTGCTTTCATTTATCCTTTCTTCAATGCGTCAAAGGTAAATAAAAAAGACATATTGACGTTAGCCGTAAGGCATAAGGAAGTATAGGTCGTGCGGTCATGTCGAAGCGCAGCGTAGATCCTGACCGTAGCGTCAGGGCGGTCATGCAGTCATACCTTTGTGCCTTTAAATTGTGTCAGTCTTTTGCAGAAAACTCAAATTTACTCCTATTTTTGTATGATCATATAATCCAACATGGTAAGACTGATAGCTTTAATAATATCAATTGTCCTGCAGATTATTGCTGCAGTAATAGCTCTCAGGTTCATGAAACTTACCAGGTACAGGCTGTCCTGGATCCTTCTTTCCATTTCATTTGTCTTCATGGCGGTGCGGAAGATAATTCAGCTTTTTGAAGTATTTCGCGGAACACCTTCATATACATGGCAAATGATTGACGAGTGGGTGGGAGTGCTGATATCCGTGATGATAATCGGAGGCGTTGTCCTCATCCGTGAGCTGTTTTACTCTTTGAAACGTGCCGATACCGAAAGAGCCAGATCTGAAAGAAGAGTCATAAATGCAATAATCAATACCGAAGAAAATGAGAAGAAAAGGTTTGCCAAGGACCTTCACGACGGATTGGGCCCCATCCTTTCAACAGTAAAAATGTCCCTGTCAGCCCTGACAGAAAGAATAACGGATCCTGCCGGGAATACAATTCTCAAAAATACGAACCACCTGGTCAATGAAGCCATAAACACAATAAAGGACATCTCCAATAATCTCAGCCCGCACGTGCTTTCCAATTTTGGTCTTGCCAGCGCTATTGGCGCTTTTATCACCAAGATAAACCAGACCAGGGTGGTGGAGATAGATTTCAAATCCAACATGGAAAACGAGCGACTTGAAAATGAAAAAGAAGTGGTCGTTTACAGAGCGGTTTGTGAACTTATAAACAATTCCATCCAACATGCCGGGGCGTCGAGAATAGAGATAGAACTGAACAAACACGAAAAATTTATTACCTTGCAGTTTTATGATAATGGAAGGGGATTCGATACTTCCACGCTCCGTAAAGAAGATACTAAAGGGATGGGAATTTCAAATATTGAAACCAGGGTTAAGACAGTTGACGGAGTTTTCATCCTGGAAAGTACACCCGGCAGAGGCACCAGTGCCCTGATCAAAATGATTGAATGATCAATGCTTTCATCTGGAAGACAATGGATAAAATCAGAATAATAATAGCAGACGATCACCAGCTTTTTCGAAACGGATTGAAAATTCTTCTGAATGCCTTTCCCGAGTTTGAAGTTATCGGGGAAGCATCCAATGGGGAGGAATTCCTCAGGATCATTAAACACACACAGGCCGATATTGCACTAATGGACATCAATATGCCGGAAATGGACGGTATTGAAGCCACCCGGAAAGGATTGAAGATCTGTCCCGACATGCACATAATTGCCCTTTCAATGTATGGCGAGGAAGAATACTATTATAAAATGGTTGACGCCGGAGCAAAAGGATTCCTTGTTAAGGATTCCGATATTTCAGAAGTGAAAGAAGCTATTCTCACAGTGAAAAAAGGCGGCAGCTATTTCTCACAGGAATTACTCTATCATGTGATCCAGAAAATCAAACACCGTGAGAATGAAAATAAAGCAGCAAACCTGTCCAAAAGAGAGAAGGAGATTCTTGTCAAGATCTGTGAAGGCTTATCCAACCAGGAGATAGCTGAAACCCTTTTCATAAGCAAAAGAACTGTGGATAAACACAGGGCAAACCTTCTTGGCAAAACCAATTCCAAGAACACTGCGAGCCTGATCCTTTATGCTATCAGGAACAAGCTCATTGAGATATAGGGAAGGTGCAGGGTGCGAGGTGCACGGTTGAGGGAAAGGGCTCCTGATTCCCCTCCTTGCTCTGCTCACCAAAACAATTATGCGAAGGTGAGAAGAGGCAGGAGTGGGTTAAAAAATCAGGATAGGGATACGGCTTTAACGTTTTGTTTATTGTTCAGAGAATTAAAGAATGGCGGAATCACATGATCTCGGGAAAAAAGGCGAAGACCTTGCTGTAAAGCATCTGACAAACAAAGGATTCAGAATACTGACCAGGAACTGGTCCTGGGGAAGACATGAAATTGATATCATTGCTGAAAAAGATGATACAATAGTTTTTGCAGAGGTCAAAACCCGTAGCGACAATTATATGATGTCTCCCGTATCAGCTGTTAACAGGGAGAAACAAAGATCCATGATAACTGCAGCCGAAGGGTATATTAAAAAGTATAATGTGAACCTTGAAAGCAGGTTCGATATTATCACAGTAGTAAAAAAAGATAAAGGCTTTGATATTGAGCATATCGCTGAAGCATTCTATCCGACACTCAGATAAGAGGCTATGGACATAGAATCGTTAAGAGATTACTGTATAGGGAAAAAGGATGTGACCGAGGGTCTCCCCTTTGGTGATGATACCCTCGTCTTCAAACGCCATGGGAAGATCTTTGCCCTGGTAAACCTCGAGGGCGAGCCAAGCATTAACCTTAAATGTGATCCTTTGCTTGCTATTGAACTGCGCGAAAGATATCCATCTGTAAGTCCGGGTTACCACATGAACAAAAAACACTGGAATACAGTAAATATTGACGGGACGATCCCCGACAAAGATATCTTCGCATGGATAGACCATTCCTATGATCTTATCGGTCCTGGTAAATAATTATAGGTCAGACAACGGGCGACAGGCAACAGGTAACGGGGACAGGATTTCGTCCTTGAGAACAAAAAAATAATTCCACTTTTAATATATTTTATTAGTTTAGCAACTTATTCCTTGCAAACCAGATTTAGATATTTTCATTAAATCATTTACAGACATGAAAAACCGTTTACTGCTCGTACTGACACTGGTGCTTTTCATCAGTCCGGTCTATTCACAGAAGAAAAGTGCAAAATCAAAAGAAGAAGGCTATATTTTCACTCCTGTCGCGGAACTTAAAGCTACGCCTGTAAAAAACCAGGCAGCTACAGGAACCTGCTGGTGTTTTGCAACCACATCATTCATAGAATCAGAATTGCTTAGAGAAGGGAAAGGGGAATACGACCTTTCTGAAATGTGGATCGTAAGACACAACTATGCCGACAGGCTGAAAGATAATTTTAAGAAAGACGGTAAGGGCAATCTGGGACAGGGAAGTGTGGGACACGACTGGCTGATTGAATTTGCAAAGAATGGTATCGTACCCGATGAAATATATACAGGACTGAACTACAGCCTGCCCTATCATAACCATAGAGAACTGAACACTTTTATCAATGCCATTGCTACAGTTCCCCTGAAGATGAAAAAGGAAAGTGACCAGTATTTTGACATAGTAAATGATGTTCTTGATACATATCTTGGCAAAATGCCGTGTACATTCACCTATAAAGGTGTCGGATATACCCCGGCTTCCTTTACAGCAAGCCTGGGTATCAATCCTGATGACTATGTTGAAATAACATCCTTCACTATATTCCCATTCTATACCAAAGGCCTTCTCCCTATTCCTGATAACTGGAGAAAAGAAAATTATTATAATGTACCCATAGATGAGCTTGTCCGGATAATGAACTATTCACTCGATAATGGTTACACAATTGCATGGGACGGTGATGTCAGTGAAAAGGGATTTTCTCAGAAGAATGGCGTGGCTGTTATTCCTGAAATAAATAACTCCGACCAGTATACAAAAGCTGAAAAGGCCAGATACGGTAAAATGACCCCGGATGAAAGAGCAGAAACAGCCTATAAGTTTGAAGGACCTTTCCCCGAAGTTAAGGTAACGCAGGAGTCAAGAGAAGAAGGTTACGATAAGAAACAGACAACCGATGATCACCTGATGCATATGACCGGAATAACAAAAGATCAGAACGGAACCACGTATTACATAACAAAAAATTCCTGGGGAACTAAAGGTAATCCTTACGGAGGATATGTGAACATATCAGAAGAATACGTCAGGGCCAAAACAATATCAATCCTCGTTAATAAGAATGCCATTCCTCTGGAGATAAAAACTAAACTGGGGTTGTAAAGGTAATTCAGGCTATTGTATGTGACTTACTTACAAAATGAAATCAATTAACCGCAGAGATCGCTAAGTCATGATAGCTATCATGATTACGCAGAGATCGCAAAGAGCTTAATTTTAATACCTTGAGTGCTTTGCGATTTTTTTGCGTCCTTTGCGGTTAATTTGAGCTTAAAACACTCTGAACTTTATTATACAGCCATAAGGTTGCACCCGCGGATATCGCTGTTGTCAAACCTCCCCAGCACTTCAAATCCTCCGTCTTCGCGGACTTTCCCCAGGTCACCCGTTGATATAAAGGAACATGAATTGATATTTGCCAGGTCTATGATATTGATGCCGCCTGTTTTTCCCGGTTCATCAATAAGGGTGAGCGGATCCTGCGGATCCCTTATCACAATTTTCATCCAGGGAGGACAATGGAATATACCATTCCCATCCGAATAGGCCTGACTCATAAGTTCGGTCATCCCGTATTCCGAATGAATGGAACTTACATTAAATCTCTCCTTCAGTATTGAATGGAGCTCTGCCCTGGTTATTTCTTTCCTCCTTCCTTTCATCCCTCCTGTTTCCATAATGATGACATCCGACAGATCAGGTGAATATTTTTCCGCCAGATCGAGGAGGGCAAAACTGACCCCGAGAAGCAATAACTGTCTGCCTGTATTCCTGGCGCTCTCAAATGTAGTCAGAAGCTCATCGGGCATACCCCTGTAAAAACCACTAAGGGGATGTTTACTCATTGTGATAAGCCGGTCAGCCATGTAAACAAGGGATGAACCTTCCCTTTCCACATATGACGGGAGAAGTGCGACAATAACATATCTGTCAGGTTCACCGTAAAA
This sequence comes from uncultured Rikenellaceae bacterium, assembly GCA_964472085.1. GTDB lineage: Bacteria > Bacteroidota > Bacteroidia > Bacteroidales > VadinHA17 > LD21. The sequence goes on along the minus strand of CAYYIW010000005.1, from coordinate 90,699 downwards.
TAGTCTGAATGACGAATAGAAGCTTGTCTCGTAAATACCTGTATCCGTCACATAGTGTTTACCAGGTACCGTGCCGGTGGTACTGCTGCTGCTGAAGACCACCTCTTCCGCCTGATCCCCTGTAATGATCTTCTTATTCCTGAAAAATTCCACAGGCAGGTATGATAAGTCATTCACCGACAGGGGAACAATACCCTCACGACCCAGTCCTCTGGTAAATTGGTGAAGTACTTCATTATTTCTTCTCTGGTAATCAAATATCTCAAGAGCCAGGTTGAGGAATTCTGCCCCGTTCTTTATCTTAAATATTTTATCGGTTATACCGGAGATCATTTCCCGGGGAAGGTTGCTGAACCATCGGGCTGATATACCCATTGGAATGTACATTCACCATATGCAATACCGTCGCGGGTTTCATTGACCGTATTGGTTATCATTAGTTTTGCATAATGATCATTGGAGGTTTTGTATATCCATACCTGGTTGGGAAGAAGGGGATCCGCCATATCCTGCCAGCCTTGTACAGAAACACTTTTGAGATTATCAAATGCCGCCTGTGCAGAAGCCTCATCAGCATAATCACCTACCTTGTAAAAGGATGGAGTAAGATTATTCGACTGCAAAGTAAGCCTCGCATCAGGAGTATCCTGGTTGACATATATGATAATGTCCGGACCGGGATCATCCAGAGTCGAAACAAGCTTGGCATTTGAAAATGAAAAACCATACACATAATAGGTTGTCGACATGTAGGTTATATTATCAATTGTATCGGTACCTGAGGTACGTGTAGGTTCTGTCTTTGTACAGCCTGTGGCATATACAATTACCAAAATCAGTATCAGGGCTATCCTTTTCATTATCATCGCAAATTTAAAATAATTTAAGTGTGATCGGTGTAATTAATGGTCATAATATTATATCCAGAAAACGCCTCTGAACATTAAATATTATCATCGAAGCGTCAATAGCCCCGGGGAGCCGGGAAATTGCTTTGTTGTGTTAAAAGAAAGACTGTTCCAAAATAAGTGTTCTTTTGAAACAGCCTCCTATATATTAACCGGTTAACCGGTTATTTTATTCTCCCCTGATTGCCTTTATACCGGGAAGAGCTTTACCTTCCATATACTCAAGCATGGCACCGCCACCAGTTGAGACATAGCTCACCTTGTCAGCCAAACCGCTCTTGTTAATGGCAGCAACAGAATCACCTCCGCCTATCAGGCTGTATGCTCCCTTAGAAGTAGCATCAGCAATGGCCCTGGCAATAGCAGTTGTTCCCTTCGAGAATTTCTCCATTTCAAAAACACCCATCGGACCATTCCAGAGGATTGTCTTTGATTTACCAATCACACCCGAGAATTCATCAATGGTCCTTTCAGCAATATCCAGACCCAGCCATCCGTCAGGAACATTTTTCACATCAGATACGGAGGTATTGGCATCCTTGTCAAACTTATCCGCATTAAGGCTGTCGACAGGCAGGTATATATTAACATTCTTCTCTTTTGCCTTCTCGAGGATCTTAAGAGCCAGGTCAAGCTTATCCTCCTCGCATAATGAATTGCCTATCTTTCCTCCCATTGCCTTAACAAAAGTATATGTCATTCCTCCGCCAATAATAATATTGTCAACCTTGTTGAGAAGGTTTTCTATGAGCAAAATCTTATCAGATACCTTTGCACCACCCATGATCGCTGTAAACGGACGTTGCGGCTCCTTTAACACCTTATCCATGGCTGCCAGTTCACTGTTTATAAGGAAGCCGAACATCTTATGTTCCTCGTCAAAGAAATCTGCCATAACAGCAGTGGTGGCATGTGCACGATGCGCAGTACCGAAGGCATCATTTACATATATCCCGGCATAACCCGCCAGTTTCCCAGCCATTTCTTTCTGCCTGACTTTCATTTCGGCCTTTGCAGCCTTTTTCTCTTCCTCAGTTACATTATCAGGAAGCTTGGGTTTGCCTTCCTCTTCAGGATAGAAGCGTACATTCTCGAGCAATAGTATCTCACCCGGTTTAAGACCGGCAGCCATTTTTTCCGTGGCCTCTCCCAGGCAGTCTTCAGCGAAAAGAACTTTCTGATCCAGATACTTTTCAAGAACAGGGAGTACCGGCCTGAGGGATAATTTCTCCATACGGCCGTCAGGTCTGCCCAGATGTGACATCAGTATCAGAGAACCTCCATCAGCAATGATCTTTTTTATTGTAGGCAATGCTCCCCTGATCCTGGTGTCATCAGTAACAACAAATGTCTGTTTGTCAAGCGGCACATTAAAGTCGACCCTGACTATTGCTTTCTTTCCCTTGAAATTAAAGTCTTGAATCATTTTCATTGATCTTATATTTTATTGGTGAATAATATTTCTCATGCAAACCTACTGCTTTTTTGGGAATAAACATTTGAGAAATATCATCTTAATATCAATTATTGCATGACTACCCCCGCTTTACCTGATATATAAGTCCGGAGGTTGTCTCAAAAGGAAAAATTATTAACCACAAAGGACACTAAGGTTGCACGAAGTACACAAAGGGAATGGCATAATAATTTAGCTCTTTGTGCCCTTTGTGAATTACCTTTGTGCCCTTTGTGGTTAATAATAACTTTTAATACAGCCTCCTATTCATCTTTGGCTCTCCTCCTTGTATTGTTTACCGAAGCATAGATGCGAAGAGGCAGAGGGGCTAAGAGTAGGTTAGCGAGAGTGAGAGAAGAGTAAAAGAAATGTAGGTACGCAACCGAGTTCCTGTTTTAGTAGAGGGACAAACATGTTTTGTTGAATATCTATGAACCCAAATTGGAACATTATTGAACCATTGATGAACAATATATGTTCCTCTTCATAAAAGTTTAATTAAATTTGAAAAAAAATTATGGCTAAAGTTACATTAAAAGGAAGTCCGGTTAACACTTCAGGTGATCTTCCGGCAAAAGGATCAAAGGCTCCCGATTTCAAACTTGTCAAATCAGATCTTTCAGATCTTTCACTCTCTGATCTGAAGGGGAAGAAAGTAATCCTGAGCATTTCACCCAGTCTTGACACATCAGTATGTGCAACATCTGTTCGCAAGTTCAATGAGATGGCTGCAGGTAAACCTAACACAACTGTCCTGGCAATAACCAAGGATCTGCCCTTTGCCAGCAACCGTTTCTGCACAACCGAAGGTATAACAAATGTTCACGCCCTATCCGGTTTCAAGGATACATCTTTCGGTAAATCTTACGGCGTTGAGATAAAGGATGGTCCGTTCACGGGTCTTTATGCCCGTGCCATAGTCGTTATAGACGAAAATGGAAATGTAAAATATACCCAGCTGGTACCGGAAATAGCAGAGGAAGTGGATTATGATGCAGCTCTTGCCGCATTGTAAACTACTGAAATATAATATTCTATGAATTTTTCTCAGATACCCGGACAGGAAGAAATTATTGGTAAACTGCTGAAGTCAGTTCATGAAGAAAGAGTAAGTCATGCACAGATATTTGCCGGTCCTGAAGGATGCGGCAGCATGGCTCTTGCTCTCGCTTATGCCAGGTATATCAGCTGTGAAAACAGGACGGAAACAGACTCATGCGGTACATGTAAATCATGTGTCAAATATGAAAAACTGATACATCCTGACCTGCATTTTGTTTTTCCCGTCATAAAAGGGAAGAAGACTTCCGAACCTGTGTGTGATAACTATATTGAAGAGTGGAGAGAGTTTGTCAGGTCATCTCCATACTTTACCCTGAATAACTGGCTTGATACAATAGAAGTTGGCAATGCCCAGGGTATGATATTTGCCTCGGAAGCTGGCGAAATAATTAAAAAACTGAGTCTCAAAACATTTGAATCTGACTTCAAGATAATGATAATATGGCTGCCTGAAAAGATGCACCAGGCTACCGCCAACAAACTTCTCAAAATGATTGAGGAACCTCCGGATAATACTCTTTTTCTGCTGGTCCCCGAAGAACCTGATAAGGTTATACCAACAATACTGTCGCGTTGCCAGATGGTTAAGATCCCGGGTTTTAAGGCTGGCGATATTCAGGATTATCTAACAAGCCAGGCAGGGATAAACCCTGAAAAAGCCTCGGACATTGCAAGAGTATCAACCGGCAACATTACAAGGGCAATCGAGCTGTGCAATAATGAAGAATCATCGCTCGCCAACCTCGATAAATTCAAGAGCCTGATGCGGTCAGCATGGAAACGTGATATCATTTCCCTGATAACATGGTCGGAAGAGATAGCTACAACAGGAAGGGAAGCACAGAAGAATTTCTTCGCTTTTGCCCTCAGACTGCTCAGGGAAAACCTGATGCTGACATTGGGTCAGAAGAAAAACAACCTGGTATACCTTGCAGGAGAGGAAGCTGACTTCTCAGGCAATTTCCATCCTTATATCAATCAGAAGAATGTCTTCCTGCTTACAGATGAGTTTAACCTGGGATACTCACACATTGAAGCCAATGGTAATGCCAGGATCATTTTCCTCGATCTGGCACTGAAAGTCACAAGACTTATCAGATGATCATTATCCCGTTATATTGAAAATAACTATTTATTGACTATTTTTGCAGGATAAATCCGTAAGGATATATATATATGACAGATTTTGAAGATATTCAGGGACATGGCGGGGAAGAGCCCGTAATGCCCGATATAACATACAAACCCGGATATAATAAACTGGACTCATTCAACTGGCTGAACGACATAGAGAATGTTCCGGGAGAAAACGATATTGTCGAGATCCGTTTTAAGAACACAAGAAAAGGTTTCTACAGGAACGTTAACGGATTGAGACTTGATACAGGCGATGTGGTGGCCGTTGAGGCTTCCCCGGGTCATGACATAGGAAGAGTATCAATGACAGGCTTTCTGGTGATTGATCAGATGAAAAAGCTTAAATCCATCCCGACCCCCGATGACATGAAAAAGGTCTACAGGAAAGCCAAAGCCGTGGATATCCAGAAGTGGGAGGAAGCTAAGAATCTTGAGATACCGACAATGCTTCGCTCAAGAAAAATAGCTGAAGAACTCAACCTCAACATGAAAATAGGTGATGTTGAATACCAGGGGGATAAAACAAAAGCCATTTTCTATTATATAGCTGACGACAGGGTTGACTTCAGGCAACTTATCAAGGTGCTCGCTGATGAGTTCAGGATCAGGATAGAAATGCGTCAGATAGGAGCCAGGCAGGAAGCAGGAAGGATAGGAGGTATAGGCTCTTGCGGCAGGGAACTGTGCTGCTCGACACATATAACCAACTTCATTTCGGTCACAACAACACATGCCAAATACCAGGAACTGACACTTAACCCGCAAAAGCTTGCCGGACAGTGCAGCAAACTGAAGTGCTGCCTGAATTTTGAACTCGATTGCTATGTGGACGCCCAAAGGTCATTCCCTCCACGTGATATTCCGCTGGAAGCTCTCGATTGTACTGCATGGTTCCAGAAAATGGAAGTACACAAAGGTATCTACTGGTATTCCACCGATGCCACCTCAACATCTAATCTTATTGCATTGCCGGTTGAAAGGGTCAGGGAGATACAGGCTGTGAACAGGAAAGGGCAGAAAGTGGAAAAACTTAAACTTACCGAGGAATCCTGGGAAATCACCCCTGTGTCCCAGGATCTGCTGAAAAACAACAGCCTGACACGCTTCGATCCTCCTGACAAGAAAAACAACCCCAACAGGAATCATCGTAAAAAGAAAAAAAGAAGGTTCAATGGAAAACCAAATAAGTAAATATTCCTTGATCTTTACTCTGGCTTCCCTGACCTGCCTCCTGTCCTGCAACAGGAATGTTATATTTACCGGCACACACGATATGCCGGATAAAACCTGGAAACTTACAGATACCCAGGTGTTTGAGGTCCCTGTCACAGATACTGTAACCCGGAATAATGTATTTTTTACTATACGTACAGGCTCTTCCTATCCATTCAGGAATATTTATCTCTTTGTATCAACTACTTCGCCCGGTGGCAGTGTGATGACAGATACCCTCCAGTATTTCCTTTCCGATGATAAAGGAAACCGTTACGGGAAAGGCTTCGGGGATATTCGTGAACTGAACCTGCCATATAAATCGAATGTATTCTTCCCGGTTAAAGGGGTCTACCGGTTCAGAATACAACACGGGATGCGCGTTGGGGACCTTAAAGGAGTCTCTGACTTCGGTCTAAGAATAGAAAAATTCAGCAAATAAACTATAACTGTGGGCAAGAATAAACTGGCCAGATGGAATGAGATGGAATCATTCGCCAATGTTATTCAACCTCTCATGGATGAAGTATCTGGTAAGGACCACCCGGTAAAAGGACACTGGAATGAGAAAATCTTCATGAACAGTAATCCTGTCGTGCTGGAACTGGGCTGTGGAAAAGGTGAATATACAACCGGATTGGCATCAATGGTGCCTGACCGTAATTATATCGGTGTAGATATTAAAGGTGCCCGCATGTGGAGAGGCGCCAAAACTTCCAACGAGAGGAAAATGTCCAATGTAGCTTTTCTCAGGACAAGGATAGAGTTCATAACATCCTTCTTTGCCCCTGATGAAATCGATGAAATATGGATCACATTTCCTGATCCGCATGCAGGAAGGAGACATGCAAATAAGAGACTTACATCCCCCTGGTACCTGAATTTGTACCGGATGTTTCTCAGTGACAAGGGTTTTATTCATCTTAAGACTGATAATGAGGAACTGTTTGATTTTACACGGACAATAATTGAAGCCAATGACCTCGAGCTGATTTTCGCCACATCAGATCTTCACTCGGGTAATATTAAGGCCGAACTGGCACAGGCTTTTAAGAAGAAATTTCCGGATCGTGTCCTGGCAGGTTCTTTTGCAGAGGATATCCTTTCCATAAAAACCCATTACGAAAATATGTTCATTAACGCCGGATCAAATATCAACTTCCTTTCTTTCAGGCTTGATAAAAACAGGATTATTGGAGATGTCGCGCCAAAAATCAGATAACGAGGATTTTTTCAGCAGGGTCTATGAAGTAACAAAACTAATTCCTTACGGAAGGGTTACATCATATGGCGCAATCGCAAAATACCTGGGAGCCGGCAGATCTGCCAGGATGGTGGGATGGGCTCTTAATGCCTGCCATAACAGCCCGGTATTTATTCCAGCTCACCGGGTTGTCAATTACAAAGGTATCCTTACAGGTAAATTCCATTTCGGGAATACCTCAACAATGGAACAACTGTTACGTAATGAGGGTATCGAAGTGGAAAACGACACTGTTGTGAATTTCAACAAAAAATTCTGGGATCCGCTTATAGAACTGAAATAGAAATTTTGCTATCTCCCTTTTTTTTGGTAAAATTGTAGCTTATTTATAATTGATTTAAATAAAAATAGATATAGAGATGAGTGCTGACAAGAAAATCTTAAAATCTCTTTCCCGGATAGTTCATCCTGATAAAGGGAAAGACATTGTTGCCCTGGGGATGGTATCAAAAATCGAACAGGGGAAGGACGGAATATCGATCACCCTGACACCTGAAAAATCAAACGACCCGTTTATCTCCTCAATTAAAAGTACAATAGTTAAAATCCTGAAAGAGGACCTCGGCCCCGATACCGTTATACAGGAAATAAAGGTGGAGCCCCGGATTGTTGTGGGAAAATATAAAGAGAAAGAAAGAGATATACTTCCGGGTGTTACCAATATCATCGCTGTGTCATCCGGAAAGGGGGGGGTAGGTAAGACAACCGTTGCTGTCAACCTGGCCATAGCGCTGGCACGCAAAGGATATGATGTGGGACTGCTGGATGCAGATGTATTCGGACCGTCGGTCCCAAAGATGTTCAATGAGGAAGATTACCGTCCCGAAGTAAAAAGGGAGAACAACATCGATCTTATAGTGCCAATGCTTAAACATGGTGTTAAGGTTCTGTCGACAGGCTTTTTTGTCGATCCTTCAGACGCGGTGATCTGGAGAGGGCCGATGGCTTCCAACTTCCTTAAGCAGCTCATCACACAGGGCGAGTGGGGTAAGCTTGACTATCTCCTTGTAGACCTGCCCCCCGGAACAAGCGACATCCATCTTACTCTTGTACAGGAAGTGCCTGTAACAGGAGCAATAGTGATAACCACACCTCAGAACGTTGCACTGGCAGATGCCTTAAAGGGAATTTCAATGTTCAGAAGCGATAAAATAGATGTACCTGTTATTGGTCTTGTGGAAAATATGTCATGGTTCACACCGGCTGAACTTCCTTCAAACAGATATTATATCTTCGGTAAAGACGGGGGCCTTAACCTTGCACAGAAAATGAATGTTCCCCTGCTGGGACAGATCCCTCTTGTTCAGAGTATCTGTGAAGGAAGTGACAACGGAACACCTGTTGCACTGGAAGATTCAATAACAGGAAATGCCTTTATGGACCTGGCAACCGAAATGGTAGCAAAGACAGATCAACGCAACAGGGATTTGAGACCAACAACCAAAGTTGAATTATCATAGTTAAAAGAAAGATTATGACAACAGACACTGCCAATATAAGGGAACGTGTCGCCCGGGCCCTGGAAAGGGTAAGACCCTATTTGCAGTCCGACGGAGGCGATATCGATCTTGTTGATGTAACGGATGATATGACCGTAAAGGTAAAACTTACCGGTGCTTGTTACGGATGCCCTTTCAGTATGCAGACTCTGAAAGCAGGCGTGGAACAGGCAATAATGAAGGAAGTACCGGAAATAAGAAGAGTTATATCAACCTGAGGAAGAAGTTCCCTCCATTTTTATTTACCTTTGGAATACTATACACAACTTTAGTCAGTTATAGTATTAAAAGTCAGTTTTTGGCTTCAGGAAATACATTATATAGGTATCTGGTGATATTTGTGTTACCACTCCTGGTAACAAATTGTTCGGTTGAAAAAAACACGGATGCAAGTCGCTTTTATAATAGCATGACTGCAAAATACAACATCTATTTTAATGGATATGAGAGTTTTAAGGATGGACTGGCAAAGATAGACAACCGTTACCAGGACGATTATGCTGAAATTCTTAAAGTTTTTGAGTACAGCGATCCTGCTACCGCATCATACTGTTCATCAGACATGGAAAGGGCAATTCAGAAAGCATCCAAACTTATATCCCTGAAATCGATAACCGCAAAACCGGAAATAAAAGCCAAACATGAACTGACGGAAAAAGAAAAAGAGCTTCTCGACAGGAAGGAATATAATGAATGGGTTGACGACAGTTATCTTCTTATAGGAGAAGCCCGCTTTTACAAACATGAGTTTGATGAGGCCCGGGATGTTTTCAGCTATTGTACTATAAATGCCAACGATCCTGCCATAAAGAAAGAAGCTACAATATGGCTTGCAAGGATAGACAACGAGACCGGCAATTATCCGGAAGCCATGAGTCTGCTCAACAGCCTGAAAATATCCGATAATGATACCAGGTCTCTTAAGGCAATGTATTTTACTACCGTTGCCGATATGTATGTAAAACAAAAAGAGTATTCCGAGGCAATCGATCCGCTTGGCAAAGCACTTGATCTTATAAAAGGTAAAAGAAACAGGTACAGGTTGACATACCTGCTTGCCCAGCTTTATGAGCAGGACGGGAACGGAGCAAAAGCAACACAGCTTTACCGGGAAGTTGTAAAAATGAATCCCCCTTACGATGTTGAGTTTAATGCCAGGATAAACATCGCCGGTGTTTTTGACGTTAACTCAGGTAATCCCGACCAGATTGGGAAAGAACTTGAAAAAATGCTCAGGAACCCGAAGAACAAGGATTTCCAGGACCAGATCTATTACGCATTGGGGAACCTCTCACTGAAAGAAGGGAAAAAAGATGAAGCCCTGGCCTACTACAGGAAATCCGCAGCTGCCGCATCACAGAATTTAAATCAGAAAGGCAGGGCATATCTTGCTTTGGCCACATATTACTATGATATCCCTGATTATATGAGGGCAGGGAAATATTATGACAGTACTGTATATTTCCTCGATCAGAAGTATCCCGATTACAAGGCATTGAAGGCAAGGTCACAAAATCTTAACGCTTTGGTCCCCCAGCTTGAAATCATCCAGAGAGAGGATAGCCTGCAAAGGATTGCAAAAATGCCGGAAGCAGAAAGGAACAACTTTATTGCCGCAATAATAGAAAAGGTTAAAAAAGCCGAGAGTGAAGGTAATGCATCCGGCTATGCCGACAGGTACAACCTGGGCCAGTATTATGAAAATGAGAGACGCTTCCAGGGAAATATCAACCAGGAAGGAAAATGGTATTTTTATAATCAGACAGCTCTCACTTTCGGACGGACGGAATTCCGCAGAAGATGGGGAGACAGGAAACTGGAAGATAACTGGAGGCGTTCAAACAAAACCAGGATTACTGCCTTACAAACCACTGCCATCCCTCCTGAAGGAGCCAACCCGTCGACTGATTCCACGACAGCACTGATGAATAACAAAAATCCGGAATTCTACCTTCAGAACCTGCCACTTTCGGACTCACTTATAGCACAGTCTGATGAACTAATTGCAACAGCACTGATGAATGCCGGTAAAGCCTACGATGAGAAATTAAATGATCCCGGGAAAGCTGCTGAAGAATGGGAATCACTGATAAGCCGGTTTCCTGCGAGCTATCTTGTGCCTGAAGCTCTTTATAACCTCTATAACCTTTTAAAGACATCCGATGTCAATAAGGCCGAGATATACAGGCAGAAATTGCTCGGGAAATATCCCGATAGCGAATATGCACGGATTCTTTCCGATCCTGCCTACTATGAGAAGAAAATGGAAGGTATTAAGAGGAATGAACTTCTCTACGAGGATGCTTACAGTGCCTTTAACAATGAGGATTTCGACAAGGCCCTGTCAATTTGCGACAGTGCACTGGCAGTCAATTCCCAAAATGAACTCGCCCCTAAATTCATGCTTCTTCATGCTCTTTCAACTGCCAGGGTAAGTGATGAAAGAACTTTCAGGCAGGAACTGAACGCCATCATCAGGCAATGGCCCGGAACAGAAGAAAGTAAAAGAGCTGCCGGCCTGATAGCATACCTTAACCGGAAAACTCCGGAGCTTAAAGTTGAAGAAGACAAACAGATAGCCGCTGAGATTTATACAGCTGATACAACATCAATCCAGAGATTTGTTCTTATCATCAACGATCCTGCTTTCAATATAAATCAGGCAACCTTTGACGTGATAAGCTATAATATTGACAACTTTACCAATAATAATTATAAGACCGAGGGTACCCTGATCGACAACAAGTATATAATGATTACCGTATCCGGTTTCAAAAATTTCACTTCAGCAATGAATTATTACAGGGCCTTCGATGAATCAAAACCTGTCAGAAATCAGAAAGGGGCACCCATGATGTCGTTTATTATAGGGGAGAAAAACCTCAGAGTCCTGAATGATGATAAGAACCCCGGGCGATACAGGTTGTTTTTTAAAGAAAATTATCTCAAATGAGAAAGATAAGAATATTGTGGACCGATGATGAGATTGAAGCTCTTAAACCTCATATATTCTTTCTTGAGGAAAAAGGATATGAGATTGACACATGCTCCAACGGGAATGATACCCTCGATCTTGTCAGGCAAAACTGGTACGACCTGATTTTCCTTGATGAAAACATGCCGGGATTAAGCGGAATAGAAACCCTCAGGCAAATTAAAGAGATCAGGACCGATATTCCTGTGGTAATGGTTACCAAGAGCGAGGAAGAGAATATTATGGAAGCTGCTATCGGTTCAGAAACTGCTGATTATCTTATCAAACCTGTCAAGCCGAACCAGATCCTTATGGCAATTAAGAAAATACTTGATCAGCGCCGTCTTGTGACAGAGAAAACCACAACAGATTACAGGCAGGACTTCAACCGTATCAGCAGCATGATATCATCAGCTATAACTTTCAGTGACTGGACCGAGTTATACAGGAAAATAGTGTTCTGGGAATCCGAACTTGAAAAATCATCTGATTCAGGAATGGATGAAATTCTGAGGATGCAGGAAAATGAAGCGAATAGCGCTTTCTCCCGTTTTATTATGAACAATTATCTCAAATGGCTTGAACCAGGCACTAAGGATGCTCCGCTGATGTCCCATCACCTGTTCTCAGAAAAGATTTTTCCTAAACTGCATCCTCATAAACCCTTGTTCTTTATTCTCATAGATAACATGAGATTCGATCAATGGAAAACGATAGCTGCTGAACTGACCGGACTTTACAAAATCCTGGAGGAAAATATTTACTGCAGTATTCTTCCCACTGCGACACAATTCAGCAGGAACTCAATTTTTGCCGGGATGATGCCCTCACAGATAGAGAAGACCCTTCCCGACCTGTGGATTAATGAAGATGAAGATGAAGGAAAGAATAATTACGAGGAATTTTTGTTTCAGAATCAGTTAAACAAAAAGGCGCTCAATCACAAATGGTCATATTATAAGATCTCAGGCGGTGCGGAAGGCAAAAGGATTAACGAAAAGATTCATGCCATGCTTGATAACGATATTAATATACTGGTATTCAATTTTGTAGATATGTTATCCCATGCCCGCACAGATGTTGGCCTGATACGTGATCTTGCCAATGACGAACGTGCATACCGCAGCGTCACACGCTCATGGTTTTTGCATTCCTCACTTTTTGAACTTCTGAAGACACTGGCAGAACATCCTGTTAAAGTGGTCTTCAGCACCGACCACGGGACAATAAGGGTTCAGAATCCAGTCAAGGTGGTTGGAGACAGGAAGACATCTTTAAACCTGAGGTATAAAATGGGAAGAAATCTCGATTACGATCCCAAAAAGGTATTTGAGATAATCAACCCGGAAAAAGCATTTTTACCAAAAACCAACATAAGCTCCAGGTACATCTTTGCAACAAACAAGGACTATCTTGTTTATCAGAATAATTTCAACCAGTATGCAACCTATTACAAGGAAACGTTCCAGCATGGAGGTATTTCTATGCAGGAGATGCTGCTACCCATAGCCACACTTGAACCGGTTTAAAACTGATATCTGAACCGATGGAAATTTTAATAAAAGACAAGAGGCATCTCCATTCAGCAGTGAAAAAATTAATGGAGTATTGCAGCGGCAGCAGGATATTTGCTTTCTATGGTCCGATGGGTTCCGGTAAAACCACTATTATAAAGGCTATCTGTGAAGCTATGGAGGCAGAGGATATTGTCAGCAGCCCAACATTCACGCTGGTCAATGAATACCGGACAAAAGACGGAAAATCGCTTTACCACATAGATTTTTACAGGATTCGTAAAACAGAAGAATTATTTGATTTCGGTATCGAAGAGTATCTTTACAGCGATTCTTATTGTTTCATGGAATGGCCGGAGCTGGCAGAGAATATACTTCCCCCCGGAACAGTCCGTATCAGGATCTCTGTTGGTGATGATGAGTCTCGCATCCTTTCTTTGTCATAATATTTTCTATTTTGCACAGAGTTGCAAATTACTTACCTTTGAGAAAATAATCCTGAACCAATCATGAACGATAAAGGTAAGAGCGGAAATGTCCCATTTGGCAACACTGCTTTTATGCCGAAGGAAGAACTTCTGGAAACTGCAGTAAAAAACAGGAAAATAACCGTTGGAATCCCGTGTGACCGTAAAGATGATGAAAAGAGGGTGGCTCTGACACCAGAAGCCGTAAACCTGCTTGTTGAAGACGGTAACGAAGTAATAGTTCAGAAAGGAACAGGACTGGGGGCCAATTATACCGATAAGGATTACAGTGAAAACGGGGCGATAATAAGCGATTCAGCTTCAAGAGTATTTAGTTCTGATGTTGTGATCAAGGTTGCCCCTTTCTCTGAAAAGGAAGCAGATTATCTTAGCGGGAACCAGGTAGTCATATCATATCTGAATGTCCTGAAACTCAGTGAAGAGACACTGGCTAAAATGATCAGGAAAAAGGTCACGGCAATAGCCTTCGAAAAGTTACGTGATGTGAACGGGGAATTCCCTGTTGTTGAATCAATGAGCGAAATTGCCGGTATAACTTCCCTTCTTATTGCCTCGGAATATCTCAGCAACTTGCACGGCGGTAAAGGAGTTATGCTCGGCGGTATAACAGGTGTAACACCTACGGAAGTCGTCATCCTCGGGGCCAATACTGCAGGTGAAAGTGCTGCCAGGGCTGCCATAGGTCTTGGTTCAACGGTCAAGATATTTGACAGTTCGCTAAACAGACTGAGGAAGTTTCAAAACCTGCTTGGAAGACGTTTACAGACTTCCGTCTTTCACCCCCAGGTTCTCAGTAAGGCCCTCAAATCGGCTGATGTGCTGATAGGTGCCATAGAACTGGAAGACCTCAGACCATGGTATTATATTACCGAGGATATGGTACGTAACATGAAGAAGGGTTCTGTTATTATTGACCTGAGCATCGACCGCGGTGGTTGTATTGAGACAACCGAATGCCGGGCACTTAAAGACCCTGTTTACGAAAAGTATGGCGTAATTCATTTCTCAGCCTGGAACCTCCCTTCGAGAGTTGCCCGTACAGCTTCCATTGCCTTAAGCAACATCTTCACCCCTCTCCTTCAAAACCTGGCTGACTCAGGTGGCATCACCCAGCTTTTAAAAAATAATCCCGGACTACGAAACGGCGCTTACCTTTATGCAGGTATGCTGACTAATGAAACACTGGGACAAAAATTCGGTATTCTTTCGAAGGATCTGGATCTGCTTCTTACTGCATTCTGAGATTCACTCATATACAAGGGAAAATCTCCCGTTGTTGGTCCCCACCTCTGCATTCCTCCCGATGTAAAAAGACCTGTTATCATTAACATGTCCGGCCGGAAAGCCAAATAAAACAGGATAATGCCTGTCCCTGACCACATCAATGACAGTCTCTTCAATATCTTTCCCCCAGGGTGTCCTGGAATCGGAAATATCATCCATGCCGGCTACAACAAGTGCTGCCAGGCTGTCAAGCTTCCCGGCCAGCCTGAGAGAAACCAGCATCCTGTCTATATGATAATAAGCTTCCCCCGTTTCCTCAATGATAAGTATTTTACCATCGGTGTCAGGATCCGCCGGCGTTCCTGTAAGACCGTAAAGAAGCGAAAGATTGCCTCCTGTCACTTCTCCCCTTACAGGTCCAGGTCTGAAAACCCGGCCATCCCAGTCTATCCTTTTCAGATCTCCGAATAATGCCTCCCTTAAGGTTGTGAATGTAGCTTCTGTTTTTTCTCCGTCACCAAAATGCAAAGGCATATCAGAGTGTATTGATCCCATTCCGATCACCTCATTTAACCAGAGATGAATTACCGTAATATCACTGAAACCCGCAAACCACCTGGGTCTTTCTCTCAAACGCGAAAAATCCACCCTGTCGATTATCCTTGACGCCCCATACCCGCCCCTGGAACACAATACAGCCTTAATGGCAGGATCATCAACAGCTTCCTGGAGATCAGATAACCGTTCCTCATCGCTTCCTGCAAAGGGGCCGTATTTCTTCAATGCATTCCTTCCAACACGTATTTTAAGATCCCATCCGGCAATAATCCGGATTGCATTATCAAGTTTTTGAGCATCAATACTGTATGATGGAGAAACAATTGCGATTTCATCGCCTTCACTCAGAAAATCTGGCTGTATCTTACTTCCGGGTATTGACATAAATAAAGATAAGTACTTAAAATTTAGAGTGCTTAAAGTTACAAATTATTATATTTGTGCAGTTTTTAAAACTGCTTATTATTCATTATCAACACCATGAAGAAATATAAAAGACATCTTATCACTTCTGCTCTCCCATATGCGAACGGACCTATTCATATCGGACACCTGGCCGGTGTATATGTTCCGTCCGACATTTATACAAGATACCTCCGGATGAAGGGAGAAGATGTGATTTCCGTATGCGGATCTGATGAACATGGTGTGCCTATAACCCTTAAAGCCAGAAAGGAAGGTGTTTCTCCACAGGAGATCGTTGACAGGTATCATGCAATAAATAAAAAGGCATTCGAAGATTTTGGAATAGCATTTGACATATATTCCAGGACATCGGGGAAAGTCCATTATGAAACTGCTTCGGAGTTTTTCCGGACACTCTACGACAAAGGAGAATTCACAGAGAAGACCTCAGAACAGTATTACGATGAGGAAGCAGACTGCTTCCTTGCCGACAGGTATATTACAGGTACCTGTCCCCATTGCGGTAATGAAAATGCTTACGGTGACCAGTGTGAGAAATGCGGTACATCGCTGAGCCCCACAGAACTTATAAATCCCCACTCAATGGTGAGCGGGAGCAAACCTGTTTTGAAGAAGACATTACACTGGTACCTGCCTCTCGACAAATATGAACCATGGCTCAAACAATGGATCCTCGAAGACCACAGGGAATGGAAAACCAATGTATACGGACAGTGTAAGTCATGGCTGGACCAGGGTCTGCAGCCAAGAGCAGTAAGCCGCGATCTTGACTGGGGAGTACCTGTTCCGGTCGAAGGAGCAAAAGGTAAGGTTCTGTATGTATGGTTCGATGCCCCTATTGGCTATATATCGGCAACAAAGGAACTTACACCCTACTGGGAGAAATACTGGAAAGATAAGGATACCAGGATGGTACACTTTATTGGGAAAGACAATATCGTTTTTCACTGTATTATTTTTCCCTCCATGCTGAAAGCTGAGGGTAGCTTTATCCTCCCCGACAATGTACCTGCAAACGAGTTCCTCAACCTCGAGAATGACAAGATATCCACTTCCAGGAACTGGGCGGTATGGCTGCATGAGTACCTCGAGGAATTTCCGGGAAAACAGGACGTACTCAGGTATTCATTATGTGCCAGTGCTCCGGAGGCAAAGGATAACGATTTCACCTGGAAGGATTTCCAGGCCAGGAATAATAATGAACTGGTGGCAATACTCGGTAATTTTGTCCACAGGGCACTTGTTCTTACAAATAAATATTACGATGGCCGGGTACCGGAAAGAGGAGAAACTGATGAAAACGACGAGGCAACCCTGAATGAGATAGCACAATTAAGGGAAAATGTAGAGACAAGCCTTGAAGCCTTCAGGTTCAGGGAGGCTCTTAAGGAAGCCATGAATCTTGCAAGGCTCGGTAATAAGTATCTTGCCGATGCCGAACCGTGGAAAGTTATCACGACCGACCCGGAAAGGGTAAAGACAATCATGAACATTGCCCTGCAGATAACAGCCAACCTTACAATTATCTGTGAGCCATTTCTGCCCTTCTCAATGGAAAAACTGTGTGCCATGATCAACTTCCGTGAGATGAGCTGGGAAAATGCAGGAAGAACAGACCTGCTTTCTCCCGGACATGTTATCAATAAGGCCGAATTGCTTTTTGAAAAGATCGAAGATGAGGTTATCGCGAAACAGGTCAACAAGCTTCTTGAAACAAAAAAGACCAATGAGACTTCATCCCCCAAAGCGGCTCCTGCAAAAGAAATGATAAACTTTGATCTGTTTTCAAAAATTGATATCAGGACTGCTACAATACTTGAAGCCGAAAAGGTACCAAAAACGACCAAACTGCTGAAGCTTACAATAGATACAGGAATAGATGTACGTACAATAGTATCAGGAATTGCAGAATATTACGAGCCAGCATCAATTATTGGACGTCAGATCTCGATAATAGCTAACCTGGAGCCCCGCAAGATAAAAGGTGTAGAGTCGAAAGGGATGATACTGATGGCTGAAGATAACGACGGAAAGCTGGTTATGGTTATACCTGCCGATAAGGTCAGTAACGGCAGCATGATAAAATAGACTTTAGCCATGCAATAAATCATGCATTGCCATAAATAGATCAACTCATCAGTAACGGGTAATTATTTTTTTCTTGAGATCCACGTTCCGGGGAATTTCTTTGCAATGCTGTCTTTCCTGTGCACAGCTGCCTCCCGGTCAGCGCAACTCATGGCGCACACCCTGTAGAAACCGTTGGAAGCATGTATAATTTCCGGATCAAATCCTTCATTCTTCAGTATGTTAACCTGTGTAACTGCATTATCTTCCGATCTGAAGCTTCCTGTGATAATAAAATACCCTGGTGTTGTGGCATTATTTACCACTTTGGCCGGTGCAGGCTCTGAGGCAGTAACCGGAGGTGCTTCCTCAATTTCTGTCTTGTTGTTAACTTCCGGTGGAACCGTTGCAACTGGAGTATTTTCATCAACGGCCTTCTTATTATGTTCAAACTCCTTTGTAACAAGTGGATTCAAATCAGAGGTCTGTACCTTCGACTTGAAAAGGTCTGTTTTAAGCGGTACTGCCAGCACAACTGAAAGAAGAGGAATAATTATGGCAGCACGCCACAGTAGTTTCCTGCGAAATGCCTGCTTTGCAGGATCAGGATTTGTATGACGGATAATACTTTTACGGACATCATAGCCATCAAGAGGCATACACTTAAAGGATTCGAGACCATAGGAATCCAGAAGATAATTGACAGTACTGTCAGGCTCAAACTGAATATTACCTTCCTGGTTATTAACGAAACTGCCTATCTTATCAAAGCTTACCTTTTCTCCTTTTTCAAGTTTCTTCCTGACACCAGCAACAAATTCATCAACCAGGTTCCTGGCATCACCATAACCTATCCCCGAAGTATCCGAAATCTTACCAACAAGAAGTCCGTCATTATGATTCAGGTTACGGTTAAAAGATATCTGCTTAACAGGTGGATAAAAAGTCCCTGCGGCCCTGTCAATCTGTGCAGGGGTATAATTTCCGATAAACCCTCCGAAGCCGGGTACAATAACACAATCGTGCCCGAACAATAATTCCCTTATAAAAGCAGTGATATCCAATTTCAACTTAATTTCGTGTCTTACAAATTTAGAAAAAATTTCGTTACCCCGGCCATTTTCATAACAGATGAAATACTTTTTTTGCACCTGAAATACCCGGCGGAAAATTTATCTTTTGTGCTTCTCAAAACCTCCATAAAGTTAATGGGTAAACAGCTATGTCTGTTAAAAATACTATCTTCGTAAATCCAAATGATAATAACCTATGAGAGAGATTCAAATGGCAGATCTGAGGACCCAGTATGAAAGACTGAGCTCTGAAATCAATTCTGCCATCATGTCGGTGCTGGAATCAACCGCCTTCATCAAGGGCCCGGAAGTAGGGCTTTTTGAAGAGGAATTACGTGATTATATGGCAGTAAAACATGTCGTTTCGTGTGCAAACGGAACTGATGCGCTTTACCTCTCCATGGTAGCACTCGGATTAAAACCCGGAGACGAGGTTATTACAACAAATTTTACTTTTATTGCAACCGTAGAGGTTGTTGCACTCCTGGGGCTGAAACCTGTCCTTGTGGATCCCGGGCCTGATACCTTCAATATATCACCGGAAAATGTCAGGAAGGCTATTACACCGAGAACCAGGGCTGTAGTCCCTGTTCACCTGTTTGGTCAGTGTTCCGATATGGAAGGCCTGACCGCTCTTGCCAGGGAGTATAACCTATTCATTATTGAAGATGCGGCACAGGCCACCGGCACCGATTATTTATACAGTGATGGAAGATCAGCCAGAGCAGGAACAATAGGAGATATCGGAACAACTTCGTTCTTTCCCTCAAAGAACCTGGGATGTTATGGTGATGGCGGCGCTGTCTATACAAACAATGAAGAATATGCCAGGAAGATAAGAAGCATTGCAAACCACGGTATGAAAGTTAGATATCATTATGATGATATCGGTATCAATTCAAGGCTTGATACATTACAGGCCGCAATACTCAGGATCAAATTGAAATATCTCTCTCAGTTCAACAGGGCAAGGCAGCAGGTGGCTGATTATTATGATAAAGCACTTGACGGATGCAAATCTGTCATTACACCTGTAAGGTCAGAGTATTCATCTCATATATTCCACCAGTATACCCTTAAGGTAAAAGACGGTCATAGAGATAACCTCAGGAAGTACCTGGCATCAGCAGGCATCCCTTCCATGGTATACTACCCGGAGCCACTGCATATGCAGGAAGCATACAGGTACCTTGGATACAGTGAAAATGCCTTCCCGGTAACCACAGAGTTATGCAGTGAGGTTCTCTCCTTACCCGTCCATACCGAGATGGATCAGGAACAACTTGAATATATTACACAAAAAGTATTGGAATACTTCGATTGAATATTTTATGGATAAAGGATATTTTGCACATGAGACAGCCGTAATTGATGAAGGTTGTAAGATAGGAAAAGGCACCAAAATATGGCACTTCAGCCATATCATGCCACGTTCTGAAATAGGGGAAAATTGTAACCTGGGCCAGAATGTCGTAATATCGCCCGATGTCAGGCTGGGTAATAATGTCAAAGTCCAGAATAATGTATCTGTTTATACGGGCGTCATCTGTGAAGATGATGTTTTCCTGGGACCATCGATGGTATTTACAAATGTGATAAATCCCCGAAGTGCCATAATACGCAGGGATCAGTATATGAAGACCCTCGTGGAAAAGGGGGCTTCCATCGGAGCCAATGCAACCATCATTTGCGGTAACACTATTGGCAGGTATTCTTTTGTAGGTGCCGGCGCGGTTGTTACAGGAGAGGTAAAACCCTATGCACTGGTTTTGGGGAACCCTGCCCGTCAGAAAGGATGGATAAGTGAATTCGGGCACAGGTTGAATTTCAACGAAGAAGGCATAGCCATTTGTCCTGAAAGCAACGAGAGATACCGTCTTGAGGAGGGTATGGTTTCTAAAATATTTTAGTACTTTTATGCTCCTAATAATACAATTTCAATGGCAGTAAATCAGAAGAATTTCGGAATTATAGGTGTTGCAGGGTATATTGCTGTCAGGCATCTTAATGCAATAAAGGAAACGGGGAATAATCTGCTGGCCAGCCTCGACAAATTTGATAGTGTGGGAATCATAGACAGTTATTTTCCTGAAAGTGATTTCTTTGTAGAGTTTGAAAGATTCGACAGGCATTTTGATAAACTGAAAAGGACCGGTACCAAAATAGACTATGTAAGTATCTGTTCGCCAAACTACCTGCATGATTCACATATCAGATTCGCCTTGAGACACCAGGCCGACGCTATTTGTGAAAAGCCCATCGTACTGAATCCGTGGAATGTAGATGCCTTGCAGAAGATTGAGTCCGAAACGGGAAGGCATATTAATACTGTTCTTCAATTGAGACTGCATGATAAGCTTCAGGAACTAAAAAAGAAAATTGACTCAGGTCCAAAGGATAAAATGTATGATATCGACCTTTCTTACATAACCAGCCGGGGCAACTGGTATAACTTCTCCTGGAAAGGAGATGTGCAGAAATCAGGTGGTGTTGCAACAAATATAGGTATCCATTTTTTCGATATGCTAAGCTGGATATTTGGAGACGTGAAAAAGATCGTTGTTCACATAAGCCGGCATAACAAGGTTGCAGGATATCTTGAACTGGAAAAAGCAAGGGTCAGATGGTTTCTCAGCATAGATTATAATGACATCCCTGCCGAAGTTAGAGTGACCGGAAAAAGAACTTACAGGTCCATTACCGTCGACGGGGAAGAGATTGAGTTCAGCGAAGGCTTTACTGACCTTCATACACTGACATACAGGGAAATTCTGGCAGGCAAAGGTTTTGGTTTAAATGAAGCCCGTCAGTCAGTTGAAACTGCCTATGTGATAAGGAATGCCACTCCGGCCGGACTTACAGGCGATTACCATCCAATTTTAAAATCAATTCAATAGAATAAATATGTATGATAAACTAGTAAATAAAGAGACAAAGCTGTCTGTCATTGGTTTGGGCTATGTCGGCCTGCCTATTGCACTTGAGTTTGCAAAACGGATAAAGGTTGTCGGCTTCGACATAAAGCCAGACAGGGTTGAACTTATGAAAAAGGGTATTGATCCCAGTAATGAACTGGAAGGTGAGGCCTTTCAGGGTACTGATATCCTTTATACCAGTAATCCTGAAGATCTGCGCTCTGCATCATTTCACATCATAGCTGTACCAACCCCGACAAACAGGAACAATCTTCCGGACCTTGGACCTGTCCTCGGAGCATCGGAGACAGTAGGTAAGATACTGAAGAAAGGTGACTATGTTGTTTACGAATCAACTGTTTACCCGGGATGTACAGAAGATGACTGCATCCCTGTTCTTGAAAGATACTCCGGATTGAAGTGCGGAACAGATTTCAAGGTTGGCTTCTCTCCGGAAAGGATAAATCCGGGAGATAAAAATCATACACTTACAAAAATTGTAAAGGTAACGAGTGGTTGCGATCCCGATTCATCTGAGGAAATAGCCCGTACTTATGAACTAATAATTGAAGCAGGTGTGTTCAGGGCCAGTTCCATCAAGGTAGCTGAATCAGCAAAGATCATTGAAAACACCCAGCGCGATATCAATATCGCCTTCATGAATGAACTCTCCATTATATTTAACAGGCTTGGCGTGAACACTTATGAGGTGCTTGAAGCAGCCGGTACCAAATGGAATTTCCTCAGGTTCTACCCTGGCCTGGTTGGAGGACACTGTATAGGTGTTGATCCTTATTACCTTTCCTTTAAAGCCAAATCAATGGGATACCATCCACAGATAATCGACTCCGGAAGGTTTGTCAATGACAGCATGGGACGCTATATCGGAAAACAGACAGTAAAAAAAATGATAGTTGCCGGAAAGGATCTTAAAGCAGTACGTGTCCTTGTTATGGGTATCACCTTTAAAGAAGATGTAACCGATATAAGAAACTCCAAAGTGGCTGATGTGATTGATGAACTTGATGATTTTGGTATTATAGTTGATGTGATAGATCCGGGAGCCGGGAAACACGAGGTCAAGGAAGAATATGGCATTGATCTGAAAGACAAACCGGAAGGGAAATATGATGCCATAATACTTGCTGTCAGCCATAATGAATATATGAAACTGGATGAATCATATTTTAGTTCATTGCTCGGTAAAAATGGTATTATTGTCGATGTAAAAGGAATATTAAGAGGCAAAATCAAAAATCATACTTACTGGAGCCTGTAAATGAGAAAGAAGATCCTGGTAACCGGAGGTACGGGGTATATTGGTTCACATACCGCTGTTGAACTCATAGAAGACGGCTTTGATATTGTGATCATTGATAATCTTCATAATTCCGAAGCCGAAGTAGCAGACCGCATCCACATGATCACAGGAGTAAGGCCGGAACTTGAAGTCTTCGACCTTTGCGATAAAGACAGGCTTGACACATTCTTCAGGAAAAACCGGGATATATCATCAATCGTCCATTTTGCAGCTTTTAAGGCAGTGGGGGAATCGGTGAACAAACCTCTCGAATATTACCGGAATAATTTAGTGTCCCTTATGAACCTTCTGGAAGCCATGAAAAAGTATGGTATCCCGGATTTTGTGTTCTCTTCTTCGTGCACTGTCTATGGTCAGCCCGAAAAACTGCCCGTAACTGAAAAGAGCCCTTTACAACCTGCTGCGTCTCCCTATGGTAACACAAAACAGGTAGGAGAAGCTATTATCAGAGACACAACAATATCCGATAACAATATCAGGGCAATATCATTGCGTTATTTTAACCCCATTGGTGCTCATCCATCAGCGCTGATAGGCGAGCTCCCCCGCGGTGTTCCTGAAAACCTTGTCCCCTTTATTACTCAAACTGCAATTGGACTGAGGGATGAACTGAAGGTTTTCGGTGATGATTATAATACACCCGACGGCTCATGCATCAGGGATTATCTTCATGTTGTTGACCTGGCCAGGGCACATGTGGTGGCTGTTAAACGCCTCATGGGGAATAAGAACAGGAATAACTACGAAGTTTTTAACCTGGGCACCGGAAAAGGAGTATCTGTTCTCGAGGCAATAGACTCATTCGAACGGGTTTCAGGAATAAGCCTTAAATACAGTATTACCGGCAGAAGACCGGGAGATATCGAAAAGATATGGGCAGATCCTTCTTATGCAAACGATGAACTCGGCTGGAGAACGCTCAGCTCGCTTGACGACGCTATGAAAACGGCCTGGGAATGGGAAAAACAAATACGGAAATCACAATGAAGACAGAGAAAAGAATTCTTATAACCGGCGGTGCGGGTTTTATTGGCTCACATGTGGTAAGAAGGTTCGTTAACAGGTATAGCAACTATCTTATTGTGAATGCGGACAAGCTTACCTATGCCGGTAACCTGGAAAACCTGAAAGATATTGAATCAATGCCAAACTACAGGTTCGAAAAAGCAGATATTGTTCAGAAACAGGATATCTCTGCTCTTTTTGAAAAATACAGGTTTGACGGTATAATACATCTTGCAGCAGAATCGCATGTTGACCGTTCCATTACCGGACCGGATGAGTTTGTCATGACCAATATCGTAGGTACTGTCAATCTTCTTAATGCAGCACGGACAAGCTGGAAAGATTATTACAAAAACAAGCTCTTTTACCATGTCTCCACCGATGAAGTATACGGATCCCTGGGCAGCGATGGCTTTTTTACAGAAGAGACTGCCTATGATCCCAAAAGTCCGTATTCAGCATCAAAAGCCAGTTCGGACCATATGGTGAGAGCTTATAACCATACCTATGGCCTGCCGGTCATTATATCCAACTGTTCAAATAATTACGGACCAAACCAGTTTCCGGAAAAACTTATACCTCTGGTAATTAACAACATAAAGCACAGGAAACCAATTCCTGTTTACGGGAAGGGAGAAAACATTCGCGACTGGCTGTATGTGAAAGACCATGCAACTGCAATCGACCTGATCTATCATCAGGGGAAAGAAGGAGAAACCTACAATATTGGAGGTAACAATGAATGGAAAAACATCGACCTTGTGATGCTTCTCTGTACTATTATGGATAAAAAACTTGGCCGTGAGCCGGGTACTTCCGAAAAGCTCATAACCTACGTAACAGACAGACCGGGCCATGACCTGCGCTATGCAATCGATTCATCGAAGCTGCAGGAAGAGCTGGGATGGTCGCCTATACCGGAGTTTGCCTCAGGACTGGAAAAAACAGTGGAATGGTATCTCACAAATAACGAATGGCTCGACAGGGTTATATCGGGTGATTACAGTAAATATTATGATATGATGTATTCCGGAAGGTAACCGGCCGGTTACTTAACCTCTTTCATCCTTTCTATCAGCTCATTACCGAGAGCTGTCTTAACCTCTATATGTTCCTTTATGGCTGTAACTACAGGATTGGATTCAAATTCACCCCTGACCTGACCGAAGTCCTGTCTCTTAATATCATCCCCCCCGTCAATACCAAAGCCTGTCATAGAAGACAGCGTAAATTCTTTCCTGGCATCCGAATAAAGCATATTATCGAGATCGATAACGCTCTTTTTCCATTTTTCCACTATTGTGATAACATCTTCTGAAGTAAGCCTTTCAACAGCTTTGCCCGACTCTTCTTCTATCCTTTCGCAGGCCCAGGTCCATTCCCAGTCATAATACTTCTTCTGCATACCGGCAAATGAATCTCCCAATGCATCTATGGTCTTAATCCTGCCACCTTCAACATCATCAAGCAGTCTGTCTGTTTCGGATTTGGGTGTAATGAGCCCGGCCAGGTCAATCCACTCACCTTTACCCGTAACATGATCAGGCTGAAGCCTTTTCCTCAATTCATCATTATTTCTGAATTTTATTCCTTCCAGTCTTTTAATGATCGAGTTCCCCAGGAACTTATTGATCCCCATCTGGTAAAGTTCAATCCCTCTTTCCAGTGAATGTCCGGCGATCTTCATGCTGCTGTAATAATAGTAGGAAGATCCGCCGGGGGAAGCACCCTTGATCTTCTTCAATAACTCCCTGCCTTCCAGCATTTTGCGTATTGTATATGGGCTTAAAAGATTAAAGTTCACCTGGTCTATCCTGAACGGATCCTTTCGCTTGTCACGCACCGGCCATTTCTGTGCATCTCTTATTGTGCCCACACTGCGCAGGTTTATTCCGGGAACCAGGATGCTTTCATCGTTGCTTTCAATCAGGTATGAAAAGGGCAATGATGAAGTGTCCATATTTTTATAATGACGACCCATAACAAGAGTATAAGGCCCGATACGTGCAGGCCACAACAGGTATGAATCACTTGTGGTCTTGGATCCGCGCTCCATGATACCCTGGTGGATCGGCCCGAGCTTGTACATATGATTGCTCTGGTTCGACCCGCTTCCGGCATTCATGAAGGAAAAGATACCGGCAATGAGAAGAGTCGATTTATGATGGGTAACAGTATACGGTCCGGCAAATATTGAACATGCTTCACCATGATAACCACCACAATTCGCAAAGAAGAGTGAATTCTCTGCCGAATAATGTTTGGAGAGCACGCATCCCTGTCCAATAAAACACTTATCTATCAGGGTTGACTCACTGACTGTTGAACCGGAACACATGATAAAATGCTCCATGATCACTCCCGGCCCTATGAAAACAGGATCTTCCGTACAGCTGTTCACAGAACCTTCATTGAGGGTCATTGCGCCTTCGGCACGGCTGAAGGAACTGAACCTGACATTCCTTATGGTATTACAGCTGACCAGGCTGCTGTGGTGTCCAATTGTTCCCCTGTCGGAAGTTACAGATTCCGAATAATCGTCCACCATCCCCTCAATGATATCCACTGCTTTACTCCTGTGCCTGTAAAGAGCTATGATGTAGGCCTCATGAGCTGAAAGCCTGTCCCACATCTTTACAGCCCGGCCCCCGGTTTCATTTAGCACTGCTACCTGCTGACCGTTACCAAATGATGTCTTTCCTTCGGTACTTATCCTTCCGCAATTCTTAATGACCACATGATGCCCAATATTATAATTGGCTATATAATCTCCTGTATTACTTATCATTGCGTTAGCTCCTACCTTGCAGTTATGAAGCCTGGTGTTGAATATACCACAGGGAAGACTTACCCCTGCCTCATCAATATAATCTTCTGTAAAACCGTCAAGAAAAATGTCACCTGAAAATATCACATTAATGCAACGACCTGTTTTAAAATCATCACTAACCTTAACCTTACTCCAGTCATCACACCTGCAGTTATCAAGCTGAAGGCTTTCTGTCTCCTGGCTGGTAAGACTCCTGTATCTGATTCCGTCCGGCATTATCGTTATTCCACTGTGACCGACTTGGCCAGGTTCCTTGGCTGATCGATATTACATCCTCTCAGTACTGCTATATGATAGGAAAGAAGCTGGAGAGGAATGACCGAAAGCAAACCTGAAAATACCGGAAGTGTCTCAGGTACTTCAAGTACAAAATCGGCCATCTTGCTTATAATTTCATCTCCCTCTGTAATAATAGCTATCACCTTTCCTTTCCTGGCCTTTATCTCCTGTATATTACTAATGATCTTTTCGTATGTATCATCCTTTGTGGCCACAACGACAACCGGCATATTCTCATCGATAAGGGCTATCGGACCATGCTTCATTTCAGCTGCCGGGTATCCTTCGGCATGAATATATGATATCTCCTTCAGCTTAAGAGCTCCTTCGAGTGCCACGGGGAAAAGATAACCCCTTCCAAGGTAAAGGGCATTTTGTGTGTTCTCAAATTCTTTCGATAGTTGCAGTGCCTGGTCATTTACTTCCAGGGCCTTTTCAATTTTTCCGGGTATCATTGACAGTTCCTTTATCAGGTTCAGGTACATTTCATCCGTAACAATCCCTTTCCTGTGTCCTATTACAAAAGCCATCATTGCCAGCACTGTGACCTGGGTTGTAAAGGCCTTGGTGGAAGCCACACCTATCTCCGGTCCTGCGTGAGTATAAACCCCGGCATCTGTTTCACGCGGTATACTGCTACCCACAACATTACAAATACCGAGTACTCTCGCTCCCTTCTCCCTGGCCAGCCTGACTGCAGCCAGGGTGTCTGCCGTCTCACCGCTCTGGCTGATGGCAATGACCATATCTCCCTTCCTTATAATGGGGTTCCTGTATCTGAATTCCGATGCATATTCCACCTCAACCTGGATGCGGGTATACTCTTCAAACATATATTCGCCAAGCAAACCGGCATGCCATGATGTTCCGCATGCTATTATAATTATTCTTTCCGCATCTGCTATCGTATCAATCATATCATGAAGGCCACCAAGAATTATATCGGAGTTATCAGGTAAAACCCTTCCCCTGAAAGTATCATGAATGGCCCGGGGCTGTTCAAATATCTCCTTAAGCATGAAATGAGGATATCCTTCCTTATCTATCTCTCCGATCTTAAGATCCAGCTCCTTCACCTCCGGCTTTATATTTTCAGGTCTGATGGTCTTAAGTACCAGTTCATCTTTCTTGATAATGGCAATATCATCATCATTAAGATATATCACCCTCTGGGTGTATTCCACGATAGGAGTGGCGTCGGATGCTATGAAATTCTCACCATCTCCCACACCAATTACAAGGGGGCTGCCCTTCCTTGCAGCAAACAGCTTATCCGGCTCTTTGGTACATATTATCACCAGCCCGAAAGTTCCTTCCACCCTGTTAAGCGCCAGGGTAATAGCCTGTTCTGCAGTAAGGTCACCTTCCAGATACATATGCTCCATCAGGTTTGCCAGTACTTCAGTATCCGTCTGGCTCTTACAGAGTATTTTACGGCTCTCCAGGTGTTTCCTGAGTGCTGTATAATTTTCTATGATACCATTGTGTACAACCACAAAATTACCTTTGGCCGAAGCCTGTGGATGAGCATTTAACTCGTTGGGTTCACCATGTGTAGCCCAACGTGTATGCCCCATACCTGTTGTACCATTAAAATTTGATTTATTGACAATAGCTTCCAGGTCCTTTACCCTGCCCGCACATTTAAAAATGCGCGTCTCTCCATTTATCAGGGCCATACCGGCAGAATCATAACCACGGTATTCAAGTCTTTTAAGACCGTTAATTATTATTTCACGGGCTGAATTTGAACCTATATATCCAACAATTCCACACATAATGATACATTTTTAGAATGTAAAAAGCGAAAATAATACTTTTGGTTCACAAAAACTAGAACTTGGTATATGTAAATTCCAGCTTAACAGGGTCAGCTTCATTATTAGCCTTCAGTATAACATTTTTTGTGCCGCCTCCCAGGAAGAGCTCAAGCTCGGGCTTAATTGTATCGGCACCATCGCTGAAATATTTTTGGAAAAAAGCAGCCAGGTTGAATTTGTATGTATTATCAAGGGTATCAAGAGTACCATCGTAATAGGTATGATATTTATCCAGGTTATAATCCGGTACCAGGTACTTATTGCCCTGTACAGTACGGTATCGTATGTATAAGGGCGAAGGAGCATTATCTGCAGTATAATCAATCCCGTCAAAATAAGCCGGAACCAGTAGCCTGGCTTTATTCACAGCTATGTTGCTGAAATCGGGATCATTTTTCAGAGCTTCCAGGCCCGGGAAATATATACGGGTAAATACACCATTCATAGACTGCACGTATGAAAGTGTATCTGTTTGACCATCATTAATATGTTGTATCTTAAGGCTACCTGTGGCAGTTGAAAAATCATATGAGAATTTGTTGAATGCAGCATTCTGGTTATTTGCATCGAGTATCAGGTAAAACTCCTTTGTATAACCATTCTCATCGTGCATAAATATTACAAAATAGTTGGCATAATAACCGGATGAATTCGGTGTTACACTTAAGCTTATAAGCAGGGGATCTCCGCCGGATTCCATCTGGAAATAAAATCCCTTGAAGTAGGACCTGAAGTCAGGTACGCTTGTTGCATAAAAGAACTGTGAAGTGTCGCGTGTGATATATTTTCCGAAATCAATTCCGTTTCCCGGTAACGTTAACTCAACATCATTTAGAGTATCGGCCTTTAAATCAGGCAGTATGATGTCACTTATTGTGTAACCGGTAAGGTTGACGGGAGTATTTGAATAATATGCCTGATCGGTGTATATCTCATCTGATATCTCTGAGAGCCTGAGCCTGTGTGTTGTTGTCACGTCGCCATGCGCGGTAAGAAGATGAAGGAATAATTTCACTGAATCGATCACAAAGGGAAGATCATCCCAGGCACTTCCAAGACGAACCTGCGAGACAAAACCGGCCGTTGTGGTTCCGAAATTAGGATCATACAACGATCCGATATACGATGTGCCGGGACTTTCTGTGCGAACAGAATCAGAAAACATATTATAAGACCTTGTACTCAGAGTATCCGTTGAACTAATAGAAACAAAATCGCTTCCCGGGAGAAGGGAGTTTCCGATATCCGTCGGATTCTCAAGGCATGATGTCATAAAAAAAGCCACCAAAACAAAGATTGTCAGGTGGTAGAATTTATTTATATGAAAAGATACAGCTTTAAAAGTGCCGCCTTGATTTAATTTACGATAATATCTTGTCATAAAAGTCGTTATAGGCATCAATATATTCTGATTCATCCTTATATGGAAGAACCGGTTTGTTAATCGTACTGATATAGTCGGCCAACTCTTCATTTATCTTTTCACTACCGATAATGATCCCGTCGGAATATTTAACTGCCAGTTTTGACACATTTACAAAATCCGGTGTCTTTATCATCTTGAGATTTTCACCATCAATACCGTCAAAACGCAACTTATCAGCGAATGTTGATCTAAACGGAGTTTTAAAATCATTATTGTAGATGGAATAGATAATTTTGTAATTGTGAAACAAAGGATCATCGCTGTAGATGCTCCTGAGATACACCGGAACCAGCGCCGACATCCAGCCATGACAATGTACTATATCCGGTGCCCATCTAAGTTTCTTTACTGTCTCAATCACTCCCCGCGCAAAAAACAATGCCCTCTCATCATTGTCCTCAAATTCATGACCCGATGCATCACTTACAATGTTCTTCCTCTGAAAATAATCATCATTATCAATAAAATAGACCTGCATGCGAGCAGACTGAATTGACGCAACCTTAATGATAAGAGGATGATCTGTATCGTCGATTATAAGGTTCATCCCCGAAAGACGTATTACTTCATGAAGCTGATTGCGTCTTTCGTTGATACAGCCATACCTTGGCATGAAAGTACGTATCTCCTTGCCCCTTTCCTGTATTCCCTGGGGCAGGTACCTTCCTATCTTCGATAACTTAGTTTCGGTTAAGTATGGAGTAATTTCTTGTGAAATGAATAATACCTTCCTGCTTTCCATTTACCTTCCTGGATATGCCATTTCGATTTAAGGTGCAAAGATAGTAAAAATTTATGAGATTTTAAAAATGAACAAATGCGATATAATGTACATTCAAGATACCTTAATTGGCAGAAATTCATATTAATTTTGCAAAAAATATAAAATGAAGGTAATAAGTACCGTTAAGGAGATACAAAAAATTCTGGGTGAACACAACAAGAGACCATTAGGTCTTGTGCCAACAATGGGTGCTCTTCACAAGGGGCATCTTTCTCTCGTAAAAAGTGCCGTTGCAGAATGCCCGCTGGTAGTTGTGAGTATTTTTGTAAATCCGACACAGTTCAATGACAAGAATGACCTGAAAAGTTATCCAAGGGATATCCCGTCAGATCTGAAATTACTTTCAGGGATCCTCAGGAACAACGATATAATATTCACCCCTGCTGCTGAAGAAATTTATCCCGAGGAGGATAAAAGACAATTTCATTTCGGCAACCTTGATAATGTTATGGAGGCTCTTCACAGACCGGGCCATTTTAACGGTGTGGCACAGGTGGTCAGCAGGCTATTCTCGATATTAAAACCCGATATGGCATGGTTCGGACTTAAAGATTTCCAGCAGGTAGCAGTAATAAAGGATCTTGTCAGACAAACGGGTGACATCGTAAAGATAATAAGCAAACCCATCATACGCGAAGATGACGGACTGGCCATGAGCAGCAGAAATACCCTGCTCAGTCCTGAAATAAGAAAAAAAGCCCCGGTCATTTACAATACTTTATCTGCCGCTGCCGGTATGACAGGGGAAAAGGATATTCCCTGGATAAAGTCTTTTGTTGAAAACACAATCAATAAGGAAGAAGGTTTCCGGGTTGAATATTTCGAAATTGTTGATGATGCAGAACTGATACCCGTGAAAAACAGGGCTGAGATGAGCAGCCAAAAAAGATATTATGGCTGTATCGCAGTACTGGCAGGTAATATCCGTCTAATAGATAATATTGAATTTAAATTGGTATGACAAAAAAGGTTATTTACCTTTGTAGTGTTTTTATTATCAATCAGTAATTCTGAAATGTTTATAGAAGTCATAAAATCAAAGATCCACAGGGTTACCATAACCGGTGCAAACCTGAATTATGTCGGGAGTATCACGATAGATGAGGATCTTATGGATGCTGCTAATATCATTGAAAACGAGAAAGTACAGGTTCTTAATATAAATAACGGAGAACGCCTCGATACATATGTTATTAAAGGTAAAAGAGGATCAGGGGAGATTTGTCTTAATGGTGCAGCTGCCAGAAAAGTGATTGTGGGCGATATTGTTCTTATAGTATCATATGCAACAATTGACTTCGATGAAGCAAGATCATTCAAACCGGCAATAATTTTTCCCGATACAAAAACAAATAAACTGATCTGAGGTTGAGAAAAGGTGTTCTACAGGCTCTCAAATTCATAGCATTTTTTGCAGTAGGAACCGGCCTGCTGTATATCGCATTTCGCGATGTTAATTTCAGGAAACTTGTGACCGATCTGAAACAGGCCGATTATTCATGGCTCCTGCTTTCACTCCTCTTCGGCCTCTTTGCATATGTAAGCAGGGCCAGGAGATGGATATTACTGATACATCCGCTGGGACACAGGCCGTCACTTAGAAATTCCTTTTATGCCCTGATGACAGGTTACCTTGCCAATATAGCTTTACCCAGGGTGGGTGAGATAACAAGGTGTGTTGCACTCGGCAAAAAAGAAAAGATCCCGGTTGACCAGCTTATTGGAACTGTTGTTGTTGAACGTACAATAGACTTTTTTTCCCTGCTGCTTATAACTATATACCTTGTCTTCACAAGCAGCGCAGAAATAAATAAATTTTTGAAGGATAGTATCCTGATACCCTTGCAGAATAAGATGTCAGCTCTTTTCGGAGTAATATGGATCCTGTGGGTAATCCTTTTCGTATTGTTCATAACCGCCCTTGTGCTGATGATAAAGTATAAGCAAAGCCTGAGGAAGATACGCTTCTTTTCAAAGATGTTCGACATAGCCAGAGGGATCATTAACGGGCTGAAGACCATAATCAGCCTTGACAGGAAATGGGAATTCGTATTCCATACTATCTTCATCTGGATCAACTATACACTAATGACATGGGTAGTGGTATTCTGCCTGAAAAGTACTTCAGGAATTACGCTGTCCGACAGTATATTCCTTCTTGTGATAGGAGGGCTGGCAATGTCGGCACCTGTACAGAGCGGTCTGGGAGCTTTTCATTATATTATCTCCCGTGGATTACTGGTAGTAAAAGGAATACCGCTGGAAGACGGCCTGGTATATGCTATTCTTACACATGAATCGCAGCTTATTTTTGTCGCTATTGTAGGTACAATCTCGTTCTTCATAATATTCAGGAAAGGTAGGAATACAGAATCCCGGGAACAGTGACCTGTCATCCTTACCCGGACAGAGCAAAAAAAAAGAATATGGCCAAGAGTAAAACAATCTGGGTTTGCCAGAACTGTGGTGCAGAATCATCAAAGTGGATTGGACGATGCCCGTCATGTAAGGAATGGAACACCTACCATGAAGAGATAGTTACCCCTGCAACCAGCCGGGAATCAGGATTTTTTGCCACAAGAGAAAAACGAAAACCGGAACTGCTCGACAATATTAAGGCCAGCGAGAATGGTCGCCTGCAGACTGGAATAGCAGAAGTTGACAGAATTCTCGGCTCCGGCATTGTAGCAGGATCTTTGATACTTCTCGGTGGAGAACCCGGTGTCGGTAAATCGACCCTCGCCCTTCAGCTGGCACTGTCATTAAAAGGCAAAAAGATCCTTTATGTCTCAGGGGAAGAGAGCGAGGAACAGATAAGCATGAGAGCGGTCAGGATGAAAGACTCAAATCCTCAATGTTATATTCTGAGCGAAACAGATCTTGATACTATACTTACTCATTCCGAAAATATAGAACCCGGTCTCATTATTATCGACTCAATACAGACAATTAACAATTCCCTTCTTGAATCCTCAGCAGGATCAGTTTCGCAGGTAAGGGAATGTGCCGCCCAGCTTCTCAAGTATTCCAAGATGACAGGCACACCCGTCATCCTGATCGGTCATATTACAAAGGACGGATCCCTGGCAGGTCCGAAAGTACTGGAGCATATTGTCGATGTAGTACTCTATTTCGAAGGTGACAACAATTATGTTTACCGTATACTCAGACCTGTCAAGAACAGGTTCGGTTCAACTACTGAGATAGGCATCTTCGAAATGGTGGAATCAGGATTGAGGGAGGTTAACAATCCTTCGGAGATGTTCATAAACCAGCACGAAGAACCACTGAGTGGTATTTCCGTGGCAGCAACAGTTGATGGTATCAGGCCCTTCCTGATAGAGACACAGGCCCTTGTTAGCAGTGCTGTTTACGGTACGCCGCAGAGAAGTTCCACAGGCTTCGATATACGCAGGCTTAACATGCTGCTGGCAGTGCTTGAAAAGAGAGCAGGATTCAGACTAGGCATAAAAGATGTTTTCCTTAATATAGCCGGGGGAATTAAGGTAAACGATCCTGCTATTGATATGGCTATCGTAAGCGCCGTTCTTTCATCCAACCTGGATATCCCGATAGACAGGAATACCTGTTTTGCCGGTGAAACAGGATTGTCCGGAGAAATCAGGCCTGTCCCGCGTATCGAACAGAGAATACGCGAAGCCTCCAATATGGGATTCACAAAAATTTACATTTCAAAATACCACAGGAACCTGCAGGTCAAAGGTCCCAACATAGAAGTAGTTCCCGTTGCCAGGATTGAGGATCTTGTACGCTCTTTATTTGGAAAACAATAAATGTCCTGAAAGTCAGTAAATCTTACACCTAAATCCCTTAAAGGAGACTAATAAGACGATTTTCTTATCAATATTTCACTCTCCTGTAGTTATCGTTTCTCTGCAAAGTCTTCTTGACCTTGTCACAGTCGAGTTCAATATCGAAGTTTGACGGGCGTTCAAACTGATCCGCTTCCATGATACCGTAAACAGGATCATTATACAGCTTCTTAAGGAAGATAGCCATAATAGGTAGTGCCATGTTTGCACCCTGTCCCTCGGAAAGAGTTTCAAAATGTATTGCCTGATCCTCCCAGCCTGTCCACACTCCTCCCACAAGGTTAGGCGTTACGCCCATGAACCAGCCATTGGAGTGATTCTGTGTTGTCCCTGTCTTTCCCCCTATCTCATTATTCAGGTTATAGGGATTAAGCCTCATACGTATTGCGGTACCGTGTCTCACAACTTCCTGTAACAGACTAAGCATCAGGTATGCAGTGTTTTCGGTAAGTACTTCTTCTATCTTCGGAGTGAAACGCGATATGACATTCCCGTTCTTATCCTCGATCCGGGTTACATACATCGGCCTGGTATATACACCTTTATTAGCAAATGTCCCGTAGGCCCCGACCATCTCCTCAAGCTTTATATCGCTGGTCCCCAGGAATATCGAAGGTACCGGATCGATATAACTCCTGATACCCATCCTGTGCATCAGGTCAACCACTGCAGACGGTTTGAACTGCTGCATCAGCCATGCAGAAATATAGTTTTCAGATTGTGCGAGCCCCCAGGCAAGGGTCACCATCTTTCCATGGTATTCCCTGGGCCCCGAGCTTCGTGGTTGATATGGTACCGAATCACCGGGGATATAAAACTGACGCGGGATATTTTCCACTTCATAACAGGGAGAATAGCCGTTTTGCATGGCTATAGTGTAGAGGAACGGTTTGATGGTACTTCCGATCTGCCTTTTCTGCTGGGTCACACCGTCCCACTTGAAATATTTGAAATTCGGCCCTCCCACATATGCTTTTACATATCCATTGTGCGGATCCTCCACCATGAATGCGGAACGGATAAAATATTTATAATACCTTATTGAATCGAGTGGGGTCATCAGGGTATCTATCTCCCCTTTCCAGGAAAAGACCCTCATCTTTACTTTTGTGTTGAAAGCAAGCATGATGGAATCCATAGGTACACCACGTGCCCTCATCACATAGTACCTGTCACTTTGTTTCAGCGATGCCATAAGCAGATCATCCACCTGCTGCTTTGTAATATCATTTGAGTAAGGAGGATTCCTGAAGCTCTTTGCCCTCTTGTAAAAATCAGGCTGAAGTTCCTTCGACAGGTGTTCTGTCATTGCCTCCTCAGCATACATCTGCATGCGGGAATTAATTGTTGTGTAAATCTTAAGCCCGTCCCTGTACAGGTCATATTTGGAACCGTCAGGTTTTTTGTTCTTGTTACACCAGCCGTATAACGGATCGTTCTGCCACTCCCATAAAGCATCATCATACGAAGACTGCTGAACATATTTCTCCCTGTCGGGTTCAGGCCTGCCCATAATATTCCTTATATATTCCCTGAAATATGTAGCCAGCCCGGAGTTATGATCCTCAATATGGAAATCGGTCCCGATAGGCAATTCCTTAACTGAATCTGCGACTGATCTTTCAAGGTAACCATATTTTTCCATCTGCGAAAGGACAACATTACGTCGCTTCAGCATCAGGACAGAGTCTCTTTCAGGATTATACCTTGCTGAATTTTTAAGCATTCCTACCATTACTGCCGCCTGCTGAATATTGAGTGAATCGGGAGTGGTATTAAAATATACCCTTGCTGCAGTCCTTATTCCAATTGCATTATACAGAAAATCAAATTTATTCAGATACATGGCAATGATCTCATTCTTTGTATAGCTTCTCTCAAGCTTCAGGGCTGTCTCCCATTCCTTGAACTTTGAGAGTCCGAGCTTGACCATTCTCATGAAAGCCGAATTTCTGGTTGTGTCCCTCGGATACAACTGTTTGGCAAGCTGCTGTGTGATGGTACTTCCACCACCGGTGCTCTGTCCTAAAAGTATTGTGCGTATGACAGTACGTGCAAGTCCTCTCAGATCAATACCCGAATGCCTGTAAAACCTGACATCCTCGGTGGCGATCAGGGCTTCTATAAGGTATGGCGAAATATCCTTGTAATCTGTCCATGTCCTGTTTTCTATGCTTATCTGACCCAGCAGGACCCCATCTTCGGAATAGACCTCGGATGCAAGGTAATACTGCGGATTCTCAAGCTGCTTGAAAGATGGCATCGGACCAAGTTTCTCCTTTGATATCAGTATGAACAGGATAATAAAGAAAATGAATGGCAAACTGAACAAAGACCAGAACCAAATAAGATATTTTTTGTTGTCTTTATTGTCTTTCATTTAATTCAGAAATTTCGTCCAAAAATAGTAATAATTAAAGAATCTTAACGGTTTATTTTGAAGTTTGGTACCTAATTGATTTACTTTGTCGCGATAAAAGAACAAACATCTGCTCTAATGAACGAAAATCTTGTTATTGTTGAGTCTCCGGCAAAAGCTAAGACTATTGAGAAGTTCCTGGGAAAAGGTTTCCGTGTTGTCTCGAGCTTTGGTCATATAAGAGATCTCTCGAAAAAAAATCTCGGAATAGATATCGAAAATGATTTTGCTCCCAAATATGAAATACCGAAAGAAAAATCAAAGGTAGTATCCGAACTGCGCAAAGCAGCATCTGTATCAAAAACCATATGGATAGCATCTGATGAGGACCGTGAAGGAGAAGCTATTGCCTGGCACCTGCTAAGTGTTCTCGGTCTGGATCTTATTGCCACCAAAAGAATAGTATTTCATGAGATAACCAGTGAAGCCATTTCATCAGCCATCAATAATCCCAGACAGGTCGATATGAATCTGGTTAATTCCCAGCAGGCCCGTCGTATTCTCGACAGGATTGTGGGATTCGAGATCTCACCTGTTCTCTGGAAAAAGGTACAGCCTTCGCTGTCTGCAGGAAGAGTTCAGTCAGTTGCCGTTCGTCTCCTGGTTGAAAGGGAAAGGGAGATAATAGCCTTCAGTCCTGAATCCTCTTTCAGGGTAAGCGCTGTATTCAATATAAATAGAGATAACGGAGATAATACCATCCTCCGGGCAGAAGCATCAAAGAGGTTTCCAGATGAGAAAGAAGCTGTTAAATTTCTTGAGCTGTGCAGTTCATCAGTCTTTGCTATAGGGAATATTACGGTCAGACCCGGTACCCGGTCACCGGCTCCTCCCTTTACAACATCCACCCTTCAGCAGGAGGCTTACCGTAAGCTGGGCTTTTCGGTTGCCCAGACCATGGCAGTGGCTCAGAAACTGTATGAAGCCGGTAAGATTACTTATATGAGAACCGACTCAACTAACCTGTCGAAACTGGCACTGGCCAAATCGAGGGAAATTATAGTATCTGAATTCGGTGAAAAATATTCCAGGACCAGGCAGTTCAGGACCAGATCAAAAGGAGCGCAGGAGGCTCATGAAGCAATCAGGCCTGCATATCCCGATCAGCCTGCAACATCAGGAACCCAGAATGAGAAGAAGTTGTACGAACTAATCTGGAAACGTACCATTGCTTCCCAGATGGCTGATGCCGAGATTGAAAGAACAACCATATCAATAGATATGGATAATTCTCCAGTGACTTTCCAGGCTACCGGTGAAGTGATTAAGTTTGATGGCTTTTTAAAGGTCTATACCGAATCGACCGACCAGGAAAACGGCGACGAGGAAAGATATGTTATACCGCCAGTGAAAAAAGGAATGCCTCTTATCTACAATAATATCACCGCAACACAAAAATATACCACACCTCCCCCAAGATATACAGAGGCCAGCCTTGTGAAGAAACTGGAGGAACTGGGCATTGGACGTCCTTCAACCTATGCGCCCACTATTTCCACAATACAGAACAGGGGATATGTCTCCCGCGAAGACAGAGCCGGCGAAGAAAGGCAGATAATGATCCTTGCCCTTGATAATGGTAAGATATCCTCAGCATCAAAAACCGAAGTGACAGGGAAAGAGAAATCAAAACTGTTCCCTCAGGATATAGGAATGATAGTAAATGATTTTCTTATCGAGAACTTTGCAGACATAATAGATTATCATTTCACAGCTGAAATTGAGGAGCAGTTTGACGAGATAGCTCTCGGCAAACTTAAATGGACTAACATGATCCGTAAATTCTATTCGCCTTTTCACAAGACTGTTACAAATACCCTGGAGAAAAGGGAAAGGAAGACAGGTACAAGGCTGCTTGGATATCATCCCGATACAGGGGAACCCGTTACTGTGAGAATGGGCAGATTTGGTCCTGTCGCCCAGATAGGAGAATCAGGAAACGGGGAGAAACCACGTTTTGCCAGCCTCAATAAAAATCAGTTAATCGAGACAATTACCCTGGAAGAAGCTCTTAATCTTTTCCGCCTTCCAAGGTCGCTGGGTGATCATGAAGGTGAGGAGATCGTTGCCGGAATGGGGAAATATGGTCCTTATATCAGGTATAAAAATTCTTTCTACTCTCTTAAGAAAGATGTTGATGATCCTTATTCAATAGATATTGAAAGGGCAGTTGAGATCATTCATGAAAAGAATGAAAATGACAGGAAAAAGGTAATAAAGGATTTCGGCGATATAAAGGTCCTTAATGGAAGATATGGCCCCTACATGGTGAAGGATAAACAGAATTACAGGCTTCCCAGGGGAACTGATGCTGAGAAACTTACAAAAGATGATTGTTCAGGTATTATCGAAAAAAGTGATAAAAATAAAAAGCGTTCCTGATTTCAGCCATGGTAGATCTTAATGATTATTTCAGCCCTGTGAGCATAGAGGAACCTGGCTTTGAGCTTTTAACCGCCCAGGCCGGGTTTCCCCATAATATTGCTATCCATACAGAAAACATGCCCCTTAAGGATACAGGCAGGTATAGAATAGCTATTCTGGGTGTCCCGGAAGGCCGGAATTCACCAAATACAGGTTCCGTAAAAGGGCCCGACATGATAAGGAGCCAGCTTTACAGGCTGGCCAGGGTACCGGGTAAGCTTAAGATCATCGACTTTGGTAACATGAAGCAGGGGATTTCCTTCAATGATACAATCGTTGGCCTGACTGATGTATTGTCTCAACTTCTGGAAGAGAACATATTTCCCCTGATAATAGGAGGCAGCAGTGCACTGATCCCGGCTATCGATAAAGCAATGTCTGAAAACAGCGACAGCTATTGCCTAACTGCAATTGACCCCAGAATTGACTTTAACAATGACAGAAAGGAACCCGATTCATTTAACTGGCTTAATACAATAAAGCATAACCATAAAAGCACATTTGATCATTATATTAATATTGGGTACCAGACATATCTGAATGATCAGCAGGTAATTAACCGATTTACCAGGCAAAAATCTGAGCTGGTAAGGATCGGAGATGTCAGACAGTCCATTCACCTGATGGAACCTCTGCTGCGTGATTCTGATGCAGCTGTTTTCGATATCTCATCAGTACGACAATCCGATGCTCCGGGAACCATAAGTTCCTCTCCCAACGGATTTTATGGCGAAGAGATATGCCTTTTATCAAGATATGCCGGGATATCCGACAGACTGAAGGTATTTGGTCTTTTCGACTTTAATCCTGAATTCGATATAAGAAACCAGACCGCAGGACTGGGAGCCCAGATACTCTGGTTCTTCCTTGAAGGTTTTGCTCAGAAACAATATGAAACACCTGTTTTAAGTCTGAGCAATTCAGGACGTTTCATCAGGTATCATGTTAGAATAACGGATCTTGACGAAGATCTCATCTTTGTTAAAAGCAATCTTACTGACCGGTGGTGGATTGAACTGCCTTCAGACAAAGACAACTCATGCTATGTAGCCTGTTCCCACGAAGATTACCTTATGGCAAACCGTAATGAGGTCCCTGAAAGGTGGGTAAGAGCCATGGAGAAATTAAAATCTTAACTAGCCCCTTGATATGCCTGTCTTTTTTACTCAAAATCGTCCCGGTCCGGAAACCGGTTATTACATTAGTGGAAAATAACGGTACCTTAGTGTAAATAGCCATCTATAAGTTTTAAATAAATTCGGGTATATTTGCTTGCGATTTATAATTTTATTTATTTTACTTGTTCAATAAATGAGCTAATATCCGTGATTTAAAGAAATGAAAAAGTTCAATGTTGCATTTCTTTTACTAATTATTTGTATCCAACCGGGATTTTCCCAGCAGGATCCTGTTACCAGTCATTATATGTTCAATACACTGACATATAATCCGGGTATTGCAGGAACCTCCGGGATGATATGCGCTACCGCGCTGACACGCCAGCAGTGGGTTGGATTCAAGGGGGCTCCCGCTACAACTTTATTTAATATCAGTGCTCCGGTTTCACCTTTTAAGATAAACAGCGGAGTAGGGTTACTTGTTGAGAGCGACAACATTGGTTTTGATAAAGACATAAATCTCTCTGCATCATATTCCTATTTGCTTGACCTGGGATCCGGGACCCTGGGAATAGGGTTAAGCCTGGGAATGTTGAACAAGACACTGAATCCCACCTGGGAAATACCATCCGGCGACATACATACACCGGCATCAGGAGATCCTCTTATACCGGAAACCAAAGAGAGTGTTGTGGCTTTTGATGCAGGACTGGGATTTTATTACCGTACTGAAAAATATTATGCCGGTTTGTCTGTAACACATATTAACCAGCCTAAAATAAAATATTCAAAGGGCACACCATATATCAGCAGAAATTACTATCTGACAGCAGGATACAATCTGCAATTACCTAACCCGTCATTGGAACTTTTACCGTCAGTTTTCGTATACAGTGATGGGAAAGTGGTTCAGTTTTCTGTATCTTCCCTGATCAGATACAATAAAAAAGTATGGGGTGGCGTTTCATACAGAGCCGGAGATGCCCTGGTCGGAATGATCGGTCTGGAATTGTATAATGGATTGCGTTTAGGTTATGCCTATGATTTTACTTTATCGGACATGAAAAAGAACAGTAGCGGGTCACATGAGTTCATGATAAATTATTGCTTCGACCTCAGTCTGGGCCGCAGTTCCATGAAATATAAAAGTATCAGATTTTTATGAATATTTAAAAAATTTAACTTACTTGCATTATAAAATTCTAAAGTATTATGAAAAAGATAACCCTATCTGCTCTAATATTAATTTTTATCCTAACTGGCTGTGGGTCTTCTAATAACGGAGAATTGACGGGGGTCCAGGGCCGGAAAAAATTTTTTGAGCCGGAGCCTCTTGAAATGGCCTTTATCCCGGCCGGGAATTTTATGATGGGACCCAGTGATCAGGATGCCGTCTTTGCTCTCAACAGCATTACCAAATCCGTTACTGTTGAGGCTTTCTGGATGGATCAGACCGAAATCACTAATAATAAGTATCGTCAGTTCGTATACTACGTGCGCGACTCTATCCTGAGGACAAAACTGGGTGATGCAGGAATAGCAGACAGGGACTATTTTGTGGTGGATGATGACGGTAATATAGTTGAACCTCATGTGATTAACTGGGATGAGAAAATTGACATGAGGGATGAAGATACAAAGGCTGTTGTTGAAGAGATGTATTATCCACCTGAGGAGAGATTTAATGGCAAGAAACAGGTAGACGTAAGAAAGCTGAATTATTCATATTTCTGGGTTGACTATCAGCAGGCAGCCAAATCAAGGTATGTCTATAACGACCCTGAGATGACTTCAGGCAAATATGAAGGACAGGTTACAAACCTTGACGGTTCCAGGACCGATGTCAAGGACCGTTCCTCATTCATTAAACACAACATTATAAATTGTTATCCCGATACACTTTGCTGGATAAGGGATTTTACCTATTCATTCAATGATCCCATGGCCGATCTTTATTTCTGGCATCCTTCATTCGACAACTACCCGGTTGTCGGGGTATCATGGGTACAGGCAACAGCATTCAGTATCTGGAGGACCGACTACATGAACACTGCCCTCAGGAAAAATGGTGTGGCAGATGTGCAGGAGTACAGGTTACCTCTTGAAACAGAATGGGAATATGCTGCCAGAGGAGGTCTCGAACTGTCCATGTATCCCTGGGGAGGCCCTTATACCAGGAATTATAAAGGATGTTTCCTTGCGAACTTCAAGCCTTTGAGGGGTAACTATATAGATGACGGTAATGTATATGCAGGAAAAGTTGGTTCTTATGAACCCAATGAATTTGGCCTTTATGATATGTCCGGAAACGTAGCTGAATGGACACGCAGTGCATATCATCCTTCAGCCTATATCTTCGAACATGATCTTCAGCCAAACTATGAGTACAATGCGACACCACAGGATCCTCCTGTTATGAAAAGGAAAGTTATTCGTGGCGGTTCATGGAAAGATATAGCCTACTTCCTCCAGACC
The DNA here is from genome assembly GCA_964472085.1 of uncultured Rikenellaceae bacterium. Classification (GTDB taxonomy): domain Bacteria; phylum Bacteroidota; class Bacteroidia; order Bacteroidales; family VadinHA17; genus LD21. The sequence continues at coordinate 47,188 of CAYYIW010000005.1, read as the reverse complement.
AGTTCAAGAGACTACGAATACCAGGATTCCACAAAACCATATATTGGCTTCCGTAATGTAAGATCTTATATTGGTGTAAATTAATAAATTTTAATAACCTTATAAATTAACAGGTATATGAGCCTAGCAGAATTAGTACAAAGCAGCGGGTGGAAAAATTTCATCGCTAAACTTTACGGTTTAGGTGCTTCAGTCGTAATTGTCGGTGCACTCTTTAAGATTCAACACTGGCCACTTGCAGGGACAATGCTTACTATTGGCCTCCTTACCGAATCAATAATCTTCTTCTTCTCGGCTTTTGAACCTTTGCATGAAGAAGTTGATTGGACCCTTGTATATCCCGAACTTGCCGGTATTCCTGATGATGACCCGGCATCTATTGCCCAGGGAATGGCACAGGGTTCCGCAGCCGTCGGAGGTGGATATGGCGGGGGAGCAGGTTCCGTTGCCCTGGCAAAATTTGACGAGATGCTTGAAAATGCCGAAATAACACCTGACCTGTTTCAGAAACTGGGTGTCGGCATGAAAAAACTTGGCGACTCAACAGCTAACATGAATGCCATGGGAGACATCTCAGCTGCCTCTGGTAAATATATGAACTCTATCAATTCCGCAACGGAATCATTGAACGGACTGACTGATTCTTACCAGACCACTGCAAAACTGATAAATGAAACAAGTTCTACATATCGCAACATGGCTGATTCCTTTTCAGTGATTGAGGTCGGAGGTAAATCTTATCAACAGCAGCTTGAATCGCTTAATAAGAACCTTTCAGCACTCAATACTGTTTATGAACTTCAGAAAAAAGGAGCTGACGAACATATCAGGGAATCCGAAACCCTGTACAAAGGAGTTCAGAACCTGCTTAAGGACCTCTCAGATTCAGCAGATGATGCAAAAAAATATCGCGAACAGATAACCCGTCTGAACGAAAATCTGTCAGCTTTAAATAATGTATACGGTAATATGCTAGCGGCAATGAATGTTAAATAACGTGGCAATTCTATAAAACTAAATAACATCTAAAATGGCTCACGAAAGGCTCTCTCCACGGCAAAAAATGATCGGTATGATGTACCTGGTGCTTACCGCCATGTTAGCACTTAACGTATCAAAGGAAGCCATCGAAGCATTTAAAAATGTGGATAAAGGACTAACCCAGACAATCGCTCTTTATTCAAATAAAAACGATAATATTTATAAGGATTTCGACAGGGCAGCGGCTGAAAACCCGACAAAGGCAGGTAAACTAAGGTCTCTGGCCTACCAGGTAAAGCAAAGGGCCGATGAAGCCTATAACTTTATGCAGGATCTTAAAATAGAAATTATTAACAAAGCTGAGGGTACAGGTCCGAGTAACCTGGTTGTGCAGGGAAGAGAAATACATGTTGATGAAATAGACAAAAAAATTGATGATGTAAATATACCTTCTGAAGTTCTTATCGGAGCCAACGAAAACGGTAAGGCAAACGACCTGAAAGCAATTATTCAGGATTACCGCGAGTTCCTTTTAAGTATACTTGACGGGAAGGATCCTACCGTGGAAGATGCTTTGAAAAAAAGCCTTAACACCGACGATGGGATCAATAAAGACGGAGAAAAGGAAAGATGGGAAAATCTTCATTTCCAAACACTTCCTCTTATTGCAGTTATTTGTATCCTCTCTGAAATGCAGGTCAACGTAAGGAACGGTGAAACAGAAGTTCTCAATTACCTGTATTCCCAGATAGATGCCTCTGCCTTCAAATTCAATAAGCTTAATGCCATGGTCATTCCTACCGTGTCCAACTACGTCACACTTGGAAGCGAGTATGAGGCCGAGGTATTTATCTCTGCCACCGATTCAACTCAAAAACCTACTATAACTGTAAACGGCGGCCAGACACTTCCTATTGACGACACAGGTAAAGGTCATTACAAAATAAAAGCCTCATCTGTCGGGACCAAGAAATGGGGTGGGATCATCGCTATGAAAGCTCCTGACGGTACAACAAGAAACTTTCCTTTCGATGCAACATATATTGTAGGAGAACCCAATGTTGTAGTATCACCTACGGCAATGAACGTACTCTATTATGGTATTGATAACCCTATCGACGTATCCGTACCAAATGTAAGTCCCGATAAGATCAAGCTAAGAGTAATAAACGGGGAATATAAGATAGGTAAGGTAAAGAACTCCAAGGGTGAGAACTTCAGGGGGAACTGGATCGTCAGACCAACCGACCAGACCCATAATGTACAGGTAATTGTTACAGCTGATATCGGAGGTAAACCTATGCAGTTTGCTCCTCTCGATTTCAGGGTAAAACCTGTCCCTCCTCCTATAGCCGTATTCGGGGGTAAAAGTACAGGAAACATCGCCAGAGCTACCGCCGCTGCACAGCAGGGTGTATTCGCCATTCTTCCCGATTTTGACTTTGACCTGACTTACAAGGTAACAGGATTCACATTCTTCTATACCGATAAAGGAATGGACCAGGAAGAAGTGAGTACAAGCAGCATGCTCACATCCAAACAAAAGGAGATGCTCGGTAGACTTACACGCGGAAAGAACCTGATAATAAAAGATATTAAGGCCCTGGGTCCTGATGGAAAAACAAGGGAACTGAACCCTATTATTCTGAAAATAGACTAGTATTTAATAAATAACCCATTATGAACAAGAAATTAATTTTTGGCATTATCGCTCTTATCCTTGCCGGCACGGCAGGAGCACAGACTATTGGCGATATTTACCAGAAAACGATGCCGGATGCAAGGAAGATCAACTATCCTTACCTGAGAGAAGCTGATGTCATATGGTCGAAAAGATACTACCGGTTGATTGACCTGAGAGAGAAAATGAACCAGTCTCTATATTATCCCACCATTCCAACACTCGACGGAAGGGAGAGCTTTATCAATGTGGTCCTTGACGAGATAAAGGCAGGGCGTGTCGAGGCCTATGATCCTAATAACATCAACGTTAGTACTACCTATTCTGATATCGAGGTAAAAATGGGTGCGGTGACAAAAATGGTTCAGGTCCAGATAAACGCTGCCGGAGCCACCCGCGATTCCTCTGTCAAACAGGATGCAAAGCCTGAAGAAGTGAAAGAACTTCTGCTATATGAAGAATGGTATTTCGATAAGAAACTCTCAAAACTTGATGTAAGAATTATTGCTATTGAGCCTATTTACATGGGTTTCGATGAACAGATAGGCAGGGCAAAAAAAATCGGACTCTTCTGGGTCAAATTTGATGAACTTAGGGATGCTCTCGCCAAAAAAGAAGTCTTTATGAATAATAATGACGCACAAAGACTTTCATTTGACGACCTGTTCATGCAAAGGAGGTTCCAGGGTGTTATTGTGGGAGAATCAAACGTATATAACGACAGGAAGGTTGCAGAATATGAAGTGGGTAAAGCAGCCCTCTTTGAATCCGAACGAATAAAAAATGAACTGTTCAACTTTGAAAGCGACCTCTGGGAATATTAATACTTCAGTATAAAAATTAGACCGACTTTATTAAAAGTTGTTTTTAAACGCAAAGCCCGCTAAGGAAAATATAAAGATCCATTCCCTGACGGGCTTTGTGTTTTAACCGTTGATCTCTTCGACTAATAGGTTTTTGTTAAAGAAATTTATCACCAGTTGATTTTCTGACATCATCAAGATACTGTTTTATGTTCTGCTCATCATCTTTTTTAACTATCAGCAGTACATCTTCCGAATCAACTATTATATAATCCTTCATACCCTGTATGACTGCTACCTTCCCCGGAGCTATATTGAATATAGTACCTTTGTTATCGTAGGAGTAAATATCTCCCCTTATAATAATATTTTCCTTCTTATCTGCTACAGAATGCCCGTACAGGGAAGTCCATGTACCCAGGTCGGACCATCCTATATCAGTACACATAACATAGACATTATCAGCCTTTTCCATTATGCCATAATCGACCGATATACTTTTACATGAGCTATATGTCTTGCCTATAAAGGCCCTTTCCTGTTCTGTTCCGTAAATATCTTTCCCTTCATCGAAGGCAGTAAAGAGATCCGGCATATGCTTTTCAAAAGCATTCAGTATGGTATTCAGCCCCCAGATAAAAATTCCTGAATTCCAGTAAAAATCACCACTTTCAATAAAGACCCGTGCCAGGTCAATATCAGGTTTTTCAGTAAATGTCTTGACCTTCAGAAGGTTATCATAACCATCCACTGGCTTTTTTCGATCGGCCTGGATATAACCGTAGCCGGTCTCCGGTCTGTCAGGCTTTATGCCAAGTGTAACGAGACTGTCATCGGTTCCCGCAAAATCATAGCATTTCTCAATTACATCACAAAACCTGTCTTCCTTTACAATAAGATGATCTGCAGGTGTTACAGCAATTACAGCATCCGGATTCTCCTTGAGAATTCTGAAGGTGCCATAAGCAAGACATGGTGCAGTATTCCTCCTGAAAGGCTCACCAAGTACGTGTGAAGGATTAATGCCCAGTTGTTCAACGACAAGATCAGAATGATCCGCATTTGTGACAACAAAAATATTTCCTTCAGGACATACCTTCTTAAAACGCCGGTATGTCTGCTGAATTAATGTTTCACCGCTACCTGTAATATCAAGGAACTGTTTTGGCCTTTCACGACGGCTTAATGGCCAGAAACGGCTGCCAATCCCTCCTGCCATTATTATAACATACCTGTTATCCATTGTAAATGTCATTTTTAATACAACATATGCAAATATATAATTTATTAACTCAACTTCCCTTTATGAATTTCTTTAAATGCCTGCTTTAATATTTTTACCCGATAAGACCTTCAGGATATATAAAGTCATTAGAATAATATGATACTCAAGAAAAAAAATCAGCTTATTGTATTTTAGCATTCTTAGTTAGCCACTTATATTCATTTGTTTCTTACCCCCTTCCTGATTCCGGTGTTGAACCTGTAAATGCATAATTTAAAATTAATTAGTGTATTCTCAGTGTGACTCTGTTCATTCCTCTGTGGATCTCAGTGTAATTCTTTTAATTATGAGTTACACCGAGAACTCAAAGAAGGCACAGAGAGCCACAAATAAATCCAAAATATCCCCTATAGGCCCTGGCCAGGCAGTTTTAATGGAAAGGATCAAATTCGCAATCATCACCAACACTCATTTAAAGTTATAACAAATAGAACTTGTTTTGAATTCTCCTGGTTAGTTTAACAGCCTTTTCGGATATTTGGTAAATATTAGTAATTTTAAAGTCCATAAATAAAAGCGATATGTTCAAATTCCTTCACCAACTGGGAAAATACTTCCTGCTGCTCAGGAAGGTCTTCGCAAAGCCTGAAAAACCTTCACTGTACTATAAACAGACAATGCGGGAATTAGTTTCTCTAGGGTTTAATTCTGTTGCAATAATAGCTATAATATCTTTCTTTATGGGAGCTGTTATTACCCTTCAGACTGCATATAATACTGAAAATCCGATCTACCCCAAATACCTGATCGGGCTGGGATGCCGCGATTCAATTATTCTCGAGTTCTCATCCACCGTAACAGCCCTTATCCTTGCTGGCAAGGTAGGATCCAATATAGCTTCTGAAATAGGCACAATGAGAGTTACAGAACAGATCGATGCTCTCGAGATAATGGGAGTCAATTCAGCTTCCTACCTGATACTCCCCAAGGTGATAGCTGCTGTAGTTTTCAATCCTTTTCTAACCCTGATGAGCATAATCATTGGTATCCTTGGCGGATGGGTAGCCGGTACTGCAGCAGGAGTCGTCACTTCCCAGGATTTCATTTATGGAATTCAATATGCTTTTATCCCTTTCTATATTACCTATTCATTGATCAAGACAGTGGTCTTTGCTTTCATAATTGCCAGCGTATCAGCCTTCCAGGGATATTATGTCGACGGAGGATCACTTGAAGTAGGGCGTGCAAGTACCAAAGCGGTGGTTTACAGCAGCGTCCTGATCTTAATGTTCAATGTAATCCTTACTCAATTAATCCTGTCATGATCAGCGTTAAAAACCTGAATAAATCCTTTAACGATAAGAATGTCCTAAGTGATATCTCTGTCACTTTTGAGACAGGAAAGACAAATCTTATCATTGGAAAAAGCGGTTCAGGAAAGACTGTGCTTCTTAAATCAATAGTAGGCTTGCATGATATCGACAGCGGTGAGATATGGTATGAGAATACCCTTTTTAATAAGCTGGATTTTGCTGAAATGAAGCAGATCAGAAGTGAGATGGGCATGCTGTTCCAGGGAAGTGCTCTCTTTGATTCATTGACGGTAGAACAGAATGTTCGCTTTCCTCTTGATATGTTTACTGATCAGAGTTATGAGGAAAAGGAAGAAAGGGTCAATTTCTGCCTGAACAGGGTGAACATAACAAATTCAAATAACCTGTTCCCGGCAGAATTATCAGGAGGTATGAAAAAAAGAGTGGCTATTGCACGAGCCATTGCACTCAATCCTAAATACCTGTTCTGTGATGAACCTAATTCAGGCCTCGATCCCCTTACTGCTATACTGATTGATGCGCTAATAAAAGAGCTCACTGAAGAGTATTCGATGACAACCATAGTTAATACTCACGACATGAACTCCGTGATGGAGATAGGTGAAAAGATAGTATTTATCAGCGACGGGGTTAAATGCTGGGAAGGTAACAAGCATGAGATTCTCAACTCAGACAACGATATACTAAATGACTTTGTATTTGCAAATTCTCTTGCCAAACAGCTAAAATCGGTCAACAGGTGAAGACTCCTAATCGTCTTCTACTTCTTCATAATCAACATATTCTCCCAGCTCTTTTGGTATTTTCCTTTTTGGTTTATGGGTAGTACCCTTTTCTTTTTTGTGATCCTCATGCCGGGTTTCCTCGTTGTATCTTACGAATGATCTAACCAAAAGATATATTATGAGTCCTATTAAGAAATAACGAAATAAAAGCATAACAATTAAAAAATTACTGTACCGTTACCATCGGTTTATCTTTCTTCGTTTTAACACCGTTACCAAACACAAGGTTCATACCTAGACGCAGATTCATGGTATTCCAGTTGCCCGGAAGAACAAGATTCGTATTATCAGATTTAATTCTGTTCCATAATACAGGTATCCTGTCGGTCATGATATAAAACTGAGCCCAGCCGGCCCTGACGGCAAAACCGGCACCCAGGTTATCAAACCTGTGGTTTGTCATAGTGTAGCTCAGGCTGGCTGACAAAACATTACTCAGACTGGCATTGGCCGACATGGTCAGTGCTTCGCGAACCTGTTTGCCTATAAACCTGGTGTACGATAACAGACCAAATGTCATGTATTTGTTAAGCGTATAACTGCCACCAACAGATATCGCCGAAGGAAGATATGTGGTAAACGGGCTGTTCGTGTTTTTTATATTTACCGAATTCCTAAGTGAATCGACCATCTCTGTACCTAATTCGTCCATTGTCCTGGTCCCGTTTATTACATCGAGCATATCAAGACCGCTGAAAGTAAACCTGCTGCTAAGTGAAACATTGGTTACATAACTTTTCCACCTGATGAAACCAAGGTCAGTTACAGCCGCCGAAAGGGTTATCCTGTCAGTAAGATCATAAGTGGCACCGATATCCAGTCCCAGACCCTTGTTCTTTGTTCCTGAAAAGAATCCGGCATCAGTACTGTTATCATCAAAGACAATACTGTCGACAATATTTTCATTGCTTGTGTAAATACTTAACGGACCGCTTACATTAAATGTCATATCCCCGTCAAGGGTGTGTGAATAATCATCATTTACGGTTATTCCAAGAGACCTGTTGTCTGTTCTGAATGTTCCCACTCCAAAGAACAGTTTTCCCCTAACCCCTATCCTGAGCTTATTAGTAAAGTTCCTGGAAAAACCGATTCCAATTTCGTGGTAATAAACCATGTTCGCCTTAAGGGTGGACAGGTCGATAGTGCGGCCTACAAAACTTTCATTCCCAGTGAGTGCAAGGCGGAAAAGGTCTCCCGGGATCACTATATTACCCTCAGCACGTTCATTGATATCGAGAGAAAAATATGAATTCTCCCCAACGGCAAACCCAACACCAAGAAGCTGGGTCATAACTTCCGGCTCAATGAAATTCCTTTCCTTTATCTTTGATAAAAAGCTGTTTATCGTGGCATTATTATTTCCTGTATGCAGAAAAGAAAAAATAGAATCGGAGACCTGGTCTTTCATAAAGATATCTGAAAAATTAACAAAGTTATTGTTAATATTCAGGTCAATACCTGATAAAGCCGGCAATCCCACGTATATCGAACTTGAAGGCCGAAAAGCCGGGTTCATCAGGTGGCTTTGAGGAAGGTTCATAAAATATCCGACCTGACTGTTCTGTGCTGATACATCCGTAAGTATAAGGGTAAGTATTATTATCAGTATATATCTTGTTTTCACGTTCATGCTGGTTTTTACAAAATTTTCAATTCAGGTTAATTTCGGGTTTTATTACCATGGAAGCTTTAAAATTGATCCTGTAGTCAGAATAGATCTTAACATCTTTTGATCCACCGTCGGATGTACTCATTTTAAAAGTAAAAATAACATTGCTGGCTTTATTGATTGAACTGAAGAAATCCCGGGAGAATTCAATTGTCGTTTCTGTCTCAGTTGACGAGACTGATTTACCATTACTGTCAACAGAGGCAGGAGCAAGCAGATCTGTAGCATCAACCGTTTTCAGTATCTGATGAGTCAGTGAATCATACAGGCTCATACTGAGTGTTACCCCAAGAGGGAAACCGTTGTCGGCACTTATATTGACTCTCAGGAGATCGAAATCTGCAGGATCAAAAGCATCACTGCTATCGTCACTCTTAAGAAAATTATCTGTTGTGTCAGCAAACTGAAGATTATTCATCCTGAGCTGCATGGGAATATCCAGCTCTAAGGAACCTGTTAGCTTTTCCGATCCGAGGTTGACCACAGGTGCTCCCCCCGATTTAGCTGATGATGAAAGATATGCGTTACCTGAATAATGTATTATTTCAGGTAAAAAGGATATTAATTCCGGCAGTGTGGAATTGGTATTATCAATAATATAAGATCCAGTCACAGGCTCACCGGCAACATCAGAGCTGTCAGGAGAGAATATAATCGGATCCATTTTCAGCGAATCACTACCCTTTATGCCTGTTATATTTACATCCATCTCGAGAGGTGCAGCAAAAGCATTTGAATAGGTAAAAGTAATTGACGGAGCCGGGAAAAATATATCACCTGATATATGCTTCAGTATATCTTCAAGACCAAGATCAAAATCACCGGGCTCTATTTCCGCTGTCAGCGGTCCTTTTGTAACAAAATCTGAGATCAGGAGTGTTATTGTGGAATCCTTCTTAAAAACCAGAGTCATTAGATTATCACTCCCATAGGTCACTGTGTCCCCTGGTTCCAGCATGTCAAGCAGAGAAACATCACCCTTTACTGCTGAAATAGCATAAGTTGGAGACAGGCTGTTGTAATCAGAAAGCCTGTTCATGTCGTATGTTTCTTTCACACAACTACTTACCAGAAGAAAGGTGACTGCAATAATTATAAGTATTGTTCTTCTCTTCATATGTTAACATTTTAGTTTTCAGCCTGGCAGATACCTGATAAATCCAAATAATATATTTCCTCCTGTGAATTTCTGTAACGGCTTTCTACTCTGTATTATTACATTTTTAATTATCAGTATCTATTTTATAATTATATAGAAACCTGTCGGTTCCTCCTACAATAAGATGCCACCCGCTATTGTTCGACAATTTCCCTATAGAGAACATTGATGCCCCCTTAAGAGGGAATCCCTTCATAGTATCTCCATTCTTGCTGATCAGGTAAATCAATTTCTTCGTTGTATCAAAGATCCCTATTTTCCTGTCGGAGTCGGAAAAGATAAAATTAATTGGTCCCCCAAGGTCATCTGATCCAAAATCCCTGTGGAAAATCTCCGTCCTGTTATGGTCATAAAGATACAAACTGCCATGGTCAATAAAAATATATTCACCAAAACCATCACCATCTACGTCAAAAATATCGAATGAATGGTCAACACTGAATTTTTTCAGACTGAATTTTCTTACTGTCCCGTCGAAATAAATATATTGTATGGTTCCATCCGGTGCAGAACAAACAACAGCCGGATCAGAACCCGGAACCAGGCTCATGGTAGAACCCTTTGCCCTGGTAACAGGTTCTTTAAGGTTTACCCTGATGTTACCCCGTCTGTCGAGAAAGTAGACCGACTTATCATCAGAAACCACAATATAATCTTTACCTGAAACCCTGAAATAATTTATCTCTGAAAGAACTGTACCTGCTGTACTGAAAGGCTTCCAGCCTCTTACCACGTTACCTGACTTGTCATAAGAATATACTTTCCTGTCCTCTCCGGCTATGAATAACCTGTAATTGTTGTTTTTATCATAATCGAACAGAGCCAGTGAATTGGTTGCAGGTGACCTGAGCCTGACCGGGTATCTTTCAACATAATTTCCGTTTCTGTCAAGTATATGCAGGTAGTTCTTTCCCGAGAACAGTAACTGGTTCTTTCCGTTCCCGTAATAATCGATCATATATACTGATCCCTGAATTCTCTCATTCAGTGGCACTTTCCACAGGACTCTTCCTGCTGCATTTATCAGGTAAACATTATTTTTGAGGTCCTGGATAAATATTTCCTTTGCACCTGTGATATGGTTAGTGAAAAAGAATGGTTTAATGCATGCTGTGGCATCAAGCAATGTCTCCCATGCTGTATTTGGCTCCTCCCTGGCTTCTTCCTTAAACCTGACCGACAAACTGTTATACAGCATTTCGTTGCTCGATGCCACCTGGTATCCAATCGCTTCTATTTTCTTCAGCGAGGTAATGTTGTGCTTCAGTCCCTTTATGATATCGTCACTAACAAAATCTGACAGGTAATCCAGGATACGGTAAGGGACACAATAAAAGAAGTAGCCGGCCCGGCTTGGCAACGTGTTTTCAAAATCACGGTAAGCCGGATCATGAGCCAGTGTCTTGTTAAGGATATTATCGTACAGAACCCTGGATATTGTATTAAAAGAATTTCCAGAGATAAGGTAATTATCATAAAAGGCAAAAAATGTTCCGCCGGAATCCGGTCCCGATCCCGGGAATACTGAACCGGCAAGTCCCTTTAACTTTACCCTGTAAACAGGAATCTTCACCTGGTCATCAGGCCTGAAATACTGAATATGATCTGCTGCCGAGCCACCGGCTCCAAAAAGCTTTTCTGCCTCCACACGGTTCGACAGTTCATAAATCATAAGAAGATTGTCTCCGGTGGCATTACCTGTTTTCGGAATCCAGGCTCTTGTTACCTCTCCATCTATGAATTTCAACAATTTTAAGGTTATGTCATCCGGTTTCAAAACTGAATTATCATATGTGCCAGAGTTAGGGTTAACCGGTTGACCTGCAAGTATTGTTTCAAAAAGAGCTGTAGAAAAAGGAAGGATCCCAAAGGAATGAAGTTCTTCCGGCTTTGCTGTCTTATACCGGCTAAGTATATCGGAAGAGTCGTTTGTTTCCGTATAACCACTGAGGGCAAGGCCGTCTTCATTAATATAAATATCGCCGCTGGCAACGGCTGCAAGCCTTGATATTCTACCTGCAATCTTTTTATCTTGTCCCGAAAAGATCTTTGAGATCAGCGGGGGCAGGTTCTCAAATACCACAAATATCTTATCCTCGTTTTTACCTGATGCTGTCAGTACCCGTGAAAAGCCCGGAAGGCTTCGTATATCATCATTCCTGCCAGTCTGGAGAAGAGCTTCGTTCATGATTCCCCTGTCAGTGCTGCATAATAAAAGTCCCGATAACAGCGACAGGTATACTGTGTCATTCTCTTCTGATAACTTATATGGTACACTGATAACATGTTGATCGCCAATGTCAGATTCATCTGTTTTCACGACCCCTGAACTCCTTAGAATCTCTTTGATATATCTCAACCTTGTCTCCCCGGGAACAGCCATTGAAAGTAATAATCCCGGATGACCTGCCTGGGTTACGGAACATGACAAAACTGCCGGTCCGTCAATATTCACCTCGTTAAATGCCGGCTTGTTAATGAGATCAGCGAAATATTTGAGTTTACTGCTGAAAGTATCAAACTCCTTAACCTTTGAGAGTTCACCGAATAATCCCTTCTCCGTAGTAATGGAATTGATAAAACTCTGAAGATCTATCGTTTCCACTATCAGGCAGACCCCGGGTGTAATTGCTTTGTAAGGATCTGTAAATAATGTCTTTCTCCCCTGCTGGAAAAAGAAGATCAACACACCAAGACCTGTCATTAACAGGATAATAAATGCTATTGTTATCTTTTTCCCCACAACAGTCTTGTTTTACGCAAAGTCAAAAATAACAAATAATTGCTAAATAAGGGAAAGATGCAAATGCAATAAGCTAAAGAAGGGCGGGATCGGTTCTTCGCTTCTAACTACCCTCCTGGAGGGCTGGGGGTGGGTTAGTGAGTGTGAGGGAGGAGTATTTATTTCCTTCCTGTGT
>CAYYIW010000005.1:0-34530 GCA_964472085.1 uncultured Rikenellaceae bacterium | reverse complement strand
TCAGGCATTTTTGGCATGCATTTTGAATAAGGTTATATACAAGGCAATCTCAAACATATTCCCTGAGCAATCAGGGCAGCCAGGTCAACAGCCTGGCTTTCTTTTTGTCTCTCAGAAAGGCCTGTAGCCTATTATTTCCCTTACTTCCCGTACTGTCCTGGAAGCACTTTCACGTGCTTTTTCAGCCCCGTGTGCAACGACTCCTGCAAGGTACTTATTGTCAGCCAGTATGTCATTGATCCTTTCCCTTATAGGGTCTGTGAACTTAATTATATCTTCTGCCAGCTGTTTCTTCATATCACCGTATCGGATCTCACATGTATCGAACTTACCACGAAAATACTTCACCGTATCAGGTTCGGAAACAACCTTCATAATGGTAAACAGGTTCTTTACAGGTTCCGATGGCTCCTGTCCGGGAGCAGTAGGACCGGTATCAGTTACAGCCCGCATCACCTTCTTTCTGATATCGGCAGGCGTATCCGACAGGAATATTCCGTTTCCCTCGCTTTTTCCCATCTTACCGGTGCCGTCCAGACCGGGAATCTTAACCAGCTGTTTACCGAAATTATACGCGTCGGGTTCAGGAAAGTAATTTACTTCGTACATCATATTAAAACGACGCGCAAATCTTCTTGTCATCTCAAGATGCTGCTCCTGGTCCTTCCCAACAGGGACCTTTGTGGCCCTGTGAATGATAATGTCGGCTGCCATCAGAACAGGGTAGGTAAGCAATCCTGCATTTATATTATCCGGTTGCTTCCTTATTTTCTCCTTAAAGGATGTTGTTCTCTCCAGTTCACCAACATAAGCATTCATATTCAACAGAAGATAGAGTTCCGAAACCTCCGGAACATCACTCTGAATGAATACTGTGGCTATTTCCGGATCAATCCCGCAGGCAAGATATTCTGCCAGAACCTGTTTTATATTGGCATGAAGGTCTTTTGATTTGGGATGGGTTGTAAGCGCATGATAATCGGCAATAAAAAAATAGCAGTTGTTTTCGTTCTGCATCTTCAGAAAATTCCTGATTGCGCCGAAATAATTACCCAGGTGCAGATTACCCGTCGACCTAATACCACTAACAACTGTCTCCATTGTATTTAAATATGATAAAAATTAACCGCAAAACTAATAAAAAGGCACAAACGCACAAAGACCCGCTTCTGCAAAGATATTATAGTGATCAAAAAACTCCGCAGTTCAAAGGGCCTTTACTCCATTGAGCCATTTTTTATTACCTTTGCGGCATTAAATAATCCATGGTCATGGAATCGACACGACAGAAAAAAGTATCAAGGCTTATTCAGAAAGAAATGGCTGATATCTTTCTAAAAAGGGGCAGTGAGTATGCTCATGGCAAACTTGTTTCTATAACCAGGGTAAGAGTAAGTCCCGACCTTTCTTTTGCAAAAGTATATATCAGTATCTTCCCGACTGAAAATCAGAACTTGACGTTTTCAGCCATCCAGGATCATACCTCTACGTTAAGATATGAACTTGGGCAAAGGATCAGGACACAGCTTCGTGTGGTTCCCGAAATTGTTTTCCTCATAGATGACAGTCTCGACTATATAGATAAAATAGACAAATTGCTGAATACCTGATTTTATGCAATACGAACCAATAAAAAGGTCACTCGGCAGGTTTTTTGACCGTTCGGGGTTTATGAGAAAAACCCTGTATTTCCTGCTTGATCTGCTTCTTCTGCGTACCTGGCATGTAAAAAAGGCTCTTCGAAAGGTTGCCAGGGAATACCGCGGTCCGGCTGATATACTTGATGCAGGATCAGGATTCGGACAGTACACCTGGAGAATGAGCAGGATGAACAGTCAATGGCGTATCAAGGCTGTTGACATAAACAGTGAACAGATTAACGACTGTACCAGGTTCTTTGATAAAGCAGGTGTATCAGACAGGGTGACGTTTGAGACGCTGGATCTTACGAAGCTTGAAGAATCTGACCGTTACAACATAATTCTGTCAGTTGACGTGATGGAACATATAGAAAATGACCTGATAGTCTTTCGTAACTTTTTCAACTCGCTTAAAGACAATGGCATCCTTCTCATTTCCACTCCATCCGACAAAGGAGGATCTGATGTTCATGATGAAACTGAAGAATCATTTATTGATGAACATGTAAGGGATGGCTATGGTATTGAGGATATATCACAGAAACTGAAAAGTGCGGGTTTCAGAAATATAAGGGTATCATACACATATGGAAAACCTGGTAATATATCCTGGCGACTTTCCATGAAATACCCGATAAAAATGCTCAATAAATCATACCTGTTCTTTATCCTTCTCCCTTTCTATTACCTGGTCACTTTCCCTGTTTCAGTAGTACTTAACATTTTTGATCTCAGACTGACGCATAAATCAGGAACCGGGCTCCTTGTCACAGCAAGAAAATAAGCATAGTGAAGCTCTCTTTATATATCGCTAAAAGGTATCTCTTCGCAAAGAAATCGCGGAATGCCATAAATGTCATATCTGCTGTTTCTGTTGCAGGAGTCACTGTCGGAACCATGGCACTGATCATCATCCTTTCTGTCTTTAACGGACTCGAGACCATGGTCACATCAATATTCAACACCTTTGATCCCGACCTTAAGATCACTGCTGCTGAAGGTAAAACATTTGTTCCCGATACAACCGACCTGAGACTTCTTGGAAATGTGAAAGGAGTATCATGCTATTCAGAAACACTTGAAGAGAATGCCCTTCTTAAATATGGCGACAGGCAATATATTGCAACGATTAAAGGTGTTGACAGCAGCTATGCCAGTGTCACCAGTATCGACAGTTCGATGTGGGAAGGAGAATTTGTACTTTATAATGATAAGGGAAGGCCATATGCAGTTCCGGGTATTGGTGTTGCTCAGTACCTTAACATAAGGATCAATTTTATAACTCCCCTTGCTGTCATTTTCCCAAACAGATCGGCAAATGATGCTATCAGTCCTGAAGATGCCCTCACCAGGAAATATATATACCCTTCCGGGATCTTTGAGGTTGAAAAGGAATATGATTCGAAATATGTTTATGTCCCAATTAATTTTGCCAGGGAAGTGACTCAGATAGACAGCGGTATATCAGCGATTGAGATAAAGTTCACAAAGAATGCTGATCCTGAACGGGTCGAGAAAGAGGTAGCAGGGATATTCGGGGAAAAATATGTAGTGCAGAACCGATATGAACAACAGGAGATATTTTATAAGGTAATGAAGTCGGAACGTCTTGCGATCTTTTTCATTCTTACCCTGATCCTTATTATTGCCTCTTTTAATATTATCGGTTCTCTCACCATGCTTATCATTGAGAAGGAAAGAGATGTGGAAATTCTTAAGAGCCTGGGGGCGGACAATAAGCTGATCAAGAAAATATTTATTCTTGAAGGATGGCTGATATCCATCTTCGGGGCTTTTGCAGGTGTTATCCTCGGATTCCTGATCTGCTGGGTCCAGCAGAGATACGGCCTGGTAAGGCTTCACAGCGAATCCCTGATAATGGATTCATATCCTGTGGTACTGAAACTTAAGGATTTTATAATAGTTCCTGTTACGGTATTGACTATCGGTTACTGGGCGGCATGGTATCCAGTCAGGTTCCTTACCAAGAAATTCCTTAGTAAGGACGTCTGATAATAAGTATATTTACAACTGTTAATGAACTCCAATAATATCAATAGGGAAAAGAGGATAAATGAACGGAATCATGACAAGGGTTAAATCATTAATTATCATTCTGTTGCTTTTTACTGCAGCGGCATGTTCAAGCCGGAAGAACAAGCTTGACCGGAATGATTTGATCCCAGAGAAAGACATGATCTCTATCATAAAGGATATCTATCTGACCAACGGTCTTCTTAATCTTCCCGTAGTGCATAACTGGTATATTCCTCCCGATTCATTATCGACCTACCGGGATGTTATAGGCAAATATGGCTACACAAAGCAAGCCATGGATCAAACCCTTAAATATTATTTTGTCAGGGAGCCAAAAGAACTGGTTAAGATATACGACCAGGTACTGGGCCAGTTGAGTGTACTGGATTCACGGATTGAAAAATCCCTTAACCAGGAGGAAGCAAGGGCGGCAAACTACTGGAAAGGAGATGATCCGGTGCTTTATCCTCCTGTGGACAGGGGAGACTCAACATATTTCAGTGTAATAATAAAGCCCGGAACTTATAATTTCGCCTATACACTTACCCTGTTCCCCGATGACTATTCCTTTAATCCGCATATGAGCGCATGGTATTTCCATCGGGACAGTGTAGGAACCGGGAAGATGCACTTTATCGATACACCCTGTTATATTAAGGATGGATTGCCTCATGCCTATGTCAATAAAATAATAATTCCCGGTAGAGCCTTTATTGTCCTGCAAGGGTACATCTACAATTTTGAGAATTACCCTCCGGAGTTTAACAAACACCTGAGGATTGAGAAAATAACTTTCCTGCCTGCAAGATAATAATGAGACGCATCTCTGCACAGTACATAATAACCAATTCAGGCCCCCCGCTGAAAAGGGCTGTCATCAACACTGACGATGACGGTACAATAACCGGTGTCGAGGATAACGATGGTAAACCTGATGAAACACGGCATGTTGAATTTTACAACGGTGTTATCATTCCGGGATTTGTCAACTGCCACTGTCATCTCGAGCTTTCTCACCTTAAAAATATGATCCGGAGGGATAGCGGGTTGGGCAATTTCGTTGAACAGGTAAGAAGTATTCGCGAAATAAATACAGAAATGATCATTAGGTCAGCACGTGAAGCAGATGATGATATGTACAGGGCCGGAATCGCTTTATGCGCGGATATTTGCAATACAACCGATACATTCGGAATAAAACAGAACAGCAAAATAAACTATTATAACTTTCTTGAAGTTTTCGGCATTGATCCGGCCAGGGCCCGGCGGAGACTGGATGAGATTCTGGGGGTGGCAGAAAAAGCAAAAGAGATGGGACTTCCATATTCCCTTGTCCCTCATGCAACCTATTCAATGTCAGGTGAGTTGCTGGGGCTGCTGCGGGACCATACTGAAACCAACAGGATTACATCAATCCATTTTATGGAAAGTCGTGATGAATCTGATTTTCTCTCGCAACATTCCGGTAACCTGGCTTCGGCATATAAAAGATCGGGATTGTTGCCTGAAAAAATTGACACGGCAGGGAGCCATGCCAGGATAGTGCTTGAGGAAGTAACACCTTCAGGTAACCTTATACTTGTTCACAACACTTTTGCTGACAGGGAAACAGTTCAAAAAGTCAGGGAAAGAGGTAATACATGGTGGTGCCTGTGTCCCGGATCAAACAAATTTATAGAGAATGCCGTACCTCCTGCCGACATGCTGCTTGAAGAAGGATGCAGGATTGTAGTCGGGACAGACAGTCTGGCATCAAACACCAGGCTTGATATTCTATCTGAATTACAGCTGTTGCAGGGAGCCTTCCCGGATCTGAGTATTGAGGAACTGGTCTCATGGGCTACCATAAATGGTGCCGAAGCTCTCGGCAAAGATGATGAGTTCGGCAGACTTGAAAAAGGGAAAAAGCCAGGCCTGCTGTTGCTCGAAAATGTTGACCTGCTGAACATGAAACTTCTTCATGATACAACAGTAACACGACTTGCATAGATCGGTATAACAAATTTGAATAGTAAGGGAAATATACTCATCTGCCCTCTTGAATGGGGACTGGGCCATGCTGCCCGGATGATTCCTGTGGCCAGGGAATTGCTTTCCAGTGGATATAATATCATTATAGGATCAGGAGAAGAACATCTCGCAATGTTCAGGGAAGAATTCCCCAATATAAACTGTCTGTCTTTCCCGGGATTCAGGACCGGGTACTCCCGGTTTCTTCCGCAATACCTTTATATGCTGCTTAAGCTGCCACTGTTGCTTTACCATTCCGCAAAGGAACACCGTATGCTAAAAAAGATCATCCTGGACAATGATATTGACATTGTGATCAGCGATAACCGTTTCGGTCTGTGGAATAATGATATTATGTCCGTTTATGTTACACATATGCCCAGGATACCATTCCCACGGCTTTTCAGATCCGTGGAATTTATAGGTGTGCTTTTACACAGGGCAGTAATAAAAAAATATACATTGTGTTTAATTCCCGACGTGCCTGGCAGTGAAAATCTCTCAGGCAGGCTATCCCACAATATTCGCCTTCCGGGAAATGTAAGGTATACAGGTATCCTGTCAAGATTTATGCATGGAGATAATGAGATAATAACCTATCCCGAAATGCATAACACGGTAATACTGTCAGGGCCGGAGCCTCAAAGAACGATGCTGAAGAATAAGCTGATAGCTATTTTCGGAGATGACAGGGAGAAATTTGTTTTCTTCGAGGGGAAACCACAGTTGTTATCGAGGGAAAAGCATGAATCAGGAAATATGGTCTTTTATAACCATCTTCCGGCACAACTCATGAAACAGATGGTGAGGGGCAGTAAAAGTATTATCTGCCGACCGGGGTATTCAACCCTTATGGACCTTGTAACCATAAACTGCAGTGCTCTTGTTATACCTACACCGGG
Organism: uncultured Rikenellaceae bacterium; assembly: GCA_964472085.1. Taxonomy (GTDB): domain Bacteria; phylum Bacteroidota; class Bacteroidia; order Bacteroidales; family VadinHA17; genus LD21. The sequence continues at coordinate 27,941 of CAYYIW010000005.1, read as the reverse complement.
CCAGACTGAGCAGGAATACCTTGCCCGGTATCTTGCCAGCAAAGGATGGTTCAGCACTGTGTCGCAACGGGAAATAGACAACAGTACCTTATTACCAGCAAACAGTCCCCGGTGGACTGCCTCGATCATTACTGAAAGCAGGATCTTACTTGGCAAAGCCCTGGAAGAAATATCAGATTACCGTCATAAAGAGAAATAAACCTGCGAAACCAGTCATTAGCCCGAACCATACCTGTTTAGGATTGTGATATTCGAGACGTAACCTGGAAAACATTACAAGAGAGCCTGTTAAAACTGTAGCTATAAGGTACCAGACAAGAGGTGTATACATCCTGAAAGATAAAACAAGAACAAGAGCTATAAGGGCTCCGGCTGCTATAGAGTGCAGCGATATCTTCCACCAGAAGTTAATGATAAGGGCCAGCAGGGACAGGAAAAACCCGGCATAAGTAAAAAACTTCAGGAATATTGGAATGGGAAGACGAAAGACAATATATGAGCTGGTTGCATAAAGAACTGTAGCCAGTATCAATGGCACTTTTCTTTCCTTTCTTTTATCCACAGTCCAGGTGGTAATTACCTTCCTGTTCATCAGGAAAGGCATCAGGGAAAGAGGAAGGAATACGTTATTTACGATTACTATCATCAACAGGAGTTTCTTGATATCATAAGGCATATAGCCAAAGAGTGTGGGTGCCGAGAAGATTATAAGGAAACCGTAAACAGGCATCAGCAAAGGATGAAACAGTACGGAGATAATTCTTGCAACTCTTATGGATATATCTTTTTTTTCGCTATTATTCATCATCTTTCTATTCTGTTTTGGATTAATGATTTATTATACTTTCCTCCTGTTATGCAACATCTAAATTTCCCTTCTTAGCCTGGCTACCGGGATATTAAGCTGTTCACGATATTTGGCCACTGTCCGCCGCGCAATCTGGTAGCCTTTTTCCTGCAATATCTCGGTCAGTCTCTCGTCTGTCAGAGGTTTTCTTTTACGTTCATTATCGATACAATCCTGGAGGATCCTTTTAATCTCACGGGTAGATACCTCCTCTCCACTATCGGTCTGCAGCCCTTCCGAAAAGAAGTACTTCAAAGGAAATATCCCGAAGTGTGTCTGGATATATTTACTATTGGCTACTCTTGATACAGTTGAGATATCGAGACCTGTCATCTCCGCCACATCTTTCAGGATCATGGGTTTCAGATTTGTCTCATCCCCGTCGATAAAATATTCCTGCTGGTATTCCAGTATGGCATTCATTGTCAGCAGCAATGTATTCTGCCTTTGTCTTATGGCGTCAATGAACCATCGTGCCGAGTCTATCTTCTGCTTTACGAACATAACAGCATCCTTCATCTCTTTCTTCTGGTTTTTATCCCTGGAATACGATTGAAGCATTTCGCTGTAAGCAGAACTAAGCCTCAGCTCAGGCAGGTTCCTGGAATTAAGGTGAAGATCGAATCCGTCTTCCGTCAGTTCAAGGATGAAATCCGGTATTATAGGCTGAGAGGATTTGCTGAACGAATCACTGAAGACTCCTCCTGGTTTGGGATTAAGCTTTAGTATCTCATCTATGGCTCCTTTCAGTTCGTCCTCAGTAATTCCCATCCTTGAGACTATTTTGTCATAATGTCTCTTACTGAATTCATCAAAATACTGATCAAGTATTGTGTACGCAACCTGTGCCATCGGATCTGTCTTACCTCCCTTTTCTATCTGAAGCATAAGGCATTCCCTGAGTGTTCTTGCTCCCACACCTGCCGGTTCAAGATCCTGTATTATCTGAAGTATCTCTTCAAGCTCACTTTCCGTTGATTCAATGTTTTGAAGGAAAGCCAGGTCATCAACAATATTAATAAGCTCCCTGCGCAGGTATCCATCCTCGTCAATATTGCCTATGATATACTCACCCAGTATCTTTTGCCTGTCAGTAAGGTCACGCAAGTTAAACTGCGATTCAAGATGTTCATGAAATGAATACCCTACCGAAAAGGGTATCTCGTTACGCTTTTCGTCATCTTTGCTCTGATTCTTTGCCTGAAGACGGTACTCCGGGATGTCATCATCTTCGATATAGTCATCGATTGTGAATTCTTCCCCATCCTGGTCCTGCTCATCGAACTGCTCTTCTTCCGAGGAGTTCATATCATCCTCCTCGTGACCCTCCTCCAGTGCCGGATTCTCTTCCAGTTCCTTTTTTATTCTCTGTTCAATCTGTAAGGTAGGTATCTCCAGCAGTTTTATCATCTGTATCTGCTGAGGCGAAAGCTTCTGAAGCAACTTCTGCTGTAACCTTTGTTTTAACATCCTTACTTATCAAAAAGAGTATTCAAATTCACTTCATCATTAAAACTCAGCGTTCTTCGGGGTTCTGGGAAAAGGTATCACATCCCTTATATTGGCCATACCTGTTACAAAGAGTATCAGTCGTTCAAAGCCCAGGCCGAAACCGCTGTGAGGGGCTGTTCCGAACCTGCGGGTATCGAGGTACCACCACAGATCCCTCTCAGGCAGACCGAGTTCCCTTATCCGTGAAAGAAGCTTATCAAAGTCCTCTTCACGTTGCGATCCTCCGATTATCTCACCTATTCCGGGGAAAAGCACATCCATGGCTCCCACTGTCTTTCCATCATCATTCTGCTTCATATAAAAAGCCTTTATTTCCCTGGGATAATCGATAAGGATTACCGGCCTTTTAAAGTGTTCTTCCACCAGGTAACGCTCGTGTTCAGCCTGCAGATCGCTACCCCAGCCAACCGGATACTCCCATCTTCTTCCAGCTGCCGTGAGTATCGATACAGCTTCAGTATATGTTATGCGGACAAATTTATTGTCAAGAACAAAACGAAGACGGTCGAGCAATCCCTTGTTGATCATTTTATCAAGGAACTGCAGGTCGTTTGTGCAGTTATCAATGGCATACCTGATAAGATACTTCACAAAATCCTCTGCAAGATCCATGTTGTCGTTCAGATCATAAAAAGCCATCTCCGGCTCTATCATCCAGAACTCTGCCAGATGTCTCGGGGTATTTGAGTTCTCAGCCCTGAAGGTCGGCCCGAAAGTATAGATCTCTCCCAGTGCCAGCGCTCCCAGCTCTCCTTCCAGCTGACCCGATACTGTAAGGTTTGTCTCTTTACCGAAAAAATCGTCGTGGAAATCCACCATATTGCCTTCTGTCCGGGGTATATTCCTGAGATCAAGAGTTGTAACATGGAACATCTCACCTGCTCCTTCGGCATCACTCCCCGTAATTATAGGAGTATGAAGGTAATAGAAGCCTTTATCATTAAAATATTTATGAATAGCATAGGCCATGGCATGCCTTATTCTGAATACAGCCCCGAAAGTGTTGGTCCTGAACCTAAGATGAGCATTTTCCCTCAGGAACTCCATCGAATGACCCTTCTTCTGCAGCGGGAAGTTCTCAGCATCACTTCTGCCATATATCTCAATTGAAGAAGCCTGTATCTCTACCGCCTGACCCTGACCCTGCGATTCAACCAGCCTGCCTGTTACAGCTATGCAGGCACCTGTTGTGATATCCTTCAGAAGATCTTCATCAAATGAAGCTGCCTCGGCAACTATCTGTATATTATCTATAGTAGAACCATCATTCAGTGCAATAAATACTATTACTTTGTTTCCCCTCTTGGTCCTGACCCATCCTTTAACCAACACATCCTTACCTTTTTCAGGACTTGTTAAAAGCTGTTTTACCTTAATTCTTTTCATTCTCAATAGATATAATCAATAAAAAACTAGCGTAAAAATAATAAAATGTTAGCCGCTAAGTTCCACTAAATCATCATTATTTTGTTTCCGGGATCTATTTTGTCTTACCTGCTTCCGTTTTCTTACCTCATTATGGCACTGTTTTTGTGCGTTAGGTAGTTCTTTTTCAGCAAATTTGAAGCACATGCATAATATATGTGCCCCTTCAGGAGTTATATGCTTTACATATAGGTATTCGCCATTGTTTGGTTTGAAAATTTATAAATTCTGAATAACTTTGAGTATAAATCGATAACTCTTGACAACTATGGAAGAAAATAAGAAACAAATTGTTGTGACATGGGATTTTACGCCGGTTGCAGAAAATGCCCTTGCTCATGCAGCAAAGATAAGTCGTACGATTAATAACGATATCTGTCTCCTGCATATTGTCAGTCCAGGTATTTCCCCCAAGGAAGAGACCAAAACAAGGATAATAATGAAACAGCTGGCTGAGTCTAATTCACAGAAATACAACATGCCGGTCACCTACCATATTTCTAAAGGCAGTATTTTCAAATCCATAGCTGAATTTGCGAACGAACAGGAAGCCAGCCTTGTTGTCATGGGAACTCATGGCATGAAAGGAATGCAAAAGCTAACAGGAAGCTGGGCACTTAAGGTAATCGTAAAATCAAAGATACCTTTTATTGTAATACAGGATCCTCCTGCCGACCAGGAGAAATACCGCAATATCGTCTTCCCCATTGATTTTAAAACTGAGACTAAGGAAAAGATACAGATGGCGATCTTTATGGGGAAATATTTCGAATCAAAGATACATCTCCTCGTTGGAAAAAGCACCGATAAAGGGCTCCTTAAAAAAATAAACACCAACCTGAACTTCACTATTAAATATTTCATACAGAACAATATAGAGTATGAAATACATAAACTCCCGAAAGGTAATATGGCTGAACAGACTATTGAATTTGCCCAGGAGATAAAGGCTGATCTTATAGTGATTGTTACAACAAAGAATATCACCTTCGCAGACTATATGCTTGGAGCTTCCGAACAACATCTTATTGCAAACAGTTCAAAGATTCCCGTGTGCTGCGTTAATCCCAAAGCTTCTTTTTCCAATGTGAGCCAGTTCATGGGTGGCTGGGGAGCTTAGGAGGAACCAGCCAGGTTGCAAATATTGCTACTAATAACGTGACAAGGAAGGTAGTAAGGCGGGCAGGTACCCCTTTCTGGGTATATGCCGTAATGATAACGGATATCCTTTTATCCGTGGCCGGTTCGTTAAGAATTTCGCTTATTTTTGATTCGAAATGAGATTCACTGATGTACCTGGTTCCCACAGAGTTCAGGAGCGTGTTCATTTCATCCCTGCTGATAACATTCTGATCAACGAGGAAATCCGTTTTTTCTCTGGTTATCCTGTAATGTTGCTCAAAACCCCCGCTTATCCAGAAAATGGTAAACACTATTCCTGTTATTACCGTTATTACTGCAGCCCTGCCATGGTATCTTTTCCAGAAAAGGGTAAAAAGGATAACGACCGAAAAAGTGCAGCCAATACCTGCCCATACATAGCTTACCAGGGTGAAGATGAGCTTCGAAGGCGACAGGTACGATAGAATAAGAGCTACGACAGCAAGTATTGCGGTGATTATCCGGTGCCTCTTTAATATACTCCTTCCCTCCTTACTGCCTTTATTACTGAACATACTCTCCGAGAGTTCTGTAGCTGAAAGTATCAGCAATGAATCAGCTGTGGAGATCATAGCAGCTATTGCCCCGGTAATAAGAAGTGCTGCAATTACCGGCGGGAAAAGCTTAAGGATGACCCTGGGCATCACGTATTCAGGATCGCTCAAACCGGCCGGGCCAAAAATGGCTATTCCTATCCATCCCAGTGAAAGAGCTCCTATATAGGCTATTATCGTCCATGCTATACCAATATTCCGGGCTTTCTTTGCCTGGCGCGCATCGCTGATAGCCATAAACCTGAGACTTAACTGGGGCTGACCTCCAAGATAACCGAAAAACCAGCTGAATCCTCCCGTTATTATAAGGCCGGCTCCAAATCCCCTGGCAGCCCCCGTTAATGAATTGTAACTGTCGCCCGACTTAATGAGTGCCTCATGTATACCCGAAGCATATGTATCAGGATTATGAAAGATGAAAAACAGTCCCACCAGGGGTCCTGCAATTAGTGTTATGATCATCAGGATTGCCTGTACCACATCGGTGTAAACCACACTCCTGAAACCACCATACACCGTATAAGGGACAATGACACCTGCAGTGATAAGCACTCCCAGCCCGGGCTTAAGTCCGAAAAGAGTATGAAGGGTCTTACCCCCGCCGAGGAACTGTGCACCTACATAGAAAAAGAAAAAGAACACTATAGCCATACTGGAGATCATCCTTAACCATCTGCCCGTTTCACCATGTTTTGCTGCGATATATTCTGTAAATGTTGAAACATTGTATTTCTCTGCTTCATCCCTTAGTCTCCATGCAAGGAATGCCCATGCCGCTATGATACCGGCCACACATCCTATTGCCGTCCATACCTCAGTCAATCCCATGGCATAGGCTGCACCGGGAAGGCCAAGTAATGCCCATGAAGACTCTCCTGTGGCTCTTTCCGATAAAGCAGCTACCCAGCCCGGCAACTTCCTTCCGGCAATAGCATAATCACTTCCTGTCCTTACCTTTCTCCCCTGGAAAATACCCCATGATACAAGAAGAGTAATGTACACTGCCATTACTATAATGATCAGAACCTGGTTCTCCATTTTCCCGGACTTGTTTGGTGATATTCAAATTTAACAAAATATGTGATTGCAGAAGCCATGGCAATGATATATCTTAGCACCGGTAACAGATTGAAAGGGAAAGATAATGTCTATAGTAGTACAGGGTGTTACAAAGTTGTATGGTGAACAGAAAGCACTTGATAATGTTTCTTTTCACGTTGAGACAGGAACCATTGTAGGATTCCTTGGTCCCAACGGAGCCGGGAAATCAACAATGATGAAGATCATTACCGGTTTTATTCCTCCCACCACAGGAAAAGTACTGGTCAACGATCTGCCGGTGGAAACGGATAATACTGAGGTGAAAAAGCAGATAGGCTATCTTCCCGAAAACAATCCCCTGTATCCTGAGATGTATGTCAGGGAATATCTCGGGTTTGTTGCATCAATATACAATACGGGAATACCAAAGAATAAACTTATCGATAACGTCGTTGAAATGACAGGCCTGGCTCCGGAACAGAAAAAGAAGATCGGGGCCCTGTCAAAAGGCTTCAGGCAGAGAGTAGGCCTGGCACAGGCACTGATAAATAACCCGGAAGTCCTGGTGTTTGATGAGGCAACATCAGGACTGGACCCGAACCAGATTGTTGAGATCAGGAACCTGATAAGAGAAGCAGGACGCGAAAAAACAGTATTACTGTCAACACATATTATGCAGGAGGTGGAGGCAATATGTGACAGGGTTATAATAATTAACAGGGGAGTAATAGTGGCCGATGAAGAAAAAAGCAATATATATACCAAGTTCCGCCATCCGGTCCAGACTATAAGGGTTGAATTCGACAAACAGGTCAGTAAAAAAGATCTTGAGACAATAAACAATGTAAAGCTTGCCAGGAACATAAAAGATAATCTCTGGATCCTTGAAGCCGGCAGCAGCGACGACATTCGTCCCGCCCTATTTCAATTCGCTGTCAGTAACTCATTAACTGTCCTTTCACTGCAGGAACAGGAAAATAATCTTGAGGAAGTTTTCAGGCAACTGACAGGATCATAATCTATTTGCAAATACTGATTTTTTTTATTTTTTTTGTATCATATTTTTAGTGGAAAGATTTGTGCTGATTGCAACCACGGGAAAAAATGCTAAAACGCCTGCATTCCGCATTTACAATCAACCAATCTTCCTTATAATTGTTAAATAATCAATTAATAATTGAAACATGGGATATTTATTTACATCCGAATCAGTATCGGAAGGACATCCTGATAAGGTAGCCGACCAGATATCAGACGCTTTACTCGATGAATTTCTCAGATGGGATCCGGAATCAAAGGTTGCCTGCGAGACCTTCGTGACCACAGGTCTTGTAGTATGCGGAGGCGAAGTACGAACTGAAGGATGGGTGGATGTACAGGAGACTGCTCGCCGTGTTATCCGTAACATTGGTTACACGAAGGCCGAATACCGTTTCGACTGCGACTCTTGCGGTGTCATCTCTACCATTCATGAACAATCAAGTGATATACGCCAGGGTGTCGAACGTGCAAAACCCGAGGAACAGGGTGCAGGCGACCAGGGTATGATGTTCGGTTATGCTAACCGGGAAATGGATAATTATATGCCTCTTACAATAGAACTGGCTCACAGGCTTCTCCAGGAGCTGGCTGCAATAAGAAGGGAAGGAAAACAGATGAAATATCTTCGTCCCGACAGTAAATCGCAGGTAACGGTGGAATATGATGATATCAACACCCCGGTAAGAATAGATACTATTGTCATAAGTACCCAGCATGACGAGTTCGTATTGCCTGAGAATGGTTCACATAAAGCTGAACAGAAGGCTGAGAAGGAAATGCAGCAAAGGATAAAAGAAGATATCCGTAATATCCTGATCCCAAGGGTTAAGAAGAACCTTCCTGCGAGGATCTGCAAGCTTTTTACAGATGATGTTAAACTCCTTGTAAACCCTACAGGTAAATTTGTGATCGGTGGACCTCACGGAGATACAGGACTAACAGGAAGAAAGATCATTGTGGATACATATGGCGGACACGGAGCACATGGTGGGGGTGCCTTCTCAGGAAAAGACTCATCTAAAGTGGACAGATCTGCAGCTTATGCAGCCCGGCATATTGCCAAAAACCTGGTTGCAGCAGGTGTGGCCGACCAGGCCCTGATACAGGTAGCTTATGCTATCGGAGTGGCCGATCCTGTAGGCCTGTTTGTAAATACTTACGGTACTGCCAGGGTCAGGAACAGCAACGGGAGTACGCTTTCTGACGGAGAGATAGCCTCAAAGCTTAAGAACATATTCGATATGCGTCCATACGCAATCGTGGAAAGATTTGGCCTTAAAGATCCATTATTCAGTCCGACTGCATCATATGGTCACTTCGGGAGGGATCCCTTCACCGGTGAGGTTGATGTTTATTATGAAGTTGCAGGCAGTAAGCAAAAAACGATCAATGGTAACGGGAAGAAGGCATGGACCAAGAAAGTTGAGTTCTTTACCTGGGAGAAGCTTGATTATGTCGACAAGATAAAAGCTGCCTTTAACCTGTAAGATTAAAAGGAAGCCTTGACAATACGGGCAATGTTATCGGAACGACCCAGTGTATAATAATGTACACCCGGCACCTTTTCCCTTATAAGCTCTTTTGATTGCACCGTAGCCCATTCAATACCAACCTCCCTGGCTTCTTTATCATCCTTGCATCTCTTGACAGCCGAAACAAGATCGTTAGGAAGATCAATATGAAAAGCCTGTGGCAGCAGGTTGATATCATTAAGTGCTGATATGGGTTTGATACCAGCTATGATGGGAACTGTAATGCCCGCCTGTATGCAAGCTTCACGGAACTGCAGGAACTTACTGTTATCGAAGAACATCTGTGTGACAACATAATCGGCTCCTGCATCCACCTTAAGCTTCAGGTTCTCAATATCCACCTGCATGTTAGGAGCCTCAAAATGTTTTTCCGGGTAGCCCGCTACACCAATACAAAATCCGCTTGGTGAAGAATTTGTAAGTGAAGCACCAAGGTATTCGCCCTTATTCATATTAACGATCTGCCTGACAAGCTCATATGTATATGAATGCCCGTCTTTCTCAGGAATAAAACGACGCGACCCCTTTGGTGGATCCCCGCGTAATGCCAGTACATCATTTATGCCCAGAAAATTCATTTCGATAAGAGCATTCTCCGTTTCTTCCTTTGAAAAACCTCCGCAGAGAATATGAGGGACAACCGTAATATTGTACTTATATTTAACGGCGGCAGCAAGAGCTATTGTACCCGGCCGTATTCTGACAACCTTTTTTTCAATGGATCCGTCTGACCTTTCAACATAGGATATTTCATTCCTGTGGGATGTGAAGTTAATGTAAGCAGGATCAAACTCAATAAGTCTGTCAATGGCAGCATATATCCTGTCAATACTGTGTCCCTTCAGCGGCGGAAGCAACTCAAAAGTGAACAACGGGCTCCTGGCATTCCTGATCTTATCTGTTACGCTCATTATTCGTATGTCATAAATTTGGGGCAAGCCATCCGGCCGCTTCTTCCAATGTCATGTTTTTTCTCTTTGCATAGTCTTCAAGCTGATCTCTGCCTATCTTACCTATGTTAAAATAAGACGAATCCGGGTGAGAGAAGACATACGCACTAACTGTTGCTGCCGGGACCATGGCAAAATTCTCGGTCAGGCCGGCTCCGATATTCTCTTCAGCATTCAACAGGTCAAAGATAACCCTTTTCTCTGTATGATCAGGACATGCAGGATATCCGGGAGCCGGTCTTATTCCCCTGTATTTCGATTTTAGAAGGTCGTCTGTCGTCAGATCCTGTTCAGTGGCATACCCCCAGTAGTCGCGCCTGATGACCGCATGAAGCCATTCAGCTGCAGCCTCTGCGAGCCTGTCGCTCAGTATCCTGATCATTATTGTGGCATAATCATCATCCCCGAATTCCTTCATTGCTTCCTCATTAAGGAAAGCTGACACCACGAATGCACCGATGTGATCAGTCTGACCGTCCGATCCGGGCACAATGTAATCGGAGAGTGAAAGGTTGGGGACTCCTTTTTCTTTCATCTCCTGGTTCCTGAGAAACCTGAAGGTTGTTAAAGGTTCCTTCCCTCCTTCAGCGGGTAAAACCTTAACATCATCACCATCGGAGAGGGCAGGAAAGAGACCAAAGACAGCTTTGGCTTCAATAATCCGTTTATTCTTTATCTTCCCGATGTATTCCTTCGCATCATTGAACAGTTTGCGAGCCTCTTCTCCTTTTACCGGATCATCAAAGATTGCCGGGTATTTGCCCGGGACCTTCCATGAAAAAAAGAAAAAGGTCCAGTCAATATAGCTTATCAGCACATCCAGGTCAATATCATGTAAAACATGTACACCGGGTTTTGCCGGTACCGGCAGGGTAATCCTGTCCCAGTCTGTAACAAGCCTGTTCTTCCTTGCCTCATCAAGAGAGAGAAGGTTCCTTTCCGTTTGTTTTCTGTCATGTTCTTCATGCATCCTTGTGTATTTATCCCGTACCGATAAGACATAATTGTTGTTGCTTTCCTGCAGCAATGAGGAAATAACTCCTGCTGCCTTCGAAGCATCTTTTACATGAACAACAGGAGCCGAATAAGCCGGTGCTATTTTAACAGCAGCATGTATCTCTGATGTTGTTGCCCCGCCTATCAGTAAAGGAAGTTTCATTCCCCTTCTTTCCATCTCTGTTGCAACATGTACCATCTCCTCAAGCGACGGGGTAATAAGACCACTAAGGCCTACAATATCCACGTTTTCCTCCACAGCAGTATCGAGTATCCGTTCAGCCGGCACCATCACACCAAGATCCAGTATCTCATAGTTATTGCACGATAAAACGACACCCACAATGTTCTTACCAATATCATGTACATCGCCCTTGACCGTTGCCAGCAATACTTTGCCTGCCACTTTCCTTTCGCCCGATCCGCTCTCCTGTATGATATAGGGTTCAAGTTTTGAGACCGCCTTCTTCATGACCCTGGCACTCTTAACCACCTGGGGCAGGAACATCCTGCCCGATCCGAACAGGTCTCCTACCTCGTTCATGCCTCCCATAAGCGGACCTTCAATAAGTTCAATAGACCGGTTGAACTGAGGTCTTGCTTCTTCGACATCCTCCTCTATGAATCCATCTATCCCGCGTATCAGGGAATACTTGATCCTTTCTATTACCGGCAATGACCGCCAGGCATCTTCCTTCTCAACTTTCTTCCCTTCGTTTCTTATCCCTTCTGCAAACCTGACCAGCCTTTCCGTAGCATCTTTCCTTCGGTTAAGAATAACATCACTTGTAAGCTGTAGCATATCAGGATCTATATCACTGTAAACCTGTAACATACCAGGATTTACGATCCCCATATCGAGACCTGCTTTAATAGCATGGAACAGGAAGACAGAATGCATTGCCTCACGTACCCTGTCAATACCCCGGAATGAGAATGAAAGATTACTGATACCACCACTTACCTTGCAGTAAGGCAGGTTCTTTTTTATCCATTCCGTGGCCTGTATGAAATTAACGGCATAGTTGTTATGTTCTTCTATCCCTGTTGCAACGGCAAGGACGTTGGGATCGAATATTATATCTTCAGGAGGAAATCCTATCCTGTCTGTCAGCAACCTGTAAGACCTGTCGGCAATACTTATTCTTCGTTTAAAAGTGTCAGCCTGGCCTTCCTCATCGAACAGCATAACAACAGCTGCGGCCCCGTATTTTCTGACCAGGGTAGCCCTCTGAAGAAAGACATCCTCGCCTTCCTTAAGGCTTATTGAATTGACCACCGATTTCCCCTGGATACATTTCAGTCCCTTTTCAATAGTCTCCCACCTCGAAGAGTCTATCATCAGTGGAAGCTTTGCTATATCCGGTTCTGCCATGATAAGATTGACAAACTTAACCATTGCCTTCTCAGAATCAAGCATGGCTTCATCCATGCAGATATCTATTACCTGGGCCCCGCCTTCAACCTGGTTTCGCGCAATATTCAGCGCCTCATCATATTTCTCTTCCACTATAAGCCTGGCAAATTTCTTTGATCCCGATACATTTGTCCGTTCCCCGATATTGACAAAATTTGTTTCCGGTGTGATGACCAGGGCCTCAAGTCCGCTGAGTTTTGTATATCTTTTTATCTCCGGCAATATCCTTGGCCTATATTTCCCGGCAGCTTCTGCTATCATCCTGATATGAAGGGGTGTTGTTCCGCAACAACCGCCAATGATATTGACCCAGCCGCTCTTCATAAAATCTGCGGCTATTTCAGCCATGTAAGACGCCGACTGGTCATATTCACCAAACTGGTTCGGAAGTCCTGCATTGGGATGGACAGAGACGTAGAATCCTGTTTTTCCTGAAAGTTCCTCTATATAGGGACGCAACTGTTCAGCTCCCATAGCACAGTTTAGCCCGATACTGAAAAGCGGGAAATGCGATACGGAAACAGCAAAAGCTTCGAGTGTCTGGCCAGTCAGAGTCCTTCCGCTGGCATCAGTTATCGTACCCGATACCATTACGGGCAGTCTCCTGCCTTTCTCCTCAAAGACAGTATCAATAGCAAAAAGGGCTGCTTTGCAGTTAAGGACATCAAAGATCGTTTCAACAAGGAGAATATCCACACCACCATCAATGAGTCCCCTGGCCTGTTCGGCATATGCTTCCGCGAGATCGTCAAATGTAACAGACCTGGCTCCCGGATCATTGACATCGGCCGACATTGATGCAGTTTTATTTGTCGGACCGAGAGTACCGACAACAAAACGTGGCTGGCCGTCTCCGGAACGCACGAATTCCTCAACGGCCTCTGTTGCATTACGCGCAGCACTTAAATTAAGTTCATAAACCATATCCTCCATGCCATAGTCGGTCATGGAGATCCTGTTGGAATTAAAAGTGTTGGTTGTTATCAGGTCAGCTCCGGCTTCAAGATACTGCCTGTGAATACTTTTGATCACATCCGGTTTCGTAATGGACAAAAGATCGTTATTCCCCTTTTGTGGTACTGGGTGATCCCTGAACCTGTCACCACGAAAATCATCCTCATTAAGTCTGAGCTTCTGGATCATGGTCCCCATTGCCCCGTCGAGGATCAGTATTCTTTGTCTGATTATATTATCAGGTGCCTGTTTCAATGACTTTTCTCCCTGTATTTACAATGAAAACATCCTTACTCTGAAGTTGTTCCCTTAGCTCATAAAGATTTTTAAGGTTAACAACTCCAATTACATACTTATCAAATTTACTGCTAAAGTATTCCGACACTTCCTCAAATCCAAATAATTCCACATCCTTTTCATCCTTGTACCTCAGATATACTTCAAGTTTGAAGTCATGGGTATATTTTGTGATCGTCCCCTGCTGGAATTTCTTATACTCATACTTATACCCGTAAGAGTTGGCAGATATGTCTGACAGTACTGCACTTCCCGTGGCATGACCACCGGCACCCTTCCCGCTGAAAAACTGCTTGTCGGCAAATGCTGCCTGTGTGATAACGCCATTATACTCATTATCTACATTATACAGGTATTTGTCGGCTGATATAAAACGCGGAAGGACAAAGCTGGTGATGGTGGTATCATCTGTCTTGCCTACATAAGGCACCAGCTTGATCTTATAGCCTTTTTCCTTTGCATATCTAATATCGAACCTTGAGACGTTACTGATGCCATAATGGAATACCTCATCGGGGTTAAGGAACAGGCCATAAGCATGACCTGTTATTATACACAGTTTGTACTTTGCATCCCACCCGTCAACATCAAGAGCAGGCTTTGACTCTGCAAATCCTTTCTCCTGTGCTTCTTTCAGAATATCGGCATATTCCCTGTCCTCATTGTACATCTTGGTCAGGATATAATTCGTGGTGCCGTTCAGTATCCCCCTTAATGAGTGGAGCAATTCATTATCATAATACTCTTCAAGGTTCCTGATTATAGGTATGCTGGCTCCGGCGGAAGCCTCATAAAGCAGGGAGACTTTGTATTTCCACTGCATCTCAACCAGTTCCCTGAAATGAGTTGCTACCATCAGCTTATTGGCTGTGACTACATTCTTCCCGCTTTTCAATGCGGTACTTACTATATTAAACGCTTCTTCTGCATCATCAATAAGCTCCACAACCAGGTTTATCGAAGGATCATTCAGGATATCATTTTTATCAAATGTGAAATTTGACATTGGTATCCTTCTTTTTTTGCTGCGATCCTTGACACATATCCTAACAATATCAGCCTTAAAACCCTTGCTGCTGTTAAGAACATCATGGAGACCCTGTCCGACACAACCATAACCGAAGAGTCCTATTCTTAGTTTTTCTCTCGTCATCTCATTTTCTCCTATAATACCTGCCTGAAAGCCTGTTCAAAATCATTTGTAATATCATCAATATGTTCAATCCCTGCCGATACCCTGAATAGTCCGGGTTCTATACCTGCAGCCGCCAGTTCTTCTTCCGACAGCTGGGAATGGGTTGTAGTTGATGGTTGAATTATAAGTGTCTTGGCATCACCAACGTTTGCAAGGTGGCTCACAAGTTCGAAATGCTCGACAAGGTGGGCTGCTTTGGATCCTTTGGCCTTAAGTACAAAGCTTAATACCCCTCCTGCACCCTTCGGAAGATACTTTTGAGCAAGAGCATGATGGGGATTACCCGGTAGGCCCGGATAATTGACCTTTTCCACAGCAGGATGAGACTCAAGCCATTCTGCCAGGGCCAGTGCATTCTGTACATGACGGTCCATCCTGAGAGAGAGGGTCTCCAGGCCCTGTAGCAGCAGGAATGAGTTAAAAGGACTGATTGCCGGCCCGATGTCCCTCAGTCCTTCAACACGGGCTTTGACAATAAATGCAATATTTCCCTGGGGTGATTCCTGGTTAAAGATATCTCCGAAGACCTTACCATGATATCCTTCGGCCGGTTCTGTGAAAACAGGGAATTTACCATTATTCCAGTTGAAATTGCCTGCATCTGTGATGACACCACCTATGCTGGTGCCATGACCGCCAATCCATTTGGTAGCCGACTCGGTAATGATATTTGCCCCATATTCTATAGGCCTGCACAGGTATCCCGCTCCTGCAAAAGTATTATCCACAATAAGCGGTAATCCATGTTTCCCTGCCAGCCTGGCAAAAGCCTCAAAATCGGGAATATTGAATCCCGGATTGCCTATTGTCTCAACATAGACAGCCTTGGTTTTATCATCAATAAGCTGTTCAAATGAAGCCGGGTTGAGATCCTTTGCAAAACGTGCCTCAATACCAAAATTGGCAAATGTGACCTTGAACTGGTTATGACTTCCTCCATAAAGGAAAGGGGATGTAACAAAATTGTCCCCCTTTCTCATGATTGTCGTAAGGGCAATGAACTGTGCTGCATGCCCCGAGGAGACCGCCAGGGAGGCAACACCGCCTTCCAGTGCTGCAATTCTCTTTTCAAAGACATCAGTGGTAGGATTATTGATCCTGGTGTATATATTACCCCATTCGGCCAGATCGAAAAGATCAGCTGCGTGTTTCGCATTTTTAAAGACATATGATGTTGTCTGGTAAAGAGGAACAGCCCTCGATAATGTATCCTTGTCGGGATGATGTCCTGCATGTACCTGTAATGTTTCAAATCGTATTTTTCCGTTTGCCATGATTTCAATAATTTAAATTAAACATTAGCCGGACAGCCTGGTATAATAAACCCGTCACTGTCTCCGGCGACTTACTTAAATAAAAAGTGATTGTAAGAAATGTTCTTACCGGCACATGCACATAGGCATCAGCGGCATGATGAAGTTGTTGTGAGTCAGATGAATTGTGTTCATTTCTTTTAGTGTTAAAATTTTTATCATCTCCCGGTTTTACGGGATTAGGTTTTGGCACCGTTCTCCTGTTTCTGGATTGGTTGCCAGGGTTTCACAGAGCCTAATCTCTTCACCCTTCTTAATAAAAACCAAACACCCTTAAAGGAAGGAATATTTGATTTGTGCCTGCAAAGATACTAATGATTTTTAAATTTCCAAATATGCAGATAACCGCGATATTCAAAGCCACATTAATCATATAACTGATTTTTACCTTACTTTTGTGATACCAAATGATTTTATGATGCAGAACGACTTTTACATATTTAACAGCCTGACAAAAAAGAAGGAAAAATTCATGCCTCTTCATGATCCTTTCGTGGGTATGTATGTTTGCGGGCCAACCGTTTACAGCGATGCTCACCTGGGACATGCACGACCGGCTATAACTTTCGATATGCTCTTCCGATACCTGGCACACCTGGGCTATAAGGTAAGATACGTGCGTAATATTACAGATGTGGGACACCTTGAGAACGATGCCGATGAGGGAGAGGACAAGATTGAGAAGAAAGCCCGTTTTGAGCATCTTGAACCAATGGAAGTGGTTCAGAAATATATGAATACTTATCACAGGAACATGGTGGAGCTCAATACTCTTCATCCATCCATAGAGCCCAGGGCATCGGGACATATAATTGAACAACAGGAGCTTATCAGTACTCTTCTTGAGAAAGGATTTGCATACGAGACTAACGGATCGGTTTATTTCGACCTGGCTAAATATAATAAGAGTTATGACTACGGGATACTGTCGGGACGGGTGCTTGAAGAATTGCAAAGTAACACCAGGTCGCTTGAGGGACAGGATGAGAAACGCAGTTCTTTCGACTTTGCACTCTGGAAGAAGGCCGCTCCTGAACATATTATGAGATGGCCATCCCCCTGGAGCGACGGTTTTCCCGGATGGCACCTGGAATGCTCAACCATGAGCACAAAATATCTTGGTAATGAATTCGATATTCACGGAGGAGGTATGGATCTCCTGTTCCCGCATCATGAATGCGAGATAGCACAGTCAACCGCTGCCCTTGGCAAAGAGCCGGTAAAATACTGGGTCCATAATAATATGATAACCATCAACGGCCAGAAGATGGCCCGTTCGCTGGGTAACTTCATAACCCTCGACCAGCTTTTCAACGGTGACCACCCTCTCCTGCGCAAAGCATACAGCCCGATGACCATAAGATTCTTTATCCTGCAGGCTCACTACAGGAGCACAATAGATTTTTCCAACGAAGCTCTTCTGGCTGCGGAAAAAGGGCTTCAGAAACTTATGAAAGCTGTTGAGACGCTGAATCGCCTCAATCCTTCAGGAGAATCAACAATGGATGCCTCTGAACTGGAAAACAGTTGCTATGAGGCTATGAATGATGATCTTAACAGTCCGGTCCTTATATCACATCTCTTTGATGGCGTGAGGATGATTAATTCTGCTGCTGATGGTAATGAAAAAATCGATGCCCCCACACTGGATAAATTGAAAACCATCTACAACACTTTTGTGTCCTCTATCCTCGGACTCAGGGATGAGCCAGAAGGTATAACAGATGAAAAGCTCACGAACGACCTCATGAATATCATTATCGGGTTGCGCCAGGAAGCAAAAAGTAATATGGACTGGGCCACATCGGACAGGATCAGGAACATGCTCAAGGAGGCTGGCATTAGCCTGAAAGACCTGAAAGACAGTGCGGAATGGAGCAGGGAATGATAAGGGAGATGGTTGGTAAGTGTGAGTGTGAGTGTGAGATAAGAGTTTAAAAATCACCTCCCCGGAGGGGAATTAATATGGATAATCTGCAACGATATATTACACCGGTCATATTTATCGGTTCCTTACCCCTGGGGGGGAATAACCCCATACGGATACAATCGATGACCAACACCGACACCCTCGACACAGAGGCTACGGTAGCACAGTGCATAAGGATAATAGAGGCAGGCGCCGACTTTGTCCGTATTACCGCACAGGGTATCAGGGAAGCTAACAACCTGGCCGTCATAAAAAAAGAACTTGCCCAGGCTGGTTTCAGCACCCCTCTGGTAGCTGATATACATTTTAATCCTGTTGCCGCGGAAACAGCTGCCCGGTTTGTGGAGAAGGTGAGGATAAATCCGGGTAATTATGCCGATAAGAGAGCTTCTTTTGAAAAATTTGAACTTACAGACAGGGAATATGAAGAGGAACTCGAAAGAATACACGAGAGGTTGCTTCCACTGATAAAAATATGCAATGAAAATCACACGGTGGTACGCATCGGAATTAATCACGGGTCCCTGTCAGACCGGATAATGACACGTTATGGCAATACCCCGGAAGGAATGGTCCATTCTGCTCTTGAATTTATCAATATCTTCCGTGCCGAAAACTTCAACGCCCTGGTCCTTTCAATGAAGTCTTCCGATACTTCGGTAATGATCAGGTCTACAAGGATGCTCGTGAATAAGCTGCAGGAAGATGGTTTATCGTACCCGATCCACCTTGGTGTGACAGAAGCAGGAGAAGGGGAGGACGGAAGAGTACGTTCGGCAGCAGGGATTGGTGCCCTCCTTTCAGAAGGAATTGGTGACACCATAAGGGTATCACTGTCTGAAGATCCCGAAAAAGAGATCCCTGTTGCCCGGAAAATTGTAACCTGGTATCCCAGGGGCATTTCGGCAACCAACCCGGCTTCAATGTTATCCTGCGAATCACCTTCATCCCTGCCCGAAGTACTGAAAGGAGTAAAAACTCCATTGGTTATAACCCCTATTACAGGAAAGGTCATGCCCGGATCGGATATATATACTGATGCAGGCTTCAATATAGCTGCCACCACCGGAAAACCGATACGGACAGACGGTTCGGCCGATATCATAATGGTTAAAAATGATCCGGGAGATCTGTATGATGAGATACCTGTCATTATTCCCTATAATATCTTCCGGGGAATTAAGAAACAGGAGTTGCTTTTCCCCATGTTCTCACCTGAAGTATTTACAGAAGTCCGTAATAAAAATGATAAATTGAATATCATACACGCCGGACCGGATTCTGATACAGGTTACATGACCAAAGCCGATCCCCGGAAAACAATGATAATATTTTCATTCGACCCGGGCAGAACACGATATGAGCCTGATATCTTCCTCAAAAAACTTGAAGAAAAGGGTTCGGATCTGAATGTTGTATTAAATCCTGTCTTCAGTGAAAATGAAATCGGGGACCTCCAGGTAAAAGCTGCCTCATTACTTGGAAAATTTGTTACTGACAGGCGGGTAGCAGGCATAGCTATCACAAACAATGGTAAGATAGCAACCAGGGATATAACAGCACTGGCCTTTTCAATTCTTCAGTGCACAGAGACACGTATAACACGAACGATGTATCTCTCCTGTCCTACATGCGGAAGGACAAAATTCAACCTGCAGGAGTCTGTCAGGAGAGTAAAGGAGGCTACCGGACATCTTAAAGGACTGAAGATCGCTGTAATGGGCTGTGTGGTGAACGGTCCGGGCGAAATGGCAGGTGCTGATTACGGATATGTGGGAGCTGCCGGTGGTAAGGTTCATATCTACAGGGGCACTTCCCCCGTTCTGAAGAATATCCCGGAAAAAGATGCGGTGACTGAACTACTGAAGCTTATTGAAGAGGATTTGCAAAAGGATGAATGATCCCTTTTGCTCGCAGAAACATAATTTCTGTTATCAGGAATAATATATTTAACCTCAGATCAGCTTGTAATCAAGCTGTTTCTTCTGCAGATCAGCCCTGACAACCTCTATGCTTACCTTATCTCCCAGGGTATATACTTTCCCCGAGGATCTTCCTTTGAGACAATAACAATCCTCGTCATATTCGTAGAAATCATCATCCAGGTCCCTGATAGAAACCATTCCTTCACACTGGTTCTCAATGATCTCAACATAGATTCCCCATTCAGTAACACCTGAGATGATCCCCTCAAATATATGACCGGTCTTATCGCTCATATATTCCACCTGTTTGTATTTCACCGAAGCCCGTTCGGCTTCCGATGCCAGTCGTTCCATTTTTGAAGAATGATCACACAGCTTTTGTATCTTTTCCTTGTGTCCGGGAGTCTCATTAGCCAGGTAGGAGGAAAGAAGCCGGTGGACCATCATATCGGGATACCTCCTGATAGGGGAAGTGAAATGAGTATAATACTTAAAAGACAAGCCGTAGTGACCTATGTTATCTGTTGAATAAACAGCTTTCGCCATGGCTCTGAGGGCAAGTGTTTCTATAATGTTCTGTTCCTTTTTCCCTTCCACAGAATGAAGCAATTTATTCATGGCCTTTGGCAATGATGTTGTGTCATCATCTATCAGTTTATATCCGAACCTGGTTATAAAATGACCGAAGTTACTAATCTTCTCAGGATCCGGCCTGTCGTGAATACGATAAACAAAGGTCTTCCCTTTGAGTCTTTTGCCTACATACTCAGCCACTTTCTTGTTAGCCAGCAGCATAAACTCCTCTATAAGCTCATTGGCAGTACCCATCTCACGGAATTTAATTGCCAGTGGTCTGCCATCTTCAGCAAGATCGAACTTTACCTCAACCTTTTCAAAGGAAAAAGCCCCTGAAGCAAACCTTATCTTACGAAGCTGCTGTGCCAGTTTATGAAGGATCTGAACCTGGTCATTCATGTCGCCCTGGCCCGTATCAATAACATCCTGGGCCTCAGCATATGAAAATCTTTTATCGGAGTTAATGATTGTTCGCCCAAACCATTCGGATAAAACCTCCGATTTGTCATTTAGTTCAAAAACAGCAGAATATGTCAGCTTATCTTCCGAAGGATTAAGAGAACATATATGATTTGATAGCCTCTCGGGAAGCATAGGGACAACCCTGTCGACGAGATATACCGATGTTGCACGTTGTTTTGCCTCCTCCTCCAGCAGGGAATCTTCCCTGATGTAATGAGTCACATCAGCTATATGTACCCCTACTTCCCAGTTGCCGTTATCAAGTTTCCTGAGCGACAATGCATCATCAAAATCCCTGGCATCGGCTGGATCTATCGTAAAAGTAGGAACCTGCCGGAAATCCCTGCGTGGCTTAATATCGTCCGCAGTAATGACAGCTTTTATCTTCTCAGCATCACGCTCCACCTCATCAGTAAATGAATATGGCAGTTCAAATTCCGCAAGGATAGCGTGCATCTCTGTCTCATGAACACCAGGTTCGCCAAGTACATCTATGATCTCTGCCACAGGATTTTTTGATTTGGGATCCCAGTCAATTACCCTGGCAACAGCTTTTTGCCCCTGTTTTGCCCCGTTAAGCTTCGAGGATGGTACGAAAAGGTCAAAAGGCATGTTCTTGTTATCAGGGATCAGAAATGCAAAATTCGGCATTACCTCAACAGTGCCGACAAAAGATGTTCTCCATCTTTCAAGTATCTCAACCACCTCTCCTTCAGGCCTGGCTCCCTTTTTCCTGGCAAACAACCAGACCTTCACCTTATCACCATGCAGCGCTGTATTGAGGTTCCTTGCAGTAACAAACACATCCTCATCGAGATCATCAGTAGTGATAAACCCGTACCCCATGCGGGTCATGTCAACGGTCCCTGTTATATATCCCCTGATTTGTTTTATTGTGTATTTCCCCTGGTAGACTTCCTTTGCACGACCATGCCTGGCCAGGTCCCTTAAAATATCGGATACCATAAGCCTGGCAGAAGGATCAGTTATATTTAGTCGCTTTGATACCTGCTTATAATTAAAACCCTGACCTGCAGACCTTGATAATACTTCCAGAATATTGTCAGTGAGTTTTTCTTTGGAAATGCCGGAGCTTTTCCTGTTCTTGCCCTTCCTGCTCATAAAACTGTTTTTGCGAAGGTACAAAAAGGTAGCACAAATTTTAATACATTTGATTTATAATTGGATATCATGGCAGATTTAAACACTGTACTTTCACACTCACCCTCAGTTGTCACCAGGAAGACGGGAAATGAATATATCCTTGTTCCAATAGCGAATAACATTGCCGACATGGATAGTGTGTTCACTCTGAATGAAACGGGCGCCTTCATATGGGAGATGATAGATGGCAATAGAACTGTTGGTGAAATAATAGAAGCACTTACTTATGAATATGAAACAGATATAACAACCGCAACAGAAGATATCCGGGAATTCATTGAGACTATGCGCAGATACCTTGTTATATCCGGAGGAACCTGAGTCGTCCGGGTTAATGTACTCTGTTTTTGTGCCCGCGGCAGTATGAAATATGATATTACAAATCAAACCTTATAAATGAACAACCTGAATCTCAATATTGCGGGTTACAGAATATGTTTCCTGTCGGCAGAAAAAGGACCTGATCTTTTTCTTTCGGAGCGATTCAGGAGAAATATCTGCGATAAGAGTGAATCGGATGTTCAGATCTGTGTTCACAATGGACTGGCCAGTATACCTAAGACAGCACAGAGGGTGTTTCATGCCCCCTTCGTGGAAGAGATCAACGGAGTCCAGTTGCGGCATAAGGCTAATTTCTGGAGTATATGGAAATATCGCGACAGCCTGTATGTAAATACTGTCTTTCCTCTCCTCACCCCTGAAAAAAATGCTGTTCTTAAGTTCTCACTCGATGACAGGCACTGGGAGCTCTGGATAGAAGGAAGTAATAAAGCGATCGATCCGTTTGAATATCCCCTTGACGGATTGATATTATATTACCTGACTGTTATTCATGGTGATATTTTGATCCATGCTTCCGGTATTAATCATTCGGGCCATGGTTATATCTTCAGCGGGGTATCAGGAAAAGGCAAATCAACCATGGCTTCACTATGGGAAGCAAAGGGAGCCAGGGTAATTCATGATGACAGGCTGATCATAAGGAAGAAAAAATCAGGTTATAGAATGTATAATACTCCGGTTTATAACAATGATACCCCCCGTGAATCAGCACTGGACAGGATCTTCATCATAGAACACGGACCGGAAAACAGGCTTACTCCGCTGAGAGGAGCATTGGCGGTCAGCATGGTTATGTCAAACTGTATACAGCATAACTGGGACCACGAAATCGTTGCGAGGCTTCTGGAGTCAGTAACAGCTTTATGCAATACACTTCCCATAGACAGGCTCTCCTTTAAACCCGATAAGCGTGTAACAGATCTCATAATTAAAAATGAACAGTCAGAAAAAAGTTAACATTATGAAGGATTTGAGTCTTACACTCCTGGCTGAAGGGAAAACGATCAGGATAAAGGCACATGGTTACAGCATGTATCCCTGTATAAAACCCGGGTCATTGATCATAATAGAGCCGGTAAAGGTTAAGGGTCCCCCTGTCCCGGGAGAGATCATAGCTATACAAAGGGAAAATGGCCTGATAGTACACAGGCTGACCAGGATAATAAAAAAAGAAGGAATCCCTTTATATACTGCAAGAGGCGACAGTAATGCATATTCTGACGATCCGGTAAAACTTAGTATGATAGTGGGCAGGGTAACAGGTGCGGAAACAACCGGAGAAAACCCGGTAAAGGCTGATATCAGGATAAACACAAAACCAGATTATTTCTTTAACAGGTTAAGAGTAATTTCTCTGATGATAAAGAAGAAATTAACAGCGAAATAATGACGAGTCCGGATGAAAGAAAAGATTAAGCTATTCAGGGAATCGACAGGACTTGTATGGAAAAGTGCTCCGGGATGGGCATTTGCAAACATCGTTATGTCGGTGATCAGAAGTATCTTCCCTCTTCTTCTTATATGGCTCCTTAAAGTGGTGATAGACGATATCACCTCGGCAGCCAATGCCGGAGCCGGGTCTGGCCCTGATATGGTTATAACACCGGTATTGATCCTTGCCCTGGTCTGGTTCCTGGATGAAGTGTCATCAGACTTCAGCAATTATGTACGTAAGAAACAATCTTTAAAGCTCGAGACATACATGTACGGCCTGATACATGAAAAAGCGGTCAGGCTCGATCTCATCAATTTTGAACGGCCTGAATATTATGATTGTCTCACCAGGGCTTCGAGGGAAGCACCCTGGCGGCCAAACAGTATTCTTAACAATATTGTCTCAATGCTGAGAGGATTGCTTTCCCTGTTGCTTATGGCAGGTGTCATCTTCACCTTCAGGTGGTGGCTGGCTCTTATACTTATCATAGCGAACATCCCCGGGATATGGCTTAGGCTTCATTATGCCAATGTACTTTATAATTTCAGGAGGGACCAGACGCCGGAAGCCAGGAAATCAGCATATTTTAACTGGCTCCTGACAGGCGACAGGCCTTCCAGGGAGCTCAGGCTTTTCGGCCTTGGCCACTATTTCCGCGACCTCTTCAGGAAATCATTCCTTAAACAGAAAGAGCAGGAGGTGGAGATAGTGAGAAAAAGAACAATGATAGAGCTGGTCTCAAACCTGTTTAAGGCAGCTGCCCTGGCAATCACATTTCTTTATATCGCCGATGCAACTATCGGGGGCAGATTGTCTCTCGGACAGCTGGCCATGTACCTGGTGGCATTCAGGCAGGGAATGGTCTATATCAAGGACATGTTTGTATCAATGGCAGGGTTGTATGAAGACAGCCTCTTCATAGGCGACACCTTTGAGTTCCTGAACCTCGAAGAGGAGATAAAGGCGCTCGATCCGGTAAAGGAAATAACGACGATCAGCGACAATATTGTAGCAGATAACATATCATTTGCCTATCCGGGTAACGACTTCAAAAGCATCAGTAATGTCACCCTGGAAGTCAAAAAAGGAGAGATACTCGCACTTGTCGGTCCGAACGGTGCCGGCAAGAGTACTCTTGCAAGGTTATTGTGCAGGCTGTATGATCCGGATGCCGGCACTGTCAGGGCCGACGGGACAGATATAAGGCATTTTGACCCGGGTGAATACCGTAAAATGTTCTCGGTTATCTTCCAGGATTTTATGTTATATAATCTTTCAGTTGGAGAGAATATAAGAATGGGTGATATTGAAAACAGCGATCCTTCGGGAAGGATAAGGGATACAGCGGCGATGACCGGTATTCATGACCTGATAGAGAGCTTCCCGAATGACTATGATACTGTCATCGGGAATCTCTTTGATGACAGCCGTGAACTCAGCTGGGGAGAATGGCAGAAGATAGCCCTTGCCAGGGCCCTGTTCCGTGTTGCGCCTGTGCTGATACTCGATGAACCGTCAAGTGCTCTCGATGCTGAGACAGAGTATGATATCTTCAACAGGTTCAGAGACATAGTAAAAGGGAGGACATCGGTACTTATCAGTCACAGGTTTACAAATGTCAGCCTTGCAGACAGGATCATTGTACTTGACAAAGGAGCCGTGGTTGAGACGGGAACACATGAGGAGCTCATGAAGAAGGGAGGGATATACTCTTCCATGTACTCAAAACAGACAGGAAGGTTCAGTAAATGAATATCCCGGGCAAAATAAAGGATGAAGAGAGACTTCTCCTCGGACTCTGCAGGCTGGAATTTAGCGGGGAACAGAAAGCCATGCTTGCGGAAATTGCTGAGAGGATAAACAACTGGGAATACTTTGAGTATCTTGCTACGAAACACGGAGTATCAGCCCTTGCTTTTGATAATCTTGAGAAAAACAACCTGATAAAGAATGTCCCGGCCAACATTGCCGGACGGCTGAAAAATGCAATGCTTAAAAGTATTGGCAGAAATGTATTCCTCACAGAATCAATAACCGAAGTGCTTGGACTTCTGAATGATAACAATATCAAGACTGTCCTGCTCAAGGGTATGGCCCTCGAAAAAAGCATTTACGGCAACAGGGGACTCCGGCAGATGAATGATATTGATATCCTCATCAAAAGGGAACAATGTCTGAAAGCAAGAAATATTCTTATTCACAATGGATTTGTTTCGTTACCTGTTAAATCTGTCCTTCACAGATTGATTCTTGGCCGTATTGGTAAACACCTTCCTTCGCTTCTTAAGAACGGTGCATCCGTCGAGATACATCACGGGTTGTTTACAGAAAGTTTACAATCTCTCACAACCCGCCTTTATAACGAAAGCAAAGAGATATCAGTTAATGGGGAAACGGCATTCATTCCACAGCCACAGTTATTTTTCCTTTACCTGATAAGACACCTGGAAAAGCATGAACTGAATAATGAGTCACAGTTACGTCTTTATACGGATCTTGTTGCCATGATTGAAAAATATCCTGATGGGATCATCAACTACGACCTGCTGTCGCTTGCATCTCATTCTGGTATGGACAGTGTTCTTGCAGGTCATTTTCATTCACTAAGGGAATTCTGGTCAACCCGGTTTCCGGGATGGCTTGATGAATTCATTGAAAAATGGTGTCCGCCCGGCACATCAGAAAAATTTGTGTTCTTCCTTCGCAGTCCTAAAAATGAGCTGACTGACAGGAAAGGTGTATACAGGCATGTAATCAGGGAGATCCCCGGCATTCACAGGAAAATAATATTTGTCCTGGGAGATATGTTCCCTACCCTTTCCTTCATGCAAAAGCGTTATAAGTGTAAGCATCGATTTAGAGCAATACTATACTACCCTCACAGGCTGGGCAAGCTATGGTGGCTTTTAGGTAAATGAACAGGATTTAACACCAGGTCATAACTATTTAATTATCACAACCCTAAATCTTATTAATCTTTGAGATCCTGCAATTACTAATTCTTTAGTATTTGTAAATATTTATATCTCAGGCATAAAAAATGTTTAACAGTAATCATCCTGACTAAAAGAATCTAAAAAAATTTTGCTCATGCCCGAAAATTGATTAAATTTATAGTAGATGTGACAATGTTTGACTAAAAATATCATAACTGATGAACAGGTTTCGCAGAGAGACGTTGAAATCCCGTATACTCAGGTTAGCCGGGCTAAGAGGAACCGGTACTCCTGCAGAGCTGGCTATTAAGCTGGAGATCAGTGAGAGGAGTGTTAAAAGGATTGTAAAGGAAATCCGTGATGAAGGTATTTCCATAAGGTACAACAGCCGCAGGGGGTCATATATAATTGATGAAAAAAATTAAATATATGTTGTAAAACATATAAAAAGTGCATTATTTTGGCCCCGTCATTTAATAATATTGTATATAGGATAGTCGATGTCGTTGGTAAATTTGCAGGGTTTTAATTTCACATATTGATGCTTGAAAATGTGGTTTAGGCTGATTTTTTTATCAATTACTGTTCTGAAAATTTCATTCGTTTTCAGTATTGTCTCGCTGCAGTAATGTGCTATCAGTCATGTCCGCCAGGGGCATAGGTCACACAACCTGGTACCACTCTCCCCGGAGAGGTTTTTTCAAACCTTTCCGGGGATTCTTTATCCACCGGACTTATACGGTGGATTGGATTGTTCCTTCTGCAGCGGGTGACTAATTCATCAAATTAATTAGCAGTTTTTCCGATTTGCCAACGCACCTTACGTAATAATCATTTCTCAATTTTGAAATAATACTCTTCCAGAGGCTTCGCGGGTAGAGGAAAAGGAAACTATGACGTTAAATATCTGACGGAATTAGCTCCCCTTTAGGGGAG
>CAYYIW010000004.1:0-136975 GCA_964472085.1 uncultured Rikenellaceae bacterium | reverse complement strand
TATTCTAATAATCTATGATCCATTCATATATTCCGCTGGCAAAATCTTTGTTCAGCTTCACTTTCAGCTTGACTGCCCTCGCCTTCACAGGGCTGAAAGACAATGAATCCCAACCATCCTTTGTAATGCTGTAGGGCGTCTTTACATCAACAGGTTCCCATACATTGCCATACAAATATAATATTTCATATTTATCAGGAATACGACATCCGCCATCAGGACCATCATCAAACCAATATATTTTTGATTTTGAGATTGTTGCAGGTTTGTTAAAATCGTATTCAACCCATTCCCACTTATCCCTGTCCGGCCACCAGTGATAGTATGACACCGAATGATCATTGGAATTTGAAGGTATATCCTGGTCATTAATTGCAGGAAGATCCCTCGTGACCTTACTGGCTCTTATTTTACTTGTATATGCTATTGTCGGTGCAGGAAGAGGGTGAGCCGAGGATGGAGTGGTGGGTATCCATACCATCATCTGACCGGGTCCGCGATTGTTCCATAAAGCATATGGAATAAGAGTCAGAGGTTCTTTCCCCAGTGAATCAACATGCCCGTCAAGGGTTCTTACTGTCTGGTATCCTGATGTTTTAATAATCTGTGTACCACCAAGAAGAGTGGAGTCGAACTCTGTATTCACAGGGGCATCTTTTTCAACCACAAAATCACGTACATTACCTTTATCATTATCGGGCCATTCCGCACAATAGATGACTGGTCCACGCTGGAAAGCCATCTTACCGACATCTGCATTAATTCTGTCATCGGCGATAACTTTACGTACCGGCATAGGGAAATCAATACTGATCTTGTCACCGGTTTTCCACTTCCGCGATATCACTGCATAACCATCCTTCAGATGAACCGGTATATCCTCCCCATCTACCTTTAGAGTTACTTTTTCATTATTTTCGGAGACAAATCTGTACAGGTTACCCGGAATAGCTTCATTCCTTGCCCAATCGGGAATCCTTAACATAAGATCAAACCTGCCTGGTTTCTCAGGATTCACAGTTATATCAACATTGCCTTTCCAGGGGAAATCAGCCTTCTGGGTTAGGCTTACTTTCCTGTTCCCAACACTGACGTCTGCATTGTTGGAAATAAACAGGTTAACATAAAGAGCCTTACTTGTTACAGCATATATATACCCCGGTATAGCCGGAACAAAACGTGCTATGTTTGAAGGGCAGCATGCACAACCGAACCAGGCCTGCCTTTTATGCTGTCCGTTTGATTCCAGCGGATTGGGATAAAAGAACCTGTCAGCTGACAGTGACACTCCTGATAACATTGAATTATAAAGAGTTTTTTCAAGTATGTCTATGTATTTTGCATTGCCATGCAGCAGGAAGAGACGTTCATTTGTAAATATGTCACCTATGGACGCACATGTCTCACAATATGCTGTCATATTAGGCAGATAGTAAGGCGCAGCAAAGCCCTCGTTTGAGCTTGTGGCACCAATGCCTCCGGTGATATATATCTTCCTGTATACTATATCCTCCCATATCTTTGTTATTGCATTCAGATAAGCCTTATCTTTCTCAAGTGCGGCTATATCGGCCATACCGGAATACATATATGTAGCTCTGACCGCATGACCCTCAGCTTCAGTCTGATCAACAGGTCTGATATTTGCCTGGTTATATGCGTGTCCGTTAGGCCCTCGTATATCAAGAAAGAATTTTGCAAGGTCGAGATACTTCTTTTCTCCGGTAACCCGGTAAAGTTTTACAAGCCCCATCTCAATCACCTGGTGACCTGGGTAGACCTTTTCCCTGTCCCATCCGAAATCCTTATTCACAAGGTCGGCCGATTTAAGCGCGATGTTGAGCAGTGTACGTTTCCCGGTGGCCTGGTAATATGCCACAGCTGCCTCATAAAGATGGCCCAGGTTATACAGTTCATGGCTCAGGACAGAGTCCTGTACCCAACGCTTTTTCCCGGCCCATGGGTGTAATCCTTTTCCGCCATGTTTCTCCGCAATTGTCCTGTTGGTATAGAGATAACCATCAGGCTCCTGGGCTTTCCCAATCTTCCATATCAATGTGTCCAGATAGGCTTCCAGCTTAGGATCGGGATATGTCTGAAGCGAATAGCTTGCTCCTTCTATTATTTTATAGACATCCGAGTCATCAAACGGGTAGATGGTCTGAAATTTCCCTGTGTCCAGTCCACCCGCTATTTCAAAGTTCTTAACCCTGCCAGTAGATTCACAATAACCGAATGCTATTGGTATGGTAACCGTGGCATTCTTTTTAATCCTGGGGGCCCAGAAATTATCTGTCATCTTCACTGAGGTGAAGGGTACAGGCTGAATGGGATAATCGGTAAAGTTCTCTGATTTCCTGTTACATCCGCTGACAAGCAGGACAGCCAGCAAAAGAGAAACTGAAAAATATTTATTCATTTTTAATGTGTTAATTCAAGAACGACAACAGATTTCGACGGCATATCGACTGTCAGGGTGCCATCCTTAAGAACAAAATCATTGAAGCCAGCCGGTTTTACAACATCCGGATCATCAAAGCTGTTATATGCATTCATAGCCTTTGCAGTAAGAATCTGGCCTGTCACTTTGCCAAAAGTTTCACCTATTAACGGACATGTTACTGTAATAGCTTTTCCGGGATTAAGGTTCGCCATGGATATATGTAACTTACCATCCTTGTCAACAGATGCTGAGGCAGATATCGCAGGTATATGTTTATCGCCGTAGGTATAATCTTCACATTCAAGGTCCGTTTTCAGCAGTGTGGCATTCTGATGGACACTGAACATCTTAAATACATAATAGGTTGGTGTAAGCACCATCTTATCATCTTTTGTCAGTATTACTGCCTGTAGTACATTCACCATCTGTGCGAGATTGGCAACCTTAACCCTGTCGGCATGCTGGTTGAATATATTAAGATGGATTGCAGCGGTAACAGCATCTCTCATGGTGTTTTGCTGGTAAAGGAAGCCCGGGTTTGTTCCAGGCTCGACATTGAACCAGTTACCCCATTCATCAACCACCAGCCCTTTTGTTTTGCCGGGATCATACCTGTCCATTATGGCGGAATGTCCTCTTATTATTTCGTCCATCTTCAGGTTAAGCCGCATGGTCTCGAACCATTCCCTCTCCGTAAAATTGATTGCAGAACCTTTATAGTTCCATCCGTCCACAACAGAATAATAATGAATAGATAGGCCCTGGAACATATTCCGTGTTGATGGATCTTTCATGAGTGTTTCAGTCCAGTCATAGTTATAGTCATACGGACCGCAGGCTACACGGTAAAGACGGTTTCCGGAATAGTTGTGAAGAAAAGTTGAATACTGCCTCATGGTATTGGCATAAAATTTGGCAGTCATATTTCCCCCGCAACCCCAGTTCTCATTACCTATAGCAAAATACCTGACTTTCCATGGTTTGTCCCGGCCGTTCTCCTTCCGCAGCCTGGTCATAGGACTCTCGGCATCAGAAGTAAGATATTCAATCCATTCCGACATCTCCTTCACCGAACCTGAACCTACATTTCCGTTTATATATGCATCGCAACCCAGCAGTTCAGTTAGTTTCATGAATTCATGGGTTCCGAAAGAATTATCTTCTGTCACCCCTCCCCAGTTGGTGTTAATGATAGATGCCCTTTTTTCTGTAGGTCCTATGCCGTCTTTCCAGTGATAGGTATCTGCAAAACAACCTCCCGGCCAGCGCAGGTTCGGTATCTTCATCTCGCGGAGAGCTGCAATGACATCATTTCTTATTCCGTAGGTATTGGGTATTTTGGATTCGGGCCCGACCCACAATCCACCATATATGCAATGGCCAAGATGTTCAGAAAACTGGCCATATATATCTTTACTTATGACCGGTCCCCTGTGATTCACAACGATTACGAGCTGATTGATCTCCCGGCTTGTCTCATTCTGAGCAACCGAATACCCTGCGTTCAGGACTGTTAATATTAACAACAGAATAAAGGACTTTTTCATAATAATAGTTTTTGTTATCGGTTGAAGTGATTGTTTCATTCTTTCAAATTCTTCTCTACGAATGAGCCCAGTTCCTTATATTTCAGGAACAGCCTGTTATACCTGGCCGCCTTTCGGGGATCCGGATTATATATCTTTTCAAATCCGTTGCCCATAGCTTTCTGGGCCGAAGGTATATCATCATATACTCCGGCAACGACAGATGCGGCCATGGCAGCTCCCATAGCGCATGTTTGTTCCGAGCTGGCAATCCTTATTGGCATGTTAAGCACATCGGCTACTATCTGCATAACGAATGGATTCTTTCTGGCAACTCCGCCTATAGCTATTACTCCGTCAATCCTTATCCCTTCAGAGATAAACCTTTCATTTATCATTCTCGATCCGAAAGCTGTGGCTTCAACGAGAGCTCTAAATATCCTGGGAGCATCTGAGCCCAGGGATAATCCGGCTATAGCGCCTGTCAGTTCCTGGTCGGCGTCAGGAGTTCTTCGTCCATTCATCCAGTCAAGAGCTATTATTGCTGTATCTTCCAGAGGCAGATCCTTCGCCTGTTCACTTAAACGGGTTATTA
The DNA here is from genome assembly GCA_964472085.1 of uncultured Rikenellaceae bacterium. Classification (GTDB taxonomy): domain Bacteria; phylum Bacteroidota; class Bacteroidia; order Bacteroidales; family VadinHA17; genus LD21. The sequence goes on along the minus strand of CAYYIW010000004.1, from coordinate 132,411 downwards.
TCCTGTCGGCAGACTCTTCCTTTATCCTTATCCTGCTCTTTTCATCGAGCCAGTCCATCCCTGAGATTATCTCCTCCACAGGCCACATCAGCAACTTACTGAACCACGCATAAATATCGCCGAAAGCTGACTGACCTGCTTCAAGACCGAGCATGCCCGGAACAATCGAACCGTCAACCTGTCCGCATATCCCGGCAACAAGCTTATCTCCCACTTCCTCCAGGTGTGCAACTATCATATCGCAGGTCGAAGTACCCATAACCTTAACAAGCTGGTATGGTGTAATCTCTCCTCCTATCGCGCCGATATGGGCATCAAAAGCCCCTACACCTACCCTGACATCAGTTGATAATCCAAGCATCTCAGCCCATTCACCGGAAAGTGTCCCCACAACCTGATCACTGGTATAAGTAGTCTTGTACAGTCTGTCTCTGAGTCCCGACAACAACGGGTCAAGCCGTGAAAGGAAAGATTCATCAGGTAAGCCGTCAAAATCGTTATGCCACATGGCTTTATGTCCTGCAGCGCACCGGCTTCTCATAAGAGATGAGGGATCTGTTTTACCAGTAAGAAGAGCAGGAATCCAGTCGCAGTGCTCTACCCACGATACTGCATTCTCCCTTACCTCACTACTGTTACGCAGTATATGAAGGATCTTTGCCCAGAACCATTCCGAAGAGTAAACACCACCTTCAAACCTGGTGTAATCAGTACCGCCCCACGTTTTTGCCAGCTCATTTATTTCGGCTGCCTCCTTTACGGCTGTATGATCCTTCCATAAAACAAACATGGCATCCGGATTATCCTTAAAGCCAGGTTTAAGTGAAAGAGGCACACCTTTGCTATCGACAGCTACAGGGGTAGAGCCTGTGGTATCAACGGTTATGCCTGCGACGTTGCTGACGATCTCCGTGTCCAGGCCTTTCAATGCTCCTCTGACCGATTCCTTCAGACCTTCAGTGTAATCCATGGGATGCTGCCTGAACATGTTTGCAGCAGGATCACAGTAAAGTCCTTTTTTCCATCTCGGATATTCAAACACCGATGATCCTGTTATCTCACCAGTTGAAGTATTGACTACTACTGACCGTACTGAATCAGTTCCATAATCAATGCCTATAACATATTTTGTCGCCATATCCCTGTTTTTTGAATTCTATCATTTTTTATCACCCTGACCGTAATATGCATTCTTACCATGTTTCCTGCTTTGATGCTTAATCAAAAGATCATCATTTACAGGCTCACTCCGTCCTAGCATTAAGGTATAGAAAGCCATCCTGGCGATCTCTTCGAGAGCTACAGCATTATAAACAGCCGATTCCGGATCCGTGCCCCAACAGAATGGTCCGTGACTGTTTACAAGCACTGAAGGAACAGCAAGAGGATCAATATTAAAAAATGTTTCTGCTATCACCTTCCCCGTGTTCAACTCATATTCCTCTTCGATCTCCGTACCTGTCAGCATCCTGGTACATGGTACACGGCCATAGTAATGATCGGCATGGGTTGTCCCGAAAGGAGGAATGGCTCTGCCTGCCTGGGCCCATGAGGTTGCATAGGCAGAATGGGTATGTACCACCCCTCCAATTCCTTTAAAGACCTTATAAAGGTAAAGATGGGTAGGAGTATCAGTTGAAGGTTTGAAACTACCTTCCACTATATTACCTTCAATATCCGTAACCACCATATTCTCCGGTTTCATATCGTCGTAGCCAACACCCGAAGGCTTGATCACGATCAGACCTGTTTCAGAATCACGCCCGCTGGCATTACCCCATGTATGGATCACCAGCCCATGCCTGACCAATCCTGTGTTGGCCATAAAGACTCTTTCCTTTAATTCACTTAACATACCTTTTGTATATAATAATTTGTCCGGTCCATCTCAGTTAACATCAAGATTAAAGTAGAATCCGTTCTTTGCCAGGCGTTTATACCGGTCTTTATTGAACCTGTAGTAAAATGCACCTCTTTTTGATGTCTCTCTTTCCTTTTCGTCGAGTTTCTCAAGTATACCCATCGATAATATCTTCTTCCGGAAATTACGTTTATCAACTTTCTTCTGGTAAATAGCCTCATAAAGGTCCTGAAGCTGTACCAGCGTGAATTTTTCAGGCAGGAGTTCAAAACCGACCGGTTTTACCTTTACCTGTTCCTGAAGTTCATGCAAAGCCTTTTTCACCATAACCGGGTGATCAAAGATGAGGTTGGGAAGACGGTTCAGCGAACGCCATTGGACCCCGTTCTTAATTGCAAGATCCTTGTCTATATCACGTAAAGCAATAAGAGCAAAATAAACAACGGATATTACCCTGGCACCTGGATCCCTGTCTACATTTCCATATGTAAAGGATTGTTTCATATAAACAGAATCGAGACCAGTCAGGTTTTTAAGGATCCGGGAAGCTGAAGCATCAAGACTCTCATCAACTTCCACAAATCCGCCGGCAAGCGACCATTTCCCTTTTGCAGGCTCTACGATTCTTTTAAAAAGAAGGAGTTTGATCTCTTTTTCAATAATATCATAACCAAATATTATGCAATCTACTGCAACCAGATGCCTGGCACCATGAGCATAGATCTTTCCTCCTTTATTCATAACTGATACATTGTATCACCTGCCTCGCAGATCAGCCGGATATACCTCCAGCCAGGTGATAATATAATTCATTCCACCTGAGCTCTTTCTTTAACTCAGCCAGGCCACATTTTTCATCAATAACAACAAACTCAACCCCGGCCATACCTGCAAAATCCTCCATATGTTCAGCGCTGACAGCCGTGCTGAATCCTGTATGATGAGCTCCTCCGGACATGATCCAGGCTGCCGCTGCTTTCTTCAGATCCGGTAATGGCTTCCATAATACACTGGCTACCGGCAGTTCAGGCATATCAGGACATGGCACCACCTCAACATTGTTCACTATCATCCTGAACCTGTTACCCAGATCTATAACAGAGACATTCATTGCACTGCCTGTCTCTGTCTTAAATACCAGGCGGGCTGGATCATCCTTCCCTCCTATTGACAGGGGATGAATCTCAACGGATGGTTTCCCTGCTGCTATTGAAGGACATACCTCAAGCATGTGTGCACCCAGGACCCTCATTCCTTCAGGATCAAAATGATATGTATAATCTTCCATAAAGGATGTTCCTCCTTTCAGCCCTGAAGCCATCACCTTCATTGAACGTACAAGAGCTGCCGTTTTCCAGTCTCCCTCGGCTCCAAAGCCATATCCTTTCGACATGAGTCGCTGAACGGCCAGTCCGGGCAACTGTTTAAGGCCATGAAGATCTTCGAAGGTTGTTGTAAAGGCGCTGAAGCCTCCGGCTTTCAGGAATGCTTCCATCCCAATTTCAATCCGCGCCGCTTCCTTCAGGCGTATGGACCCTGCAACATCGGCTGTCAGAGTATATGAGTCTCTGTATTCGTCAATCAGTAGATCAATATCACTGTCAGTAACCCCGTTAATGGCTAGAGCCAGGTCACCGATACCATAACCATTTACCGAATACCCCATTTTTATCTGTGCACTCACCTTGTCGCCTTCAGTGACTGCTACTTCACGCATGTTATCGCCGAAACGGGCAATCCTCATACCCTGTGCATCATCATATGCAGCTGCAGCCCTTGTCCAGACAGCTATCCGTTCCACAGCTTCCTGATCTTGGTAATGCCCTACTACTATTTTCCTGTTCAGCCTCATCCTGCTCCCGATAAAGCCAAATTCCCTGTCTCCATGAGCAGACTGGTTAAGATTCATGAAGTCCATATCAATGGTCGTCCATGGAATATCCCTGTTTAGTTGTGTATGAAAATGCAGAAAAGGCTTATTGAGAATTGACAAACCACGTATCCACATCTTCGCCGGTGAGAATGTGTGCATCCAGGCTATAAGACCGATACATGCCGAAGAACTGTTAGCTTCTGAACAAATTGCGAAAATGGCATCAGGAGATGTAAGAACCGGCTTGAATACCACTTCAGGCAATATTATATCCGAATTGTTCAGAGTACCGGCAATGACAGCTGAGTCATCTGATACCTGCTTTAATGTTTCAGGTCCGTACAAATGCTGACTGCCAGTGATAAACCATATTTCCTTATTTTTAATATCATTCATATCCATAATATTTTGGTATAAATAAATGCAGGCTGCTACGTATTACCAGAAATAGACATAGAAAGCAACTATTACGATTATTATAAGACCGGAAAACAAAAGATCCCAGTTATTGTAGCTGGCCCTTGTAAGTGCTTTCTCTTCCGCTGTTGCCGATCCGAAATACAGTCCCTTGATAGCTGTCTGATCAGCCTGGGGTGTCACGAAACTGGTCCCGATAATTATTAGTATTGAAAGGAAGAACAATGCTATCTCATAATGCAGCCAGTTGGGAGCAAGGAAAACCTTATAAATGATATTACCAGGATTTATTCCACCACCAAATATCTTAAGAGCCAGCCTTACCATGCCCAGCCCAAATCCAATTACAAGCCCATATAAACCTGCTTTCGGTGTTGTCTTCCTGGAAATCACTCCCAGCAGGAATACGGCAGCAATACCCGGAGCCAGAAGTGACTGTATATCCTGAAGATAAGCATAGAGTACCTGTCCGAGGCTCTTCATCACCGGGATCCATAGTACTCCTAATACCACCACTACAACAGTGGCGATCCTTCCCACCCGTACAAGTTCTTTTTCAGGAGCCTTTGGCCTGAACTTCTGATAGAAATCAACTGTGAAAAGAGTTGCTGATGAGTTATATAGTGAAGCCAAAGAACTCATCAGGGCCGCCAGGATTCCTCCAACAACTAATCCTTTAAATCCGACAGGCAACAGTTCTTTAACCATTACCGAGAAGGCCGAGTCAGAGTTTGGCAGCTGTATTATACCTTTTGCATTAAGTGCATATGCTATCATTCCGGGAATCAGGAATATAAACACAGGGGTCAACTTTAACCCTGCTCCAAGGATGGCTCCCCTCCTCGATTCTGTCTGGTTTCGCCCGGAAAGGACTCTCTGTACTATAAACTGGTCTGTACACCAATACCAGAAACCTATAATCGCAGAACCCAGGATTACGCCTGTCCAGGGAAATTCCGGGTCGTGTGCCGAACGCATAAGATGGACCATCGTATCGCCATCAGCATTGACAGGCACTACCTGGCATATTCTCATCATCTCATGCCATCCTCCTACCTTTATCAGACCCAGGATAAGTATGGCAATTGAACCTATTAATAAAATAGGAGCCTGTAGAACAGATGTCCACAGAACAGCTTTCATCCCTCCAAGCGTGGTATATATACCTGTAAGTACGACCAGACCAACAGCACTGATCCAGAAGAAATCTATTCCGAACATGGATTCAATGCCAAATACCTGTTTGAAGACAATACCGCCGGCATAAACTGTTACAGCAACCTTTGTAAAGACATAGCTTACAAGCGAGATTATCGAAAGAACACTTCTGGATCCTTTGTTATATCTCTTTTCAAGAAACTCAGGCATGGTAAACACGCCGCTTCGCGCATAAAAAGGAACAAAAAACCATCCCAGGATAAGTATGAGCCATCCATGCATCTCCCAGTGTGCCATCGCCATACCACTTGAAGCACCGGCACCCGCCAGGCCTACCAGGTGTTCTGAACCGATATTAGAAGCAAAAATGGAAGACCCGATAGCCAGCCAGGTAGCATCACGTCCAGCCAGAAAGTAATCAGTAGAGGTATCTTCCCTTTGTTTTGTAACCCAGATTATGATCCCGATAAGGCCAAGACAGAAGATCCCCAGAACGATCCAGTCTAATGTTCCCATAATGATTGGTTTTAGATATTAACTAATACAATTACGTTGATAAGAAAAATGTGAATGAACTATGGAGTTTTTGGACAATTTTCAGATAACAGATTTCGGTAAATGAATTAATATCAACAAATCTATTAAAAATCACTATAAATGTAAAGTGTACACTTAAAATAATTTTATCGTTAAGCATATGTTTAAAATACAGTCGCAGCAACAATACAAGAAACTGTTTTAAACTACTTACTCCACCCCTCAAGTGATGATTGTATGAACTCAATAATTTTCTGGTTATCCTCTTTACCATTCCCTGCGACCCTGAAAGGTTCACCAAATTTTATATAAATAGGTTTTTTGCTGTCAAGCGGACCAAGTTCCTTGAGTAATTTGCCATTGCCCCAGAAATCAGTTTTTATGGCCACCGGGACAACATCCACACCTGCCTTCCTGGCCAGTTTCACTCCCAGGGAATTAAACTCTTCAGGTTTAAACTCAAGACTCCTGGTGCTTTGCGGAAATATTATAATGGAGATGCCCTTCCCCAGCCGATCCATGCCTCCGGTCATAACAGCTTCGAGGTCCTTTCGCGGATCAGTCCTACCCACCACAATAGGATCTCTCGAACGCATTACATCGCCAAACAATGGATGCTTCACAAGGCTTTCCTTGACTACAAATGTAACCTTCCTGAGCGGAGCTATTATAGAAGGAAAGATCATTGTCTCGAGAGTGCTCATATGATTACTGATAAAAAGTACCGGCCCCTGTGATTTAGTGATATTCTCCATCCCGGTAATGTGGAACCTGCCCCCTGTTGCTTCTATGAACTTAAATATCAAGTATGATGAGTCCGCCCAGGCCTTATTACCGTATATTTTTTTTATTGCCTGTTTGCGGGTTTTAAGTACTATGGCGGCATACCTGAGTGTGAAATAGAGCCTGTTGTTTAAGCGTAACCTGTCGCATAGCGACGGATGGTCCTTTTCGGGGGTATCATAGGTATAGCCTTCAAAATAACCTTTTTGCATCGTATAAAAAGATAAAATCCATTTATTTATCAATGAGAGAATCCTTCATTTCCTGGTACAGGTCCATGCTTTCCAGGATGACCTTGTAAGCCTTTTCCCTGTCAACAAACTTCTCAACGATCACATTTTTGTGTTCCAGCTTCTTGTAATCTTCAAAAAATCGTTTTAGCTCTACAAGTGTATGCGGGGGGAGTTCATCCAGGTTATTTATATAATTCACTGACATGTCATTGCTTGCCACTGAAATGATCTTATTATCATTTTCTTCTCCATCAACCATTTCCATTGCACCAATAACTTTTGCATTAATTATGCACATCGGGTAAACATCGATGGAACATATGACAAGGATATCGAGCGGATCATGATCGTCGCAGTAAGTTTGAGGAATAAAACCATAATTGGCGGGGTAATGAACGGATGAGAAAAGGACACGGTCGAGTTTAAGAAGACCTGAAGGCTTGTCAAGTTCATACTTACCCTTGGATCCTTTAGGTATTTCTACAATACATTTAACATAGGCGGGGGCATCTTTGCCTGCCTCGATGCTGTGCCAGGGATGGGTAGCTGGTTTCATATCATGAAATATTATTGTATAACTACATGGCCATTTGTTAAAAATTCTTCCGGAGGTACCAGGCAATCAAATTCTTCAAACTGGAAATTGTCATTATATTACCTCTTAAGACTGTCAAGGTTAATAATAATGCATCACACTTACAAATTTAAAAATTATCATATACATAACAATTATAAAATTATGGCATATAGCAATATAAGGACATTATTCATCCGGACGTAAAAACAGTAAGAGTTTTTGAAAGGTTCTCCCCTAATTGCCGAAAAGCGGAAGTATTATCAGAAGAAGGGATAATCCCGTAAGAAGTATTACGGCACTCCATCCTATGAAATTCTGTATAGGTTTATTCACATAATCTCCCATTATTTTTCTGTTATTAATAAGGAGTATCATGCTAACCAGGACTACCGGAAGAAGTATACCATTAAGTACCTGCGACCATATGGAGATCTTAATAAGGGGAGCATTGGGCATCAGAATTATTATTGCCGATATTACCAGGATACCTGTATACAGAATATAAAACTCCTTTGCTTCATCCCATTTCTTATCGATACCTGATTCAAAACCAAAAGCTTCCGATATATAATATGCTGTTGCAAGGGGAAGGATCGTTGCCGAGAAGACAGATGCCACGAACAATCCGAAAGCGAATACCTGTGAAGCCAGGGCACCAGCAAACGGTTTCAGTGCAAGTGCTGCATCCTTTGCTTCATTAATAATGATCCCGTTGGGATTCAGGGTTGCCCCGCATGCTACCATAATAAAAAAAGCCACAACTATAGTCACAACACAACCAACGGCAATATCAATCAGGGTAAGCTTGAAGTTTTTCATCTTCAATCCCTTTTCAATAACCGATGATTGCATATAGAATTGCATCCATGGTGCTATGGTTGTACCCACAAGGGCGATGACCATCGAAAGGCTCCGGGTATTCATTTCCATCCTTGGATGTATCACAGCCATACCTATCTCTCCCCAGTGAGGTTTGCTCATCAGAGCCGATACAACATATGTAAGTAATGAAATACTGAATATAAGGAAGATACGTTCTGCTATCTGGTATGTACCTTTCACTACCAGTACCCATACCATAATTGCCACAATGGGTACGGAAATATATTTGCTGACACCAAATATTTCCATGCTGCCTGCTACACCGGCAAGTTCCGTTGTTGTATTTCCTATATTTGAGAGAAGTAATCCTACAAAAATGAAGAAGGTGATCTTAAGTCCCGCGTTCTCACGTATCAGGTCTGACAGGCCCTTACCGGTCACAATGCCCATACGTGCATTCATTTCCTGGATCACCAGCAGGACTATAAAAGAAGGGATAAGTGTCCATATCAGGCCATATCCATACATGGCCCCGGCCACGGAATAGGTGGCAATACCCCCGGCATCATTATCAACACTTCCTGTTATTATTCCCGGGCCAAGAATTGCCAGAAAAACTCCCACCTTTCTTAATAAATGAGAATCCCGGAGCCTTTTGTACATATCTTATCAGGTTAAATGTTCGTATTAAGTTTCTTTCCTCCCGTTTATACTTTTACGTCATCGCTTGGTCCTTCTTCTGTTTATCAGGTCTTCCACAACATCATCGACCACCACCATTCCCTGCAGTTGTTTTTCCTCATCTACCACAGCAACGGCAAGAAGATTATATTTTGAAATGAGTTCTGCGATATCATCAATTTTCTGATTATCATACAGAAATTTTGGTTCCTTTCGCATTATATCCTTAATGGGTGTTCCGGGATCTGAAACAACAAGGTCGCGAAGATTGAATGAACCTATCAGTTTATCTTCCGACTCGGTAACAAACATATTATACAACTCGGCAGGCTCTGGTTTCTTCTTTCGGAGATCAGCAACAATCTCATCAACAGTGACATCAGGCATAAATGACAAGATATCAGTTGTCATAAGACTACCGACCCGGTTATCGGGATACTCAAGCAACTCCCTTACTTCCTGCGATGATTCTGTATCCATTTCATTAAGCAGCAGTTCGGCTTTCTCATCCTCAAGTTCGTCAAGTATGTCTGCCGCCTCATCTGCCGGCATCTTCTCGAGAACATCGGCTGCCTTGTCTATGGGCAGATTCTCAACTATATGTATCTGAACATGAGGCTCAAGTTCTTCAAGCACATCTGCTGCTTTTTCCTCATCCAGGGCAGTGAAAACCGACATACTTGATTTTTTTCCCAGTTCCTCGAGAATGTCAGCGAGGTCTGACGGGTGAAGCGTATGTAGTTTAGCGTAACTTTTTGAAAGTCTTATATTCGAGTTTGAATAATCAATAGCCTGCACATCATCCCAAAGTATAAATTTGGCAGGAATATTTACCCTGAACAGTGACAGTATCCCTTTGATAGGGACTGACATACCTATCCTTCTAAGGATTCCTTCTATCCCTATATCGACGGCAACTGCATAGGTACCTGTCGGGATCGTCGCCAACCTGACATCATTAACCCTCACAAGTTTCCTGCCGTTCAGATCCACTATCTGCTTGTCGAGAAAATTTTCCACGAGCAACATACCATTGTCGACCCCCTCCTTTCTCAGTTCGCTGAGCCTGGTACATGCCACATTCAGCGCCTCCCGTGCCTTTACTACCCTGAAATTCTTAAAAGAATATATCTTCGTCTCGTTGCGTATCTTCAGCTTAACGCCGGTTACCATTTGATGGCTGGGATCATTCTGCCCCGTAGGAGCAGCATTTACCAGCAGGTCCTTTATTGTGCCAATAGCATCTCCATCGGCACCAAAAGCTACCTTGCCAATAATTCCGCTTAAATAAAAAGTTGTGAGTGATGTCATAGTCACCTCCTTACGGTTAATGATACGGCAGGAAGTGACCGGTAACCCCGGCTACCCTGCTATATCAGGGATTAAAATAATATCTCGCAGGGTCGTCGTCCATTTGAAAATATGATTTGATTTCGCGGACAAAAATATATGTCTGCGCCATACTTTCCAAATTTAAATTTTATTTTCATCCAAAAAGAATACTTTTCTTATGTATTATTCTTTTTTTCATAAATTAGGCGCTGATTTAATTAACAATTATTGTGGGAGTACTAACAGATAAACTAGCCGGGTATGATGCCCCTCAGAGAGCCATGCAGGCTGGCATCTATCCATACTTCAGGGCCATTGAATCTGAGCAGGATACAGTTGTATACATTAATGGCAAAGAAGTTCTTATGTTCGGTTCAAACAGCTACCTTGGACTTACAAATCATCCAAAAGTCAAGGAGGCAGCAAAGGTTGCCATCGACAAATATGGGACAGGCTGCGCAGGATCGAGGTTTCTTAATGGCACACTCGACATTCACATCAAACTTGAAGAGAAGCTTGCCGACCTCGTAAAAAAGGATTCAGCACTGTGTTACAGCACAGGCTTCCAGGTTAACCTGGGAGTAGTCTCATTGCTGGCCGGCCGAAGTGATTATATTCTTCTTGATGAACTCGACCATGCTTCCATAATTGAAGGCAGCAGGTTATCCTTCTCAAGAGTGATGAAGTATGATCATAATAATATGACTGTACTGGAAAACAAGCTTAAGTTGTGTGAAAAGGACAAGATCAAGCTTATAGTGGTAGATGGCATATTCTCCATGGAGGGTGATATTGTCAGGTTACCGGAAATTGTTGAGCTGGCACAGAAATATAATGCTTCTGTTATGGTTGATGATGCCCATGCACTGGGTGTACTAGGCGAAAAGGGATCAGGAACAGCCTCACATTTCGGGCTCACAGACAAAGTTGACCTCATCATGGGTACCTTCTCCAAATCCCTGGCATCGCTCGGCGGTTTCATAGCAGCCGATAAGGAAGTCATAAATTTCATAAAGCATAATTCAAGGACTCTTATTTTCAGTGCCAGTATGACACCTGCGTCTGTGGCTTCTGTTCTTGCTTCCATTGAAATAATGGAATCCGAACCTGAAAGGATACAACATCTGTGGGATATCTCATCATATGCACTTAACGGATTTAAATCACATGGCTTTGACACCGGTAAATCGGAGACTCCAATTATTCCCCTTTTCATCAGGGACGACCTGAAGGCTTTACAACTGACACAGACTCTTCTGAAGGATGGCATCTTCGTTAACCCGGTGGTCTCACCTGCGGTACCAAAAGAAGACTGCCTGATAAGGTATTCTCTCATGGCTACACACACAAAAGAACAGGTAGATATCTCTGTTGAAAAGATAACCAGGGCAGCCAGGACCCTGGGAGTTTTATACTGAATATAAAAATGAAAAAAGTCATTCTTATCACCGGCATCTCGTCAGGATTCGGGAAACAGACAGCCAGGTTGCTGGCTGAAGACGGACATATTGTTTACGGGACTGTCCGCCATAAGACGGAAACAGATCCTGGTATAAATGTTCTCATTCTCGACCTAATGAATCCTGATACAATCAAAAATACTGTTAAATCTGTCCTCGAGAGAGAAAGTCGTATAGATGTGCTTATAAACAATGCCGGAATGCATACCGGGGGACCTGTAGAAACCATCCCTGATGATTTTATCAGGAAGCAGATGGAAACCAATTTTATGGGAATGGTAAGCCTTACAAGGGAAATTTTACCGGTGATGAGGAAACAGGGTGGAGGTACAATTATCAACTTCAGCTCCATTGGCGGATTAATGGGACTGCCGTTCCAGGCATTCTATTCAGCCAGTAAGTTTGCGATAGAAGGCTTTAGTGAGGCTTTGAGAATGGAAGTTAAGAAATTCAATGTTAAAGTGGTACTTATCAATCCTGGTGATTTCCATACTAATAATTCTGCGAACAGAAGAGGCTTCCTTGCTCCTGCCATAATAGACGATCCTTATCATAATCAGTTCAAAAACACTCTTGGTATAATAGAGAAGGATGAAGCAGGCGGAGAAGACCCGGCTGTTCTTGCCAGGAAAATAGTCAGAATAATCAATTTAAGGAATCCGCGAAATAAATATATCATTGCATCATTTGAGCAAAAACTGGCAGTCGTTTTAAAATATATTTTACCTGGGAAAATATTCTTCTGGATTCTTGAGGATCATTATAAGATAAAAAAACTGCACCATAAGTAAATTGGTCCCCGGGCTGTAAGGCTAATACCCCTTATATTCTGTCCCCATGACATTTATTGTTCGTGGCAACCATACAGCATACCTTGAGTCTTCTCCCCATGTGTTTCCTGCCGATGCAAAATCACAGAAACGGACCGGACGCGGTTTGCCCCCTGATCCTTCAAGATCAGTACCCAGGACAACCGGACATGTAAAGACCATCCAAATATTAGCAGGCTTTGAAGAAACAGGAGTCAGGTTCACATTGTCCTCATCTGCCTGAACCACTGCAGTCTCACATACAGGCCCGTCATTAAACCGTGCATCCCTGGCCAGAACTAACGGCCCCCTTAACAATGCCTGCTGCCCATCCTGTATATAAAGCTGCCCATGGAGATCCAGGTTAAGAGTAACCCTGTCACCTTTGCTCCATTTGCGCCTGATCAATTTATATGTTCCGGGACTTATGTTGTCTATCACCGAATCATTAACAGATATCTTTGTATCCCTGCTCCATGCCGGGATCCTCAAGCCCAGTGTGAAAACTCCTGCTATTTCCGGGTCCACATTGATAATATCCATCCCGGTGACCGGGTAGTCAGATTCCTGTGATATAATAACTGATTGGTTCTTTCCGATGTTTAATTCTGATTTCGCCTTGCCATAAAGATTCAGATAGATCTTATCACCATAGCCCATTACTGCAAAAGCAGGAAGCATGAGGAATGCCCTGGGCCCGTTTGCTGTACAGCAATTGATCTTCATCCCGCACTGTTCTTCTCCTGCTTGCCTTACACCTCCGAGCGGGCTGTATTTGGCTATCTCTGTTCCATCATATTTCAGTGAGGCCAGGAGGGCATTATAGGCAGATTTCTCTATCTGGTCAGCGTAAACAGGATTGCCTGTCAACCTTAACAGGTTGAAACAAAGTTTCATCCATGTCATAGTAACACAAGTCTCCATAGTATGGTATGTCGGCCTTGTCTGGTACTTAACGCCATTATAAAAGCACTCAAATGCAGTACCTGAACCTGCTATGTTGATCTCATGCTTAATTATGTCATCCACTGCCACTATCACTGCTTTCAGATAGTCCTGATTCCCTGTTATCCTGTACAATTCCAGCAGGCCGTCATAACACGACATCATTTCATATGCTTTCTGACCGTTTTCATATAACCACCACACACCTGGATGAGGGAACCTTGATGATACCGGGACTCCTGAAAGAGCTTTGCTTATCAGCTGTGGTCCATCCGGGGTTTCCCATTGGCTGACAATATACTCTGCAAAATCGAGGTAACGTCTTTCCCCGGTATGCCTGTAGAGATAAACCATCGGTTCCAGTATTGAACTGCTGGGCATCCCTCTGTAATTACCTGTCTTTACAATGTTTGTCTTGCCCGGACCTACCAGTTCCAGCAAATGATCAGCCATACGCTCTGCTCCTTTTAAGGCAGATTTGTTTCCTGAAATATCAAACCATGAAAGAAGGCCCAGAATGCTGTATTTCTGCCCCCATATATCCCATTGCTTAAGCTGTGCTGCATCGGAATAATTACCAATATAACCATCGGGCATCTGTGTTGCCAGCAAGCCATTTACTCCTTTTTCCATCAACGAAAACAACTCACTATCCCTGTCATAATTATAGGCTGACGCAGCTGAAAGCATCCATTTCCCCCAGAATTCTGTCTGCCAGAGATGATTCTCCTCCTTATGACGAAATGGCTCAACAAGGTAATCAGGGTCTTCTGCCTTTATCCTGCGGTCTATTACCAGATCTATCTTTTTACCCAGATAACCTTCTATCCGGGTGGAGGAGGATTTAAATACCAGTAATTTGTCCTGTACAGTATTGAACGAGCCGGGTCCTTTCCCTGTTTTCTGACTGTATAGCGAAGCCGGAAATATCAGGAACATGATTAATAGCCAAAGATATTGTCTGTTCATTTTTAAGAATTTGATTATATACCAGGAAGCTAATTTATAAAAATAATCCCATCATGGAGGACGTATCAGGAAAAGGCAAAAAACAGAAATGCTAAATGCATTAAGCAGGTCATATATTTATTAAAAAATTGATATTTTTACGCCGAAATCTATGCAATGACAGAACTAGAGAAATACTTCAGTCCTTTTCGTAATAATATTACAGGTATCGACAGGGAAATAGATACTCCATACGGAAAGAAACCACTTGTTTATGCCGACTGGGTTGCCAGTGGAAGATTATACGCACCAATAGAAAAAAGGATATCCGAAGAGATAGGTCCGATGGTTGGTAACACACATTCAGAATCGACTGCTACAGGAAAGGCCATGACCAATGCTTACCACCTGGCTCAGAAAATAGTAAAGAAACATTGCAATGCTAATGAGGATGACAAGATCATTTTCACCGGATCGGGCATGACTTCCGCAATAGCCAAGCTACAGAGAATACTGGGACTGAAGATCCCCGAACAGGCCATCAGCTTCTGCGCCTATCCTCATAGCACATACCTTAGGTGCAATGATGTCCCCAATGATAAAAAACCTGTGGTGTTCCTTACCCATACCGAACATCATTCCAACCATACATCATGGTTTGAAACACTTGCTGAAATTGTTGTACTTGAACCAGCTGCTGACCTGACTGTTGATCCGGATATATTGCGAAGAGAGATTGTCAAATACAGGGACAGACCTCTTCTAATAGGCTCTTTCTCAGCATGTTCCAATGTAACAGGATACTTCCCTCCCTATTATGAGCTGGCAAAGATCATGCATGAGCACAATGGCTTTTGCTTTATCGATTTTGCTGCTTCAGCCCCTTATGTGGATATAGACATGCATCCGGAAGACAGTAGGGCACAGCTCGATGCTGTATTCTTTTCTCCGCATAAGTTTCTTGGTGGACCGGGCAGTGCCGGAGTTCTTGTTTTTAACAGGCAGCTTTATAAAAACCTTACCCCTGACAATCCGGGCGGAGGGACTGTTAAATGGACCAACAGGTGGGGCGGTTATAGCTATATAGCTGATATTGAAGTAAAGGAAGACGGAGGAACACCGGGATTCCTGCAGGGTATAAGAGCTGCTCTTGCGATTAAGATTAAGGAGAAAATGACCGTTCCGAAAATAAGGCAACGTGAAAAAGAACTGATTGGTATTGCCTTCAGGGAACTGTCGAGAATAGAAGGCCTTCATATCCTTGCACAGGATATAAGGGAAAGACTGGGCGTTTTTTCTTTTTATACTGACGGTATCCACCATAATCTTTTCACAATACTCCTGAATGACAGGTTCGGCATACAGGTAAGAGGAGGCTGCTCGTGCGCAGGCACATATGGTCACTTTCTTTTGAACGTTGATCTGAAGATGTCGAATGAAATAACACAAAAGATAGAGTCGGGCGACCTTTCGCTCAAACCGGGCTGGATTCGGCTGTCTCTGCATCCTACCATGACTGACAATGAGCTATTATTTATAACAGGTGCCATTCAGGAAACGATCCTTAATGCTAAAGAATGGGGACAGGAATATATCTACGATAAGCATACCAACGAATTTTACCATAAAAGTTTTGATGCCGATAAAGCTAACGGGACACCAGCATGGTTCAGCACAGACGTGTTGTAGTCTTATGATCATGTAAGCTTAACAAAACGGATTCTGATGGTAAGTGATCCGGGAGACCCAAGCCAATGTGTCGGGGGTGGTAAAAAAGTTAAAATCCATTAAGCGCAGAGAACGCCAAGATTTATGCAAAGATCCGGTTCCCCTTGTTGATACTCATTTGAAATTGGTACTATTATTTATATAATCAAAAAAATTCACGAAAATTTGTATTATGAACATATGTTCATTATTTTTGTAGTGAACTATTGATCATAATACAATGTCACCACGTCCGAAACGGCTCAGAAAAATCAGTAATCCCCCGGTAATATCCGGATTCAAGCCTTATGGAGGCAAGAGTACCGATATAGGAAAGGATACTGTGTTCCTTGAATACGAGGAATATGAAGCTATCAGACTGTGTGATTTTGAAAGGCTCAATCAATTCGAAGCTTCTCACATAATGAATGTTTCCAGGCCAACGCTCACAAGGATATATTCAAAAGCAAGGGGGAAGATGGCAGAGGCACTGGTACTAGGTAAACAACTGGTAATAGAAGGAGGAAAGATCTATTTCGACAGTGAGTGGTACTCCTGTAAGTCATGCAGTTGTTTTTTTAATAATCCTGATAAGGAGGTTGAACCAGAAGAATGTCCTTTATGTAAAAGTAAAGACATTTCGATCTGTGAGGATTTTGAATACGAAGAAGAAGAATCGTTTCCGGATAATATCGACCTGTGTGTCTGTCCTGTATGTGGTTATGAGAAGCCTCATTCATTAGGAACACCTTGCAGAAAGGAGATATGTCCTGAATGTCAGCATCATCTTATAAGAAAAGAATCACAACATTATAAAAACCCAATGAATGAAAGCAGCAATAACAAGTACAGGAAACAGCATGGACAGTAAGATGGATAAGCGTTTTGGACGTTGTGCATATTTTGTCATCTACGATACTGAATCGGATGGATTTGAATTCATTCCCAACACCGGGAAACATACTCCCGAAGGTGCAGGACCCGCTGCCGCTCAACTGGTAGCTGCAAGGGGTGTAAATAAAGTTATATCCGGTGAATTTGGTATTAAGATAAAATCGTTGCTTGACAGGCTTAATATCCAGATGATAGTGTTGAAAGAGACTGAAAAAACAATAAATCAGATAGTTGAAATGTTAAACCATAAATAGTCATAAAATGCCACAGTTGAACGGAACAGGTCCGGATGGTAAAGGCCCGAAAACCGGTCGCGGACTTGGTCAGTGTAAAGAACATTCTCCTGAAGATCTTCAGAACAGTCTCGGAAAAGGTCAGGGGAAAAGACGAAAAACGGGCGGTGGAAAAGGCGAAGGAAAACGTCTGAAAAGTTTTTTAAAATAAACAGGAAATTAAAAAGGAGGTTATTATGCCAGCATTAAATCAAAGAGGTCCGATGGGGGAAGGTCCCATGACAGGCCGTAAAATGGGTCGTTGTACCAATTATGGGACAGCCTTAAAAAACCAGGAAGTGCCCCAGGATCAAAATCAGACAGAAAGTCCGGCAGCTAATTTCCCGGGCCGGGGATTTGGCAGGGGAGTTGGTCAGGGAGTTGGCCGGGGAAGAAGAATGGGAGGAAGAGGTCGCGGTATGGGCCGTATGAACCGCATGAGAGGAGAATATTAATAATATTTATACAAATTACAGAATGAAAAAACGTATTGCTATTCCATTGGAGAATGGAACCTTATGTTCACACTTTGGACATTGTCAACAATTTGCTATAATAGACTCAAATGACAAATCAGTATCAGAAGTAACAATGGTCACACCTCCACCTCATGAACCGGGATTACTCCCGGCATGGCTGGCCGAGAAAGGTGTCACAGATGTTATTGCAGGGGGTATGGGCCAGCGTGCCATAAATCTGTTTAACCAGCAGAATATAAATGTATTTGTGGGTGCACACATAAAAAGCTATACTGATCTTGCAAATGACCTGGTAAATGACAGGCTTATTGCCGGTGCCAATTATTGTGATCATTAACAGGAAGCAAGGCAATATGATATCAGACCACCGTTGCTTCTTTTGTTTCACAAGAGCTTTTGAAAAGCTGCTGGCAAAGGAGAATATTCCCATTGAGG
Source organism: uncultured Rikenellaceae bacterium (assembly GCA_964472085.1). GTDB lineage: Bacteria > Bacteroidota > Bacteroidia > Bacteroidales > VadinHA17 > LD21. The sequence continues at coordinate 114,188 of CAYYIW010000004.1, read as the reverse complement.
AGAAAAATGCATTTACGAAGGAAATGATCACCTTATACCAGGACAGGTGGGAAGAGTTGTACTCTCCCGAATTCTCACGTGAACTTCATACCGTTCTGAGAAAATATACCAACAATCCTGACCCTTACAAGGCAGAAAAAAAATTAAATAATAAGCAGGCCCTTAGCCTTGTTACAGAAGTACGCAAAATTATCAGCCAGTCTGAAGATCCTTTCAGAACAGCCCTCAGGATCGCAATAGCAGGTAATATAATTGATTTTGCGGCAAATGACAATTTTAATATTGTCACTACTATTGAAAAAGCACTTGATTCGGATTTTTCCATTGACTTCTCCGGAGATCTTCAAAAAAGGCTCGCAAAAGCCGGATCGGTTTTGTATCTGGGTGATAATGCAGGGGAGATTGTCTTCGACAGAATATTTATTGAGACAATAAAGCACCCGAACCTTACTTTTGTGGTAAGAGGCGGACCGGTTATCAATGATGCTACCATGGAAGATGCTGTATATACCGGAATGACAGATGTCGCAAGGGTAATTTCAAGCGAATATGATGCTCCTTCCACAATAGTACACAGATCGGGAGAACTGCTTCAGAAGCACTTTCGGGAGGCTGATCTAATAATATCGAAAGGCCAGGGTAATCTTGAAGGCTTGCTGCCCCTTGATGACAAGAGGATTTTCTTTCTGTTGATGGTTAAATGTAACGTAATTGCCGAATTGCTAAGGGTAAATAAAGACAGCCTGATTGTTTATAATACGTCGTGCCATTCAAACGCTCAATAAATTTTAGTGAAATCAGAACATGATAAGTTTTGGTCCTGTGCCATCAAGAAGATTAGGAAATAGCCTCGGCATAAACAATATTGTACCGCCTAAAGTCTGTTCATACAACTGTGTCTACTGCCAGGTCGGTAGAACAAGAAATCTGGAAATCAGAAGAAAGATCTTTTTTGATCCTGAAACAATTTTTAATGATGTAAGGAATCATCTTAAAAAGCGTGGAAAAATGCATTATCCTGACTATCTGACTTTTGTGCCTAATGGGGAACCAACACTTGACAAAAATCTCGGCAAAGCCATTCAGAAAGTAAAGAAATTTGGCATTCCCATTGCAGTTATTACAAATGCTTCACTTATTGCAAATAAATCAGTAAGAGATGATCTTCATCTGGCCGACTGGGTATCACTTAAAATGGATGCAGCCGATCCTGATACATGGCAACGTGTTAACCAACCTGATGAAAGTCTTGATTTCATAAGTATTATTGAAAATCTTAAGCTGTTTGCAAATGACTATAAAGGTCTTTTGCGAACAGAAACAATGCTCGTTGATGGCATAAATGACTCAATTGAAAATATAACCGGATTATCAGAAATTATAAAAAAGATCAAACCGGGAAAAGCTTATCTTGCAATTCCCATAAGACCACCTTCTGTGAAATCTGTAAAACCACCTGATATTGACAAGCTTAATATAGCATGGAATATTTATAATGACCAGAAAATAAATACTGAATTACTTACAGGGTTTGAAGGTATCGTCAACCGTTACACTGGAAATATATATGAAGATATACTTAACATAACTGCCGTTCATCCTCTCAGGGAAGACTCTCTCTTGAATCTACTGCAAAATAATAACTCAGATCTTATGGTGGTTAAATCACTCATCAGTCAAGGATTGTTGCGATCCACCACCTATAATGGTAATAAATATTATATACGGGGATGCCATATCTATACGTAACACTATTGTCGTCCCTATTATACTGTATGGATCCTCCATACTCATGAAACCTTAAGCTGAATAAAATGGAAAAAATCAAAATAGGTATAATAATCTGTGACAGATACCGTACCTGTACCGGTGGAAAATGTTTCAGGGCCGCTGCCAGTAGAGAAGGTGCATTTTCAATATACCAAACCATGGAACTTGAAATTGCTGCTTTCACTACCTGTGGTGGTTGCCCGGGAGGAAATATTGAATATGCTCCTGAAGAGATGAAGAAAAACGGGGTTACTCATATACATTTTGCAACCGGTTTCCTTGTAGGTTATCCTCCCTGTCCATATATGGAACATTTCAAAAATTTCATCCCTGCAAAATACGGGATGAAAGTAATCTTCGGAACACATCCTATTCCGCAAAAATATTATCTCACTCACAAAGAGTTAAACACATGGGAGAATAAGTTTCTTGCGGAAGCTATCAGGCCAACGCTGTCAGAAAAATCCACCCGTCTTAAATATGATTAAAATAGCAATAGCAAGCGGTAAAGGGGGAACCGGGAAAACCTTCATTTCAACCAATATCTTTTACACTCTGCAAAAGAAGAATTTCAATACTATCCTTGTTGATTGCGATGCAGAAGCTCCAAATGATGTAGCATTCTTTGATACTGAACTTATTAGCAGCAATGAAGTAATGCAGATGGTCCCCGTTATTAATAACGAAAACTGCACTTTTTGCGGCAAATGCCATGAATATTGTAATTACAATGCAATATTTCTCCTGCCTCCAATGAAAATAATCAATGTCATCGAAGATCTTTGTCATGGTTGTGGCGCATGCACCGTTGCCTGCCAGTTTGAAGCTATCTCGGAAAAACCGGTGTCACTGGGACAGGTAACCTCATATTCAACTTATGATACTAACTCTATCATTGAAGCGCGAATTAATATTGGCGTTATGTCACCTGTATCTGTAATAAAAGCTGCCATAAATAAGATAGACACTGAAGCAGACATAGCAATACTTGATTCACCGCCGGGGACATCCTGTCCTTTTATACAAACAGTTGCACAAACCGATTATGTTATATTGGTAACAGAACCGACACCCTTTGGCTTCAGTGATCTGAAGCAGAGCGTAGAAACACTTAGAATAATAAACAAACCTTTTGGAGTAATTATTAACCGTGCAGATATTGGTAATAATAGTGTCCGGGAATACCTCAGGAAAGAGAATATCTCTCTTTTAATGGAAATTCCATTTAAAAAGGAGATTGCCGGATTATATTCCAGGGGCAAAATAGTGGCTGCAACAGATATGTCATTCAGAAAACAACTTCAGGAAATAGTAGAGAATATAGCAACAGATGGAAATAGCAGTAATTAGCGGTAAAGGAGGAACCGGCAAATCGAGCATCAGCGCTGCATTTGCCACGCTGAACGGGAAAGTTGTTCTGGCTGACTGTGATGTGGATGCGGCTAATCTTTATCTGATCTTTAATCCTTCATATGAAGAAGAAATAGTCTACATTTCTGGTTCCAAAGCTGTAATTGACCATTCCCTTTGTACAAATTGCGGAATATGCATGGATTATTGCCGTTTTGATGCCATATCTTTAATTAATGACAGAGTATCAATATCTGAATTAGCCTGCGATGGTTGTGTTCTTTGTTCCCGTATTTGTCCGGAGAATGCCATTACAATGGCCGTAAACGCTAAAAGCCGTATGTATTCAGGATCCTTCCGCAATGGGGAAATGGTTTATGGCAGACTTTCCCCCGGTGAAGAAAATTCGGGCAAACTGGTGAATATGGTTCGTGAAAAAGCAAAACAACTATCAAAAGAATATGGGCTTGAGACCGTTATACTCGACGGACCGCCAGGTATTGGTTGTCCGGTTATTTCGACCCTGACAGGTGTGGATAGAGTGGTAATTGTAACTGAACCAACTATCTCCGGCTTACATGATATGCAGAGGCTTGCGGGCTTAATTAAGAAATTTAATCCGGAAGCATACCTCATTATTAATAAATATGACCTTAACATTTCAATGAGTACCCAGATAGAAAAGTGGTGCGAAGAAAATTACATCCCTGTGGCCGGGAAATTATCTTTTGACAAAAATGTGGTAGAAGCCATGCTGCAGGGGAAAAGCATCATAGAATTAAATCCATACAGCAATATCAGCAAAAAAATAAAAGTAATATGGAACAAAATCATAAATCAAAAGAAATGAATGGATTGTTTGATAAAATCCCGATGGAAGGGGTTAAAAACATTATTATTATTGCATCAGGCAAAGGAGGAGTCGGGAAATCGACAGTCGCTGCAAACCTGGCAATTTCTTTTGCCCGTAATGGATATAAATCAGCTGTTGTTGATGCCGATATCTACGGACCGTCAATACCCAGGATGTTTGGTATTGAGGACATCAGACCGGATGTGTCTGCAAATGGTGACAAAGAAATATTCTTTCCGGTCGAAAAATTCGGAGTTAAAATAATGTCGATGGGTTTCTTTATAGACAAAAACCAGTCACTTATCTGGAGAGGACCAATGGCCGCAGGCGCAATAACCCAACTCTACGAAAACACACAATGGGGAGAAACCGATTACATGATAATCGATTTTCCTCCGGGAACAGGCGATATTCAGCTCACGACAGCTCAAAAGCTCAATATTGCTGGTGCAATCATAGTTACGACTCCTCAGGAAATAGCCCTTAACGATGCGAGGAAAGCGACCTCAATGTTCACAAACCCCGATCTTAAAGTTCCCTTATTAGGAGTAATAGAAAACATGTCATGGTTCACACCTGAAACACATCCCGATGAAAAATACTACCTCTTCGGCAGAGACGGCGGGAAAAAGCTGGCCAGAGAGTTTGACACTTTATTACTGGGTCAGATACCCCTTGTAATGGAAGTAGGGAAATCTGCCGAAAAAGGTAAAAATATTTTCGGCCTGAGCGACTCGATAGTGGCAAAGTCTTTCGAATCTATTACTTCTACTGTGCTTTCACAAATTGATCCGGCTGACTGATCGACGGGAATCACATAATTCGTTTTATATTTAAAAAATTATCTGTCTCTGCTGAAAATAATTAAAATGTATCCAAAATAAATACTCTGAACATTAACATTTTCAGTTCTTATTTGTAGTACTAATGGAATTTCAATTCAAATTGTTTTTCAGTTCAGCCAAGTATTTATTATAAAATATTTTCAAATCAGGGAGGTTGATAGATGAGTACCATTGATACTGTTATGACTGACATTTTAATAATCGGAGGTGGTCCGTCCGGACTTGCAGCTTCGATTCATCTTGCCGATATTCTAAAAGCCAGGGACATAAAAGCCAGAATATTGCTTATTGAAAAAGGACGTTCCATTGGCAGTCATATTATCTCGGGTGCAATTATTAAGCCTTCTGTTTTAAGGGAATTACTGCCCGGGACCGATCTCTCTGAAATCCCGCTGAGCGCCAGGGTGGTTAAAGACCGTACAGTAATACTAGGGGAAAAACACTCATTTTCCCTGCCCTTTAATCTTCCATACATGGGCAACAAGGGTAATTACGTGGTCTCCCTGGGGCAGGTATGCAGATATATGGCTTCCAAAGCCGGGGAGAAAGGGGTGGAGATATATCCCGGGTTTGCAGTGGATGAAATTCTCTACAAAGATGGAAAGGTTGCCGGAGCAAAAACAAAAGACACGGGGGTTGATCATCTTGGGAATCCCATGGATAATTTTCAGCCCGGCACCCGTATTGAAGCAAGGATCACCATTTTTGCCGAAGGAACAAGAGGCAGCCTGACCAAGATGCTTATCAGGCAGTTTCATCTTGACGAAGGACGGAATGAACAGGTTTATTCACTGGGCTGTAAAGAATTATGGAGTGTACCTGAAGGTAATATAGAAGCCGGACAGGTATTTCACACCATGGGCTATCCTCTGAGGCAGGATGAATTCGGAGGCGGGTTTATCTATTGTCTTGAAGATAACAAAGTTGCAGTGGGTCTTGTAGTGGGGTTGGATTACAAGGATCCTTCCTTTGATGTACACGATGCCTTCCAGGTTTGGAAAACCACTGCTTTTGTTTCCAGGATACTTAAAGGAGGGAAGCTGCTTGAATACGGGGCGAAGACTTTGCCGGAAGGAGGCTATTATGCAATTCCGAAGTTGTATACGGATAATGCACTTATTGTTGGTGACAGTGCAGGCTTCCTGGCAATGCCGGCACTTAAGGGTGTACACCTGGCTATGAAGTCAGGTATGCTCGCCGCTCAGACAGCAGCCTCAGCACTAGAAATGAATGATACATCTGAAAAAGTCCTTCAGACATATGAGACACTTATAATAAAAAGCATAATATATAAAGAGTTACACCCGGTGCGTAACTTCAGGCAGGGATTTGCAAATGGAGAGATAATCGGCGGGTTTCATTTCGCGACCCAGCTGATTACCGGCGGAGCAGGAATTTCCGGAAGGCTGAAATCACATGCTGATTATACCACCACAAAAAAACTCAATGAATATAAAAAGAAGCCTTTCAGGGAAAGATTCAGGGGTAAACTGGAATTTGACAAGGTTCTGACATTCGATAAGGCCACTGATGTATTTTATTCCGGTGTATACCATGATGAACAACAGATTGTGCATCTTAAGATAAACAATCCCGACAAGTTCAATAAAGTAAATATTGGTGAATATGGGGCACCCGAGCAATTCTTCTGTTCATCAGAGGTATATGAGCTTCATATAAGCAGAACAGGAGAGAAAGAGATCAGGATACATGCAGAAAACTGCATGCATTGCAAAACATGTGATATTAAGTCCCCTGAACAGGGTATTACATGGCTTGTACCGAATGGTGGTAATGGCCCGGATTTTCAGAATATGTAAAAAATCAACAGTAAAAACAATGGCTCTGACAATAATAAGTCTTATTAAGCAGGTTCCCGTGCCCGGAGAAATGAGAATGGGTGAAGACGGGTTGATGGAAAGAACAAAGGTAAAATCAATTATAAATATTGATTGCCAGTACGGACTTGAGGCCGGGTTACAACTTAGAAAGAACCACCCAGATGCACGGTTGATAGTCTGTTCGATGGGACCCGCTTCGTTTGAAAACTCACTACGGACGGCAATATCCATGGGATATGATGAAGCATATCTTCTTTCTGACCGTAAACTGGGGGGGAGTGACACCTTTGCAACAGGTCTCGCCATCTCAACAATGTTAAGACACCTGGGGTTTAAAAAAGACCCGGAAGAGCCATTTATTATATTTACCGGTCGCCAGACCAGTGACGGGGATACTGCCCATGTCCCTTCACAGGTTGCTGAAAACATGGGAATTCCCCAGGCAACTTTTGTACAGAGTATTAGTGAAGACGAACAGGGCAATGTGGTTGTCAGACGTATTATAGAAGGCGGATATCAGGTACTGAAGTTACCGCTCCCGTGTGTCATCTCGCTGACACCTACAGGAGTGCCGCCCCGGAAACCGTCACTTATCGGTGCCATAAAAGCCAGGAACAGCAGCATTACCACCTTCGGTATAGATCAGATAGGGCTGGGAACGGAGAAAATAGGGCTTCATGGCTCACCAACCATAGTGACAAAAGTGGTGAACATCGCAAGCGACCGTCCTCCTGTTGTCATGACAGAAGGGCATAATGAAGTTACACTGGTGGATAATTTCATCAATAACTTTAATAAAGGCGGAAACACTACTGAGAAAAAGGAAGAGGCGAAGAAGAATGAAGCAGAAAGACCCGATTACCCTGAGAAGGATTTCAGAAACGGAGCCAGGGGCATTCTCACCTGGGCAGAGGTCGCTGATGGCAGTATTGTGAGGCCTTCGCTGGAGTTGCTTACACCGGCCAGGAACCTTGCAACTCAACTTGGAGAAAATACAAAGGTAATGACACTTGTCATCGGGAAACAGATCAGGCATCTTGCAGATACTCTGTTTGAACATGGCTCCGATGAGGTCATTCTTGCAGAGGATGAGAGGCTCAGGGAATACCTCGTCATGCCGTATGCATCTGTCTTCGGACAGGTTATAACAGACAGGAAACCCGAGATAGCACTATTTGCCGCAACGACGTCAGGACGAGAGCTGGCACCCAGGATAGCCATGAGAATGCAGAGCGGCGTAACAGCCGACTGTACCGGCCTGGAGATAGGGGAATATATTGATAAAAAGGAAAAGGTTATCATCAGACCTATCCTTGAATCACTAAGACCAACCTACGGAGAGAGCAAGCTTGCCACTATCCTGGGCTTTGTCTGCCCTCAGGTATCTACAGCCCGTGCAGGTACCTTTAAAATACCTCAGCGCGTTGAGGGGCGAAAAGGCATTCTCTCCTCTGTTGATCCTGTACTAAATGTGAATGACTTTGCTGTAAAAATTATGGAAACGGTAAGGGGTGGCGGTGGACTTCAGTCCTTGTTTGATGCTGATATTATAGTATCGGGGGGCGGCGGCGCCACTGTCGACAACCTGGAATTGGTGAAAGAGCTGGCGGAGGCTTTAAAAAGTCAGGGGATCAATGCAGAATGGGCCTCCAGCCGGACGGTTGTAGACGAAGGAATTGCAGAATATGCAAGGCAGGTAGGACAGACAGGCAAGACGGTCAGACCAAAAGTATATATCGCTGTAGGGATCTCAGGAGCCCTTCAGCATATTGCCGGCATGAAAGAGTCGGGCAAGGTTATTGCAATTGATCATAACCACAGGGCAAATATATTTCATAATGCTGATTTTGGTATTGTAGGGGAATATACCGACATAATGCCCGAATTAATTGAACGAGTAAGATCCGGGTTCACTTTCGGAATAGACCCCGGGAAAAAATGAGCTTCAGTATCTGATATTTGGCTGCAAATAATTGCTGAAAGCTTCAGTTTATCTTCATGGATTGAAGCAGCCTTACATATTTTTTCAGATAATGATGCTCGCTGAATTCACCAAGACCATATCCTGAAAGAATAGATTTCCAGTCGCGCTTTATATAATCAAAGGCATAAATACACTCAACCTTCTTGAAAATAAACCGGTGAAGTGCCGGCATCTTATCCATATCAAATTCGGCAAAATCGAGAATGAAAAAGCTGCCGCCCGGTTTCAGGTGAGCATATACATTTTTGATTACCACGTCCCTTATATCATGAGGGAACCCGTGTATTACAAAGCTAATGAATATCTTGTCAAATTGCTTACAAAGATCGAAAGGCCTGTCGATCCTTTGATTAATGAAATCAACCATATTACTATCTTTAAACCTTGCAAGGAATTGTTTTTCCATATCCTTAGAGATATCAACTCCGGTTATATGGCCATTCTCACCCAGGTAAGATTCCATTATTGCAGCATTTCTCCCTGTACCGCAACCCAGGTCAAGTATCTGGTCATCCCCTCCGATATTCATGGCTTCTATGGCATTCCTGATAAATCCGGTATATTTCCCAAACGAACCAATGTTCATCACCCTGTCATAATTCCTGGCCGTGAAGGGAGTCAGTTCAACACCTGATTCGGGGTAAAGCTTTGTATTCATATTGTCCATATTTAAATATTCTTAAAAATCCTGGCAAGTGAATATCCTGGTGCATCAAGGCGAAGATCAAGAAAATACCCGAACGGAGTCTGTGACACTTCATAACCTGCGTTCTTCATACGCTCTTCTGCCCTGTCAAGCAGAGATCCTGTAAAACCCGGATCCGCCTTGCTGTCCGACAGGTGCGCAAAAGAATGAAGGATAATTTTTTTCGTATTGTTTTTACCACATGCCCATTTAAGATTCTTCACAAGCTTTTTTTCAACATCACCTTCCCTTTCAATATCTTCCTGTTCAACCTGGATAAATGCAACCTGGACATTGTCGAATTCTGCTGGATCCTTTATTTCCGGTACGCTGTCAACAGTCTGAATTGTCGGTGTATATCCGAAACTGTTACAGTACATTAACAACAATTTCATAATTGATCCTGTATTATTCTTTTCTCCCGGATTACTATCTCAACCCTAAGACTCCGTTACCTTTATTTCAGATGTGATCTCCATTGCCTTCCTGTAGACTGCACTTACCCCGCAATATCTTTCCTCAGAAAGCTCAACAGCCTTCTCCAGTTTATCCATCGGCAGGTCTTTCCCGGTGAATTCATAAACCACATGCATTTTATAAAAATGTTTGGGATGTTCTTCTGTAAGATCACCTTCAACCCTCACATTGAAACTATCCACACTGACCCTCATTTTATTAAGAATGGATATTACATCCATCGCAGTGCAACCTCCAAGTGAAAGCAGCATAAATGGTTTGGGCCTGGGACCCCTGTTTTTGCCTCCCACCTGAGGATCGGCATCAATTACAACCTTATAGCCGCCAATATCTCCTTCAAATGCCATACCGTCAAGCCATCTGGTGTTTACTATTTCTTTTCCCATGGTAATCAGTCTTAGAACATGTGTATTTAAAAATTATAAAATTGCCGTTAAAATTTTCAATAATAAACAGAAATCAGGTCGCAAAGTTATTCCATTTACAATTTCAGGCAAAAATACAAAGACATTCGATTTCCCTGTACAAATTGAGATATTTCATTTTTTTTGTTGTCAAATATCAATTGTCATTCACCTTAAAAGGTATCTTATCCCAATAAAGAGTCAGCCATTGGCGCTGATCAGCTTAAGTGATTTCCTGTTAAGCACTTCAACCTTCCTGCCTTTTATTCTTATCAGCTCATCTTTCTCAAATTCAGCCAGTACCCTGCTGACACTTTCACGAGAGGAGTCTATAAGGTTACCTATTTCCTCCTGAGTAACCGGAAGGGTGAACAGGTGTGAATTATAGATTTTGTCCGACATTTCCAGTATGACATCCGCTATTTTTCCTCGTACCTGTTTCTGGGTTCTGTTTGCGCACCTGTTTAACACCTCAAGCTCATTCCTGCACAGGTCGATCATTATCTCATATGAAAAATCGGGATTTTTACTTAGAAGAAAACGGAACACATTTATATCTATATAACACACTTCTGCTTTCTCAACTACCGTAACAGAATACTGGTTTATTTTATCGCCGAAAGTTGTTGGCAGTGCCAGGTAACTGGGTGCCTTAACAAGTCTCGCTATCTGTTCGTGATGTGGTCCGGCAATATGGATCTTGGCCAGTCCCTTTCTCAGGTACGCCACATTGGTGGAAAACGTTCCCTGTTTAAAGACTGAGTCTCCCTTGTGAAAGTTTACAAGAGCACAATTGCTTGACAGCTTCTCAATCTCCTCATCACTCAGTGCCAATGCAGCCTTTGATTTAATACTGCACAATTTACATTTGCTTTTCATACGGCAAAAATAGCTTTTTTGTGATCCATATCACAAAATAAAATAACCAACCTCACATCAAATTTAAAATTTTAAAAAGAAGCTTTTAGTTCCTTTGTGAAATAATTAACACTATTTAATATTTAATATGGAAAAGAAAAAATTATGTCTGGCACTGTATACCGGAAGCGTAGACAAACTGACAGCGGCAGGAGTTATCCTCAGTGGTGCGGCAGCCGATGATATGTATGTTGACATTTATGTTTTGTTACAGGGAGCGAGAGCTTTCAGAAAAGATGTTGGTGATAATCCCGACAAACTGAATATGGCTGAAAATGCTGACATGAAAGCTGAATTTCTTGCGTCTCTTAAAAACCTGAAAGTAAAAACATGGGTTGAGTTTTTCAGGGAAGCAAGGGAAATCACCGATGTCAAGATACATATATGCGGTCTGGCAGGAAAGGTTTGGGGAGGAGAAAAGCTTGAAGATTTCATTGACCTGGCTGATGACATTGTGGGAATTGGTTCTTACATTACAGCTGCCCAGGAGGCTGATGTAAATCTGTTTATATGATGCCTGGCGTTTACAATCAACTTTCTTTTAACAGGAATTAAAAACCAATATAAAATGACAGCAGAAGAATTAAAAGACCTTAAAGCTACTAAAGTGGTGGACGCACGAGGCACGGCATGCCCCGGTCCTTTACTTGAGGCAAAAAAAGCTATAGGAACAATAAACTCCGGAGATACAATGGAAGTCCTGTCAGCTGATGAAGGCACTAAAAGCGATCTTCCCAAGTGGTGTACGAAGCAGGGCCATGAATATTTCGGAACAATAGAAGAGAGTGGCTATTTCAGAATCTTCCTTAAGAAAAAATAATCTTAAGGTATGGCAATAGTGGCAGTAAAAAGTGCCAGGATACTGGTGTTTTCTACAGAAAAAATTTCAGATCCCGCTATTGATATGGCGGGATTACTGAAATTGCATTATCCCCCCACAGTATATACAATACCTGTACCATGCTCAAGCAGTGTGAAGACCAGGTGGATACTTCATGCTTTTAAGAAAGGATTTGACGGGGTTTTCATCGCTGCTGACGGGAGTGATTGTCCATATGGTGACTCCTGTACGAAAAAGACCGGACAGGTTGTATCAAGAACACATGAAAAGATGAAAGAGATGAATATTGAACCTGCACGGTTACGTATGGCAGCAATATGTTCGGTGTGCAGCGAAGCTTTTATCAAGCAGATGAAGAGCTTCAATGAATACTTGTTGAAAATCCAATATCCTCAATCATGAGTGAAAAGATAAAATATGCCACATTTGATGCACTGGTAATAGGTGGTGGAATTGCAGGAGGAGAAGCAGCTCTTAATCTTGCCAATAACGGCTACAGGGTGCTCATTGTGGAAAAAGACCTTTCTATCGGTGGGAAAATGATACTTCTGAGCAAGGTCTTCCCTACGCTTGACTGTTCAGCCTGTATTACCACACCAAAAGTATCAGAGATATCAAGGCATCCCCTGATCACTATCTTCACTGAAAGTGAGGTAAAGAGAATAGGCAGGAACAGAGAGAACAGCTTTACTGCTGAACTGATCAGAAATCCGAGATATATCATAGCCGAAGAATGTACCGGGTGCCAGCTTTGTGAACAGGCCTGTCCTGTTATTGTTGACGACCAGTATCAGTACAACATGGTAGGCAGGAAGGCTGCCTATATTCCTTTCAGTATAGCAAGCCCAAGAATAGCGGCGATAGATATTGAAAACTGTACACTGTGCGGTGCATGCGAAAAAGTATGCCCGACAAAATGCATAGATTTTACACAGGAAGCTGTTGAATACCGGGTAGAGATAGGAACAGTTATAATAGCAACCGGATTTGATCTTTTTGATCCATTAAAGATATCCCGTTATGGATATGGCAGGTTCAAAAACATAATAACATCGATGCAGATGGAGAGGCAACTTGCTCCGACACGGCCTTTTCATACCATCCTCAGACCCGGTGACGGTAAAATGCCCGACAGAATTGGGTATGTACTTTGCACGGGATCGAGAGACGAAACAATAGGTAACCCGATATGTTCCCAGATATGCTGTATGTACTCAATAAAACAGGCTCAGCTTCTTATGGGAGCTTTACCTATGGCAGATGTCACCATCTACTACATTAATATCAGGTCATTCGGCAAAGGATTTGAGGAGTTCTATGAACAGGCAAAAGGAATGGGAGTAAATTTTGTAAAAGGCAAAATAGGTAAAATCACTGAAAAGGAAAATGGCAACCTCCTTTTACGTTATGAAGACATCAATGACAGTACAGTCAGGGAAACAGAACATGATATGGTTGTACTTTCTGTTGGTGTACTGCCAAACAAGGATACAATTTCCTTTTTCCCCGATGACAGGCTCGATATCGATCTATTCAGCTTTGTCAGCCAGTCAAAACCACTTGTCAGCCCATCCAAGACAAGCATAAAAGGAGTTTTCGTTGCGGGCACAGCCTCAGGTCCAATGGACATACCGGATTCCATACTGTCAGCAGGCTCGGCTTCTGCCGAAGCAATAAGTTATTTAAATAAAGAATCATGCACAGGAAAATAGGTGTTTATATATGTCATTGCGGAGGGAACATATCCGATTATGTCGATGTTGAGAAGGTAAGACAATCAATCGAAAATGACGAGGATGTAAAAATATCAAAAACAACCATATTCGCATGCAGCGATTCAAGCCAGAAAGAAATTGCTGAAGACATAAAGCAAAATGAACTTGACGGTATCGTTGTTGCCTCCTGTTCCCCAAAACTGCATCTGGTCACTTTCAGGGCTGTAGCTGAGAGAGCGGGACTTAATAAGTATAATTATGTGCATGCCAATATAAGGGAACAGGCTTCATGGGCTCATTCAGACAATAAGGAAGGAGCTACAGCAAAATCAATAAGGTTTGTTAAATCCGCAATTTCGAGAGTTCGCTTATCCGAACCACTTTACCCTATTGTTATCCCATCACGCAAGGCAGTTGCCGTTTTAGGAGGCGGTATTGCCGGAATGAGGGCTGCAATTGAACTTTCTGACATGGGATGTCCGGTTACAATAATAGAAAGAGAACATTTCATTGGAGGCAGGGTATCACAATGGGACGTCCTTTTCACAACAGACCAGACGGGGAAAGAGCTGATATCAAATCTGTATGATGATATTATTAGCCGTAATAACATTACTTTACTCACAGGGGCGGAAGTAGTTTCAACAACCGGTAGTATCGGTGATTTCACACTTAAGGTGAAGATCATACCCAGATATATTGTTGAAAAATGCAATAAGGGCCAGCTTCAGAAAGCGATTGATGCATGTCCCGTCGAAGTGCCTGATGAATTCAATTTCAATATCACAAACAGAAAAGCTATATACCATAACTTTCCAAGCGAGTATCCTCAATATCCGGTTATCGATATTAAAAACTGTACAAGGTGTGGAGAATGTGAAAAATTTTGTGAAGGCGTCGATTTCTCGCAAAAGGAAAGGACTGTTGAAATAAATGTCGGATCCGTCCTTATGGCTACGGGATTTGATCCCTATACTCCGGCCGATGGCGAATTAGGATATAATAGGTTGGACAATGTCATTACACTTCCTCAATTCAAAAGACTTATTGATATCAACGAAAAAAAACTGAAATATAAAGGCAAAGAAATTAAAAATATTGCATATGTGTATTGTGTTGGAAGCCGTCAGCCCGAAGGAGATAATAAGTTCTGCTCGCGGTATTGCTGCACTTCGGTAATACATGCTGCTTTACAAACCAGAAAAAAATTTGACAATATCAATAACTTCCATTTTACCAGAGGTATCAGGACTTACGGTAAACAGGAAGTACTGTACGGCGAAGCACTTAAATACGGAGATATCTTTATGCAGGCATATGAGGATGATCCACCTGTTGTCACAATGGAAAATGGGAAAACAATTGTTAAAATAAATGACATTCTTACAGGGAAAAGAGAGATGTGGATTGAAGCAGACCTTATTGTCCTGGTGACCGGAATGGTACCACGTTCTGACAATACTGTTGCTTCATTATTCAAGATCCCTAAAGGGCGTGATTCATTCTTTAATGAGATTCATATGAAACTTCGTCCTGTTGAGACAGTTATAGACGGTATAACAATATCAGGAGCCTGCCAGGGACCGAAGAATATCATGGAATCAGTAAATTCAGCCCTTTCTGCAGCTACGAAATCTTATTCATGGGTCAGCAAGGGTGAGCTCGCCCTTGAACCTGTTGTGGCAAAGGTCGATAAACTTTCCTGTACATGGTGTGGTGCCTGTTCCGAAGCGTGTCCCTTCGATGCTGTTATCATGACTCTGGACGAAACAAGAAATACGGCTACAGTAAATAATTCTATATGCAAAGGTTGCGGAATGTGCCTGCCTGTCTGTCCTCAAGATGCTGTCGACCTTATTTCATATTCAAACAGGGAGATTGAAAATATGATTGATGCCCTTGCTGTTTAGGTACCTTTTTAAAGCTCTGAGCTGTGAGTAAAAATATATTATTACTGATAAACAAACGGAATCCAAACAGCAGCACTGATAACCGGAACTAGAATATTAATATTATGGAAACCGAAAAAGGAAAAACATATAAATACCTGAGGGAAAGAAGGGAAGTATCACAGGCAGCAAAGGATAAAATGAAGAAATTCAATAAAGTAAAGCAAGCGATACTTAAAGCCCTGAAAGAAGAAGAGATGACTATACATCAGATGGCACAAACATTAAATATGCCTGAAAATGAGGTAATGTTCTGGATAATGTCGCTTTTGAAATACGGCTACATTCAAACAGGTACCCTGGATGATATGGATGAATATTTCACATACAAAATAAGAGAATAATGGCGGCAATAAATCCCGATTTCAGTAAAAGGCTAAGTAAATTCGGCGCATTTGATTTCAATGCATGCTACAATTGCGGAAACTGTACTGCCGTTTGTACCCTGTCAACTGAAAACAACTCATTTCCACGTGAAATGCTAAGATACAGTGTCCTGGGTCTGGAGGACGAGATTAGACAATCCGTTAAGCCCTGGTTATGCTATTACTGTGGGGAATGTACCACCCAGTGTCCGCGAAATGCAAGTCCCGGTGAACTGATGATGTCACTAAGAAGATGGCTGACAGCTGAATATGATTGGACTAAATTATCCGGATTGCTTTACAGGTCACTGCCTTTCACTATCCTGGCTTTTCTTATTGCTGCTTTAATGGTACTGTTATCGGCTTATTCAAAAAAATTTGACCTTGAATGGATGTTGCATACCGGACATAGCTTTGAAATCATTGCAATATCTTTTGTTTTCGTCATAATATTGCTGCCCAATATTATAAGAATGTGGTGGTTCATAATATTGAAGCCAAAGGTCAGGGTACCCTTAAAAAAATACTTTAATGCACTCGGAGATTTACTGGTGAACATGTTCACCCAGAAACGGGCACTGGGCTGCGATGATAATATGTTCAGATGGTTTGAGCATTTCATCCTGGTTATAGGATACCTGGGATTACTTTTTACCACGGTTTTTCTTGACTGGTTCTCATCCGGGAGCAGTGTTATCATTATAACCGGCTATGTGATGAGTTTTGTGATTTTCATAGTTACAATTGATTTTATTTATGACCGGATCAGGAAAAAGAAGGAAATTAGTATACATTCTCAACCATCTGACTGGATGTTTGTAATATGGTTGTTTTTAATGGGATTATCTGCCTTCCTGGTCAGGCTTTTTATCGATACTGGTCTGTTGGCTGATAACCGGTGGCTATACATATTACACCAGATAATACTTGTTCAATGGGCCCTCATCATCGTCCCTTTTGGTAAGTGGACCCATTTCCTGTACAGATCATTTGCCATTTATTTTGAAAAACTGTTTGACTGACAAAATCTAATTGAAATAAACATCCAGGACAGGATCTGACACAGGTATTTGTGTTATGTTTTCCAATATACAATTTGGCTATATAAAATGCTGAATTTAAGAACTATAACAAAATTACTTTTTAACATATTATTAACTTTTAATTTTTGGTGAGCAGGGAGATATTTAATAATTTTATTATTCAGTAAATAAGAATGAGTCTCATTTGACAATATTTCTATCATGAAAGATACTCATGCAGTCCGGATACTGGTAGAAAACAGGTTAAAAGTGACACCTCAGAGGATTGCCGTTCTGCAAGTTTTACTTAACAGCAAGGAACATCCCGATGCAGAAAAGATCTTCAGCCAGCTTAGAAAGAATCATTTTTTTGTTTCTCAGGCTACTATATATAAAACACTGGAGATCTTTTCAAAAAAAGGTATTGTAAAAAAGGTTCATACGGATAAGGAGCCCGTAAGATACGATCCGGTAAAAAAACGGCATCACCATTTATACAGCACGGAATCGGACCGTATTGAGGATTTTATCGACAGTGATCTTGACAGGATTCTTGATGATTACATGAAAAAGAAGAATATACCCGGATTTGAAATCAAGGATATCAGGTTATATATAACAGGCAGGTTCAGGGACAAAGGCAATAATAGTTCAACTTAAAAACAGAAAGACAATGGGACAAAAAGGAAGATCAATCGTTAAAATGGATGTTGATGAGCTTATTAAGCTGCTAAACAAAGCCATGGCGGATGAGTGGCTTGCATATTACCAGTACTGGATAGGTGCCAAGGTAGTCAAAGGCCCGATGAAAGATGCTGTTATCGCCGAACTTACCCTGCATGCTACTGAAGAGCTCAGCCATGCAGAGCTTCTTTCGACAAGGATAGTACAGCTTGAAGGCACACCGGTTCTTTCTCCTGCCGACTGGATGAAGCTGACCAATTGCGGGTACGACGTACCGGCTGACCCGTATGTGGAGGAGATCCTGGATCAGAACATCAAGGGAGAACAATGTGCTATCAAGACATATAGCGAACTTCTTGATATAACCAGGGAAGGTGATCCGGTCACATACAACATCATACTCACTATCCTCTCACAGGAAGTGGAGCACGAAGAAGACCTCTCAGCGCTTAAGGAAGACCTGGACCTGATGCTATCTAGGACCAGGCGTTGATCATTTTTATAAAGGAAACAACTATCTGTAATAATTGCTTATAACTAAAAACATTGATTATGGAAGAAAATCAGATTACTCCTATCCCTAGAATAGGTGATAAAACACCATCATTCAGTGCTGTAACCACGCAGGGTGAAATAAATTTCCCGGCAGACTATTCCGGAAGCTGGGTTATTCTTTTTAGCCATCCCGCTGATTTTACCCCGGTCTGTACCTCTGAGTTCATAACTTTTGCCAGTATGGAAAAGAAATTTGAAGAAGCAGGTTGCAAGCTTGTCGGTCTGTCTGTTGACGGACTCTACAGTCATATAGCATGGCTTCGTACTATTAAGGAAAAAATAGAATACAGGGACATGAAAAATGTGGAGGTCAATTTCCCTCTCATTGAAGATATCACTATGGAAGTTGCACAAAAGTACGGTATGATACAGCCTGGGGAAAGTTCTACCAAGGCCGTGCGTGCTGTATTTTTTGTAGATCCGAAAGGGATTATCAGGGCAATAATTTATTATCCCCTCAGCCTGGGTCGTAACTTTGAAGAACTATACAGGGCCCTGATTGCCATGAAAACGGCTGATGAATTTTCTGTTGCTACACCTGCCGACTGGCAGCCGGGTGATGACGTCATTGTACCTACAGCCGGATCGTGTGGAGTTGCGAAGGAGAGAATGGAGAACAAAAAAGATATGAAATGTTACGACTGGTTCTTCTGTACAAAAACGATTGATAAAAATACAGTATTAAAAAAAGTACTTAAACAATAACAGAATTAAACTGTTTAAAAGTTGAGCCGCAAATAAAGCGACAGGTTTCAGACTGAGTCAAATATTGATGTTATAAATATTATATGTGCTTCAGTCTAAACAATAAGAGTTTTATTTGCGGCTGTTTTTATTAACTTTTATTTTACTGTTAAATGAATGAATTTGATATAAAGGCTTTGACATGGGACCAGAACCCGATGATTTGGAACCGTGCAAATGCTATTGCAAAAGAGATCCGGAACAATGTTCCTCTAAACAAAAATATGACAGCGCTTGAATTCGGTGCCGGAACAGGAGTTACCAGCTTTATTCTGAAGGACTTACTAAAAGAAATAACATTAATGGACAATTCAGCAGAAATGTTCAGGATAATGCAGGAGAAGATAAAAGATTCAGGGGTTAAGAACCTGAAAGCTGTCGACTTTAATCTTGAAACCGGTATATATGAAGACGGAACATTTGATTTTCTTTTCAACCAGATGGTCCTCCATCATATAACAGATATCCCCGGCATTATTAAAAAATTCTATTCCCTTCTCAATCCGGGCGGATACCTTGCACTTGCAGATCTCTATCCGGAAGACGGGTCTTTCCACGGTGATGGTTTTACAGGTCATAAGGGCTTTGATCCGGAAGAGATGTCAAAACTGGTATTTGCTCAGGGCTTTTCTGATGTTAGCTACAGGAAATGTTATACAATGAATAAACAAATCAGTGATTCAGTAAATAAACAGTTTGACATTTTCCTGCTTACTGCCAGGAGACCTTTGGAACAAGTAAATATTTAACAACCGGTATCAGGATAAAAGTTAAAACAGCACTTTTTTCTGCAAAATTCACCGAAAATAGTCGGCAACTTACTTGCATTATGAACGCAGGTTCATTACCTTTACTAAAAACCATCATGAAGAAGCCGATTATTATAAAAGTTCTTGTTTTTCTGCCACTGATATTGTTTGTTGATTATATCATTATGGCATTGATAGGATGTACATCATGTCTTTTTGGTACAGGGAAGGATTTTTATTGCGGTCCTTTTTGTCTTGCCGGAAAAATAATTTTAGCTTTGTCTGTGATATTATTTGGATATATAATATATCCCGATATCAGGTCATTGTTTAAATTAAACAGAGATGGCACGGCCAAACAAAAGCAGAAAAATATCTAACCCCCCAAAAATGAAAGGTTTCAAACCTTTCGGGATGCCCCTCTGCAAGATAGGTCCTGTGGCTTTGAAATTTGAGGAATATGAAAGCATCCGGCTGGTAAATTATGACAATCTTTCCCAGGAAGAGGCTGCTAAAATGATGAAAATTTCCCGGCCTACGTTTACCAGAATATATAACAGGGCCTTAAAACAAATTGCCAAATCATTTGTCGAAGGCAAAGCCCTGGAGATCGAAGGTGGAGATTATTTTCTAGAAAATGACTGGTACCGCTGTAAAAAATGCTTTAAACTAATCGAAGGACTGGAGAATCACCTCAAGTGCAAAGACTGTGCTTATTATGGCGACAGTGAGCTTGTTAAACTGAATTAAAGAAATATAATTTATGGAAATTATTTTTGAAGGGGGGAAAGTTGTAACAGCTTTATACAATGGCCATAAAATAAAAACGGATCAGCCTCTTGACAATGGAGGCGGCGACACTGCTCCGGCACCCTTTGATCTTTTCATGGCCTCAATAGGTACATGTGCCGGAATCTATGTTAAATCATTCTGCGGACGGCGTAACATTCCAATCGATGGGATCAGGATCCTTCAGGACATAAAATACAACCCCGAAACACATTTACCGGTAAATGTTACCATCGAGATTAAACTGCCGGAAGGGTTTCCTGAAAAATACAGGGAAGCCGTAACAAGTGCTGCCGGACTTTGTGCAGTGAAACGTTCAATTGCTGATCCTCCGGTATTCATCATTAAATCGTCTATTGCAGGTTAAATGGTTTGCATCAGTGGAACTGAATATCAAATTAGTAATTCATATAAATCAATAAAAGAATTATCAATATTATCAAAAATGAAAATAGCAGTTCCGGTAACAAGAGACAATCAGATTGACGGCCATTTTGGTCATTGTGAATCGTATAAAGTATTCACTATTACAGAGAGTAAAGAAATCAGCAATATTAAAGATGTGGAATCACCTCAGGGATGTGGCTGCAAATCTGATATAGCCTCCATATTTGCATCTGACGGGGTTTCTGTGATGCTTGCAGGCGGCATAGGAGGAGGAGCAATTAACGTACTTAACAGAAGTGGTATAGAAGTTGTCAGGGGATGTGCCGGAAATGCCACAGAAGTTGTTCAACTCTACCTGAATGGCCTTGTGGAAGATAGCGGCAGTAGCTGCAGCCAACATGAATCTCATCACGAGCAGGGCCATTCCTGCAATCATAACTAAGTGTCGTCCTTATTGAAGATCTTCCATAGAGTAAAATCTTCAATAATACACATGGGAAATCAGCTTTGTATAAAAAAACGTAACTTAAGAGGCCGTGTGTATTTTATCTTACAATGGATACAATAGAAGTAAGACCTCTAAACTCGCTGTGGCTTAAAGCCTCGGTAATAGGCAGCTTCTGGGCATCAGTCGAGATTATTCTTGGCAGTTTCCTTCATAACCTTAAGGTTCCCCTGTCGGGTACCGTATTATCATTTATCAGCGTTTACCTGCTTGTTGCTTTTCTCCAGATATGGCAAGAAAAAGGTCTTGTCATAAGAGCCGGGCTGATATGTGCCCTTATGAAATCCATTTCACCCAGTGCTCTTATTATCGGTCCTATGATAGGGATCTTCACGGAAGCTCTTCTTCTTGAAATATTCATACTGCTTTTCGGACGCAATTTAACAGGGTATATTACGGGTGGAGCCTTTGCAGTTCTCAGCGCACTTCTTCATAAGTTTATAAGCCTCCTGATTATGTATGGCTTTGATTTTGTAAAAATTCTTAATGCTCTCTACCAGTTTGCAGCAAAACAGATCCGGCTTACTGACACCGACCCTATAAACCTGGTAATACTCATAACTGTAATTTACCTGGCTACAGGGGCTCTTGCAGCAGTGACAGGCTACTTAACGGGCAGAAGATATAAAAACGGAGGGTTGAAGAATTCTGTTGGCGACGAGATCCGGGTTGAATACGATACAAAAAAACCTTTTGAAACTCAGAGCCATGGCTATTCCGTTTTCTATCTCTTTCTTAATACAGCATCCCTGGTAATCAGTCTGATGATAATCAATTCAGCAAAAACAATTTTTTTCTGGATATTACCTCCAGCCTATATCTTATTTTGTATCCTTCATTACAGGTCGTCTCTCAAAAGATTCAGAAAGTTATCTTTATGGATACAGTTCATACTCATTACGGTTATAGCTGCATTCCTGTGGAATGGAATATCAGGCGAAGGCTTATTCTCCATGACAGGCCTGACTGCAGGACTGAAAATGATTGGACGTGCAGTAGTGGTGATAATAGGATTTGCAGCAATCAGCATAGAATTAAAGAATCCTCTTATAAAATCGGTCTTATATGGCAGAGGATTTGCCAGTTTGTACCAGTCACTTAATTTTTCATTCTCAGCACTTGGATCGATCATCTCATCTATGCCCGAGTCACGTAATTTTCTCAAACAGACACGTAAAATTATTCCCGGTATTTTGAACCAGGCAGAGAGTCTCCTTGAAGTTTTTGAAAAGGAAAACACCGGCAGACCTCCGGTAATTATAATAACCGGAGATATTCGCCAGGGAAAGACAACATTTCTGAAAAGAGTCACAGAGGATCTGTTAAAGGAAAATATAAGCCTGACAGGCTTTCTTTCCATAGGCATAGACAGGAAAGGAGAAAGGATGGGATTTGAATTATATGATCTGAGGAATTCCTCAACTATAGAATTATGCACACGTGTACCATCCTTGGAATGGGTACATTACGGCAGTTTTTATTTTAATCCTGAGGGGCTGAAGAAAGGTTATGAAATACTAGATACTGAAAACCTGGCAGACATGGATATAGTAGTCATTGATGAAATAGGGCCCCTCGAACTTAATAATAAAGGATGGAACAGGTCCATTGAAGCCATCTGTAATAACACACAGATTCTCCAGGTCTGGGTAGTTCGCCGTTCCATAACCCGGCTGGTGGCCAGGAAATGGAAGACCGGGGATATCCATATTGCTGACATAAGCACCGATACCACCGTAGATGTGGTGCAACTGGTAAAAGAGTTACTCAATCGCTAACAATACAGTTTACTCACTCTTTTTGCGGGTAGAAATGCCAAATGGCAGGTATAAAGGGCAGAAACTTAAGAGACTTGTTAGTACAAAAATACCTGCAATAACCAGCAGAACAATACCCAGGGTACCTGTTATTGTGTGTGTAAAATAAAGAATACCTACTACGACTGCAACCAGTACTCTGATCACCTTGTCGATTGTTCCCATGTTCCGTTTCATATCAGATAATGTTAATTAATAATAACAAAGTTAATCCAATTCCTTCGCAATTGCCATAGCTGCAATTGTACCGTCTGAGACTGCAGTGGTTATCTGCCGGTATTTCTTACTGATAACGTCACCCACGGCATAGACTCCCGGCATGCTCGTCCTCATATCCTCATCAGTTTTAATATATCCCCAGTTATCAAGATCAAGATGTTCCCTAAACAGATCGATATTGGGTCTCATCCCGATGAATATAAAAACTCCGTCGCTAAACAGTTCACGACGTTCATTTGTTCTTAGATTTTCCACTTCCGTTATCATTTTATCTCCCTCACGCCTGAAGGCTCTGGGTTCATGCTCAAAAATTATATCAATTTTCGGATTGTTAAGCACTTTTTCCTGAGCTTTTTTATTAGCTGTAAGCTTATCGAACTGGTGCACAATTGTAAGTTTACTTGCAAATCGCGTGATATACTCAGATTCTTCAACGGCCGAATTTCCTCCACCTATTACAATAACTTCTTTCCCGTCAAAATATTTAGCATCACATGTGGCACAGTAGGATATCCCTTTGCCTTTTAGCTCCCTCTCCCCTTTAGCACCGGTAAGATTCGGAGTTGTGCCTGTCGCAATTACTATCATTTTTGCCTTTACCGTCTCGTATTCATCAATAACAACCTCCATCCTGGCAAGATCAACTTTTGTGACATCCACAGCAACCTTGTAGATAGTTCCGCATTGTTTTGTCTGTTCACTCATATAATGAGACAACATGTAGCCCGCCTGTGGTTCGATAAAGCCAGGGTAGTTGGATACTTCATGTGTTGTTGATACATTACCTCCCGGTAGAGCCACATCAATCAAAACAGTGTTGATCTTAGACTGGCATAGATAAAGACCAGCTGTCAGACCTCCCGGACCTGCACCAAGAACTATAACATCAAACTCAGATATTTTAGGTTTGATGCTTTTCCTGATCTCATCAACTCTATTATGATGCAACATCCCGTTTAGGTTACGGACTATATCTGACCGCTTAATACCTCCTGCAAGACGTTCTCCTGTCTCATTGCCCTTCTCAAAAAAAAGCAGGGTAGGCGAACCTTTTACACCAAGTTTCTCAGCCAGTTCCCTGTTCTGTTGTCTGAATATTTTAAGGAACTTTACGTCATTGCCATACAGATTCGACAGATCCTCGTACTTTGATGCGAGGGCTTCACAAGGAGGACATTCAGTAGAATAAAAATCAAGCACGACCTTTTCTGCTCCCAGAACTTCACTCTCAAACTCAGTTGAATTTATCTCTTTCATATAAATTTATTTCACTAATGGATCTTAAAGATCGATGTTTTCAATATATGCTGAAAAACCAAGTTCCAGCAATTCTTTAACAGGACGGCAATCAGCTGAACAGATTTCACCGGTCCTGTTCTTTGCCACCGAACCGCAACCGGCTCCGCAGGCCAGTTGAACCGCACAATCTCTGCATTCTGTGATTGTTGTCACATCGCGTCTCTCCCACTCCTCAATCATATCGTCCTTCCTCGTCACTTCAGGATAGAAGGTACCAAGCCTTTCGTCAGTCTTACCAACGGTGGCGGTACATGAATAGATGCTACCGGTATAATCGAAGGCCCACTCAGTCTTGCATGCCGGACATGCATCAAAGAGAGGATCGGGTAACTCTCCGTTCTCAGATAAGAATTTTGCCACAGAATAGGCAGGTTTGTAAAACTCCATGATCTGCGGATGTTTCCGGGCCAGCTCATAAACAGCCTCGTAAAGCGATACCCTGTCTAAAAGTTTATCAGGTGATGACTGGCAATGATGCAGTTCATAGTTTCGCCCCAGCTGTGTTTTAAAGAAGGGGCTCTTCAGCCATCCCCTGTCAGCAGCAAAAGAAGAAAGCCGGGGAAGATCATCAATATTATCCCTGTCGATGACCGTCCTGAGATTAACATTTATACCGTTGTCCAGGCAGAAATCAATACCCCTGACAATCTTATCAAATGTACTCCCTCCGCCCTTCAGGAATCTCCTTTTATTATGAATCATCTCTGTACCATCGAGGGTAACCTGAATTTCACGGATCCTTCCTGATTCAAAAATTTCAGAATACTCTTCAAGATGATAACCATTTGTAACAAAACAAACCTCCAGTCCGGATGCAGACGATTTTGAAAGGAAGTATGAAATAAGCTCCTTTTGCTTAGGGCTGTTCAGCAGAGGTTCTCCCCCGAATATTGTTATATACTTCCTGCGTCCGGCAAATTCTTTATGGATATAATCAAAGAAGGCATCTATAACTTTATGTGTAAGACTGTTTACAGGATTTGTATACTGATCCTGGTAACAATATGAGCATGCAAAATTACAGGTGTAATTCGTCACAAAAAAAATCTGGATCTCATCTTCATCCCGTGAATCGAGGAAATCCAGATATTTTTTCCTGTAAAGTCCTGCCTCTTCAACTTCATCGATCAGGTAACCCTTTGCAGCAAGTTCATCATTAAAACCGTTATCCCCGGAGCTAATACCATTCCGTAGCAAATCCACCTTAAGTGCGTCATCATTGCTAAGTATATCAGCACTCCCGGTAAGGAGATTTATAAGGAAATAATTTTCAGAATCCTTTATCCTTGATAAGATGTTGTACTTCGAATATTTCATTTAGAGATAAAAATATATCCTGCGAATTATACCTAAATCATACGCTCCACGTCACTGAAAAATCTCCTGATGAAAAAATCAGTCGTGACAACCAACAACTGTTTTAGAAGTTTTAGCACAGCACTGAGCCACTTTTGTATTGCTTCTGCTCTCTTTCTTCTTAATCATACTTTTCATCTGTATCAACTATTTTAGTAAAATTTCATTAACACCCTTTTCCAGGTTTTCCTTCGGGACGTATCCCATTATTACCTGCGGTTTTCCTTTCATGGGAATGAACAGTAATGTAGGCAGGCCTTTTATTCCAAGGGCTTGTGTAACTGCTTTCTGCTGGTCCGTATTAACCTTGTAAACAACAATTTTACCTGCATACTCCTTTGCAACTTCCTCTACAAGCGGTGAAAGTTCCCTGCAAGGAGGACACCAATCAGCATAAAAGTCTATTATAGCCGGTTTTGAGCCTTTGTAGTTCCATGTCTTTCCATTCTGATAATCATAGACATACTGCCTGAAAGTATCACTGGTTAAAGGAGTAACTGCCTCACCATTTTTACCAGCAGGCGGATCAACATCAGCATTGCTGTTGCCTGTCTTACAGCTGATCATGATAGAAGAGAGAAAAAATGCCAAAAATAAGAGTCTAGTTTTCATATTCCTTAATTATTAATTTTTGCAGCCGCAACCACACCCTGAAGTCTTTTCTCCTGCAATAGTCCAGCTGCATACCTTTGCATGACCTTTCTCATAAGGTGCAGATTCCTCTATAATCTTTATAGAACTGAATCCGGCGTTATGCAAATGAAGCAGATATTCAGCACGTGTAACCGAGCCTGCCCAGCATTCGGATATTGCAACAGGATCGTTGCGATATTCTTCGGCAATAGGGTCAACAGCATAAATATCACTTATCACAAAACGTCCTCCATCCTTCAGAATCCTGAATATTTCATCCCATACCGTCTGTTTGTCTGAAGCATGATTTATTGTACAATTTGAAATAACAACATCAGCAGTGTTATCAGGTAATGCCAGTTTTTCCAGCGGGCTTTGTATGAACCTGGCATTCTTTACACCAAGCCTTTCTGCAGTACTGACAGCTTTCCTTATCATGCCTTCAGAAATATCAATCCCATATACGAAACCATCTTTCCCAACTGTTTCCGAAAGCCTGATAACATCAGTGCCCCGCCCGCTTCCAAGATCAACACACACTTCACCAGGCAAAGCTCCCGTGTAATTTATCGCACCACCGCATGAAAGGCAACACGTTGTTTCTGCCAGATCGCTGTATCTTTTATTTATCTCTGCATTTTCCATATATATCTCTTCAAAAACCAGTTTAAAAACCCGGCGCAAAGGTAAGTACAAAAAGAATAAATCGCAATAGTATCACTTAAATCTTTTTAATATCACTCATTAAATTTATATTTGCAAATTAAAGCCCTTGTTAATGAGCAAAATCTTCAAAGACGACCTCGACAATGAAAGGATCGCTGAACTATTCATCAGCGATGAAAAGTGTTACGAATTCCTGGCCAACCTCAAATGGAACAAGGGTTTCACCTGCCGTAAATGCGGCAATACAAACTATTGTGCAGGTAAAACTCCCTTCTCGAGACGATGCACAAAATGTAAAAGTGAAGAATCGCCGACGTCCGGCACTATTTTCCACAACTGTAAATTTCCAATCAGCAAAGCTTTTTATATTGCCTATAATGTATGCAAGGGGAAGGAAGATGTTTCTACCTATGAATATGCCAGACGACTGTCGCTAAGACAGATGACATGCTGGAATTTTAAGGTAAAGATCCGGAATGCACTGAATGCAATGGATTCATTAAGTGAGACAGAAAAATCCTCAATCGAAAAAATGTTGTCTTAAAATATTGTCCGGATACAGAATCATTCAGACATTTCAGATACCATCTCAAGGGTCTCCCCTGAGGCTTCCTTCATAACTCTGGCAATGATTGCAGGTAAGCCGGATATTATGTTTGACGTATTCATAAGTCCGATATATGTAAGACCATCATCTTTTTCATAAACCGAGATGCGGCAGGGCATCATAACCGAAATTATACGCTCATCGCTTAGCTCAAGCATCTGACCTGAATATTCCGGTTTACACATCTCAACCACTTTGACAGGCCTGACTGACTTACCTGATTTTGCCAGTGACTGTTGAAGATCGTGTACAGCGGGAATTTGCCAGTTCCTTTTCCCGGCTTTGACAAGCAGAGTCTCAACTGTTTCGCTGAAGCCAAACCTGCTCTTCTTTTCCAGTATAACTTTTTCCATACGTCAGAATTTTATTATTAGCTATTCTATATACATATTGATAAGCTGCTCAAGCATCTCCTGTTTTCCGCTTTTTGCAGCCGGTTCGCCATCATTTATTACCAGCTTCCGCAATTGTTCCAATGTCAGTTTTCCTTTTTCAAAATCATTCCCGGACCCGGTATCAAACGACTCATACCTTTTTTTACGCAAATCCAGGTAGTCACTTTCTTTCAGTATCCTGTCAGCTATCTTCAATGATCGTGCAAAGGTATCCATACCGCCAATATGAGCAATGAAAATATCTTCAGGATCAGTAGAATTCCTCCTGATCTTGGCATCAAAGTTGATCCCTCCTGTGATGAATCCTCCTGCCCGCAATATAACCAGCATCGCTTCTGTTACCTCGTAGATATTAGTAGGGAATTCATCGGTATCCCAGCCATTCTGATAATCACCCTTATTGGCATCAATACTTCCCAGCAAGCCTGCATCGGCGGCTACCTGCAGTTCATGCATGAAAGTATGGCCGGCCAGTGTAGCGTGATTTACTTCTATATTGAGTTTGAAATCCTTATCGAGACCATATTTCCTGAGAAAACCTATTATCGTTGAAACATCATAATCATACTGGTGTTTGGAAGGCTCCATTGGCTTGGGTTCCACAAGGAAGGTTCCTTTAAAACCTATATTTCTCCCATAGTCACGCGCAAGTGTAAGCATCATACCCATATGATCGAGTTCCCTTTTCATATCCGTGTTGTGCAGACTCATATAACCTTCCCGGCCTCCCCAGAATACATAGTTCTCTCCACCAAGTGCAACAGTGGCAGCTATGGCATTCCGCAGCTGTACGGCTGCACTGGCTACTACTTTAAAGTCGGGATTCGTGGCAGCACCATTCATATACCGCGGATGCGAAAACAGGTTGGCTGTTCCCCACAGAAGCTTAACCCCTGTCTGTTCCTGGAGGGCTTTCATAACAGGTACATATTTCTCCAGGCGCTTCTCAATTTGCAGCACTGAACCGTTACCAACCACATCGGCATCATGAAAACAATAATACCCGGCTCCAACCTTTGTAATGAACTCAAAGGCTGCATCGAGTCTCTGAAGTATTTTATCATCGTCCCCGGCATCATTCCAGGGATAAATACGGGTTGCATCACCGAATGGATCACTTCCGTCACCACAGAAGGAATGCCAGTAAGCCACTGCAAACCTCAGATGATCCTTCATCTTCTTACCTGCTACAACCTCTTCAGGATCATACCATTTAAAGGCCAGAGGATTCTTCGATTTTGAACCTTCATATTCAATTTTCCCTATCCCGGGATATACTTCTTTATTACCTGTGTAAATCATACTGATATGTAGTTTATGTATATTATTTTCTGATTATATCCTGATTAGTATCACCTAACAACAAAACTGTTTTCTTCCATACTCCTAAATTACATGATGGCAGCAAGCAGGACTTCCTTCCAATTTAGATAAGCCTCTGCTGCACTCTTCGACCCTGAAGGATCGGGAGGGGTCACATTAACTTCTTCCAGCCCTGCAAAAGCTTCCTCAAAAGTTCCGTAATAACCACAACCTATACCTGCTCCCCGGGCAGCGCCGGATGCCCCATCAGTGTTGTACAAATGTATAACTGCTCCTGTTATATCGGCCAGTGTTTGCCTGAAAACACGGCTGAGGAACATGTTAGCCTCTCCTGCCCTTATAATTTCCACGCTTATCCCTGTCTCTTTCATTATGTCAAGACCGTACCTGAATGAAAAGGCTATCCCTTCCTGTGAAGCCCTGAAAAGATGCGCGGCAGTATGAACATTGAAATTAAGCCCGGACAATTTTGCTCCCGGCTCCCTGTTTTCCAGTATACGCTCGGCCCCATTACCGAAAGGCAGTATACACAGACCGTCCGAACCTATTTTTATACCCGCGGCCAATTCATTCATTTCGTTGTACGTTGATCCGGACGCCACTGTACGTTTCAGCCATGAGTTAAGTATACCTGTACCATTGATACATAGCAACACTCCCAGCCGTGGATTTTCTGGACTGTGATTAACATGTAAAAAAGTGTTAACCCTGGAAAGCGAATCAAATTTCTTTTTATCGGTAACGCCGTATATAACTCCCGATGTTCCCGCTGTCGCAGCTACTTCACCCGGATTAAGAACGTTCAGCGACAGGGCATTGTTAGGCTGGTCGCCGGCCCTGTAAGAAACCGGTATACCGGATCGCAGACCAAGCTCAGAAGCTACAGGCTTCAACAATGTACCACTCACAGTGAATGATGGTTTGACATCAGGAAACATGGACCTCTTAAAGCCAAAGTAATCAAGAAGTTCCGCAGACAGATCATTCGATATGAAATCCCAGAATATTCCTTCGGACATACCTGTATAGGTTGTGTTCATTTCACCCGTCAGACGCATTGCTATATAGTCTCCCGGCAACAATATTCTATCTGTTCTGTCATATACTGTCCTTTCATTATCCTTCACCCAGGCCAGTTTTGAAGCCGTGAAATTTCCTGGTGAATTAAGGAGATGGGAAAGACAAAAATCCCGACCAAGATCATTAAACGCTTTATCACCATAGTTTACAGCCCTGCTGTCGCACCATATAATTGATGGTCTAAGGACCTTTCTGTTCCTGTCTGTCATTACCAGTCCATGCATCTGGTACGAAATGCCTATTGCACCAATGGCATCCCTTTTGTCCCCCAGACTTGATGTGCAGGATAATACAGCATTTTTCATGTTCGTCCACCAGGACTCAGGATCCTGTTCAGCCCAGCCTGTTTTAGTGGCAATTATTTTCATCTCATCCTCAGGATAAAATGCCGATGCAAGACATTTGCCAGATTCCCCGTCTATAACCGCAGCCTTTACAGATGAACTTCCAATATCTATTCCCAGTAATAACATTAAGGTTTTGCTATATAATTAAAAATCAGGATCAAACCAGGCACCTTCCATAAACCTCCATTTGGTTAATATGCGTATATCATACTTGTTATAAAAGGAATGATATAAAAATCAAATATAATAAAATCGGGCTATGTACCCGCATATTTTGGCCAGCCAATAGCCATAAAAAAGTTATAATTGTCTCTTTTTCCTGTAGATGCAATCCTGCATGTCACATATGTTGCAGGTATAGGGAAGCTTCTTCACATTCCTTCCGATACCAATGATCCCGCTGACTGATTTAACAGGGTCCATCAGGTATGAATCAGTAAGCTTTATACCACAGTAATTATCGGGTATCAGTCTGAATAATTCATTCTGTTCACTAACGTCCCATCCACAGTATCCCGGGCTGTAGCGATTTGTTATTTTATACCCGCCGTCAGCAAAATCCTTTCCGATACCCTCCTGCATGAGATCAGCCGCAGCCTCAACTAACTCACTTCCAATCACATCTAGCACATATCCCCTGAGAAGATCCTTTTCAGACATTGCCTTACGGCTCACGTTACCAATCTCTTTCCCTGCAGTACAAAGAAAAACGACTAACGATTCAGTATTTTTCAACTGCCCGTATATTATCTTTCCGGGACTGAAGGTTACTTTTCCAATTTCAAGAGTCCTTTGCCTGTTGTCGAGCCTGATATTTTCAAAAACAGAATACTGTGCCTTTATTCTGCATATATCCTTGCTTAGCGCCAGTAATTCTGTAGCTACATCTTTCAACAGGTTATATTCCTCTTTCGATGAATAGCCTATTGTATAACAAATACCGTCTACTGAAAGGCCGAGTTCCCCGGGACCTAATTCCAGGTTTTTTGTTTTCATCCTACCTCTTTTATTCAATATCTACCTGCCGTTATGTGTCATCTGGAAATGTTCAACAAACCTGAGGGCATATTCGTCTCTGCCAAGGATAAGGTCTGCTGCCCTTACAACAGAAGTGATCCCGGAGGGATTACCAATCGGACAGGTAACACCACTATGAATAGCCAGAGTAATAAATGCAATGTTTAATGCATTTCTGTCGGGCAAACCGAATGATATGTTACTGGCTCCCATGGTTATATTAAGACCCAGTTTATCGCGTATCATACGTGTTGCAGACAAGGTGATCAGGCAGGCATCCGGGTCAGCGCTCACAGCCATCGCCAGGGGATCAATTATTATATCCTCTTCTTTGATACCATACCGGGTAGCTGTCTCAACAATTTTTTCCGCAACTTCAAGACGCTTCCCGGGTATCGAGGGAATACCATCTTCATCCATTGCGAGAGCTATTACAGCAGCCCCGTACTCTTTTACAACGGGAAGAATTGCTTTCATCGATTGCTTTGTTCCGTTAACAGAATTGATCAGGCATTTACCTTCCGCCACCTTCAGCGCAGCTTCAATAGCCTTAGGATCAGGTGAATCGAGGCACAGGGGAATATCAAATTTCTCATTAAGTGCCTTGACCACCAGTGGAAGCAGGCGAACATCATCCACACCCGGGTAACCCACATTAACATCAAGCACATCAGCCATCTCATTCACCTGGATTTGTGCAAGTTCAAGGACATAATCAAAATCACCCTTTTCAAGTGATGTTACCAGCTTCTTTCTCCTTGTAGGGTTAATAGATTCACCGATAATAACAACTGGCCCGTTGGTATCTATCAGTACTTTACTTTTTTCCCCTCTCAGAATGGTTTGCATATTGTCACATGTATTTACGGGATCAGGCTATTCAGGTACCTGACGGCTCCCTGCGGATCAGGAGAATAAAAATCGGCTCCTATCCTGCTGCAATACCCGGCTGTGACAGGGGCTCCGCCAACCATAATTCTGGTTTCATTATGTTTTTTCTTGATAACGGCCACAATATTTTTCATATTTTCCATCGTTGTTGTAAGCAAAGCTGACAGTCCCACCACAGCTCCCGGGTTTTCCTCAAGAGCTTTAATAAATTTATCTGAACCTGCATCCACACCAAGATCAATAACTTCCCATCCGCCACCCTCTACCATCATCGCCACAAGATTCTTACCAATATCATGAAGATCTCCAGAAACCGTACCTAATATGAATTTCCCCTTTCTTTTTGCGGCTCCGGACAAGAAAAATGGCTTAATATGCACCATAGCACTATTCATGGCTTTGGCCGACATCAGCATCTGCGGTACAAATATCTCTTTCCTGGCATATTTATCGCCCACAGCAGCCATAGCTGGTATCAGTGCATTCTCTAATATCTCATCTGGTGTCATTCCAATATCAAGAGCTTTTTTAGTCAGCTCATCTGCTCCCTCCATGTCTTTCATGGCAGGAGGATAGGTCGATGCCCTGTTAATCTTTCCGGACTCAACACAATTCGCAATATTTTCAAGTATTGTATTCATAAGTCTCCTCTAGTAATAGGTTTCCGGTTATTATATACGGCAAAATCTCTGCAATGCCGGTATTTCTCACCAAAATAGTTGTTTTTTTTCGTTTGAGGAGAAAATCCTGCGAATTTTTGGGATTCGCATTCTAAACAGGCCACGACCCTGTTCACTTAAAAAACAGTTCATGTAAGGTATGCGCCTGTATGCATTTTTAATTTCAGACTGATCCAGTTTTATACAAATTATGTATCTTTAATCCTTTCCAAAATATCTTCCCGCAGTCAGGCCGGGAAGTGGACCGGTATGAAAGATATTAAATTAACATAATCTCAAAATACAAGCACTATGAAATACACATTAATCTTTATGTTCAGCCTACTACTTAATACTGCTATGGCCCAGGACAATCCTGTTGGTATTTTTAAAAACAATACCGATATAGGGAAGCCAAAAATAAAAGGTTCTGCCACCTATGACAGGCAGGACCAGAGTTATGATCTTAAAGGGGGTGGTTATAATATCTGGTTCGACAGAGACGAATTTCACTATCTCTTTAACAGGATCAAGGGTGATTTTATTGTAACTGCCAATTTTGAGTTTACCGGCAAGGGGACTGATCCACACAGGAAAACCGGATGGATGGTCAGAGAATCAACTGATGCAAAATCCCCGCATATATCAGCCACTTTGCACGGAGATGGTCTGACAGTCCTCCAGTGGAGGGAAAGCCAGGGTGCTGAGATGAGAGATCCCCAGGATGAACTCTTTGCGAATGATTCATCATACAATGTCATTCAGGTTGAAAGAAAAGGAAATACCATTATCATGCGTGCAGCTCATGCGGGCAAGCCGCTTGAGGTAATAGGCGGTCATGAAATAAAAAATCTCCCGGAAGAGGTCCTTGTTGGTCCTTTCATATGCTCTCATAATCCTGATGTTATGGAAGAGGTTAGACTATGGAATGTCAGGATCGACAAACCGGTACCAGATAACTACAACGCAGGCAGGGAAGGGGAACTTGGATGCAGGCTCGAAACAATGACTGTTGCCGATGGAAAGAGGATGGTGATCTATGAGAAAGCAAGCAGGTTTGAAGCACCCAACTGGATGCCTGACGGCAAAAAACTTCTCTTCAACATGGGGGGTCTGCTCTACAAGATACCTGTAACAGGTGGTGAGCTGGAAAAGCTCAACACAGGATCATGTACAACCCTCAACAATGATCATGGTATTTCATTTGACGGGCAGTTGCTTGCAATAAGCAGTTCCAGAAGGGGACTTCCGGGAGGCGGTTCTACAGTTTATGTTCTTCCGCTGGAAGGAGGTGAGCCCAAGCTGGTGACTGAAAACACGCCCTCATACTTCCACGGATGGAATCCCAATAATAAGGAACTGGTATATGTTGCCATAAGGGATGGGAAGAGTGTCTTCAATATTTACAGGAATTCAATAGACGGGAAGAATGAAGTTGCGCTCACCGATATCAAGCCGGGACAGCATGTTGACGGGTGTGAATACTCGCCCGATGGCAAATACATATATTTCAACGGTCAGCTTACAGGGATGATGCAGATATGGAGGATGAAGGCTGATGGTTCGGACAAGGAACAGCTTACCTTTGATAATTATAACAACTGGTTCCCCCATATTTCACCTGACGGTAAATGGCTTGTAATGATATCCTTTCCTCCGACAATAGACCACAACAGTCATCCGGCCTATAAACGCGTTATGCTAAGGATCATGCCTGTGGACGGCGGTGAACCCAGGGTGCTGGCATACCTGTACGGAGGTCAGGGTACTATAAATGTACCCTCATGGTCACCTGATGGGAAAAGTATTGCTTTTGTCAGTAACTCACAAAAATGATAATTGCTGAAAGCTTCAATAATCTTCTAAAACATCTTTGATAACTATTATTCAAAAAATTAACTACTTTACAACCGGGAAATATTTGTTATATAATGCGTTCAAGGTTCTATGCGGTATTATCCGTCCCGGTCTTTGCCATTCTCTATAGCTATACGGCCATAGGTGTGATAATAGTTATTATAATGGCGGAATTCAGAATGAAGAAGGCCATAACTAAGATCATACAACTCTGGGCTAAATCCGTCTTCTTTATCATGGGGAAGAGATTCAGGATTTACGGTGAGGAGAATATGAACCGGGACAACCTGTATATACTTGTTGCAAACCATGGAAGTCTTTTCGATATTGTTGCAATATTATCATTCTGTCCGGGAATATCGTGGTTTGGTCGCGAACGGTTGCTTAAAATACCTCTGTTCAGCAAAATACTTAAAATGACCGATTATGTCCCGTTTAAAGAACCCACTTACAGGAACACCCGGCATATGATAGAACAACTTAATGATAAATCTGATCATAAAACCATTGCAATATTTCCCGAGGGGACAAGAACACTTGATGGTAAAATAAACGTGTTCTACAGGGGATTTATTCATCTTTTCCGATCAAAAGAGTTAGAGATCCTGCCAGTAACACTAAATGGATTTTATAGCCTGAAACCAAAAAACAGGTCATATATAAACTTCCGTTCAAAGTTGAGTGTTGTCGTTCATAAGCCTATAACAAGAGAGTCATTGACAGGTAAGAGTGATTCTGAAATATTGAATGCTGTAAAGTCGGCGATAGAATCGGCATATGCACCAACTTATTAAATAAGCGGAACAATGATTAACAAAGTTAAAAAATGGGCATTTATAGTAAATCCAATCGCAGGAAATGGATATGCATTATCTGTTGTTCCAAAAATTGAAGAAGCTATCATCGCTCATGATATAAATGGTAAGATAGTGTTTACTGAAAGAAGCGGACATGCAACAGAACTCTCCATGGAATTAATGAAGGAAGGTTATAATTACATAATTGCAGTAGGCGGTGACGGTACGGTAAATGAAGTATCACAACCCCTCGTTAATGCCAGTGACATTACCGTGGGTGTAGTTCCAGCCGGGACCGGAAATGATTTCATTCAGGTACTTGGATTTTCCGACAGGTTTGAAGATTCAGAGTGGGATATCCTGTTTAAGGCTGAAATAAAGACTATGGATACTGGTTCATGTAATGGCAGAGTTTTTCTTAATGGCATGGGACTGGGTTTTGATGCTGAAGTTGCAGCTGAAAATTATACTGAGCCCGGCAAAGTAAAGAAAGGAGGGAAACATAAATATATCTGGCACATTATTAAAACACTCTTGTTTTTCAATGAAAGGAATATGTCAGTCACTGATGGGAATAATCATTCAGAAACAGACT
Source organism: uncultured Rikenellaceae bacterium (assembly GCA_964472085.1). Taxonomy (GTDB): domain Bacteria; phylum Bacteroidota; class Bacteroidia; order Bacteroidales; family VadinHA17; genus LD21. The sequence continues at coordinate 77,198 of CAYYIW010000004.1, read as the reverse complement.
GTTTTATTAATACCATAGCTGTTGGCAGAAGATTTGCCGGTGGTTTTTTTCTGACACCCGGAGCTATAGCAGATGATGGATTGCTGGATGTATGTATGATCAGGAAACTGGGTTTACTTCAGCGCTTCAGGTTATTGCTGAAAGTACCCTCCGGCGAACATATTAACGATAAAAGAGTTAATTACTACAAGACAAATAAGATCGAAATAAATTTCGGGGAAGAGGTACCTTTTCATGTTGACGGCGAACTTGGTTATGCCGCAACATTTGATGTCAGGAGCAACCCCGGTTCCTTAAGAATTATTTATAACCCTGATGGCAACCATTACTTCAGAAAATAAAAATACCGGTAACGGGCAGATTGCATTCTTTGATCTGGACAGGACCATAACCAGTGCAATAAGTGGAAAAGAACTTGCAAAAGGTGCTTTCAGGAAAGGTATTATGAAAGTAACCGACGTTATTCACGGCATTCTGTTATCCTTATTCTTCAGGATTGGACTTAAAAGCCAGACAACAATAATAAAGGTCCTTGTTAAATGGGTGAAGGGGATGCCGGAAGATACACTCAATGAAATATGCGATGAAGTCACAGAGAGAATACTCATACCCTCTGTTTACAAGGAAGCCAGGAACAGGATATCTTACCACAGCTCGGAAGGCTCAAGAATAGTAATTTTATCATCAGCACTGAGATGTGTATGTGAAAGAATGGCAGTTTATCTCGGCACTGATGATATAATTTGTTCCGACCTGGAGGTGGATGGAGGACTGCTAACCGGTAATCCTAAAGGCAAGATATGTTTCGGAGAAGAAAAATTATCCAGGTTACTGGAATATTGTTGGAAAAGCGACACTTCTGTTGAAGATACATGGTACTATGCCGATTCCATATCAGATTTACCTGTCTTGTCGGTAACCGGTCACCCGATCTGTGTGAATCCCGATAAAAAATTAAGGCGGCTGGCAATCAGAAACGGATGGAAAATACTTGATTTCAATTAAAAAATCCTTAATCATTTCCCCTTTTTTATATCTTCCTCTTCAATGAATTTCCAACCACCAATCATGGATGAGGTAACACCCCTGCGTTCAATATAATCGTGATAGAATACGAGGTATACATGGATAAGGGCAAAAACAATGAAGACCCACATTAGTATATGATGAATCTGCCTGGTAAGCATGTCACCACCCAACAGCGGGACGATCCAGGCGAAAAGTTTAGGGAACCATGAGTTGCTCATATCCGCATACATACCGAATCCGGTAAGGCTCTGCAACATAAACACCAGGAAGATAATAAAATAGGTCAGGCTTGCGAGAGAATTATGACCTATTGTATCCATCTTCATGCTTCTCATCTGGAGTATATCCACCTTTATTACCTTGAAAATCTCTTTCCACTGCTTCTTTTTCAGGGGAATGAAATTCGTCCAGCTGGCATACTCATTACCAACAAAACCCCAGTATATCCTGATCAGGAAGTTAAAGAAAAAGACATAAGCCAGGAGGAAGTGAATGAACCGGACAGTGCCGAACCAGTAGTTGAATGATGCCTCGGTAGCATTCTGTATTGCAAGCGGACTACCGATCAGGTAACCTGTTATTGCCAGACCGAGGATACATATTGCATTGGTCCAGTGGTATATTCTTACCGGCAACTGCCAGACATACACCTCCTTCAGATTAATATCTCTTGATTTGTGAACTTCTTTCATATCAGAAAGTATTAATTTGATGAACATAAGTTCCTTTCTCATCATATAGATGGACCGCACAGGCTATACAGGGATCGAATGAGTGAATTGTCCGAAGAATTTCAAGTGGTTTTTCAGGATCATCCACAGGTGTTCCCAATAAAGCGGCTTCATAAGCTGAACGCTGGCCGTTTGCATCACGCGGGGATCCATTCCAGGTACTCGGAACAACAAGCTGATAGTTGTTAATCATTTTGTTTTTAATTACAATCCAGTGTGCCAGTGATCCTCTTGGTGCTTCAGATAAACCTACACCCTTAGCCTGTTCCGGCCATGTCTCCGGCTCCCATTTATCGGGATTGAATGTCCTGCTGTCGCCGTTCTTGATATTGGAAAGCAGGGTGTTGTAAAATTCCAGGGCCCAGCCGGATATAAGCTTGGTTTCCAGTCCCCGGGATGCCGTACGGCCAAGGGTGGAGAACAGGGCATCAACAGGTACATCGAGAGTCTTAAGTGCCCATCCGACGATATCCTTAAACTCGTCACGTCCTGATGCATATCCGACAAGCATTCTGGCAAGAGGTCCCACTTCCATAGCATTTCCCTTCCACCTGGGTGTCTTAAGCCAGCTGTATTTTCCTTCCACATTAAGATACTCATACGGAGGTACAGGTCCGGTATAATTCAGGTTAGTCTCACCCTCCCACGGGTGCTTCCCCAGGCCATCACCACCATTATATTCATAGTATGAATGTGATATATACTCCTGTATCTGTTCAGGATCAGTACCATCAACAGGCAATACTTCAGAAAGATTGCGACCGAGAATAATCCCTCTTGGAATTTTGAAATTTGCAACATCGGCGAAACCGTTGACCGGCAGGTCACCATAGGACATGTAATTCTTCAAACCTCCACCTATTGCAGTCCAATTCTTATAATACGATGCAACAGTCATCAGATCAGGTATATAAACCTGCTCTATGAAAGTCTTCGCATCATTAAGAAGCTTACCGACATAAGCCAGTCTTTCAGAATTGAGAGCATTATTCTCATCGATGTTTATTGCGCAGGGAACACCTCCCACCAGATAGTTGGGATGAGGGTTCTTACCACCAAAAATGGTATGTACTTTCACTATCTCTTTCTGCCATTCAAGGGCTTCCAGGTAATGAGCCACACCGATGAGGTTCACTTCGGGGGTTAGCTTATAAGCCTTATGGCCCCAGTAACCATTTGCGAAAATACCAAGCTGGCCGCTTTCAACAAATTTCAAAAGACGGTTTTTCAGGTCCGAAAAATATCCTGAGGAACTTTTAGGCCAGTCTGATATAGACTGGGCAATCCTTGCTGTCTCTGCCGGATCAGCTTTTAGTGCTGAAACCAGGTCAACCCAGTCGAGAGCATGCAGATGATAAAAATGAACGACATGATCCTGCATATATTGAGCGCAGAACATCATGTTCCTTATCATTTCTGCATTCGGAGGAACTGTAATATCAAGAGCATTCTCAACAGTTCTCACTGAAGCCAGGGCATGTACTGTTGTACATACACCGCATACCCGTTCGGTAAATGCCCAGGCATCACGTGGATCGCGTCCTTTTAGAATAATCTCTATTCCGCGTACCATAGTCCCGGAACTATAAGCATCAACGATCTTACCATCCTTGATCTCCGCCTCTACTCTCAGATGACCTTCAATCCTTGTTATAGGGTCAACAACTATTCTGTTTGCCATAATTATTCAGTTGATTATTAACATTATTTTTCATCTTCCGTTTTGCCCAGGGTTATCTCCCTGCGTTTTGCAATATTTGTGGTGATGGCATGTGCAATGAGTCCTGCTCCTGCAACAATTCCAACTCCCAGACCAACCTTGTCGGCTGTGGCCTCTATACCAAAGCCGTGGAACTTAGGCAGGTGCTGATAGAACGGACCATTATCCCAGAAATTTGCCTCCGCACATCCCAGGCAGGGATGACCTGATTGTATCGGGTAGCTTACACCGTTATTCCACCGGATAACTCCGCAAGAATTATAAGTAACAGGTCCCCTGCATCCCATCTTATAAAGGCAGAAACCTTTCCTTGCATTTTCATCATCAAATGACTCTACAAATAACCCTGCATCATAATTTGGCCTCCTGTAACAGGTATCATGCACTCTTCTTGAATAAAATGCTTCAGGCCTTCCGAGTGAATCGAGCTGGGGAATCCTGTCGAATGTTAACAGGTATACGATAACCCCTGCCATCACTGCAGCAATAGGAGGACAACCCTGCACACTTATAATGGGAATACCATGCAGTATCTCATGCACAGGCTTTGCACCTGTCGGATTAGGATCTGCAGCCTGGACACATCCGGCCGATGCACAGTTGCCCCATGCTATAACAGCAGTAGCCCCTTCGGCTGTTTCCCTGATAATATCCAGGGCACTTTTTCCTGCGATCGTACAGTATGCGGGATTTTCAGTTGGTACTGAACCTTCAACAACAAGAAGATATTTACCCTTATACTTGTCCAAAGTATCATGAAGGGATTTCTCAGCCTGGAAACCTGCAGGTGCCATAAGGGTCTCAGTGTAATTGAGTGATATCTTATCAAGTATCACATCTGCCACTATAGGATGAGACGATCTTAAAAAGGACTCACTGCAACATGTACATTCCTGGAAATGCATCCAGAGTACCGGCAGCCGTTCCTTTGTCTCCAGTGCTTTGGCTATCTGGCCTACTGCACTCGATTCAAGACCGAGATATGCTGCCATCATACCACAGAATTTTAAAAAATCACGGCGGGAGTAACCCTTCTCCGTAATTTCTTCATAGACGGTTTTTGGTTTACTGCTCATAAGATAATTATTTGGTTATTGCTTTTTATCAGTATCACGACCTGGTGAAATTGTCAATCTTGCTGATCAGTATGTTCCCGGTAATTACCACCTCATCGCCAATGGTTATTGCATTCCTGCCCGGGGTCTCTATAAGAAGGTGCCCGGGTTTGCAGACAACTTTGATCTTTCTGACCTCACCGGAATAAAAAACCTCCACCACTTCACCCAGGAATACAAACTTATTTTCCGGTGCTTCAGTCATAGGTTCCAGTTTTGTTCCATTAATATGGCAAGTAGTATGCCAAAACATGTACTAAATCATAATTGAACAAAACGCTGCCCTGATAAAGCCCTTGATATCATTTAATTACTGAAATAATAGAAAAACAGGGAAGAAGGAGAAATGAATTATGCACACGGGATACCATATGTTAATCACGGATTTCCGTGTTATTTTATTAACATATCAGCAATCAGAAGGTTTCTTTTGAAATTTAGCCATTTTATCCCGGAAGGTGGAGAGGCTGAGTTTCAGTAAACGGGCAGCATGCGACTGGTTGCCATTAGTACGCCGCAAGGCCTCTCTTATCAGTTTATATTCGAGACATTCCAGTGTACTCTGGTATGACATACCGCCTGAAGTAAAACAATCCATACACGACCCTGTAAGCTTATCAACCAGGCTGTTATCCCGTACTTCCGGGGAAAGCTCCTCGGAAGAGATCTGGTCCTCCGCAAAAAGGGCAGCCCTCTGAATTACATTTCTAAGTTCGCGGATATTTCCGGGCCAGTAATAACCAGTCAGGCACGACATGGCATCAGGGGTCACGCTTATCTTCCTGTTAGGGGCAAACCTTTTAAGAAAATGATCCACCAGGAGGGGTATATCATCTACTCTTTCCCTGAGTGGAGGAATATCAATTGTAACAACGTTGATCCTGTAAAAAAGATCCGACCTGAACATGTTACGTTTGACGAGTTCATTCAGGTCCACTTTCGACGCCGAGATAAGCCTTATATCAATGGGAATGTTTTTCAACCCACCGATACGCATCATTTCCCTCGATTCGAGTACCCTGAGTAACTTTGCCTGTATATCAGGAGGGACATCATCAATATCATCAAGAAACAGGCTGCCATGATCTGCCAGTTCAAAAAGACCTTTCTTACATGCCTCGGCTCCGGTGAATGCTCCTTTCTCATGACCGAACAATTCACTGGCCATCAGGTCGGAAGGAAAGGCTGAAAGGCCTATTTTAATAATAGGTTTCTGGTTTCTTACACTTAAGTTATGGAGATAATCCGCAAATATCTCCTTGCCGGAGCCGGTCTCCCCAACAAGTAGAACTGAAGAGTCAGACTCAGCCACCTTGCCAAGACGCTTAAGGATGGACCTCATCCTGGCATTCTGGGTAATGATTGAAACAGGTATGCCTCCTCTCATCATCAGCATTACTTTTTTTATACAGTCAGCATATCCTCGGAAGTTGTTCCCCTGAAATCATGTCCACAATCCTTGTACTGCCGACCAGTGTTTTGAGTTTTACAATTCCATTATCTTCATCTGTTACTTTTCCTATTATCACACTGTCTTTCCCTTCCCGATGCCTTTTCATAATATCGATAATCCTTCCTGCTTCCTTTTCAGGAGCAAATATCAGTATCTTTCCTTCATTGGCCACGTATAGGGGATCGAATCCCATCAGTTCACATGCCCCTTTAACATCTTCATTCATTGGAATGGCATCTTCATATATAGTAATTCCGACCCCCGAAGAGGTTGCGATCTCGTTAAGGCTGCTTGCCAGTCCTCCGCGTGTAGGATCACGTAAAACATGTATTCCCTTACAGTTTTCAAATACCTCCCCCATCATTTCCGACAGGGAGGCTGTATCACTTATTATCCCGGATTCGAAAGAAAGGTTCTGTCTTTTGGACAATATTGATATTCCATGATCTGCGATTGTCCCGTTTAGAATTATTATATCGCCGGGTCTGCAACGGTCGGGTGATATCATAAGCCCGGGGAAGATCTCGCCCACACCACTGGTATTAATGTATATTTTGTCGCCTTTCCCTTTTTCAACAACCTTGGTATCTCCGGTTACTATCCGTACATGTGCTTTTTTTGCTGCTCCACTTATGGAAAGAACTATTTTCCACAGGTCATTCATAAGGAATCCTTCTTCAATGATAAATGCCAGTGATATATAGAGTGGCCTTGCACCGCAACATACAAGGTCGTTTACAGTTCCGTTTACTGCCAGTTCCCCGATATTTCCTCCCGGGAAAAAGACAGGGCTCACAACATATGAATCGGTGGTAAAGGCAAGTTTTTTACCCGGGAAAGGTATTATGGCGCCATCGTGCGCCTTATTCAGATATTCATTGCCAAACTGGCTGAAGAACATTTTACTTATCAACTGTTCAGACATACGGCCACCGCCTCCGTGAGCTATTACAACGCAGTCATACTCCGATATCGGTACCGGACATACCAGGTTAATATCAGACTCTTCCATATTCCTTTTTTTGACTCCCGGAATACCTGTAATATGCAGAACAGGCCCCCTCTGAAGAGACCATGGGAGCTCCCAGAGGCTTATCCGGGGTACATACTGAGCCGAATGAACTGCACTGGTCGGGTTTCTTCAATCCCTGGAGAATTTCGCCGGCTATACAACCCTCTGGCTCTTCAGCTTTGATATTTCCTAACGGGAACAGCCTTTCTGCATCAAACGATGCATACTCATCCCTCAGTTTTAATCCTCCGCCCTTAATAACACCGATTCCCCTCCACTGCCTGTCGACAGGTTCAAAGACTTCCATCAGCATATTCTGTGCCGGTATATTGCCTTTTTCAGTCACAACTCTCCCATAAGCATTATCAACATGTGAATTTCCCGATTCAAGCTGCTCAATAGTTTTATTTATACCGGTCAGGATATCAACAGGTTCGAACCCAGTCACTACAACAGGGATCCGGTATTTTTCAGCTATCTCATGGTATTCATGATATCCCATTATTGCACAAACATGTCCTGCTGCCAGGAAACCCTGGATGCGAACACCGGGCAGTGACATAATGGACCTTATAGCCGGAGGAACAAGTACATGTGAGCACAATATGGAGAAATTGTCAATGCCTGTCTTCCCTGCCTGCTTCACAGCCAGTGCAACAGAAGGTGCAGTGGTCTCAAAACCGATAGCAAAGAAAACAACTTTCTTCCCGGGATTTTCCTTAGCAATCTTCAGGACATCCAGGGGTGAATAGACTATACGTACATCAGATCCACGTGCCCTGGACCTCAGCAGATCGCTCTCCGACCCCGGCACCCTTAGCATATCACCAAATGAAGTCATAATGACATCAGGAAAGGAGGAAAGATATATTGCTTTGTCTATCAGTTCAAGAGGAGTAACGCAAACCGGACAGCCGGGACCATGAACAAGACTTACTTTTTCAGGGAGAAATTCCTGCAGGCCATATTTCATTATAGAATGTGTCTGACCACCACATATTTCCATTATAGTCCATGGCCGCGTGGTAATTTTTTCAATACGAGCGGCAATGATCTCAACAAGGTCCTTGTCCCGGTAGTCATCAATATATTTCAAACCAGCAATATTAAGATTCAAATTTAAAATCGATTTCCCTCATCTCATAAAGGGCATTTAGGGTTATCCTGGCATCTTCTTCATCAACCTTGTTCAGGGCTACACCAACATGTGCCATAATATAATCTCCTGTATTAAGATCATCGATCCACTGAACACAGATATCCTGAACAACCCCTCCGAATTGCACTTTAGCCATTTTAAGATCCGGATCAGAGTCGTCTATCGAAATAACCTTACCAGGTACAGCCAGACACATAGTATAAAGATTTAGTTGTTCCTAATTTAATGAGAATATATCATAGTAAGTAATTAATTGATAATAATTATATTTTTATTTTAACAAGATAAGAAATTAACTCCTAAATTTATTGTTCCACTAAGAGATTTAGCTTTTGAAAAACCCGGAAGGAAATATTACATTATTTTATGATTTGAAGATAAAGGGACTTGTGCAGGGTGTCGGATTCAGGCCTTTCATATACCGTCTTGCAAAAGAGTTCGGCTATAAAGGATGGGTCGAGAACAGGAATGATGGGGTAATGATAAGGATTGAGACTTCTGGGAACTCGATAAATGAATTCAGAAAGCGAATAATTGATGATGCCCCCGCTGCCGCGGATATTTACTCTGTCACTGTTAATAAAAGCGAAAGGGAAACCCTCAGGGATTTTTCAATAAGAAAAAGTGTATCAGACTCATCCGGGATAACAGATGTAAGTCCGGATATTGCCGTATGTAAGGATTGTCTTGCTGATATGAAGAAACAGCCGCACAGGATAAATTACCCGTTTATCAACTGCACAAATTGCGGTCCCCGGTTTTCAATTATCCGCGATCTGCCGTACGACAGACACAATACCACCATGGATATTTTCATTATGTGCGATACCTGTGGTGAAGAATACCATAACATAGCCGACAGGAGGTTCCATGCGCAACCGGTGGCATGCAACAGTTGCGGGCCATTTTATACATTCCGGCAACAAGAGCAGGTAATATCAGACTCCATGGAAATAATGAAAGATATCAAAGAAGGTCTCATTGACGGAGCTGTATATGCGATCAAAGGTGTGGGAGGTTATCATCTTATGTGTGACGCCTTCAATATATCAGCTGTAAGACGGCTGAGGAAAATAAAATGTCGCGACTCAAAACCTTTCGCCGTGATGTTCGAATCAGTTGAATCGGCGAAGGATTATGCTTTCATAAATGCAGATGAGGAAAAAGCGCTTATGTCCTGGAAAAGGCCGGTTGTTCTTTTGGAAAAACATTCTGACCTGGCAGAAGGGATTGCAGATGAAATAAGCACCCTTGGCATTATGATGCCCTATATGCCTTTCCACCACCTGCTTTTTGAAAATATACGAACACCTGCTATAGTGCTGACAAGCGGAAACCTCACTGATGAACCCGTTGTGATATCAGATAAAGTGGCAGAAGAACAGTACAAAGACATTACAGACGGGGTGATATCATATAACCGTGACATATATAACCGCTGTGATGATTCAGTCGTCCAGGTGATCGGCCGGCCAAGGATTCTGCGACGCTCAAGAGGTTATGCTCCTTCACCTGTAAGGATGGGGTTCAATGCTGAAGGAGTCTTTGGATCCGGTGCTGAGCTGGTAAACTCGTTCTGCATGGGGAAAGCTGATCAGGCAATACTCAGCCAGTATATAGGCGACCTGAAAAACTATGAGACATTCAGTTTTTACCGTGAGACTTACCAGAGATTTGAAAGATTATTCAGATTCAGGCCGGAGCTTATTGTCTGTGATGAACATCCGGATTACCTTTCGACACGCTTTGCCGAAGAGCTGCATTCACTTCATGGCGGTTCCAGTTTATTAAGAGTCCAGCATCACCATGCTCATATAGCCTCATGCATGGCCGACAATAACCTGGATGGGAAGGTTACGGGTATCTGTTTCGACGGAACCGGTATGGGAGACGACGGAAAGATATGGGGGGCTGAAATTCTGGTTGCAGGGTATTCTGATTTTGAACGGCTTTATCATTTTGAATATATCCCTTTGCCTGGAGGGGACAAAGCTGTTTTAGAACCCTGGAGGACCGCTGTTTCTTACCTGTACCATACCTATGGAGAAGATTGTATGAATCTGGATATCCCATTTGTGAAAGAGCATAAGGAAAGAGAGATTGAAAATATTATTAAGCTAATAGACAAAAGGATCAACTCCCCTGATGTATCCAGCGCAGGAAGACTTTTTGATGCTGTTGCCGCTTTGCTGCAGGTTGCCGGAAAGGTGACATACCATGCAGAGGCTCCAATGAAACTGGAATCTCTGGCAGCAAAAGATATAAAAGGACATTACGGATTTGAAATAAAGGAATATAAGGTTATTTTTACATTGCTTATCCGGGATATTGTAGATGAAATTATTAAAGGAGTACCTGCCACTGAAATTTCCGGCAGGTTTCACAATACAGTCGCTGAAGTGATTCTTCAGTTAGCAGAAAGGTCGGAAAAATTGACAGGGATAAGAAAGATTGTTATGGCAGGCGGTACATTCCAGAATGCCAGACTATGTAAGCTGGTTGAACCATTGCTCCTGGCAGGAGGATTTGAAGTATTTACTCCCCGTAATATACCAGTGAACGACCAGGGAATAGCACTGGGACAACTGGCCATCGGGGCTTACAGGAGAGAGGCCGGATTAATCTGAAAGCCATGCATGAATTATCAATAGCAATGAACATTGTAGACATAGCCACAAAGGAAGCTGAAAAAGCAGGTACTGATGTTGTCTTTGAGGTTGATCTTGAAATCGGGACCATGGCAGGGATAGAATTTGAATCTCTTGAATTTGCCCTGTCCGTGGCTACGCGGGGAACTATCCTGGAAAAGACCACGATAAATATCAACAGGATACAGGCTATGGCAAAATGTATAGATTGCGGAGAAAAATCCGATATCCGCGATATGTTTTCAGGATGCCCGAAATGTAACAGTTACAATGTTATTCTGATTTGCGGAAAAGAGTTAAGAATATCATCTTTGTTAATCGAATAAAAAGGAGGTCTTATGTGCGATACATGCGGTTGTAATGAAAATGGTAAAGACATTAAGATATTAATACCCGGTGAGGAGCAGGAAACTACAGGTCATGCTCATTCCCATGGGGAACATGACAGCCATGATCATGATCACCATCACCATGATCATAATCATACACATAGCCATGACCATCACCACGAGCATGACGGATATGATCATGACCATTCTGAGAAGCCCGCTACAGGTAATGGCCGCCTTATAAAAGTTGAACAGGATATTATGGGAATCAATAACCTGATGGCTGAAAGAAACAGGGGCTATTTTGAAGCTCGCAACATAACTGCAATAAACCTGATGAGCTCACCCGGTTCAGGAAAGACCACGCTTCTTGAAAAGACAATCAGCCGCCTTAACAGGAAGAGGCCCGTTTACATCATAGAAGGGGACCAGCAGACAATGAATGATGCATACAGGATAGAAGCTGCTGGAGCCCCGGTTGTACAGGTAAATACCGGAAACGGATGCCATCTGGATGCGGAAATGATCAACAGGGCTGTAAAGAAGCTTGATATTGCTGCAGGCTCCGTACTGCTCATAGAGAATGTAGGGAACCTTGTGTGCCCTTCACTTTTTGACCTCGGGGAAGCGGAAAGAGTTGTTATCATAAGTGTGACAGAAGGAGAAGACAAGCCTGCAAAGTATCCAACAATTTTTGAAAATGCCGATCTCTGTATAATCAATAAAACAGATCTGCTTCCCTATGTTGATTTTAATATTGAAAAAGCCAGGGAATATGCATTACGTATAAACCATAACCTTGAGTTCATAGAGTTATCTGCCACAACAGAAGAGGGCTTTGAAAAGTGGATGGACTGGCTTGACAGCATTAAGAAGTAGTTTTCCGATCATCTGTTCCGGGGTGGGATAGGTTTGTAAAGGGAATTAAATAATTAGCAGGCAGTGTGAAACAGTGTCAAACCCAAATTACTTATTGATATCTATGCCTTTATCCATTAAAGCTTTACAGACTGCTTTATAGACATCAGGAAGACTCTTTTCCAGTACTTTGGAGACGCCGATCTTTACATCCCTGAAATCTTTAACTGTAACCGTTACAAGTGTTATATCGGGCAGGTCCCCAAGTAACTGTGCCGATTGCATCAGATCTCTCAAACCAATATCGTGCGAAGTAAGTGTCCTGGGAAAATCACTTGCGAATTTTGGTTTCAGGATGGAGACTTCTCCCTCCTTTCCGTTGCTTATTGTGGCATCAATGAGGACAAAAGACTGGTATTCATCGAAAAGAGACAGAAGATGAAAACCTCCGGTTCCACCATCGAGGAGAGTTATGTTTTCAGGGAATCTATATTTCTTCAGGTAATCGATGGCTCTTACTCCTATGCCTTCATCTCCCATCAGCACATTGCCCAGGCCAAGTATAAGTATCCTCCCATTCATTTCCATATTCCGGATATAATTTGCCTAATCCTGCGTTTTCAACTTTGTACCCCATTGTTCAATTTACCTCAAGATCCCTCCATCCCGGCAAAGGAGGAAATTTCGCATGGGGTTCTGTCTGGTACCAGAAGCAGGTTGAAGCAATATCCGAATGTTGTTTAAGATATCTGCCTCCGTGTCTCCATCCAAGATCCTGTATCGTTATCCTGAGACCCGAATCAAAACGCACCGGATCCATTATGTGCCAACGATATAACCCGAACCGTTGCTGCGACCTGTATGCGCCGTCGGGTTTAATGACCTGCACAAGACCACTGTAAGGAGTACAGAATTCAGTATATTTACCCTCCCTGTCGAAGTTATATGATCCGCAGAAATAATCCTCTGTACCGGTTCCACAAATAGTCGGGAACCTGGTATCACCATCAAGGTAAAATTTTATCTCCCCTTCGCCCCACCATCCGTTATTATTGACACCCCAGGCCAGGTAAACTCCGACATACTGACCTTTCCCTTTTAATCCGTCGATGATTGTATATACTGAATTCTCATCAGGATTTGCTCGCCTGAACTGGGCATGGAAATATCCTGCATCGGCCGGCACATCAGTTAGAGTATAATCTACCTGGTAATAAAGAGTCATTGCATCCTCATCATTGATATTCTGCATCGTGATCCTGCATTTCTTCCTGAATGGCATCACCCAGTAGCAGTTGAATGCGCTTCCCGGGTTTACACATACCGCAAGGGACACAAGCGGAGAATATGCATTCCATCCCATGCCGAAGAAATCTCCTACAGGACATTCAACAGAAGGTTCAGTCTCGTCATCCCAGTATATACGAAGGATGGAGAACCTCCAGTTGCCGGTAGGTGTCATCCAGATATGCTGTATAGCCCCAGGGCCATTTATCTCAGCCATCGTGAATGTTTCTCCGGGTTTTATCCTTACAAAAGGATTAACTTTCCAACCCTGTCCCAGGTCACGAGCGGCATTGGCAGCATTGGCAGTGTTGGTTATATCCCTGTCAGCAGGGTCAGCCATACCACCTTTGCCCTTTTCTCCAGTGAAATTCTCAGGACTTATGGAACGTGTTTTGGCATCAGATAACCTGTAAAGGTTACCCATATTCATTTCAAGACCATTGAACTTTGCCTGTGCTGAAATGATAAAAGGAACAGACAAAAGGATAATGATAAGAACTGACGGTTTTTTCATAAGTAAAAAGTTAGAATGGCAAATCATTCTAAAATTAAGAAAAACCGTCAGAATAAAGTCTTTACCAGAGCATTATTTATCTCATTAGAAGATATACCTGACAGACAATGCTGCTTCATCGCCTCTGAATTCAGAATATCCAAGTATATTTATTGAAGGTTTCCAGTCAATACCAACATTTATCGGGGCCTCTGTAAAGTTGTATTCAATACCTATCACCCCATCGATACCGACCACTACACCGGATGTTTCCCAGGGAACATTACTCGCATTGAAAGATCCGATATGAGCCCCACCACCATAATACCAGTTAAGCCGGTCAACATCAAATGCATTATTATGTACTTCATATAAGCCTGTTATCTCAAAACCAAGCCATCTTGAGGTGAGAAGTCCTTCCAGAGCAGCATTTCTGTTAACAAAGTGTTTTACAGAGATCCCGCTCGCGAATCCCCCCCTTAAGCCAACTCCCGTAATATAATCCTGAGCATCCGTAAGTGAAGTCAGGCAGATGGTTAGAAAAAATATTACAATTATTCTTTTCATATTATTGCAGTTAATAAATTTTTCATGGCCTTAACTAAACCAATAAACTAAAAAGATGTTGTTTTATTATACCCGGGTACAGTGATCACGGAAAATCAGATTTCAACTCTAAAATAAAAGCAATGAATCGGATATTTGATATTTCTTTGAAAAAAATCTATATTTCTTTACATTTGAACTTTAAACACCTCAAAACGAATTTGTCTGAGTAACTTATTCCCATCTATCATGAAAAAATTTATTATCACAACTATTATTATGGCAGTAGCAATTTCCTGCAACGGACCAATGAAAAATAATATAAAGTATCCGGTTACAAAAAAAGACAGCGTGGTTGATGAATATTACGGTGTAAAAGTACCTGATCCGTACAGGTGGCTGGAAAACGACAAATCGCAGGAGACTGCCGACTGGGTGAAGGCTGAAAATGCGGTCACTTTTGAATATCTCGGTCATATCCCCTACCGCGATGAGATAAAACAGCGGCTCGAAAAGATGTGGAATTATGAGAGATACACGATTCCCGTTAAAGAAGGGGACTATACTTATTATTCCAAAAATGACGGGTTGCAGAACCAGTATGTTATTTACAGACAAAAAGGAGATGAGGAACCGGAAGTCTTTCTCGATCCAAACACATTTTCAAAAGATGGTACAACATCACTCGGGGAAATTGAATTTTCCCACGATGGTTCATTGGTAGCCTATTCAATCTCAGAAGGAGGATCTGACTGGAGAAAGGTTATTGTAATGAATGCCCTGGACAAAAAGATTGTGGGTGATACTATCAAAGATGTTAAATTCAGCGGGCTTTCATGGCAGGGTGATGAAGGCTTCTATTATTCGAGTTACGACAAACCTAAAGGAAGTCAATTGTCGGCTATGACTGATCATCACAAGCTGTATTTTCATAAATTAGGTACAGGTCAGTCGGAAGACAAGGTCGTATTCGGTGCCAACATAGTAAGAAGATATGTTGGCGGCAACGTGACGGAAGACGGGAGATATCTTGTTGTTACAGCAGCTGAGTCAACAACCGGGAACGAGCTTTACATTAAAGATCTTAAGAAACCGGGGAGCAAATTTATAACCATAGTTGACAATTTTAACAGTGACAACTATGTAATAGACAATGAAGGTTCAAAGCTTTTCATTGTGACAAATCTGAATGCACCCAACAGAAAGGTGGTTACTGTCGATGCCTCAGCACCAACACCGGATCACTGGGTCGATTTTATTCCTGAGACTGAAAATGTTCTTGATCCCGCGACTGGTGCAGGCTTTTTCTTTGCCCATTATATGATTGATGCTATATCAAGGGTCAAACAATACGACATGAATGGCAACCTTGTAAGAGAAATAAAACTTCCTGGTGTCGGTACTGCTTCAGGCTTCGGTGCAAAAAAGAAAGACAAGGATGTCTATTTTACATTCACTAATTATATTACACCTCCTGCCATATACAAACTTGATCCGAAAACAGGGGAAACAGATGTCTACAAAAAGCCGAATGTTGCTTTCAACGGTGATGATTATGAATCAAAGGAAATATTCTATAACTCAAAGGACGGAACGCGTGTACCTATGATAATTACTTATCGTAAAGGAACCGAGATGAATGGTAAAAATCCCACCATGCTTTACGGTTACGGCGGTTTTGATATAAGTATTACACCTGCCTTCAGCATACCCACTGCCTTATGGCTCCAGATGGGTGGCATATATGCCGTACCCAATATCCGTGGTGGTGGTGAATATGGTGAGAAATGGCATCTGGCAGGGACTAAAATGCATAAACAAAATGTGTTTGATGATTTTATAGCTGCTGGCGAATACCTGATTAATAATAAGTATACTTCTTCTGATTATCTCGCTATAAGAGGTGGTTCAAACGGTGGACTTCTTGTTGGCGCCGTTATGACCCAGAGACCGGACCTGATGAAGGTTGCCCTGCCTGCAGTAGGGGTACTCGATATGCTCAGGTATAACAAGTTCACCGCCGGTGCGGGGTGGGCGTCTGATTACGGTACTGCGGAAGATAGTAAGGAGATGTTTGAATACCTGTATAAATATTCTCCTGATCAGAATGTAAGGGCTGGTGTGAAATACCCGGCAACACTGATAACAACTGCCGACCATGATGACAGGGTTGTCCCGGCTCATTCATTCAAATTCGCTGCCGAACTGCAATCAAAACAGGCAGGAGACAATCCTGTTCTTATAAGAATAGAAACGAAAGCCGGCCATGGGGCCGGCACTCCGATAAGTAAAACAATTGAGCAATATGCCGATATTTTCAGTTTTACTCTGTATAATATGGGTATAAAGAAGCTAAAGGAGTAATGTCTGAATAGAATGAGGCTTGATATTTATTTCTGCAGCCTCCGGACCTATGCAGAAATTGTATGTGATATCCTTATCGCTCTGGTTCATCACTATAACCGCAAGTTTTCCGTCTTTATTGAGAAAAGCTGTTGTAAGCAACTGACTGCGGCTGGCTGAGCTGATCACTCTTTTGGCTCCCGGACGGATAAATTTGGAGAAATGTCCTATATAATAGTAAGAATTGGTAAAGATCATTTTACCTGTCCTGGTATCATAATGCACAGGGGCAAAACAGAAGTTGCCAACATGATTAGGTCCTCCCTGCTCATCAAGCAGCACGTTCCAGTCCGTCCAGCCTACAGCTCCGTTATTGAAATCATGGATCATGGAAATGGCATATTTCTCACCCAGGCCCCAGAAGTTATATCTTGTCGAATCAAAACTTTCGGCACAACCTTCTGTGAATAACAGGTTCTTATCTGGATAGGCATCATGCACCAGTCCAACATTTTCGAACATTTTCTTACCACCACTCCAGTCTTCATACCAGTGAAATCCTAAGCCCCATGCATATTTCGCTGCATCCTGGTCATCAAAGATAACCCTGGCTCTCTGGTACATAAGGTCACGGTTATGATCCCATACTATTATCTTTTTATCACCTAATCCGGCCTTTTCCATCTCCGGTCCAAGATAGTTCTTAAGAAAATCCCGCTCTTCATCCGCTGTGTATATACATGATTCCCATATCTGTGTGGCCATTGGTTCATTCTGTATGGTTATACCCCATACAGGAATGTCTTCTTTCTCATAGGCCTTAATGAATTTGGTATAATATTCTGCCCATGCCTGGTCATATTCCGGTTCCAGCTTACCGCCGTGAAGCATATCCTTGTTGGTCTTCATGAAGGCAGGAGGACTCCACGGGCTGGCAAAAAGGGTAAGTGTACCACCTGCTGCCTGAATGGCTTTTTTAATGAATGGTACCTTATACTCCAGATCGTGACCTATATTGAAGGTTTTAAGATCTTTGTCACCTTCGTCAACATAAGTGTAACTGTCGCTTGAAAAATCACAGCTGTTGATATTCGTTCTTGCCAGCGTATAGCCTATTCCCTTATCAGGATCATAGTAATCCCGGAGAAACTCGTTCTGCAGATCTTCGGGCATTTTTGCAAATGTCTCCGCTGAAGCATCTGTCAGGGCACCTCCTATTCCCAGAAACGTCTGAAACTGCTTGTCAGGGTCGGTAAAGACACATATCTGTGTCTCTTTTGGCTGCAGAAGCTCCCTGAAGCCAGCGGTGTCTGTTGGGGTAAGCCTGAGGTCAGTACCCTCGGCTGTGGTGTAAACCAGAACTTTCTTGCCTGAGACACTGAAAGGGCTTTGTGATGCTGTTGAAGATACAGTACCCTTCTTTCCCTGGCTGCAGCCCAGTAGAATCAAGAGAATACCCGGAATAAATAATGATCTCTTCATTGTGTATGTGTTTAATTTTTGAGTCAATGCTGTTCTTATAGCATAAAAGTACTACAATATTAATATTTTAATCCGCCCACTGTTCAAATAATCTGATAATTGATAAGAAGGTGTCCCAGAAGTTCTATTTAAGCGCAAAGCCCCCTCAATTCATTTCAATAATGATAAATAGCACTTATCTGTTAACATTTTAACAAGACTTTTTTGTAAGTTTGCACTGCTTAATAATTTTATTGTCTTGTACCCGGAAGTAAATATTGACAGATCGCATTATCACTTTAGTTTTCTGCACGATATAAAAGTGCACGGGGTATATTATAATACTCTTGGCATATACCTGAACAACTATCCGTTTATTGAGAAACCACATTCTCACGATTTCTATTCACTTGTCCTGGTTACCGGCGGATCAGGCAAGATACAGATCAATAATGAACAGTACCATGTTCGTCCCAGGACAATTTGTCTTATAGCTCCCGACCAGGAACATTCACTGGAAGGGCTTAAGAGTACTGAAGCTACGGTCTTTTTCTTCTGCCAGGATTTTTACGTGGAGGAATTCAGTTTTACCAGGCTGCTCAATGTCTTTTCTTACACCGCCAGGGTTGAAAAGGATTGCTGTATGCCTGTTTTGCCATTATCAGAAAATGAGTATGGTACATTTTCATCCACTTTGATATCTGTTAAGCACGAATATGAATCTTATACTTCCGGCAATAATTC
Source organism: uncultured Rikenellaceae bacterium (assembly GCA_964472085.1). Classification (GTDB taxonomy): domain Bacteria; phylum Bacteroidota; class Bacteroidia; order Bacteroidales; family VadinHA17; genus LD21. The sequence continues at coordinate 58,270 of CAYYIW010000004.1, read as the reverse complement.
TGCCACAATAATAAGGTCGCTGCTGAATATACTTTTGCTTAAGCTTTCCGACCTTTTTGAAAAAAAAGTGGATAAATCGCCCGTTTCTGACAGTATCCTTTTCCATTCGCTTGTTCATCTGATAGATACCAATTTCATACAGCAACATCATCTTGGGTTCTATTCATCCACCATGAATATTTCCGAAAGGCAGCTAAACGATATCTGTAATAAATATTTCAGCTGTGGTTTGAAGAGTATCCTTCAGAACAGGCTTATGCAGGAAGCCCGGAAATTATTGCTGTCGACAGATTATAGTGTTTCGGAAATAGCTTATAAGCTTAATTTTGAAGACAACTCCTATTTTACAAAAGTCTTTAAGAGCAAAACCGGACTCACTCCAAGCAAATTCCGCTCCCTCCATATAAAATTATTACCACAGAACCTCTGAAATTTACCATTTTTGTCTGTTTGTTTGTTCCTATTTTCGCTAACGAAAAAATCCGTTAAACGGGACAGGTATTTAATTGCATGGTACCTGGCACATTAAAATCCTGTCAGAACTACTGCCTGTTCCTGATAACCGTTAAAACAATTTTATACAGATGAAAAGAATTTCATATTTACTTTTAATCGTTGGTACATTAGCAGCAACCGGACTCAGTTCCTGTAATAAAGACTCAACCGGGACATCACTGGTCACAACAACTGAATCGTTATCGATGGGTGCAGGATATGCAAATGATATTTATTACAGGTTAAGTGACGGCCTCACAACTTCTGTCCCGCGTACAGACTGGGACATAGCTTTCATTGTGTCTGCCCGTGAAGCTGCAGTCCTGATAAACGGCGCTGCAGGAGTTACACTTAAAGCATACCCGGTGTCGGGCTGGTCGTGGGACGCTGCAATAGACACTACCGGTTATTCAACATGGGCATTGCTTAACAATTCTGATACAACATGGACAGAAGGTGCTTTCAATATGAATGCAACAGATTTTCCCAATTACGGCTGGGGTAATTATGATATGGTAACACATAATGTAAACGGTGTTTTTCTTTATATCATAACAACAAGAGCAGGATCGATGAAAAAAATATGGATCGAGAAAAAGTTATCTGTTGAGCAGACATATGAATTCAGGTATGCCAATCTGGACGGAACCGATGAACATGATGTTACTCTCGACCTTTCAGGCCGGACAAATAATTTCGATTATTATTCCATTGATACCAATGAGGAGGTTGACAGGGAACCTGATGCTTCAACATGGGATATTGTTTTTACAAAATATATAGATAACAGCATCAATTACCCTGTAACAGGTGTTCTTCAAAACATTGATATAACGGCACAGGAAGGTGCTGCAGCCGATATGTCACCGGATCATATGCCTGAAACTGGTTATCTTACAGATATGTCAACCATTGGTTCAGACTGGAAGACAATTGACATGACCACTTATCAGTACAGCATTGATGACAGTAAGGTATATTATGTAAAAGACAGGGACAATAACATTTACAGGATACAGTTCAAGACATTTGAAGGATCATCAACAGGTAATCTTTCATTCGATATTTCAACAATTAAGTAATCAGGTTGTAATGTTGGGGTTTCGGGAAAAGAGAAGTACATTCGCACTTCTTCTGTTTATATTCTGGACGTCTGGTGCTTTTAGCCAGACGGCCAGAATTAAGCTTACCGATTCAAAAACCAAGGAACCTGTAGCTTTTGCTACAGTTCTTTTTTCCGACCTTAAGAGCAAGACAGAATATTTCAAGATATCGGACGATAAAGGTATTCTTGTAAATCCTGTAAAAAGCAGGAGCCTGGTAAAAATAACATGTATTGGTTATACGGCTCTTACCGACACAGTCAATCCGGGCAGATCATATGATTTTACTATGACACCCACAGTGTTTTCCCTGAATGAGGTGGTGGTAACAGGTTCTTTCCAGCCACAAAAGGCAGATAAATCCATTTATAATATAACTGTTCTTGATAACAGGAAAATTGAAGAAAAAGCCGCTAACAATCTTAAAGATATACTTCAGAACCAGGTCAACCTTTCCATAAGTCAGGACCCTGCCCTTGGAAGTAGTCTCAAGATAAAGGGACTCTCCGGCAACAATGTAAAAATACTTGTTGATGGCGTTCCATTGATAGGCAGAATGGGTGGTAATATTGATCTCAGCCAGCTGAGTCTTTATAATGTAGATCATATAGAAATGGTTGAAGGTCCCATGTCAGTAATATATGGAAGTGATGCACTTGCAGGTGCGATAAACATCATCACAAAAGAGAATAAAAGTTCCAACTTTGGAATGACAGCCAACTCTTACTATGAGACAGCAGGTACATATAACTTTGATGCCGGTGTCAATTTCAGGAAAAAAAGACACAGTTTTTCTCTTTCCGGAGGCAGGAATTTCTTCGGAGGTTTTTCTACCGATACTCTCCGCTCACAGACCTGGATGCCAAAGGAACAGTATAATGGCGATATGTACTATATGTACACCCACGACAAGGCCAAAATAAAATACCGGGTCTCGTATATGAGAGAAAAGCTGTGGGACAAGGGGAACCTCATTGAACCACGGTTTTATACTGCTTTCGACAGCTGGTTCTATTCTAAAAGGTTCACAAACCAGCTCGATTATACACGTACTCTCGATAACGGGCTGGCCATTAAAATGCTGGCGTCATACTCACTTTACCAGAGAGATAAAATAACCTATCTCAAGGACCTTTCAAACCTGACACAGACTCTGTCTCCCAATGCTTTGGACCAGGACACCACCAACTTCAATGCGCTGCTTTACAGGCTTGTGGCAGGTAATGAAAATCCCGATAAAACATTCAATTATTCTGTTGGTATAGATCTAAACCACGAGATAGGCACAGGCAAAAGGATAGAAGGCAACAAACAGCAGATAGGTGATTATGCAATCTTTGCCAGTCTGAAATACAGTCCGGTAAAAAGTTTTAGTTTCCAGCCCGGTTTAAGGCTGGCCTATAACACAGGATTTAATGTCCCGCCTGTTCCTTCAGTCAACCTCAGGTGGGAACCTTCAGACAGGTTTAATATCAGGGCTTCTTACGCAAGGGGATACAGGGCACCCACACTTAAAGAACTATATATCTATTTTGTTGATGTAAACCACAACATACAGCCAAATAACGATCTTAAACCGGAATACGGGCATAATTTTGACCTGTCAATGTCATTCAATACCGAAAAGACCAACAAGGTTCATTACTCTGAAATTGATTTTGGCGTTTTTTACAATAACATGCACAACATTATCCAGCTTGCCATGCGGAATGACTTTGGTTCAACCGGTGAATACCAGTATATAAATGTTCTCAATTATAATACTCTGGGATATGAGACGTCTTTTACTTATAATTTCTATCCTTACCTTGATGTTGCACTCGGATTTGGTCATACCGGTACTTACTTTTCATTTGAATCCGAAAAAGCTACCCTGAGCAACTACAGGTTCTCCGGCGAACTGAATACTACAATAGGATGGTATATACCGTCTGTCAAGCTGAGACTTTCGGCATTTTACAAATATTCTGGCAGGACCTGGCTGTTCGGTATCGACGAAAACAACAACGTGGAAATAGGCAAGATGAGCCCATATCAGAATCTTGATTTTACTGTTATGAGAAGGTTCCTGTTAAACAGGCTGATTGTCTCAACCGGCGTAAAGAATATTCTGAATAATACAAATATTAATATTGCCGGCAATGTATCGACAGGAGCACATACCACCGCCGGAGGAGAAAGCCCAGTAGGCTATGGCCGCCTGGTATTTCTTAAATTATCCTACACATTGCTTAAATGAAATACCTCATACCTGTCATATCAGTTCTTCTGTTAGCGGGATGTTTCCCAAAAGACAAGATGGTTACTCCCCGAAATATAGATATTGTGGAGATCCCCTATTCAATATATGAAAACCAGGTATGGTTCAGCCTTAGCAATAAGTCAATAGTATCTTACAACTCATATCTTGACTGGGACCTTGGCTTTCAATCGGACAGTTCAGGTCATCATATCATACTTAACAGTTCAAAATTCATGCATGCCGGTAATACAGGCTCAACTGATTTCTCCGGCATCACAAGCAATATCTGCGATACCATGATATTTGATTCATCCGATGGAGATCTTAACAAAACAGCTATCGGTGACTGGGCGGATTTCTCAGATCCTGCAAACCCCGTATTCACCGGAGATGTATACATAATCGATCTTGGGGCTGATAACAACGGAAACCCTTTTGGACTTAAAAAAATCGTGTTCGAAGATTACTCAGACAGTACTTATACTATCCATTACAGTAACCTTGACGGTACTGACGAACACCAGTATAAACTGGTAACCGAAAAAGGAAGAAAATTTACATTGTTCTCATTCAATGACGGGGGATATACAGCTCCCATCCAGCCTGAGGATAAAGACTGGGATATCTGCTTCACCCAGTATTCCAGCATCCTCTATGATGATAATGGTGTTGCAACTCCCTATCTTGTAAGGGGTGTTTATCTTAACCCGGCGGGCACGTATGCGGCTGCTGACTCGATAAATTCATATTACGATATAACCTATAGCAATATTGCCGGTTACAGTCTCTCCGGCAAACAGGATGCCATCGGATATGACTGGAAGGTATATGCTAATGACACCTACACCATCAGGCCGGATCTATTCTACATTATCAGGGACCAGAAAGGTGAGTATTATAAGCTTAAATTCACCGGATATTACAATAGTTCCGGGGCCCGTGGTTACCCGTCTTTTCAGCTTGATGATCTGTCACCTGCTACAAATCCATAAATATCCCGGTCTTATGTCATTGTAGTTTTTTTGATATCTTTAATTTGCTTTAGAAATTTTGATCTGCATATCTGAATGAAGACCCGGATCCTATCAGTATTGTATTTTGCAGTAAGCCTGCTGTTCATTTTAATAGAAATGAATGCCGGCAATAATATAGCTATTATTAACAAAGCTCTTATTATGCCTTTGCTGGCTGTGATTTTAATTATAAACATTCGGCCTTCATACATGCGAATGGACATCCTGATCATTGCCGGATTGTTCTTTTCATGGGCAGGGGATATTTTCCTTGAGCTTCCTGAAAGCGAAGTAATGTTTGTTCCGGGACTTGCTTCTTTCCTGCTGGCTCATGTGATGTATCTTACAGTATTTTTTACAACAAAAGGTAAAAACTACATAATCCTTAAAAGGTCTTTTTTACTGTTACCTGTGATCATATATGGTGTGGTTCTGATAGGCTACCTGTATAAAAGTCTTGGCGATATGCGTTTGCCGGTTATCGTATATGCGGTTGTGATCCTTACAATGCTTTCAGGCGCTATAAACAGGTATAACAAGGTGACCAGCAGAAGCTACAACCTGGTACTGGCCGGTGCAATTCTTTTCGTACTAAGCGACTCAATGATAGCAGTAAACAAGTTTAGCTATTCCATACCTTCAGCCCGAATCTTTATTATGACAACATATATAATTGCCCAGTACCTGATTGTAACAGGCTATATTAAACAATCAAAAAGGAACTTTGCCTGAATGTTCCGGGGGAAAAAATAACGTGAAATTTAAATTGTGAAAGTATCTGTAAACCTCTTGCAGCCTGCACCTGGGTTATTTGCTGTAAATGGCCTGAACATATATTTTAATTTTACGTTATACCAATCAGGTTTTTAGTATTTTCGCTGCAAATATTCCGAAGATGGTTCTTTAGAAAATATGAAGGCAATTCCATTTAAACATCTATTTGTTTTATTTCTGCTGTTCCAGGGTATGAGCTGGTTAGATGCAACTGCACAGGTACAGCACAGGACTATTGTTACCGGAGAGGTAAAAGATGCAAAAACAGGAGAGCCCCTTGTGGGTGCGAATGTTGTGATGGAAAAATCCACTGTGGGAACCATTACGGATTCGAACGGGAAATATCGTATTGAGACTTTAAATCCTTCGGCTAACATCATATGCTCATTCATTGGTTATGACTCCCAGGTTCATCCTGTTCAGAAGGGCAGGACACAGACAATAAATATAAATCTCAACCAGTCATCGATAGCTATTGATGAGGTTGTCGTAAAGCCGGCACGAAAAGCGTACAGGAATAAAGATAATCCTGCCGTGGAACTGATTGAAAAGGTAGTTGAGAAGAAAGATGAAAACAGGAAAGAAAGATTTGACTATCTTGAATTCAGACAGTATGAAAAAGTCCAGTTTGCCTTCAGTAATGTTACCGATAAATTTGAACAAAATGCACTTTTCAGAAAATACATGTTCATTTTTGATAATATCGACACAACAAAACGTATAGGCAATAAAATACTGCCATTTTTTATCAGGGAAGATCTTTCGGAACATTATTACAGAAGGGAGCCGGAAGCAAATAAAGAGATTACTCTTGCTTCAAAGACAATAAATCTTAACCAGTATCTTGATAATAAGGGGGTGGCGGCCAACCTTGACTACCTGTATCAACATATTAACATATATGATAACGAGATACTGTTCCTTACCAATAAATTCCTGAGCCCTATATCCAAAAGTGCACCTGTTTTTTACAGGTACTACATTACCGATACATTAATGGTAAGAGATACCAGGTGTATAAGGTTATTCTTTGAACCACGCAATAAGTCAGATTTCTTATTCCACGGTTACCTGTATATTACTCTTGATACAAGCTATGCGGTCAGAAAAATTGACATTGGGATCAACAAGAATACCAATATCGACTGGGTTCAGAGTATTTCCGTAACCCAGGACTTCAGTAAACACGGTGAATATGGTTGGCTTCTGTCACAAGAAGAGATAGCGATAGATTTCGGCATCATGAAGAGTACTCTTGGCTTGTATGGCCAGAGGACTCTGGTATATGATAATTACAGGATTGACGAACCAATCGATAATAAGGTATTCAAAGGTCCTGAGAAGGTGGACAATACAGATCCGACTTCGGCTAATTCCATTTATCTGGCGGCCAACCGGCCCGTTCCGCTTACAAAAACAGAAAAAGGAATATATTTTATAGTCGATTCTCTTAACAGGGTTCCGGCTTTCCGTAGAGAAATGAATGTGGTTATGCTTCTTACCACCGATTTTCTAAATCTGGGGAAGATCGAACTGGGACCGGACGACAGTTTCTACAGTTTTAATTCTGTTGAGGGTTCAAGGTTCAAGATAGGAGGAAGAACTACTCCCGCTTTCAGCAAAAAATTAACAATCGATGGTTATCTTGCCTATGGCTCCAGGGATAAAAGATTCAAATACGGAGCCGGGATAACCTACTCGTTCACTCCCAGGACAATCTACCAGTTCCCGGTTAAATCGCTAAAGTTAAGCTACATGACCGACACCAGGATACCGGGCCAGGAATTCCAGTTTACACAGGGTGATAATGTCTTTATGTCTTTCAAGAGGGGCGTAAATGATAAGTTCTTTCTGAACAGGACCTTCAGAACGGAATTTCTCAATGAATTTGAAAATCACTTTTCATATACCCTGGGTTATAATTTCACAGAGCAATCTGCCTATGGCAATCTCTTTTTCAACAACGAGGATTATCTGGCCGGGACAAACAGCATTAACAATATTAATATTTCGGAAGTATCACTGGGACTCAGATATGCTAAGAATGAATCATTTTACCAGGGTAAGTTATACAGGTATCCTTTCCCGAGTAAATACCCGACAATTCAACTGAAGGCAGCTGGAGGATTTAAAAGTATAGACAATGATTATAATTACCTTAGACTGCAGCTTAACATCAGCAGAAGGTATTATTTTTCGGTAATAGGATATACTGATGTTTCGCTGGAAGCAGGAAGAATCTTTGGCAGGGTGCCCTATCCACTGCTTTTTATCCACAGGGCAAACCAGACATATTCCTATCAGAAAGACTCATATAACCTGATGAATTTTCTCGAATTTGTAAGTGACAAATATGTTGCACTTAATGTAGATTACAGCTTCAACGGATTTATTCTTAACAAGGTACCTCTTTTGAAAAAACTGAAGCTGCGTGAAGTGGCTACCCTGAAAGTCCTGTACGGGGGACTTGATACTAATAACAACCCTGATTATCATAATGACCTCTTCAAATTTCCGGTAGGAGGTGACGGAATTCCACTGACCTATACCCTGGAGAAAAAACCATATATTGAAGCCAGCGTTGGTGTCTCAAATCTATTCAGGATATTCCGCGTGGATCTTATAAGGAGGTTCACCTATACTAACCTGCCCAATGTATCAACTACCGGTATTAGAATCCAGTTCAGATTTGACATATAATAAATGTTAAGGGCATCTGTGACAGATCATTCATAGCGCAGGGCGTCTATAGGATCAAGGTTTGAAGCTTTCTTTGCCGGGTACCATCCGAAGAATATTCCTATGACCGAACATACTACAAAAGATAACAGTTCTGAGCTTGGCAGTATCACAATAGGCCAAGACATTGCAGAACCAATAATTTTTGAAGCCACGACACCAAGAAGTATGCCCAATAAACCGCCTGTTATACTGATCAGTATTGATTCAGCGAGAAACTGAAGCAAAATATCGAATCCCTTGCCTCCGATTGCCATCCTCAGGCCAATTTCCCTGGTTCTTTCTGTTACAGACACATACATGATATTCATGATGCCGATACCACCAACGAGCAATGATATACCTGCAATAGCTCCGAGCAGGACGGTAAGGATATTGCTCACAGAACTGAATGTTGATAACAGTTCAGCCTGGCTCCGTATCCTGAAATCGTCCTGTCCTGAAGCCTTGATCTTGTGTTGCCTTCGAAGAGTCGCCTCTATTTGATCTGAAGCAAGGTCAGTCGCCTTTGAATTGACTGCCGATGTATAAATCGCCTGTATATATGGAATAGCCAGTATACGTTTCTGCACAGTTGTATAAGGTGCAATTATCAGATCATCTTCATCCCGCCCGAAAGTGTTAAGTCCTTTCGGTGCCAGTTCGCCAATAACCAGGAACGGTATCTTTTTAAACCGGATGACCTGCCCTATGGGATTGGCTCCCGGTCCAAAAAGGTTTGTCACAACCGTTTTTCCAAGCAAGCATACTTTCGATGCGGAAGATATTTCCCGTTCTGTGAACATCCGACCTGAGCTTACACTCCTCTCCCTTATCTTGAGATAGCTGTCATTTTCACCATATATTGTTGTAGGCCAGTTCTTACCACCGTAGACTGCCTGACCACTGCCTCTTACTTCCGGTGTGGCAGCCAGCACAGCGGGACACTCATTAAGTATAGCCTTTACATCCGATTCTTTCAGGCTTTGCATGGTGGACATACCGAACTGCACTCCTCCTCTCTCCTGGGAACCCGGTATAACTGTTACCAGGTTCAGTCCCATACCTGAGATCTGTTGCTGTATACTGACCTTTGAGCCTTCACCTATACCGAGCATGGCTATGACAGAAGCCACACCTATTATGATGCCGAGCATTGTAAGAAAGGCCCTGAACTTGTTTCTCATTAAGGCATTGAGAGCTATTTTGAATAGATTCTTTATACTCATTTCCAATATTTTAACTAGTCATCATCAGGTGGAATGCTAGCAAGCATTTCCCTGGCATTCAATCTGTTCGAAACAAGACTTTCCCTCAGTATCATTCCATCCCTGAAAATAATATTACGGGTGGCGCACCTTGCAATATCAGCCTCATGTGTTACAAATACTATTGTTTTTCCCTTGTTATTGAGCTCCTGGAATAGAGCCATGATCTCATACGAGGTTCTGGTATCGAGGTTCCCGGTTGCCTCGTCAGCAAGTATCACAACAGGGTCATTTACAAGAGACCGGGCAATAGCTACTCTCTGCTGCTGACCACCGGACAGTTGGTTCGGTTTGTGATCGAGGCGGTCTAACAAACCGACAGATTCCAGTGCTGCAAGCGATCTCTCTCTTCTTTCTTTTGCCTTTACAGCTTTATTATACAGAAGCGGTAACTCAACATTCTCAAGGGCAGTGGTTCTTGGCAACAGGTTATAATTCTGGAATACGAATCCAAGTTTCTTGTTCCTGAGAGCAGCCAGCTGGTTTTTGCTCAGGGCAGATATATTTGTATCGTCGAGGATATAATCACCTTCAGAGGGCTTGTCGAGACAACCTATAATATTAAGCATTGTTGACTTTCCCGAACCGCTGGCTCCCATTATTGCTACAAATTCTCCTTCCTCTACAGCCATATCTATACCCCTCAGAGCGTGAACGGTGACTTCACCAACATGGTAATCCTTTTTCAACTGTATTATCTGAATAAGTTTCTTCATAATAACCGGCTCATTTCTTATCACCTGCTTGTTCTTGTTGTTCTTGTTCTTCTTGGCCTACGTGGCATGAATGGGCTGGATGTACCGTTTCCTCTCTGTGAAGGATTTGTATCTTCTGCCGGAATCATGGACAAGACCACAACATCTCCTTTTTTGAGTCCTGATGTAATTTCAGTGTTAACAGGATCGGAAGCACCTATGGTCACTCTTTGAGGATGTAATGAGTCTCCTGATTTGATCCATACCCTTACCGGTCTGTGCTCATTGCCTGTATTGCCTTCAAACATTCCCGCACCTTCTGTGGTCTGAGCCTCCTGCTGCCTTTGACCACGCTGCATACCTTCAGCTCCTTCACTCCTGCCCTGAGAATTCTGTTTCATATACTCAGCCATAAAGGCGGCATCGGGAGTAAAACGTAATGCCTGTCCCGGTACCACCAACACGCTGTCAACCTTCTGTACCAGTACAGTTATGTTAGCTGTCATCCCAGGCATTAATTTCTTTTCAGGATTCGGAGCATTAACAATTACAGTATATGTTACCACGTTTGATGTAACGGTTGGCTGAAGTCTGACCTGTCTGACATCACCCTTGAATACTTCATCCGGATAGGCATCGACTGTAAAATCAACAGGCTGCCCCTGCCGGACCTGCCCGATATCAGCTTCATCAACATCCGCCTCGACATGCATCTGGGTCAGGTCATTGGCTATAGTAAACATGTTCGGAGTGTTGAAACTGGCTGCTACCGTCTGGCCCTGGTTGACAGCTCTGTTCAGGATAACACCACTTATAGGGGATACAATGGTCGCATAGCTCAGGTTGACAAGTGCCTTGTCATATCCTGCACTTGCAGTTTTCAGATTTGCTCTTGCCGTTGCATAATTATATTTCACCTGGTCGAAGTCGGCCTGTGCTATCAGATTCTTTTGGAGCAGGGCCTGGTACCTTGCAAATGTAGCCTTCTGGTATTCCACTTCAGCTCTTGCCTGGTCGAGGTTGGCCTGAGCCTGACGTACAGCTGTCTGTAGCGGAGTAGTATCGAGGACAGCGAGTAACTCCCCCTTTTTAACGACCGAGTTAAAATCCACATATATCTTACGGATAATACCCGATACCTGTGTACCAATAAGCACAGTAGTGTCAGCTTCAATTGTGCCGGTTGCAGTAATTGTATTTACTATTGAACCCGTTTTGGCTGTTGCTGTCTCCAGGGTATATCCATTATTGTTCCTGTTACAGGAACTCATCACAAGTAACACTGTTGCTGCCGAAGCTGCAAATACTGTTAATGTGATCTTTCTGCCGGTTTTCATTATACTGTTATTTATTAGAATATTATTTTACGTTTTTAAATGACAGGCTTTGCCCTGAGTAAAAGTCAAGTACCTTATAGCTGAAAATAAGCCTGTATTTTGACTGGAGTAATGTGCTTTCGGCAGAGATATAACTGGTCTTCTGGATCAGGAAATCCACAGAGCTCATCAGTCCCTGGGCATATTTTTCGTTTGCAACATCATAGGATTCCTTAACGGCATTATACGCCTGCAGGCTGGCATCATATTCTGTCTGGGCCGAAATCACGTTCTGGCAGGCCTGCTCGATCGCCTTTCTTAACACATCTTTTGTGTTAAGTTCGTCAAGGCTGGCATTTTCAGTATTTTTTCTTGCAATATCCACGTTTGTCCTTACCTGCCGGTTAAGGGAAACAGGTATTGATGCTGTTAGCCCCACTGACGGACTAATATTATTGTTTATCTGATAACCGAATGATGATCCAGTCTGGTTCGATGAATACAAAGTCGACACACCTGCATTCAGGGTAATGTCCGGGAAATAGCCTGCTTTTGCTATGCTGACAGCCAAATCTGCGCTTTTTTTGTTAAGTTCTGCATTTTTGACTTCAGGCTTTATTCCCAGGGCTATCTGGTAAACCTCCTTTGGATCTGGTAAAAGTCTCTGGTTTATCAGGCTGTCAAGATTCGGATGCTCGATCGTAAAATCATCACTTACGGGCAGTTCCATCAACTGCATAAGTGTTATCCTGTTAATTGCCAGCTGGCTTTCCGAAGATGCAAGAGTCTGCTTCTCCGTAGCCAGCTGAGACTTAACCTGCAAATAGTCGGATTTTGCTATAGCTCCCAGCTTAAGCCTTTCCTCAGCACGTGTAAGCTGGTCCTGAAGTGATGATATCTGATCCTCGCTGTTCTTAACCTGTTCTTCTGCGTAAAGAACCTGAAGATAGGCGTTGAGAACATTAAGGCTCACAGATTCTTTAATTACTTCAGTGTTATACTTGTCTGCTTCATTTTCTGTTTCAGCTCTTTTAACACTGTTTCGTACTTTACCCGCATTGTAAACAGTCATGCCTGAACTTACCGAGAGATTGGTTCCATCTCCTTCGCGGAAAACAGTAGATCCTGTTGTTGTATTTAACTTGTTACTCCAGTCAAAGTTCTGCCGTACCGATCCGCTGACAGACGGATACCGGGACGATCTGGCATATTGAAGATTGATGCTGTTAATATCATTGCTCACTTTGGCTTTCTGTACCTGTATGTTTTTCTCCAGGGCATATTGTATGCAATCATCCACAGACCATACCTTTACCTGTGCAAAGGAAAGTCCCACCGCAGCCAGCCACAGGAAAAAGGTCAGGAATATTGCTTTTTGCAGAGTTCTCATCAGCCTTTTATATCTATTTTTATTTTTGAGTTCTTTATATAAAGGAATGTTTTTGCCATAAAAAATATCATTCTGGCAGTTATATTTCACCAATTATAAATATCAGGGTTACAGCACTGACTTTAACCAGTTGACTGAGCCTTACTCTCCGGTTTCACGTAACTCTCTTTCAGCATTGTACCAGTCCTCCAGGGGATCGTTATAACTATCGAGATTTTCAAGATATATTTCATACGCTCTTTTGCGGATATCTTCCCTGGTAATAGTTTTTACTTCTTTTGCGGATCTTGACTGTGATACGTTTTTATTCACTGTCCTTTTTGTTTTTTTTGTTGTTGTTCCCATCTTTTCTGAAATATTTAAATTTTTGGTTTAATAATAAATCAACATTTTTATGTTGATGACATATGAGAGTTTGATAATGCTCATTGATTTATATGATAAGTATTAAATGATTTAATTGCTTCTGAATACCGGCCTGCCACAGACCTCCAGTTAACCAGTTTCCAGAAGGCATCAAGATATTCTTCAATTCTGTTATGGTAATCGAGGTAATAAGCATGTTCCCACAGGTCGCATGCAAGCAGTGGGAACATACCTCTTCTTAATGGGTTGCCTGCATTGTTTTCCCTTACAATCTCCACTCCTCCTCTTGAGTTAAGCACCAGCCAAACCCATCCTGCGCCAAAGAGAGATAATGCAGTTTTTATAAATAATGTCCTGAGAAATTTTACTGATCCGAAATTCTCAATGATAGCTTCTTTTAATGAATTATCGGTCAGGACAATTGCTTCAGGAGTTAATGCATCAAAATAAAAAGTATGATTCCACGTTTGTGCCGCAAAATTGAATATTGCGCCATCAGCTATTTTTATGATTGTCTCGAGGTCTTTGTTTTCAAAATTTGTACCTGCTATAAGGCTGTTTAAACGATTTAGATAATACTTATGATGCTTCAGGTGGTGAAGTTCTATTGTTTTTCCTGATAAATATGGTTCAAGATCATCCAACGCATATGGTAATTCCGGTAATTCGAAATTCATTATAACTCCTTTCAGTATTCCTTTTCAGTATCTTAACCTGTAAGATTATTTCAATATATTTTAACTTTATAAAATTAGGATCAACAGGGCAATTTTAAATTAAACCCTCATTAATGTTGGATTAAGATTTCATTAAGAATAGATGCCTGTATTAGGCAATTCAGGGAGGTTTGAAAAATGCAGGAGGTTTTGTTTATTCAGGATTGATCAGCAGAAAATTATTCCTGTGGCGCTTCACTAAGTACATAGCCAAATCCTTTCCGGGTATGTATCAGCTTTGGAGAGAAATTCCTGTCTATTTTCTTCCTCAGGGAGTTTATATGAACATCTATAACGTTTGTACCGGAATTAAAGGAAAAGCCCCAGATTTTTTCAGCAATAACCACTCTCTCGAATACTTTATCCTTATTACCCAGCAGAAGTTCCAGTATCTTGTATTCTGTGGCTGTAAGATTAATCTCTTTTTCGCTGCGGAATACTTTCCTGGTGTTTGTATCAAGTTCCAGATCCACACATTTAAGCACGGGACTCACATCACTATCGACTTTTCTCCTGTTAAGTGCCTTAAGCCTCGCATATAGTTCCTGGAAGCTGAATGGCTTCACAAGATAATCATCTGCACCGGAATCAAAGCCTGTAAGTTTGTCATCCAGGGTATCAAGTGAGGTAAGCATCATTACCGGGGTTTGAATTCCCCTATCCCTTATTTTCCTGCACAATTCAAAACCTGAGATACCCGGAACAACTACATCAAGAACAATGATATCATGCTTCTTGGATAAGGCAAGTTTTTCTCCAATTATTCCATCGAAAGCTATATCAACCTGGCAATCATTACTTTCCAGGCCTATCTTAACAAAGGAGGAAATCTTAGGATCGTCTTCAACCAGTAATACTTTCATAACGACCAGGGTTATAATATTTAAACAAAAAAATTTGACATTTAATATACAAAGAAAACATCATTATAGCAATTAATGTTACACAGCCAGTTAAATGTAATATATCTGTAAGTTAAATTTATCTTAATTTAAAAGCAGATTCTGATAAAATCAATTAATTTTATAAAACAATAGCTAAAAGGTAAAATACTGTTTAATCTATATGTGCAACCGGCTAAACCATTTACCACTATTTGTGATAACAGGATGGTGTGGTATGTTAAACAAAAATCTATTTACTAAACTTCCGGGTAAATGACATCTGACAATCATAACAGAAATATTGATCCCCGGTTGGTTTCGCCAGGACTTTCAGAAGGATCTGTTATCACAGTATGGATCTCAATACTGGCGGTCATCATTATGAGTTTGTTGAATATACTGGGATGGATATTTGACATCACGGTATTGAAGAGTTTTTTATCTTCATGGAAGCCTATGCAGGCTATAACTGCTGTCTCCTTTATGCTACTTGCTCTTTCACTTGCACTAATTCAGCTTCAGGTGAATTTTAAGGGTAAAAGGCCACTGACTGTAATTTTTCCTGCTGTTATAATAGCAACAGGTATTGCGACTGCAATAAGTTATTTTCCCGGATTGGAAAAATCAATTGAAGAGACAAGGTGGCCTTTACATTTCCTGTCAGATGGTAGCAGGATGTCTCTCCCCTCTGCAGTTATTTTTGTTTTTTTCGGAATCATTATGAACATGATGCTGGCAGGGAAAAAAGGGCTGAACGATTGGGTTCATATATTAATATTACCGGTATTGCTGGCAAGTTATTATGTGCCGGCAAGTTATGTGCTTAATGTCTATTCCTTTTCATCATCACCTGACATACCTGTTTCCCTTATATCAGGCATTTCATTTTGTCTCATGGGGCTGGTGATACTGCTCATAAGACCGAAAACGTGGCTTATGAGAGTTTTTACCACACAGAATATGGGAGGTATTATGGCAAGAAAACTAATCCCCGGCTTGCTCGTCCTGCTGGTAATAATCGGATGGCTGAGGATAAAAGGCGAAAGGATGGAGATCTTTGAATCGGAAGTAGGTGTTGTCCTGGTAGTACTTATATATTCCACTTTCTTTGTGTTCTTTATTTGGCTTTCAGCCAGATCTGTTAATGCCATCGATGTTAAGAGAAGGGAGTCTGATGAAGCATTGAAAAAGGCTTATGACGATCTTGAAATACGAGTCAGGGAGAGAACCAAAGAGCTTACAGAACTAAACACGGTGCTCGACGTCGAGATAACTGAACGGAAAAATACCGAAGAGAAACTGAAAGAATTTAACAGGGAACTTGAGAATATTGTTACCGACCGTACCAGGGCCCTGGAAGAAGCAAATTCACGCCTTTTCAAGGAGCTTACTGAGAGGATATTGATAGACGAAGCCCTGAAAGAGAGTGAGGTAAAACTGCGTGAACTTAATGCCACAAAGGACAAGTTTTTCAATATTATTGCTCACGACCTGAAGAATCCCTTTACCAGCCTGATAGGTTCCTCTGAACTTTTGTTAGACAACGCCGGGAATCTTGACACAGATAATGTCGTTACCCTGGCACAGATAATAAACGACTCGGCCAAAAACGGATTTGCCATTCTGGAGAATCTGCTTGACTGGTCAAGATCACAAACCGGTCTGCTGAAAATCAATCCTGAAATAACCGATCTGAAAGAACTCATTAATGAAAGCATATCAACCCTCTCACAGGTTTCAGCTAATAAGGATATCAAAATCAATTCGGAGGTAAATGACAGTATTTACGTTGTCACAGATAAAAATATGATACGGACCATCCTTCGCAACCTGCTCAGCAATGCTATCAAGTTTTCCTACAGAAAAGGGGTGATACTGGTCAGCTCTGTTGTAAATGACAGACAGGTTATCGTAAAAGTAAAAGACAACGGTGTAGGTATACCAAAGGATAATATTGACAAGCTGTTTCGCCTGGAAACTAAATACTCTGCACCTGGAACTGAAAATGAACAGGGGACCAGCATAGGGCTCAAACTTTGCAGAGAGTTCATAGAAAAACTAAATGGAAGGATATGGGTGGAAAGCGAAGAAAAGAAAGGCAGTGAATTTATGTTTTCACTGCCTTTGAATGAGCTTAAATCCTGAAAACAATCACAGTCCTTTCAACCATATATTATCTTTTCCTGACTGCCGGAGGCATAAGAAAATATGAAGAGGTCCTGAAAAGTCTCCCGGGTAAATTTTCCCATTTTGCTGAAAAATACAGATCCGGATTAATACTTGAATGCAATATATATTCATCCGGCTTTTTGCCTGTATAGCAATCCAGATTTATATCCAGCCCGTTGTTACCTGTAACATTCATTTTGTAAACAGGCTCTGATTCAGCAATGTATTTATCAGCTATCTTACCTCCATTCATCACTGCGAGTGAGTTAATATATCCTGCCACTTTGGAAGAATCGGCTTTTTGACCGTTTATTGTCCAGTTATTACCATTTTTCACAAGCATAAAACTGCTGTCTGCCGGATAAGAGAAAGTTATACCGGTGAGATCCTTTGTTTTGGTTATTATCAGTGTCTTGTCTCGCCAGTCATCAAAACCTGTATTAAAGGTAAAAGAAACAAAACCATCAACTGCATAAATGTCCTTTTCATTATGGAGCCTTACATATGAGGTCACATGCAGGTTATTACCGCCATAACCTGCATACTGCGAATTACCGGCCTGGCTGTAATTCATTTTACCAAACATAATATCAGAGAGTACTTTTCCTCTTTTATCAAAAAATTCCACACGGGAGGCAAGGCTGTCGGTCAGACCGAAATCCTTCCATCTTGTTTTGCTCACAGAAGCAAGACTCTGAGGTCTGATCCCAAGAACCTCTCCCATCATATTATCAACTTCCCCGTTCACAGACGGAGAAATAACATCACCCTGTTTCACATACCATCTGTTATCTTTCCTTTCCAGTTCAAACGGTTCCCCTTTACCTGCTTTTGGATGAATAATAATTTTCTCAACTGATGAAGTATCGAAATCCGCCATCTTTTCCCTGAGGGTGCCATGTTCCTTTGGCTTGTTTATTAGGAATGTCAATAGCAGAATAACTGCCAGTCCGGCCAGAATGAACAAAAGTCTTTTGTTGTCAAACCTCTTAGTCATAATCCACCTCCATTCTTTTTATGCGTTTATTACGGTTTACCTGCATTCTTATAAGTCCGTAAATGATCACCAGGATTATGGGTACCAGGAAGTTAAACCATTTAAGCAATGTTTTGGCTCCGTCATTAAGCTTTTTTATGGGTCTCGATGTAATTCCCTTGGTTCTCAAATCTATCAGTCCGGTATCATCCGAAAGCCAGTCAATTGAGTTTACCAGCAGGTTAATATTATCTGGAGGCAGCTGACTGCTACTGTTAATCCCTCCCAGGGCAAAATCACCATCTGATATTATGATCATCTTTGAGTCAGTTTGTCCGGAGAGTTTACCCTCCAGGATTCCCGCAACGACCAGACCGGACTCAGGAAAGTCTGACGTCTGCCATTGCTTCTGAATATCGAAATAAAGCGGAGTCTTAAGGGTCCCCGATTTGTCAGATGTAAAAGCAAGAGGTATGAATTTAACAAGTGAGTCCCCGGAGAATGTGATCGGGCTGGCAAACTGAAGGCTCACTGATTCAAGACCTTTTGTGACCGGGTTATCTGCAAACTTATGAATTACCGGCAGATAAGGGAATTGCACCTGTGTGGTCATTGTAAAACCACCCTGCTGTTGCTGCAATCCTACAACCCCGCAATTCGCATCGATGATAAAGCTATCTGATATTGTTATGCCTTTCTTTTTTAACCAGCCTTCCATACCATTACTGAATGCAGTACCCGTAGCGTTCTGAAAATTACCTTTGACACGATTAAGTGCCAGGAAGAGATTCCCCCCTCTTGCAAGAAATTTATCAAGGATAGCCAGTTGAGGTGCCGGTATAGTATCTTCAGGCCGTATAATAGCTATGGTTTTGAATTTATCAGGGATTGTTGATGTATCGGTCAGTGTCAGAGGCTCAACATCATAAAGTACCCGTAACTCGGTATAAACACGGGCTATTTCATTTATTTCCGGTTCACCGTGACCCTGGATGATCGCTATAGATGGCTTGTTGACTACAGACAGCTTCTTAATAGCAGTTGAGAGAGCATATTCCATTGCTGAGCCAGGCTGCATGAAAGGTATCTTCTCTTTCTCCTCACCTAATGATACCACTGCTCCCATATATGCCTTTTGCTGCTTCACCTGGTCTTTCTCCCTGACATTAATCATCACAGGTTGAACCCCGTTTTGCACTGCTTCTTTCTCAAACTGCTGGTTTTCATTGGGATTCACAAATTTATATACTACCAGACCGCCGGACCGCCTGCCATATTCTGTAAGCATATCTTTCAGATTATCTGCAACACTGCTGATGCTGGGAGGCAGGTCCTTTGAAAAATATGCCGTTACTGTTACCGGCTTATCAAGATTCTTAAGTATATCCCTGGTGGCTTTGCTAAGTGTATATTCCTTACCTTCCGTCAGGTCAACCCTGAAACTGTAGCTCTCTGCAAGGATATTTACTATGATCACTATGACCGATACCAGGATTATTGTTGAAGATATTTTAAATGATTTCATCCTATATACTTTTTAATTCATGTCCTGAGTGATAATTATTTGCTGTACGCATTTCTCCTTGAAAGAGAAACTTCCGAAAGGAACAATCCCATAAAAATTATTGAACCGAAATAAACCAGGTCTCTGGAATCGACCACTCCTCTTGACAGGCTCTCAAAATGGGTACTCAGGCTTAATGAGTTGACTATACCGCCTACAAATCCGGTCATGCTTCCTGCCATAACTTCAAAAATGATATGAAAGAATAACCCGATAAAAAGTGCTGTAAGGAAAGCAACTATCTGGTTACTGGTTATGCTGCTGGCAAACATGCCTATACTGGCATAAGCCGCACTCATAAGAATCAACGCAAGGTATCCGCAAACAGTGCCTCCGACATCCAAGTTACCAAGTTGTGAGATAGTAATCACGTAAGGTAATGTGAATGCAAGAGCAATTATTATCAGCAACAACGTTGCGATATACTTGCCAAGGATAACCTGGCGGTCAGTAACAGCTTTAGTCAGGAGCATTTCGATAGTCCCTGTCTTTTTTTCTTCAGAAATCAACCGCATTGTCAAAGCAGGAGTAAAAAAGAACAATGTCCAGTAGGCAATTGAAAAAAAAGTCTTCAGACTGGCCTGCCCCACTATAAAAATATCGGCACCTGATATCCAGGTAAAGAATCCGCTGAAGCCCAGAAAGAGAACAAGCATTACAAAGGCTATCAGCGAATCAAAAAATGAATTTAATTCTCTGCTGGTAATTATCCAGATTGTTTTCATGTGTAAAAATTTTTATCATAAGGTTACGCGAAACCCATAAGCCGGCAACTGGCTGCATAGCTGCGATCTGCCTGGATAAGCGGATTTCATTCGTACATTTAATTAATTGTTAAGTCTCTGAATATGTCTTCAAGTTTTACCTCGAACGGGGTCATTTCGGTAAGTACCCATTTATTGTTTACACAGAGGCGGAATATATCTCGTCTTACCTCCTGTGTACTGCAATGAATATCGAACTTATTAAGTTTTCTGTCTGCAAATTCAACCATGGAGACTTCACTGAGTGAACTGAGTGCTTTATAAATATTATCTGTGTTACCATCTTCAATCTTAACCCTGAGAATGTCAGCGCCGCGGGCCTGTTTCCTGAGCGTTTCCGCTGTACCATCAGCTACTATCTTTCCTTTATTAATAATGAATATCCTGTCACATGTGGCCTCCACCTCGGGAAGAATATGAGTACTCAGGATAACTGTTTTTTCACGACCAAGTTCACGTATCAGCTTACGTATTTCAGCAATCTGGTTAGGATCAAGCCCTGATGTAGGTTCATCGAGAATGAGTATATCAGGATTATGAATCATTGCCTGGGCAAGACCTACCCTTTGCTGATATCCCTTCGACAATTCATTTATTTTCTTATGCTTTTCCCTGTTAAGCCCGGTTATCTTTATCATTTCAGCCACCCTCGAAGGAATACGCGATTTCCCGATACCCTGTACTCTGGCACAGAATGAAAGGAAATCGATAACTGGCATGTCCTCGTAGAGAGGATTGCTTTCTGACAGGTAACCAATATGTTTCTTAATCTCCAGCGAGTTCTCAGTTACCAGCTTACCACCTACAAATACCTTACCCTCATCCGGAGCAATGTAGTTGGTGATGATCTTCATGGTGGTGGTCTTGCCGGCACCGTTAGGCCCCAGAAAACCAAGTATTTCTCCTGTTGCCACCTTTAAAGAGATATTGTCTACTGCCTTCTGGCTACCATACTTTTTCGTGAGATTTTCAATGACAATGTCCATAAGAAATAATCCTTTAAAAATTATGCTTAAAAAGAAAAATCACGAAAATTATAATACCACGAAGGAAAAATGAAAATATAGCGAGTTAAAAATATGTTAAATGTTATTTCTGGTGATCCCTGAATGAATCGCTTATCTTATCTGTGAAGCTCTTTCCTCCAATAGCTGTTATAACTATTAACAGGGCACTTATGGTTATGAATATTGTTGAGAATCCTATTATTACAATTTGGCGTGCCACATCAAGTTCAACAAGTGCAATAGCTGAGAAAAATATAAGGATCATAATCTTAAAGAATTTGGCTAAAAGCGATGCCCTCGGTACTCCTTCCCTGTGAAGTGATTTTAAAATCGACTTTTGAGTCCAGAAAGCCAGCAGCCATCCCAGGCCGAATATAGCCACAGCTATAATCATCTTCGGAAGAAACAGTATGCCCTTACTGAGAAGATCTGATAACATGGTCAGCTTCCAGGCGACAAGGGCATTATCAAAGAACAACAAGAATACAAGCGCAAACCCGATATTCCCAATCAGGTTATAAAGCCCGTATCTGACATCTGCCTTTGAAAAATCAGACTGCCACTTCGACCTTCTTAAGAAGCGGTCGACCCTGAGAAGTATTGATATCTGTATAAGAATCCTTTTGATTACCCAGCCAAGGATCCAGCCAATAAGCACGAGCACGATCCCTGCCAGGAAACTGGGCAGATAAGAAATAATATTATCTGCTAATCCGGTAAACTGATCCTGAACTCTTGTTTCCATATCTTGCCTCCGCTAATTTTTTTGTGATTTAAATAATGATAAAAAGAAGGATTCTCTCTCCTCGTATTCCTTAATCCAAAGAACAGGACAGTCAACCTGCTCCGTTATTTCCCTGACAATAGATTTGGCGAAAAGCAACTCTATAAAATCGCCTGTTTTTCCACCCATCACCATCAGGTCACTGTTCAGCGATAATTTAATTATACCCTGTAGAATATCAGCATCAACAGCTGTCTCAATCTTAGCGTCCATATCATTGTCCGAAAGAACTGCAGTTACCTGGTCTATCTTTTTCTGCTGTTCTTCCAGTGAAGTATCGGGATTAAATACAATGCCGAATTTTATATCTGCTTCGAAATAGTCCTTAAGTGCCGGCATGATCTCAGCGGCAAGCTGTGTATGAATATCACTGCTGTATGGAATAAGGATATTCTGTATCTTCCCAGGCTTTAACCTTCCATGCAGTATAGCTACCTCGGTAGTGGATTTCTGAAGGACAGAATCAATGACAGAAGAAAAATAACGTTCAAAGAAGTTGCTCCTTTTATCCCTGTCCATGATTATGAAATTACAGTTCTCTTCGACATATGTATCATAAATACCTCTTGATATACGGTGAGATATCTTTATTATTGATTTTGAACGGATACCCGATTCCTCAGCCAGGTTTTGTGCTTCCTGCATAAGTTCATCTGCTTTATCCGTTTTTTGTATACCCCCTTTAAGCTTTTCTCCTTCAGATAATTCCACAATATAAAGAAAAACAAGGCGCGCACTGTGCTTTTTGGCTATGGCGAATGCCACCTGTGAAATACTTGACAGCTTGCTTTTATCGGATAAATAGACAAGGATGGTATATTCTTTCTTGGAGATCTGTTCGAGCGTATGTACCTTCCTGATATGTTCGATCTCTCTCCTGGATGCATAGAACCTGTATACCAGTAACCCCATGCTACTCCATATCAATGTAACAACCCAGGCGAGTATACTGTATTTGAACATATAGATGGCCAGGAAGAGGAGAAGAAGGATCCCTGCAATAGACAGATAGGGAAATAAGGGTACTTTAAATCCCCGGTCAAGGTCTTTTCTTTTCTTCCGAAGCCGTATCATTGCAAGGTTGACCTGAAGGAACAGCAAAAGAAACATTATATCAGCTGCACTTGCCACATCCTCAATGGGAAGGGATACTGCCATAAGCACTATTATCACCAGTGAGACCATTATTGACCAGTGAGGTGTGAAGTTCTTCGGATGCACTTTACTGAAGAATGTGGGGAAATTACGATCGCGTCCCATGGCAAATGCTACCCTGGAAGAAGAAAAAATAGTAGCATTAAGAGCGGAGATAGTCGATATCAAACCACCAATAAGTAGCATTATACCTCCTCCTCTAAAGAAATTTCTTGCAACATCAACAAGGGCGATCTCTTTTTTCTCGGCCAGGTATGCCCAGGGGGTCATCCCGTCGGGTTTTACCGTCCCAATAGCTGTTATTGCCACCAAAATGTAGATAGGAACCACAATGATCAGCGACAGGAACACGGCTCTTGGAATATTTTTTCTCGGGTTCTTTATCTCCTCGGAACTCTGCGCTATTACCTCAAACCCCTGGAATGCGATGAATGTAAGTCCCATTGACTTAAAGACACCACCAAAGCCATTGGGTAAAAACGGGCTGAAGGTAGTTTGCCAGTCACCTTTTCTGAGAATCAGTTCTAACCCGAAACCAATAAAAATCAATAAGATGATAATCTTGGTTATTGTAACGAGATTTCCGATCTTACCTGTCTCAGAAGCCCCCTTGAAATTGACATATGCAAAGAGAATGGCTGTTCCTGCAGCAAGTATTTTCTGAGGGGATAAGAATCCCCAGTGAGGCATTACAATGGCAAACTCTCCGAGTACATGCTCAAAATAAGCCCCGAAACCAAGAGCATATAAACTGCAGGCTACTGCATGGGCAAACCAGCTCATCCATCCGGAGAGAAAACCGTTCCACTTTGGCAGACCTTCCTTGACCCACAGGTACCCTCCGCCGGCATCGTGATAGCATGATCCCAGCTCAGCATAAGACATGGCGGTCAGCAGGGCAATGACCGCATTCAGCAGAAAAGTTATTATCAGGCCGGGACCTGCAACTCCGGCCGCAATTCCAATCAGGACAAAGATTCCAGCCCCGATCATGGCACCCACACCTATGAGAGTGGCATCAAGCAAACTCATTTCACGGGCCAGGCGAATTTCAGTATTAAAATTTTTCATCCTCAGTGATTCGAATAGGTAAAGATACAGATATTTGCAAATCCCTTAAAGGTAATGGACAAACAGAACTGCCATCAGTTATTATTATTCTCTCAGTTTAAGTTGCAAATTGTCACAATCAGAAAACAGTATAACGCCAATATTGTTTTAATTTTATGTACATGAAAAACATTAAGAAGGGATTTCCTGTATCAGGTTTGTCTCTGAATATAACAATAAATATTTAATTATCATGATTTTGAAAAGTATTAATCCCTGGGACGGTTCTCTTATTGAAGAATTTGAGGAGTACACTGACGACAAGATTGAACAAATCATCGCCGGATCGGGTGAAGCCTTTGCAGAATGGAAAAAATCAGGTTTCGTGTTAAGAAGATCACTTTTAAAAAACGTGGCCGGATTGTTGCGCAGTAATACAAAACGATATGCCGGATCAATAACACGGGAAATGGGTAAGCCTCTGCATGAATCCATGGCAGAGATAGAAAAGTGTGCCTGGGTATGTGACTATTACGCCGATAATGGTGAGGATTTCCTGAAACCTGATATCATCAAGACCGATGCTGAACTTAGTTATGTAAGCTATGAGCCGCTGGGTGCCATCCTGGGGATCATGCCCTGGAACTTCCCGTTCTGGCAGGTCTTTCGGTTCGCCGTGCCCACACTCATGGCCGGAAATACTGTGCTACTCAAACATGCATCCAGTGTGCAGGGATGTGCACGACAAATTGAGAATATTTTTAAGGAAGCCGGATTTCCAGAGTCAGTATTTAGCAATGTGGTTGCCGGTTCGGGTAAGGTAAGCCGGTTGATAGATCATCCTGCCGTAAAGGCAATTTCATTGACCGGAAGCACTGTGGCAGGGCAGAAGGTTGCAGAAAGAGCCGGAAGCCGGATAAAAAAATCGGTCCTTGAACTGGGAGGAAGCAATGCCTTTGTTGTTCTTGACGATGCTGACGTGGGAAAAGCTGTTGATATTGGGATAAAGGCACGAATGCAAAATGCAGGACAGAGTTGCATCGCAGCCAAAAGGTTTGTACTCCAAAGCTCAATAGCTGAAGAATTTATCAGTTTATTCAGGCAGGGGATAGAGAAGCTTAGACAGGGGAACCCGATGGAAGACAATACTGATATCGGACCATTGGCAAGTGTGAAACAGGCAGAAACGCTTGAGGCACAGGTCAGCAGATCCGTTGATAGCGGGGCAAAGATCATAACCGGAGGTACAAGGAAAAATGCCTTCTATACTCCCACCCTGGTCACCAACGTTAAACGCGGTATGCCTCTTTTTGAAGAAGAGGTGTTTGGACCCGTTGCCCCGGTAATAATATTTAACAATACAGATGAGGCAGTAGAACTTGTTAACAGTTCAGAATTCGGGCTGGGAGTATCGCTCTTTACTTCGGACATCAGTCAGGCCGAGAAATTGTCCCATGAATTTTCAGATGGTGCAGTGTTTATCAATGCTCTTGTAAAATCAGATCCGCGACTTCCTTTCGGCGGAACAAAAAACTCCGGTTATGGCCGCGAGCTTTCCATTCAAGGAATAAAGGAATTTGTCAATGCTAAAACAATATTCACCGCAAAATAATAAAGTAAGGTATCATTATTTTTATCCCGTCTGCTTCTGACCATTATTGAGAATATAGGGAGTGACCTGATAAACACAATAGTTCAGCCAATTTGAAAAAAGAAGGTTGGCATGACTTCTCCATTTAACCACCGGATCAAGGGAGGGATCATTGTTCAGAAAATAGTTTTCAGGTATGCTAATATCGAGTCCTTTGTTTATATCCCTCTCATATTCAGCCTTAAGTGTCAGGGGATCATATTCGGAATGGCCGGTTACAAAGATCTTTTTCATATCCTTTGTTGCAACCAGGTAGATACCCGCCTCTTCCGAATCGGCCAGTATATCAAGGTCATTTATCTTTTCAATTTCCTGTCTTCGCACTTCAGTATACCGGGAGTGAGGAGCATAGAATTCATCATCAAATCCACGTAACAGTACATTTGTCCTGTTATAGACCTTATGTTTATACACCCCAAACATCTTTTCCTTCATCATATACTTCTGTATTCCGTAATGATGGTACAATCCCGCCTGTGATGCCCAGCAAATAAACATGGTTGATGTGACATGCTTCTCTGCCCAGTCCATAATAGTCACCATCTCTTCCCAGTAATCGACCTCTTCAAATTTCAGATGTTCAATAGGTGCCCCTGTAATAATAAGACCATCATATTTGTGTACTGATATATCATTAAAAGTCTGGTAAAAAGCATCCAGGTGCTCTTTTGGTGTGTTTTTTGAAAGATGCATTCTGGTATTGATCAGAGTAATCTCAACCTGCAGGGGAGTGTTAGAGAGTAACCTCAGAATCTGAGTTTCTGTAATGATCTTTGTGGGCATCAGGTTGAAGATAAGTATCTGCAACGGCCTGATATCCTGGTGAACCGCACGTGTTTCCTTCATCACGAAAATATTCTCATTTTCGAGAATTTTCACCGCCGGTAAATTATCTGAAATATTTAGTGGCATGATAAATAGTATTTACCGAATAAAACTAAATTAAATCGGCTGGCAAAGTTATACAAATGATTGGCTAATACCAGTCTGAATCTTCAAAATAATTCAATACCGGCTCTCCCTGCTCAGGAATTAAATCATTTCCAACAATTATATACCTTTGTATAAAAAGTAATAATTATGGACTTCCCGGTACATTAAAAACAAAGATGAATGTAACGATCCAGGCATGTCCCTTTCCTTAATGGCTTTCATATATGAGATTCTATTCCATTATTTTATCAGTATTTATTGCCTTATTAATCAGCTTTAGCATTAAAGACAAGGATAAGTCCGATAAACTGACGCCGATACATTATGACCTGTCAAAGCCTGACAGGGTATATGAACTCCCCCATACACTTCATGAAATTTCAGGAATAACATCCCTGGATAACAATATCATAGCATGCATACAGGACGAGAACGGAATAATCTATTTCTATGATATCGGAAAGGACAGGCTGGCAGACCAGAGTCTTTTCTACCAGAATGGTGATTATGAAGGAATCACAAAAGCAGGCAATTCACTGTGGGTACTGAGGAGTGACGGAGCTCTTTTTGAAGTCACCGACTACAGATCAGAGATTGCTGAGAGCAAGTATTACCGTTCAGGTGTTCCCGCTTATAATATAGAAGGACTTTGCTATGACAGTAAAGGCAACAGGCTGCTGGTGGGTCCTAAGGATCAGTATATAGATAAGGATGAAAGTAAGAAAAAAAGAATGATTTATGGATTCGATCTCAGATCAATGGAGACCGGCAAAGTGCCTGTTTTTACATTTGAGATGAAGACTATCAAAAAATTTGCTGAAGAGAATGATATTGATGTACCATATAAACACAAGAAGAAAGATAAAAAAGAACCTGATATAGAATTCCGCATTTCTGATATAGCCATCAATCATTTAACAAATAAGCTTTTCGTTTTATCAGGTATGGAACAGCTTCTGATGGTGTTTGATCTTAAGGGAAAGATAGAATACATGAAGAAGCTTGATGATGATCTGTATAATCAGCCGGAGGGGATTACATTTCTTGATAATGGAGATTTGCTGATTTCCAATGAGAGTAAGGATAAAAAGCCTACAATTGTTAGATGCAATTACAGGAAAAAGGCGGTAAAATAAAAGATCCCCCCGGTTTCCCGGCGGGGATCTGATACTTTGCCTGACATGACTTAACCCTGAATATCAGTCAGCAAATCAACCTATTTCTTAATCTCTACTACTGCATATTTTGTTACTTTCCAGAATTCTTCAGGATTTTTGATCTCGATATAAGCAATCTTGTTGCTGTTATCGCGTACCATTTCATATGAATTTGACGGATGATCGGTAACCAGCTTTGCATCTTTCGAATTTACCGGGATAGTCTTGGTCCGGGTTATATCGATCTGTGCAAAAGTTGTATCGCTGAAATCATTTACAAGCTCTTCTTTACGACCTATTCCGAGGAAGCCGCCTTCCTTGTTCAGAACGCCTTTTTCCTTAAGTGATTTATAAGTACCCGTAACAACAAATGCTGTATTCATTTGTCTTGTCTGAGAATTTATTGTATCATCCTTATTGGTCATGGCAACCTTCATGTCGCTCACCTGACCGTTAAGCTGGTTTATCTGGAAATCTTTGGCTGCAAGGGCAGTTTTCATGTCGGAAATCTCAGTTTCGCGCTGTGCCATAGAAGCTTCAAGTTCAGCAACCTTGGTCTGAAGACTCTTGATAGTAAGTCCCGATTTATTAAGCTGGGCACTTAAAGAAGCTATTTTCTTTTTATTCTTTGCAAGAAGAGTATTTACATATTCAATATCCTTCAGCACCTGCTGCTTTTTATCTTTTGAGAATTCCCTGTCAGAGGTAGCGGTATTGATGATCTTCTCTTTTTCTTTTATGGTTGCAAGATCTTTCTCGATCTGGTCGAAAGTCTGAACCCACTCGTTAATAACTGAATCGCGTGTTGTGAGCTGTTCGGTAAATTGGGTTTTCTGATCGTCAAGCATGGCAATGTTCTTTGAATTTTCATGCTTTAGATAGGAATTAACCCATATTCCTCCGGCAATAAGGATAACGACACTTATGATTGCTGTAACAAGCACTCCCATTGCCAGGCCATCTTTCCTTGCCTTCTTTTCTTTCTTCCAAAGGTTGGCATTTTCATCAATCAAATTGCCTTTACCTTTTTCACCATTTCCGTTTTTTGTTTTTGGATCTTCAAAATTTTGCATTTCTTTTCCTCTCCTTTGTTAATTATACGTTTTTGTTTTTCAATTTTTGCAGTTGTTAATAGATGCGTTATGTCAGAAAATTATATTCCTTCATAATAACTTGGTTTTAAGGCAAAATATGTGCCGCTACAACCTGAGAATATACATATCTGATAATAAGCTATATACAATCAGGGTAAAAAGAGATTATAAGTCATTTTGAGAAAAAATTCTCATATTGAGAAAAAATACCGGGTTTGGCAGACCAATACTGCAGGATAAAATTATTGCTTCTTATCATCCTTAAGGAGCCTGTATATTGAAGAGACTCCGATATCGAGTTTAGCAGCTGTTTTCTTTATATCATTATTGAATTTTTTCAGGGTAGCTTTAATGATCTTTTCCTGGTACTCCCTGAGGGTCATTGTATCATCTGTTACCAGTGAAAGCGGGTCATCGCTGTTAATTATTATGTCGGAAGGTTCAATATCATCAACTGCTGACAGTGTTACAGCGAGTTCCACAATCGATTTCAATTCCCTGACATTTCCCGGGAATGCATAACCCATCAATTTCTTCTGAGCAGAGGGTGAGAGCTTTTTCGGTTTAATATTGTTTTCAGAGCAGAAATTATCAGTAAAATAATTAGCCAGTATAAGTATATCGTTTCCTCTTTCTCGCAAAGGCGGCAATTCTATCGGAAGCCCCAGCAGCCTGTAATAGAGATCTTCACGGAAGTTGCCTTTCTTTACTTCCTCCCTGAGGTTCTTATTTGTTGCCACAACGATCCTGCAATCGGTCTTAACAGGCTTGTTACTTCCGATCCTTACGATCTCTTTCTCCTGAAGAGTCCTCAGTACTTTGGCCTGTATATTCAACTCCATTTCCCCTATCTCGTCCAGGAATATGGTACCTTCATCGGCTTCTTCAAATCTTCCAATTCTTCGGGATGATGCACCGGTAAAAGCACCTTTTTCATGCCCGAAGAGTTCACTTTCAACAAGTTCCGATGGTATAGCAGCAACATTGACTGTCACAAAAGGTTTATCCCTATGGACAGAATTATAATGTATAGCTTTAGCTACCAGTTCCTTCCCTGTACCTGTTTCTCCTGAAATAATTACTGTAATATTGGTAGCCAGAGCCTTTGTTATACGTTCATAA
This sequence comes from uncultured Rikenellaceae bacterium, assembly GCA_964472085.1. Lineage (GTDB taxonomy): Bacteria > Bacteroidota > Bacteroidia > Bacteroidales > VadinHA17 > LD21. The sequence goes on along the minus strand of CAYYIW010000004.1, from coordinate 27,864 downwards.
ACTGCCTTAATGGCCTCACTTTCACCCAGAATACTCTGTTTGAACTGGTACTTTTGCTGTACTTCTTTCCTTAAGGTTGATATTTCTCTCCTGAGGCCAATACCGTCACGTATGTTTTTCACAGTGTTAAGCAACCTGTCCCTTATATCGTCCGACTTTGTTATATAGTCATAAGCTCCCAGTTTTAGAAGATCAACAACAGTATTAATATCCTTCTGTTCGGATATCATTATCACCTGTGTATCATTACTTTCCTGCTTTATACGGGTAAGTACCTCCATTCCTGTCATATCGGGAAGCCGGTAATCAAGGGTGACAATATCCGGGGTTTCGTGAAGGTTATTAAGAAGGTCACGTCCCATTGTAAAGCTCCGCACCTCAAAATCGGGATTTGTAGACAGTGTATAAACGAGAAGCTTATTATACCACTCACTATCCTCAACAACAAATATTTTAAATGGCTTTTCCGTTATACCTGGCATCTGGCTCTCACTTATGTTTCAGGCAAGATACAAAATTTATCAAGCCCTGTTAATTATAAAGTTAACTCATTTTTGAAATATGCCGTTCCAGTAATAAGGTGATCTCCATAAATTCCTGCCTTGCCTTTGCAGAGAGTTTTTCTGCTTCATTATTATTCAGGTTATTCCTTATATTGTTTTCGATACCTGACAGGATATTACAGAGGCTGACTGCACCTATATGCCTGCAAGGCGGTAGCAACCTGTGCGCTATATCTGCTGCCTTCTCGTTCTGGTTGTTGTCAATAGCTTCATCCAGCTCTTTCAGTCCTTTATCCGTTGTCTCTGTGAAGGAAAGGATCAGCTTCCTGACCAGGCTGTCATCGTTTCCGGAGATGTGATAGAGATTTTCAAGGTTTATCGGGTTCTTTTCACCTTCCTTATCTTCTACTTCCGGTTCATCAGGCACTTCCGGTGCAGGAGAACCTTTGAGTTCCGATACGATAGCTGTCAGCAGTGCATCTTCAGTAAATGGTTTTGAAAGGAAGCTGGTCATACCTGAATCCCGGTATTTCTGCCAGTCGTCATTCATTGTGGCTGCTGAAATACAGATAACCGGCAATTCTTCACTGCTGATATTCATCTCCTCCCTGATAATTACTGTTGCTGTGAGACCGTCCATATCCGGCATACGTGCATCCATGAAAACCATATCAAATTGATCATTCTTCAACAGCTCCAGTGCCTCTCCCCCATTCGAAGCCTCTCTGTAACTGACACCCCACCTGTCGAGTATCATTTTAAAAAGCATCCTGTTATACTCTTCATCATCAACAATCAGTATCTTCAGATCCTTAACCTCATCCGGGATATTGACAGGGATAGTTATCTCGCTGACGATCTTATCTTCATCTCCCATCTGATATGGAATATAGCATGTTATCCTGGTCCCGTGATTTTTCTTACTTGCACATTCAATAGTGCCATGTTGCAATTCAACCAGTTTATGAACTATTGATAGACCCAGGCCTGTACCTCCAAATTTCCGTGTTGTACTCATCTCCTCCTGGATAAAATCCTCAAATACTGAGGTCAGCTTATTTTCATCAATACCTATCCCTGTATCAACAACCTCCAGGATCAGTTCCAGTTCAGGAGATTTCACTTCTTTGGCTTTCAATGAAAAGTGCACCTTACCTTTTTTCGTGAATTTGACCGAATTACTAACCAGGTTAATCAGTATCTGCTTTAACCTGTAAGGGTCGCCCAGGAGAATCCTTGGAACATCGGGGCTCACTGAATAACTAAGTTCAATTTCATCAAGTTTTGCCTGATTTTCGAACAACGCATATACATCTTCCAGTACCTGGTCTGTCCTGAAATGTACTTTTTCAAGAATAAGTTTCCCGCTCTGCAGTTTTGAAAAATCGAGGATGTCGTTAATAATTTTTGAAAGATGATCTGAAGATGACTTTATAACATTAAGTATTCTCTTTGCATTCTCCTCATGGCTGTCATGGAGGAGCTGTTCGGCAAACCCGCTGATAGCCGTTACTGGTGTACGTATCTCGTGACTCATATTCGCCATGAACTGTTCCTTGGTCCTTGCCAGTTCCTCGGTCTCATCCTTCGATCGTTGCAATGCCACCTGGTAATCTTCAGTTTTTCTTACAAATCTTACAATTATAAACACGACTATTATTGCCAGGAGGGTCCCCGTAACAAGGAATAAAGCCAGCCATATATAAGTCTCATGAGCCTGTTGCTGGGCAGCAATTGCTTTTTGCCTGACAAGATCAGAGATTTCATTCTCGATCTTTGCTATAAGGTTATAGAACTGGCTCTTGAGTTCACTGCTGGTATTAGCCAGTTGTGCCTCCCTGGTCATGATTTTCTCTTTTGTGATCCTGTCCTGCATTTCAGCTTCCTGGAGGTCGCTTTTAATTTCAACCTCACTAAGCTTGTTATTGGGATTATTCTTAAATACCCGTTTAAGTATCCCATTCTCAGCCTGCAGGACTTCATCAGGACCACTGTTCAGACGGTCGGAAAGCGTCTTGAGATATTTTACGACAGCCTGGTTATTATTAAGGTAAAGGAGTCTGTTCCAGATTACAATGTTTTCCTCTATCAGTTTACTGATTGTATCTGTCTGTTGCAGTAAGATAGTGTCTCCGGTACATTCATCCCTTAATTTGCGTACCTTTTCGTCAATGTTAGAGATTACATTATAGTATGGCTGGAGGTCCTGGTTATCGTTCGTAATAGAATAAATACGAATAGAGTTCTGGGCTTTCTCAAGGTCCATAGAAATGTCTCTAATACTCACCAGTCGCAATTCAGGATTAATATCAACATTTATCGAGGAAACAATAGTTGAAAGTTTCATGTAGGATAAATATCCTGTTGCTGAAAGCAGTCCTACAGCAAGGAACATCAGTAACCCTATCTTGAACTGTACTGAAATTTTTTTCACTACTCCTGTTGCTTAATTCCTGATTCTGCAAAGCTAACAAAAAAAATTTGTCAATATACTGTCTTACAATGTGCAAGCCTGTTAAATAATACAAAATAACATAATCCTTTAAACACAATTCATAAAAAAGCCGGGTACAAAATAATGATGTGACAATGTGCTTTAAAAAACATCGTTAAGCACCTACTTATCAGGCAATCATGCCTTCTCTCTGACATATTTTGCGTAAATTTGAATAATGGTAACCAGTTGCTGGTTCTCTTGTTTTTAAATAAACAATGACAAAAACAATGACATTGTTTTTCAGTATGCCGGATTTCTTTGGAAAGTTCTTTGTATAAAAACAGATCGTTAATGAAACTAACTCTGACATTAATAATTTCTGTATTCGTTGCATTTGGATTAGTGACGTTGGGGTTTACCATTTACCAGGGTTCCGCTGAGCGGACAAGACTAACAGGAGAACTTGAAACGAGGATCAGGAATGCCGCGGAACATAATATCACAATTGACAGTACTTTTTTTTGCAATGCAGGGGAAGAAAAGTTCACACGGTACCAAGACAGTATAGTAAAGAATGATAACCTCCTTGGACTTGCCCTTTATTGCGGCAGGGACAGCCTGTTATGCACAACAGATATACGTCCCCTGACAAATAATGCCTTTAAATATATCCCTCTGATACTCTTTACAAAGAATCCTCTGAGCGTCTTTATCGATGCATCCGACAGGAAGATCTTCCAGTATATCATGCCGTTTAAAAGGACCGGGGGACAGGCTGCCGCAGTAATCATATATGCAGATGCAGAATATATTGACAGAGCCGTAGAAAATATATGGATACATAACCTTGTCAAATGGCTTATCCAGGCCACAGCAGCATCACTGATCATTTATATCATAATTAAATGGGGCATATTCAGCCATATAAACGAGTTTGTGGCCTGGACCAAAGCAATGCGTACCGGGAACATGGAATATCCGGATAAACATAAGCTTGCCAAGTTCCTGGCCCCACTTCATCAGGAAATAGAATATATTGCACGGGACATCCAGGAAGCGAAAACCAATGCTGAGGAAGAAGCAAGGCTAAGGAACAGTGCCGAAACTATCTGGACACCTGAGAGGCTCAGGATTGAAGTCAGTAATGTGCTTCAGACGAACAAAATGATCGTTGTCTCAAACCGTGAACCCTATATGCATATCTATGAAGGCAAGGAGATAAAATGCATAGTGCCGGCAAGCGGTATGATCACAGCGATGGAGCCGATCCTGAAAGCCTGCAGTGGATTGTGGATAGCAGCCGGAACAGGCGACGCCGACCATCAGATAGTGGATAAGGAAGGGAAAATTCCTGTACCGCCTGAAGATCCGAAGTATACCCTTAAAAGAATATGGCTTTCAAAAGAGGAAGAGGAGCATTTTTATTACGGATTCTCTAACGAAGGCCTCTGGCCTTTGTGTCACATCGCGCATACCAGGCCAAATTTCAGGATTGATGACTGGAATTATTACAGGAAAGTTAATGCGAAATTTGCAAAAGAGGTGCTGGTTGAAACAGCCGGTGAGGAACAACCATTCATCCTTATACAGGATTTCCATTTTGCTCTTCTGCCTGAACTTATAAAGAAGGAAAAACCACATGCAAAAGTCGCAATCTTCTGGCACATTCCATGGCCCAATCCCGAATCGTTCGGGATCTGCCCCTGGCAGGCGGAAATATTAAAAGGCATGCTGGGAGCAGACCTGATAGGATTTCATACACAGTATCACTGTAATCATTTCCTGGAGACTGTAAACAGGGCTCTTGAATCAAGGGTATCCTGGGAAAATTTCTCAATCAATATTGGAAATCATACCACTTATATTAAACCTTTTCCTATCAGTATCTCTTTTACCATGAGAGACTATGATGCAAATTATTTAAGGATTGATCCTGCAGAAATCCTTTCAAGCCATGGGATCAACGCTTCTTTGATCGGCATTGGTGTTGACAGGATAGATTATACAAAAGGCCTTATTGAAAAATTTCAGGCTATTGAAAGATTTTTCGAGAAATATCCTGAATATGAGGGTAAACTGACCTTTGTTCAGATTGGAGCTCCTAGCCGTACTTTTTTGAAGAGCTATGCCGATATGGTTTCATCTGTCGAAAAAGAAGTTGCAAGGATAAACACAAAGCTGAAGTCAAAAAACTGGAAGCCAATCCTGTTGCTGAAACGACACCATAGTCATGAAGAGATCATACCGTTTTACAGCTCGGCCAATTTCTGTATGGTGACCTCTCTGCATGATGGGATGAATCTTGTTGCCAAAGAATTTGTGGCATCAAGGAATCATAATGACGGGGTTTTGATTCTAAGCAGGTTTGCAGGCGCATCACAGGAATTACAGGGAGCCATTGTTATAAATCCGTATGATATTGAAAAATCTGCCGATGCCATAAAGGCAGCTATTGAAATGAGCCTTGAAGAGCAAATTCACAGGATGAAACAGATGCGGCTCACTATTATAAGGCAGAATATCTTTTCATGGGCAGCCGGACTGATCAGGACCATGGCGTCAATAAACTCGTAATACTACTCTGTCATTCTATATACAGAACAATTCCACCCGGATTATAACTTACTGGCAGTAACCTGGCTCAGACCTGTATCAAAAATCCTGCGTTGTATATTTTTAAAACCTGCGGCCTGAAGCATAGTTGTTACTTCATCTATGGTATAACAATCACCGGATTCAGTACCAACCAGCATGTTGATTGAAAATACGGCCCCGGACAGAGGGTCAGTACGTTCATTATTCATTATCCAGTCCTGTATGACTATCCGCCCGTTGTCATTTAAGGCTCTGTAACATTTTTTCACAAGCAACTGGTTTGTCCCGAAGGAATTACTGTGAATGACAGCTGATAAGAATGTCATATCAAATCCTTCGGGCAAGTCATCTTTTGTATAATCGCCGGTGCAGGTGTTAACCTTTCCTGCAAAACCTTCTTTTTCAACAAATGCCATTGTAATAGGTATCACATTGGGTAAATCAAAGACAGTTGCCCTGGCATCCGGTTTCAGGGTGATCATTGCCATTGAATAAGCACCGGATCCCCCGCCAACATCAAGAATTGATTTCACTCCTGTGAGATCCACACTTTTCATTTGTACAGGTGCCTGTTTCCTTGCCCTGTCATGCATCGCACTTATAAAGGAGTAAAGCCACTCATCTCCCCTGTCATTTATTTCAGCCCTGTGTGCTGCCTCGCCGGTCCTTACAACCTTGCTAAGATTACTCCAGGTATTCCACAGGTGATTTGTGTGCATCAGTCCCCCGAGGTACTCCGGACTATCCTTTGAAAGATAAGTCTTACTTTCCGGCGTGTTATAAAACAATCCATCCCTTTTGGTAAGGAATCCCAATGAAACAAGAGCATTGAGAAGACGCTCACAGGCCGGCCCGTTGAGATTAAGTCTCTCTTTCACACTGGTATCTGAGGAGCCGGATTCATCAATATTAGAAAATATATCCAGCTCGAAGCCACTCAGAAGTATCCTGCTTTTTTGAAATGATGATGCTAATTCTCTGATTTCTTTTGGGTTCATTTTAGTATAAATTATAGATATATATTACCAGGAACCTAAGCATTCTTTGGCATAATAAACCTGTCATACAGTAATAACAACAGACTTCCTAAAATGGCTATACCGGTGAATATGATCCATATGTTGGAAGGATGATAGGTATTCCACAGGAATTTATCAAGTTTTGCGGCATCCATATGCAGGAGATCCTGGGCTTTGGCAAAAAACTCGTTCTGCGTTAGCCCGTCGGGACTCAGGGCAATGCCTTTGGCCTTAAGAGCCCTGGACAGCAGCCAGTACTTATCGGAGATGACCTCAAAAGGCTTTCCTGATATCCATCCTGCAAGGAAATGCCCGAGAGCGATAGGCAGGAATGAGGTTCCCATATACAGTGCTTTTTTGTCAGGTGGTGCAATCCGGCCAACATATTCAGTATACTTGGGTGATGAAGCCATTTCACCAATCGCGAAAATAAGCACACCGAGAATGACAATCCAGGGATTCCTGGTGATGAACATAAAAAGTAAGCCACCTCCCAGTATGGTTATACCTGTTATCATGGAATGGATCGGTTTCAGCTTCATGCTGAGTGAAGAAATGTAAATCTGCAGTACAATTATGAAAAATGCATCAAGGCTTGTCACAGTCGGAGCAGTTATTGTACCTGGAGCCAGGCCGAAGAATAATGATAACCTGTCCATATTAACCCATTGTTCGAGGAAAACCGGGAATGAGTAATAAAGCTGGTTGAATGCAGTCCAGAAGACTGCCATAATAAGAAGGAAAAGATCATATCTCCAGTCTGTCAGTGTCTCAAAAATATTCCTGAAAGCAATGCCTATGTTATTAAAAAATGTCTTTCCTGAAGGCTTTCTGTCAGGTTCCTTAAAGAAGAAAATGACAAATATAAAGTTAAAAGCTATGGTCACTATCGACATAAGAAAGACAAGGTGCCAGCTTACCTTATACAGGAAGCCCGCAATAAACGGACCGATAAAACCTCCAACATTGACCATCATGTAGAAGATCCCAAAACCAATGGAAGCTGTTTCATTGTCAGTAGTTTTTGCAATCATTCCTGAAATGATAGGCTTGAACAGTGCCCCGGCAACAGCCAGGAAAATATAGGCTGAAAATACCATTGAGAATGACTGGAAAGTCCCTACCATAAAGTACCCTGCCACATATGCAGCAAATGATAGTATAAGAACCTTCTTAAATCCAACGCGATCTGCGATCGCACCTGTAATAAGAGGAAGAAAATACAGGAGCATGGACCCTGTCCCAATTATTAATCCTTTTTGCACCTGGTCAAAACCAAGGGCTCCCGTATCTCTTGACAAAGTCAGGTAAAGAGCGAATGCATTATAAAACCCGTACCAGGCCCACCGCTCAAATAATTCCATCATATTGGATATCCAGTATACCCTTGGTAATTTTTTCAACACATTTTTAAGATTGCTCATACTAATTCGGATTTGTATTTATACGGACAATAATAGTTTTCACATTTGTCTTAATAGTAACGAACAAAATAAACGGATATAAATTCAACACTCCATTCCTTTCAAATCAGCAGCTACAGTATTTAAGATTGATGTGATTTTTACGAACCGACATTCCCGGATCAAATTTTCGTAAAGATGTGAAAAATGTTATTCGGCTGCAATTTTTCAAAGATGGAAATATTGGATTAATGGATAATATTATGGAAGGTCCTTTCAATAAATGATAATGGATTTATGTATTTTCTCGTTCTTCAATAGGTGAAGCCAATTTTTGTCAGGCCATTCTGTATTTCAGGGGCTGACATGAACAATCTCCAGAGAAGTCCCGTCCGGTAGTTTTCAATCATACAGATAATGGGGCCCTGATCGATAGCGAGAGTTGAGGTAGCCCACCAGTCCTCCTTAACATCGAATGCATCGTAAAAGCCATATTCGCCCCAGAGGCGGTCACCCAAAAAATAATAATCAGTTTTCAATGCATTCAGGGATCGGGCGGGAGTATATGCAATGGAAGAAATTGCGGCAGTAGGGGTTATAACACCAAGATCATTTGTTGGAGACTGTGGACTGTATCCCCATGGATTATCTGAAGCTGATATTCCCCACACTGAGGGACCATAGCCCGGATATTTCAGGGGATTTTCGACACAATAATTCCAGTTAATGAGAGACTGGTTTACATTTTGTTCCCAATAATCGGCATATTGATCTTTGAGGTTTCTCGGATCAAGCCCTAAAAATGAATATTGAGTAAAGAACAATGGTCCCCCATAGTCTTCTCCCAGGGGTAATACTATTCCGAAATATGTATTCCCATTCCTGATTCCTCCATTATTTGCATATCCGTTGGTGTAGACATCTTCAGTTATGGTATGTGTGGGAGAAGAAGCAGCGATGACATATGTTATAAGAGTCTCATTATAACCCTGAATTTTAAGGCTGTATCCGTAGTCGGGTGACCAGTGCCAATACAGCGCATTCTCACCATTTGTATACCAGTCAAATTCGACGGCTTTAAAAAGACTATTTATCCTGTTGATATCGGTTTTTTCCACCGTGACTGTCGAATCAAGGTATTGCCTCATGCAAAGAAGTCCCTCCAGCATATAGGAAGTTTCAACCAGATCACCTCCATTGTCAGTTGCACTAAAAGGCTGTGTTTTACCGGTAACACCATTTAACCAGTGTGGCCATACACCATGGAAACGATCACAGGTTTCTAAAAAGCCAAGGATCTTATCAAGCCTGGCTATTCCATCCGACCTTGAGATAAATCCCCTTTCCATAGCCACTATCATTGCCATGATGCCAAAACCTGAACCACCTGTGGTAACGATATCGCCTGATGTATTTCTTTCACGTGCCATCCCACTGGATGGATGACCAAAATCCCAGAAATATTTAAATGTTTGTTGTTGTACAAGCGTTAAAAGATCATCATCCGATAACAGTGGGAATTGGTAGGTTGAATCGATTGAGGTGTATAAATTATATGAAGAACCCGTAAAAGTAAATCCTTCAGATGATGTCAATGCAGAAGAAATGGAAAATAGGTATGGGGTAAGACCTTTTGCTTTTGTGTCGGTAGTAGCTGTAACAGTCATGCTGTCGTTTGAAAGAGTGAAGGACAGGGGAGGTCCGTTGAATGAAAATGACGATTTGTATGTTCCCGGATCCAGTGCACTGGAAAAGGTCACCTTAAAGACCATTTTTACAGGATCGATATTTTGTAACGGCGTAGTTGTCATAGGTATCCCATTCAGTCTGATAGAATCTATCACCATTGATCCCGCAAGGGTTGTGAACTTAAACCGGGTTCCCGAAAATGTCTCCCCGTTAATACCATGTAAGGATGATGAGATTTCCAGGGTATAATTGGTGGAATACTGCAATGGACTGGCAGGAGTCAGTATAAGAGAAGCAGAATTGCTGTTTAAAGAGCATTTATAGGCAATGTCATCCCCTGAGGGATCCTTAAGTATTATTACTTCATCAATAGAACTGGTATCCACCTCACTGTTAAACTCAAGTTGAATTGGCTGATCGCAGGGAACATCTTTTGTTGTGCTGCTGACATCAAGAGTGTAAGTGCCGATCTTGACACTTGTAAGCTGAATCAGATCCCCATTGCTATTTACAGTGGTTTCTTTCCTGCATGATTGGATCACAATAAAAGAAAGGGAAAAGAAAAAAAGTAATATCCTGTATTTCATTTGTAATTAAAGAAGGAGGCTGTCTCAAAGGAACTTTTTAACCACCAAACCCGCCTTATCGCTAATGTGGCCAGTATTTTATCCTTTGAGTCAACCTCCTTGTTCTGATTAATAATTAATTAGGTTTCCCTGAGTTGTACATAAGAGTGATAATATTAGGTGTTAGAACCGAATGATAGATTGCAACATCATCCAGAAGACCCTGGAAATGACCATTGTCAGGATTTGAGTAATCAGCCCAGCTGTCTGTAACAGTAGGATCGACTTTATCCTGGATAAAGCCGAATACAAATGCGTTATTATCAGCATTTCCGGCAAATTTCAATCCTGTGGCGTTTAACAACGGTACAGGATAAAGATTGAAGTCCTGTGCCTTCATTTCTTCGCCATTTATATACATGGTCCCTATTTTGGTGGTATGATCATAGGTGCATACTACCTGAGCCCATTTTTGGGCCAATAAGCCATTAACACCTGTTCCGCCTCCAGCTACAAGATTTTTGCTGAAAGTCCAGCCTTGCCATCCACCGTTATCCTTGGTGGCACCCAGTCCATCAAGCCAGAGGTCCTGCGAGGCAGTTGTTCCGTCGCTGATACTGTACTGGGCTGCCAGTTTGCACTGACCTATCTGAGCATTATCGCCGGTACCGTAAATATTGCTGTTGTACTCGAACTGGAATCCGAACCATGCAGCTAATCCCAGAACAAACTGGTCACGTTTAGCAGTTGTGTCATCTTTCATCCAAAAGCTTATTGAGAAATCCTGGGAGTCTTCCAGCATATCTCCGTTGGGTATTTCAATAAGGGAAGTGGTTCCGTTAAATTCCGCAGCCTGTCCTGAAGCTGAATTACGTCCTGCAACATAGGTAATGTCAGTTACACCTGAAGGATCATATGTGCCTGTCTGATCATTTGCGTTCCCGTCGAAATTCCAGTAAGCCACCATCCCTGCCGGGAGGAATGTACCAGCTGTGGTAAATGATCTGTTGACGGCAGTAAGCATCTCACCATTTGTAGCTTTTAATCCTGACGTGATGTCAAGTTTATAAAGCGCTCCGTTTGCCAGGAGGTTTGCAGGAGTGATTGTAACAACCTTCCCGGAAACATCTATGTTCAAAGGAATGGAGACATTATCATAATCTTCGGTAAGGGTGATGGTGCTTGTTGTGGCAGTCGCCGCATCAACCTCGGTTGAAAACGTTGCTGTAATTGTTGGATTAACAGGAACGTTTGTGGGAGCCACCGCTGCATTAAGATCGATATCGCCAATCATTAATGTTCCCAGGTCAATGGGCGCAGGGCTGCTTTTTTTACAACTATCCAAAAGTGCGATAGCCATCATAATCATAAAAACGCTGAGCGTTAAAATCTTTCTTTTCATTGTTTGTCATTTAAATTTAGTTATACATATAGAAAAGTATTGAATTCAATTAATAATTTGGGTTCTGTGTCAATGAGCCCTGTGAAATATCAATTTCACTCTGGTGAATGGGCATTAATTCATTTTTCCCGGCGACAAATCCCAAGGGCCCCAGTACTGCAGCAGCTCTGCCGGTACGGACAAGATCCCAGAATCGTTCACCCTCCAAAGCGAGTTCATGTCTGCGTTCAAGATATATTTTATCCCTTAGCAGGCTTTGATCAGTAACATTAACATCCGGAAGGATTGAATTGTTCCCTTCCCTTGCTCTTTTCCTTACCTGGTTGAGATAGATTAGAGCCTCAGACTGTTTTCCATTTTCGTTCAGGGCTTCCGCGGCCATCAGCAATACATCGGCATACCGGATCAATCTTCTGTGACAGCCCCATTGAGAAGGAGTATCGTCGCCGGGAGTCCATACTTTCCGGTTATAACATTGAATGTTTGTGGTATCCCCATTCTGATTCACAGTTATTACCGGATCATTTGCCGGTGAAGGATCACCCTGGATATATATTCCGTCAATCGTATCTCCCAGGTCAATAATAGTACCCTTCAGACGAGGATCTCCAGGCTCAAATGATTTTCTTAAATCAATTGAAGGCCTGTTGAAGCCCCAACCCCTGTTAGGTACACCTCTTACACCCTGAGTATTGGCATATTGAGCACCTCCCCCGCTATAATTTTCCACACCCAGGGCTCCCACTTCAAAAATAGATTCGACCCCGTTATTACCATTCACCCCGTTGGCATCAATAAACCTTGGTTCCAGAGCATACTCGTTCGACTGAATGACTTTCATAGCATATTTTTCCGCATTAACGAAATCCTTCCTGAAAATGTATACCCTGGCAAGAAGAGCATCTGCAGCTCCTATTGTGGCTCTTCCAAGATCAGCGGAACTAAGCTCACTTTTCTTTGTAAGATGGGCTTCTGCGTACAGCAGATCTGAAATTATGAGATTGTATATTTCATCACTGGTAGCCCGGGTCAGGTGCAGGGGCGGGTTAGAAGTGGTTACCTCCGGAACACCTCCCCAGGCCCTTACAAGATCAAAATAGAAAAGGCCTCTGAGGAACCTTGCTTCACCTACGTACCGGTTCCTTAAAGTGGTATCCATAGCTATGTTTGGTACCTTTTCAATTACTACGTTTGCCCACCTGATCCCCTGGTATAGGGTTGCCCACCAGCGGTCCAGACCATCTCCCGTAGTATTGAAAGTGAAGTTATCATAAGCTCCCACGGTTGATAATTGATCGTTGGTATTGCTTCCTTTATATGCATCATCTGACATAATATCCAAAATGGGGTATCCGCCGGAATTATAATACCAATTCCTTACAGCAGCATAAACAGCATTTGTAGCCTGTAAGGCATCTGAGGCAGAAACCGGGAAGGAAGCCTGTGTCAATTCCCCCTGGGGATCAATCTGTAAGAAATCCTTCTTACAGCCTGCTAACAGGAGGATAAAAAAGAGGATAAGAATATTTCTAATTTTCATAACGATCAGAATGTTAAATTAATGCCAAAAGAATATACCGAAGTGACCGGATATGTACCATAATCAATCCCGTTGGAAAGAACATCAGAACTTCCAATTTCAGGAGTGTACCCTGTGAACTTTGTAAGAGTATAGATATTGGAGCCCTTTGCATAGATCCTTAGTTGTTTAATTGCTATTCGCTTTGTCAAAGACTCAGGCAGAGTGTAGCCGAGGATTAGATTTCTCAACCTTGTAAACGATCCGCTCTGAACAAATTTATCGGAAGGGAGGTAATTATTCCCTCCATAAGTGGCCCGTGGTTCAGTATTGCTTGTCCCGGGACCGGTCCATGCCGACAAAACATGTTTTTCCCAGTTATAGGGATCAGGTCTGACAACTTCCTTGGCATTAAAAATCTTATTGCCGTATACCCCCTGTATCTCAAAGGAAAAATCAAAACCCTTAAAATTGGCTTCTGCATTAAATCCCAACATGAATTTGGGAATAGGCGACCCGATATAGGTCCGGTCATTGCCATCTATCTTCCCGTCATTATTTACATCGACAAAACGTAAGTCTCCTGGAACAGCTGTTGATAGATGCGGATATGCATTCAATTCATCAACAGACTGAAATACTCCGTTTGTCCTGTATCCATAGAAAGCTCCTATTGGCAGACCAACCCTGCTTTGAGTAACCGGTATTCCATTGGCCAGGTATCCACCATATAATACGGAATCTACCCCGCTGCTTCCTCCTATTTTTAATACTTTATTTTTAAGGACCGATCCTAAAATTGATAAGTTGTAAGAAACGTCCCCTGCCTTGTCCTGCCAGGTAACTTTCCCTTCAAGACCACTGTTTTTTACTGAGGCGGCATTGAAATCAACCTTTGCACCGGATCCGTTTCCCAGGTAATCAGGTGTTGACAACGGAATAAGAATATCGTTGGTAACCCGATGATAATAGTCAAAATCTCCTGTCAGTTTGTTCCTAAACAGGCCGAATTCCAGGCCGGCATCACTCTGAGTGGTACTTTCCCATTTAAGGTCGGGATTACCTGATACAGCATAGGTGACAGCTGAATTTGCTGCAGAGGGGATTCCAAATACAGTCACCAGGGTCTGTGTAAGTGAATATTGTTTATCGTATGCTATCTTATCATTCCCTATTATTCCCCAGCTTCCCCGTATTTTCAGATTCGTAATGAAAGGTAATTTTTTCATGAAATGTTCCCTGGAAACAATCCATCCTGCCGCAAAGGAAGGGAAATTGCCGTAACGGTTACTCGATCCGAATTTGGATGAACCGTCACGCCGGAAGGTAGCAGTTAATATGTATTTTGAATTGTATGTGTAATTAGCCCTGAACAGGTAGGATATCATTGAAAAGTTTTGATTAGGATTAACTCCGTTGGATATGCTGCTCAGGGTGTTTACTTCATTATTGGGATCATAAATATAATTTGGATTGAAATACCAGAAATCTGGAGAGGTACGGATAATGTTTTTACCTGTCATGGAAAAAAACTCCGATGAAGCTTTCTGCATCGTGTAACCTGCAAGAGCGTTCAGGGCATGTAAACCAAATTTCCTGTTAAGAGTAAGGGTATTTTCCCAGAGCCAGGTGATATCATGACTATCACCCTTGTTGAGGGTGTTGAGCAGATTCTGTTGCTGTGAGGATACAAAAAATGCCGGTGAAAAACTTATTGCCTTGTTGTAACTGGCATCGATGCCATAGCTTGTTTTGAGTTTAAAATCTTTCAGGATAGTTGCTTCAGCATAAAGATTACCTACACCCCTGACTCCTTTATTAAAATTATTTGAATAAGCGAGGTCAGCCAGCGGATTACCCACATTTAGAACTTCAGCAAAACTACCATCGGGATTATAGGGAAGAAGGTCGGGTCTTGCCCTGTAGGCTGCATATGTAACATTAGGGGCATTTTGCTGCTTGAAGGGTGCAATTGTTAAAAAATTACCTACTTTCAGATTCTTCGTCAGGGTATATGTATTATTCTGTTGAAAGGTGAGTCTTTCATAGCTCGATTTGTCAATTATCCCATTCTGGTTGAAATATCCTAAACTGATATAATAATCTATGTTTCCCGTTGCTCCTGATACCGACAACTGATGGCTCTGAATTGGAGCCGGATGAAAAATAAGTGCCTGCCAGTCAGTGCTTGGGACCAGATTCACATTATTATAGGTTGGAGTAATTTCATTGACTACAGTGGCATATTCACTACCGTTGAGCAAATCTATTTTTTTAGCAAGATACTGCATACTGAATTCTCCGGTATAACTAAAAATGGCTTTGCCTTTTTTCCCTGACTTGGTTGTTATAATAATAACCCCGTTAGCTCCCCTTGAACCATAAATGGCTGTGGCAGAAGCATCTTTGAGAATATCCATGGATGCAATATCGTCTGAATTAAGGAAGGAAATATCATTTACAATCACACCATCTACTACATAAATGGGAGAACTGTTGTTAAATGTACCTACTCCCCTGACACGAAGTTCCGGTGTCGCTCCCGGAGCTCCTGAAGTACTGGTAACCTGAAGACCGGCTACTTTTCCCTGCAATGCCTGAACCGGATTTAAGGAGGTTATTTTCGTCAGATCACCTGTTTTTACCATGGAAACAGAACCAGTAAGATCGCTTTTTTTAACAGTCCCGTATCCAATAACAACCACTTCATTCAATTCCTTTGCTTCTTCCTGCATCGTAATGTTGATGACAGTTTTGCCTGCAACCGGTATACTCTTAGTAGACATTCCCAACATGGAAAAAACAAGGGTGTCCTTTGAAGAAGCTTCTATGGAGTAATTGCCATCGACATCTGTGAAAGTACCTCGTAATGTGTGCTTTACCTGTACCGATGCACCAATAACCGGATTATTCTTTTCATCTGTAACTTTCCCTTTTACAGACTGTTGAGAAAATACGGGAATCAGAATAAATTGAGAAAGAAAAAGGAACGCTAATTTTTTCATAGTGCAGAGCTATATTATTGATACCTTAAAATTTAAACCGCTCATAGAGTATGTTATTCTGAGAATTCTTTAGAAAAAGCCTGTTCATTTAACACATGTTAAACAATTGGATTTTAAAAATGTTTTGGATAATTTCAGTAAAGAGTAAAATATTTAACTACAGAAAACTATTCTCTTATGCAACTGTAAACTTGATAATTGGCGGGGTTATAAATTAGGCAACCAGTCAGGAATATTATAAATTGCTTATTATCAAATAAACAAACAGGATATGTCAGGGACTCTTCTGGATCTTAAAATCAATATGTACAATATACCACACCGGGACAGGTTTGCCATTCATTTTGCCCGGCTTAAACGGAGGGAATGATTTCACTACCCTGATTGCCTCGGCATTAAGTTCCGGACTGATTCCTTTTAAAATGCTGACCCGGTCAACCGTCCCCTTGGATGTCACACAGAACTTCACAAATACTTTTCCCTGTATGTTATTATCCAAAGCTATCTTGGGATACCTGGTATTTTTGGCTATATACTTATACAGACCTGCTTCACCACCTTTCGGAACTGGCATTTCTTCAGCCGACATAAATGGCTCAGGTTCAGCATTTTCTTCCTCAGTCTCTTCTTTTACAGCCGGAATTGCCTCAGTAACTGGTGCGTTGGTAACATCAGATTTTGCTTCATCAGCAGTAATAAGTTTTGGGGAGGACAACTCAGGTGTAATCGAATCTACAACAACAGGGGCTAAATACTTTACCTGCTTCATAACTTTTTCAGGAGGCGGTGCCGGTGTTGCGGGAGGAGGAACCATAGGTATTGTTTTATCCGGCTTATCAAAATTATTCAGATTGATTTCTACATCCCTTTGGGCCTTCTGAATTGTATTATCCTTGTCTTTCTCCTCTTCACTCAGGAATGGAGCCAGGGTTGCTATAGTTATGAATACGACACCTATCAGAAGTGAAATTATGACTGTGGAACTGTATTTTTTACGCAATTTGTATGCTCCATAATCCTTGTTCCTGATCCTGAATATAATATCATCAAAATCAGGCACTCTCCTCGTTCTTTTTTCATCATTATTTATTTCTTTACCCGATTTCATAACTGTTTCATTCTTTAATCAACCACCTTAATGGTTTCACTACCAGTAACACAAACCGACCAAAGATGTTCGATTTCATGAGTGTTTTTAAGACTTTTTGATTAACCTTACTTTTCAGGTGTATGTGACATGAAATCTTTTCAGTAAGGTTTAGATGCCGGTATCATTTTTATTATCCGCTTTATCCTTCCCCGATACGCTACCTTTCTTCCTGATCGGGATTAAAACAATTTCTTCATCACATGAAGGACAATAATATATCTCACATCCTGTACAGACAAAACAATTGGAACAGGACCTGTACTCACGGTCCTTTTCAAATTTCGTCCTGCATTTATCACAGATAATATATTCCCCTTCAACAATCATTCCTGAAACAAATTCGCGTAAAGATGGGAAAAATGCAATTAATTATTATTTCAACCGCACGATAAAAATATAATTATTGTATATTAGTTTTATATTGCACAAACTATTCAGGTATAAGAGTTAAAGAGAGAAATTTTATGAAACAGACCTAATAGTCGGTTCCTGATCATTAACAGATATTTATTTAACATATTTCTTTATTGCGCAATGAAACAAAAGCTTAAGGCTATTTCCGGGAAGCACAAGAATAATAAGCTTTTGTATTATTCAAAGAACTTTGCCAGGCAGGCAATTCCTGTGAAATTATACCAGTCGCAGCTCGAAAGGAAACTGGCAACAGTCAAAGACTATCATCTGGGAAACATTAGAAGCAGGCTTAATTATTACAATAAGCTGGATCATAAAACATATCTTTCTTCCTCAGTAAGCAGCCTGTCAGAGTTTAATGTTCCGAAAAAGAATAAAACCTATTTTTTTGATACTTTCGAATACGCAAGGTTTTTTGATTTAAACCTCAAACTGGACTTTAAATTCGGTGATGTGACATTCGTACCGGAAGAACCGGCAATCGTAAAAAGCAGGCCAATCAGCAGCAATAACGAAAATTCAGTGGTACTTAACCTGGACAAGGTACGTCACTTCACATTCCTTAATGATAAAAAAAACTTTACACAGAAGAAAAACATGCTGGTCGGACGGAATGCCGTTGGCCAGGAACACAGGACCAGGTTCCTGAAAATGTATATCGACCACCCCTGGTGCAATATTGGTAAGATCAACAACGATGGTAAAGATCCGGAGCTGATCAGGAAAATGATGACAATAGATGAACACCTCGATTATAAATTCATCCTCTGTCTTGAAGGTAACGATGTTGCAACAAACCTGAAATGGGTTATGTCGTCACATTCGCTTGCAGTAATGCCGGTACCGAAATATGAAACATGGTATATGGAAGGTACCCTTATCCCAAATTTTCATTTCGTGGAAATAAAAGATGATTTTTCTGATCTTGAGGAAAGAATGGAGTATTACATGATTCACACTGATGAAGCGCTGGAAATAATAAAAAATGCCAACAGATATGTTGAACATTTCAAAAACAGACACAGAGAGGATCTTCTGTCCCTTCTTGTATTGGAAAAATACTTTTACATGACGGGGCAGAAGGACCTGAACAGAGACCTTGAGAGGCTTATCAACTGAAAAAAAGGAAGGCTGTATCGTAAGTTGAATATGCCAGCCCCCGATACAGCCTCCTCAGAAATAGAAATCAGCTAATACTATATAACCCTAAACCCATATTTTATTATTATAAGCCCTGATCGAATTTTACTGTGTCCACGTTGGTTACAGAACCTGTTCTGACAACTATATCGTTCAGTGTTGTATCACTATACGGAGCAACAGGTTTGAAATCCAGGCTGTAACTGCCATCCTGCAACCCCTTGAACATATATTGACCCGTTTCACTGTCAGAAAAAGTAGAAACGGTATCTTTGCTTTCAGAGATGGCAAATATCTCAGCATCGACATCAGCCGGAGATACCACACCCTCGACAGCTCCCGAAACAGCATCTGAAAAGACCTTAAGCACCGGTTTAAGTATATACTGGCCTTTACCTGTGAGAACAACAGATCTCCCTGCATCAAAATCAATCGTATATTCATAAGCTACACCCGGGTAAATTTCCTGGTGCACATTAAGCTTCAGACCTGATTGCTGTGCACTCGGTGTTTTAAGATCAAAATTATCGGAACCTATAACCAGGGTGTTATTTTCACCCAGGATTAACCTGACCTGGCTTAACATACCTGAAGGGACCTGCCCCTCAACTATCATCGTGTCTTTCCCGTTAACGAGATCCAGAAGGTTGTATACCCCTGTCTGGGTATCCATGTCATAAATTGAGTCATTAACAATGACCTGTAATCCGACAACATCAATATTGACCTCGTCGTAAGGACCAGTGTCATCGGTAAGATTAAATGTCAGCTTTGAGTAACCTGCCTTGTCATGATTCTTGGTACAGCTGGCAAAAACCAGTGAAACCATTACAATCGCTGCCAGAATTGAGATTTTTGTTTTCATGTATTAAAATTTTAATTTTTAATAGTCAGCCTTTACCCACTTATTATTGATAATAATATTCCATTCTCAGTTGTGTTCTCATAACGGGACATGCGTTCAACTAATATTTGAACTAAGATTCATGTTAATTTGTTGTTTAGATTATAAAAAAAGCAAAAGGTTTAATGACCAGGTTGAAAAAAATTCAAATCATTTTAATAAAACTGTAGCCAACAAGATATGTCATTGAATATCTTTGTTTTATGGATGGGATTAATTTTAAAAAAAAATGTTATTGTAATTTCCCTCTGCTGTGTTAAGAATCCGGAGATAAATTCATACCCCGGTCTTTTTTAACCTGCCGAAGCGTTTCTCGTTCATAAAAAGAAAATATTGAGGACCATACGAAGCCAAAAAAGATTATATTAAACATCCTGCTTAATGATAAATGTCATGTTTTCCAACAAAATAAACAGTTAAAAAAATTTAAATTCCTATATTTAGCACCTTCAGAAAAATATAAGTTAATAATAATCTGATAATCTGAATGAAAATGAAAATGAAAATGAAGAATTTGATTAAGGCTGCATGTTTACTTGTGGTACTGGCTATTGCAGGGACGAACCTGAATGCACAGAGCAGGAATGATGTGATCCGTGCCTATAATGAAGGAGTAAAAGCAGTTAAGACAGATCCTCAGGGAGCTATTAAAGCATTTGAAAATGTGGTCAGTCTCTCGGACCAGGTTGGTGATTCAGCACTCGACCTTAAACAGGAAGCAATAAAGGTTTTACCAAGCCTTTATTATAATGTTGCTGCAAATGCATATACTACTAAAAAACCAACGGCAGTTATAATTAAAGCAGCAAAAAAAGCAGCAGAGGTTTCTGAAAAATATGACAATGAGTCTTTAAAGAAAAATGCCGATAATATATTAATCAGGGGATATAATAAAATGGCCAGTGAATATTTCTCAAAGAATGACCTGGATAATGCACTGGCTTCATTCGATAGTGTTCTGTCAATAAATCCTGACTACACTTCTGCCATATACAATAAGGCTCTAATTTATGTAAAGCAGAATAACTCAAATGATTTTGAAAAAACAATAGACCTGTATATTGATAAGATGAAAGCCGCCAATAATGATACCAAGGTCCAGGCTGCATCAGCACTTGCTCTCGGGTATTTCCGTTCTGCAGGATCAAAAGAAGACCAGGCAGAGAATCTTGACAGTGCACTTGTGCTTCTTGATACAGCATCCAAGTATGGCGAAGATAAGGATCTCGACTATTTCTTTGCAGAAGTCTATAACAAGAAGAAGGATTTTGATAAAGGATTGGAATATGGACAGAAAGGGCTGGCAATGGAAACTGGTGATGCCGATGCCAAAGCCAAATTCTATTTCCAGATCGCTCTTGCCCAGGAAGGCAAAGGACAGACAGCAGAAGCCTGCGAATCTTTCAAGAATGCAGAATATGGTGTTTTTGCCGAACCATCAAAAGCAAAACGCGCTAACCTGAAGTGTAATTAAAAACACTTCCCTGACAGTTTGGCCCGGTGAGTTGAAAAATATTGAGGCTACTGCATAAAGAAATTTGCAGTAGCCTCTATCATTTATAATAAAAACCCATACCATGAAGGAAAAAATTTTGGAACGTTTCTTAAAATATGTAAAGACCGATACACAATCGGCTACTGACTCAACACGTTTTCCAAGCACTGAAAAGCAGTTCGTTCTTGCAGGAATGCTGGCAGAGGAATTAAAAACTGTGGGATTAACAGATATTTCACTTGATGAAAAAGGATATGTTATGGCTACATTGCCTTCAAATACCAATAATGAGGTACCTGTTATAGGATTCTTATCCCACATGGATACAAGTCCCGATATGCCGGGGACAAATGTAAAACCACAGATCGTTCGCAACTATAACGGAGAAGACATTCTTCTGAATAAGAATACAGGATTAACACTTAAAACATCTGACTTTCCGGAGATAAAACAATATAAGGGGCAGACCATAATAACAACTGACGGGACAACTCTTCTCGGTGCCGATGACAAAGCAGGAATTACAGAAATAATGACAGCGATGGAATATCTTGTCAAGCATCCGGAAATAAAACACGGCACAGTAAAAGTAGGTTTTACGCCGGATGAAGAAGTAGGCAGAGGAGTGGATTTTTTTGATGTGAAGAAATTCGGTGCCAGGTATGCATATACCCTGGATGGTGGCGAAATAGGAGAGCTGGAATATGAAAATTTCAATGCCGCCAGAGCAAAGATAATGATCCAGGGCAGAAATGTTCACCCGGGAACAGCCAAAAACAAAATGATCAATTCCCTTCTGGTGGCCCAGGAATTCAACAATATGCTGCCGGTTGAACAAAGACCGGAATTCACAACTGCCTATGAAGGCTTTTATCATCTCATAAAATCGGAGGGAACAGTTGAGAATTCAGTAGTTGAATATATTATCCGCGATCACGACAGAAAAAAATTCGAAAAGAAAAAGGCATTTATGCAGGAGATAGCCGGTCTGCTGAACAGTAAATATCCAGCCGGTACAATTAAGCTCGAAATAGAAGACCAATATTACAATATGCGTGAAAAGATCGAACCTGTATTTCATATCCTGGAGATTGCCAGGAAAGCTATGGAAGATCTTGGAATAGAACCAAAAATCATTCCTGTAAGGGGTGGAACTGACGGATCACGTCTATCCTATATGGGATTGCCATGCCCTAATATTTTTGCCGGTGGACATAATTTTCACGGTAAATTTGAATATATCCCCCTGGAGAGTATGGAAGCTGCAACCAATGTGATTATCCGGATCATCTCCATGTATGCCGACGGACAATCCTGAACCATCTCCCCATACCTTAATGATATATTAAATCTTGAAATAGGGAAAATCGATTCCAAGGAGGAAACGCATCAGAATAATGTATTTTTTTAACAGGGTTGTGATAAGGAAGTTCTCCCTTACATATTCAATAGCATTATAGCCCAGCTTCTCTCTCTCTTCCCGATTGGTCAGCAGGAACTTCATGAATATTACAATATCATTAACATTGTACGGATCTACCAGGTAACCTGTTTTACCATTAATAACCTGTAATGTGATCCCTCCTACATTACTGCCGATAACCGGTGTCCCCTGCCACAATGCTTCAGTCACCACAAGGCCGAATCCTTCCTTGGTGGACAGATGTATGAAAATCTTAGCAACCTTCATCAGGGCACCTATGTTATCGTCATTGTTCTCAATGTTTACCAGAGGATAGATATCAGGGTCATTATCAGCTGCTTCCTGTATTTTTCTGTACATTTCCGCTCCTTCGGGATCATCTGTGGCTGAGTTGCCGACAATGATGAGAACAGGTTTTATATCCCTGATCTCCCTGATCCTTTTAAGTTTCTGAAATGCTTTAATAATTGTAACCTGGTTCTTATGAATATCATATCTCGATACTGCAAGAACAATTGGTCTATCCGGATCTATATTGTATTTTGACCAGAATTCAGTCAGTGAATCGAAGCTTTCCATCTGGGAGCGCTGGCGATTTTTAACAGATAACGGGTCTATTGCCGGGGTAATCTGGTATACAGGTTTCTTGATACCCTTTTTGATGAAACTTCTTTTGGAAAATACGCAGCCGTCATAATTATTAATATAGGGTAGAAGAAAATTCCAGATCATTTCATTAGCTTCAGAGGTATCAATGTGACATCTCCAGATCATCTTCCCTTCATAATTGCCATGTATGACGGATGCACACGGCTGAGGATCATGAACAATGGTCATATCCGAGACTATGCTTTTGCCCTCAAAATTTTTCTTGTTAGTTTCAAGGTATGTCTCAAGCAGATCCTCAATGGTGAAACTCTGATCAAGTCCCTGGATTATATTATGAAATCTTTTTGTGATGGAATAAAAATTATGATTCCCTTCTATGCTGTACCATTTACAGTTAATACCCAAACCTTTGGCTATCGGGACAATACTCTTAAGCATTTCTGCCACTCCGCCTCCTTCAAAGGTAGAGTTTACATGACACCATGTTCTGTTTTGTAAAGGTTCTGACAGTCTTTTAATATTCTCAACCTCTCTGGCCCCTATTATGAGCATATATTTTTCAATATCAACAGGCTTCAGTTCACCAAATTGTTTCCGGTATTTTTCACTTTGATCATCATACATATTCTTCAGGGTATTTTATTTCTGATATTAAATCTTACAGTAAGTAAGATAGACATTTCCTAAAAAATATACCATATAATCCCTGAGAAATTTCAGGATTGAATTAATAATCAATATTATTAATTCCTGTTCAATATATAGCTATTCCCGGTACGACTCCATAACATAATGAATATTCCTTTCTTCCTGGTAATTCATGATATAATCAAAGCAGTTTTGGTGCCTGCCAATAAGTTCCGGAGGGAATACCCCTTTTTCTTGAAACAGCCCTTCCAGAAGCATATTTGCTGCAGCTGTTGCTGTATATCCTGTTGTACGGGCCATGGATGTAAGATGTGTCCGGGTGCAATATTCATCAATCAGGTTATATACGACTTTCTCTTTCCTGCCATCTGCATTTATTCCTTTCAGTGTCACCCTGAAAACAGTTATGTCTTCTTCCTTTTCTTCAAGTTTCCACTCTTTCAAAAGAATTTTTACCGTAAGATCCAGGGGGGAGATCATTTTGTCGTCAATTTCAATCCGGTCATTGCTGAAAAATCCGCTTTCCTTTAATACTTTGATATACTCCACATGTCCGGGATACCGAAGGGTTTTTTCCTTCATACAGGGAATGTTCTTCATAGTATATATTATAGATCTTAGTCCGTCAGTATTAAAAGCTTCCAGGGTACCCACCCGGTCAAAATAGATATATTCACTATCGGTCAGCGGCTCTCTGACCACTTCCTTTCCATGTTCAACATACCTGGCCGGACGTGTATATTCTTCTATTACATCGACCGGGGAAAATGGTGCTTTATAATAAAACGGCCACTTCCTTATCTTTGGTAATCCACCTACCAGGCACTCAAAATCTGTAAGCTTCATTTGTTCGTTATAGTAGCCCAATAATAGGTTATCCATACCCGGAGCTATTCCACAATCCACTATTGCTGTAACATTACACTTCCTGGCAAGTTCATCAAGTTCCAGGACGTTCTCCGGGGAAAATGCGATATCAACAACATTCACTCCTGCTTCAATAACAGTTTTCACTGTTTCGTAACCCAAAAATCCGGGTACAGCATTTAAAACAAGATCGTGATTATCAATTATCTGCTTCAGAGCTCCCTTGTCGGTAACATCCAGCTGTTTGATGGTCAGTTCATTATTTATGTCCCTGGTTCTTTCCAGGACATTCAAATCAATATCTGCAAGTGTTACAGTATGGTTCTTTGCCATATCCAGAGCGATACAGCTGCCAACCATACCTGCTCCTAATACAATGATTTTATGCATTTTAGAAGTAAAAATATTTGATGAAAAATAAATTATGAAAAAGAGGAAGAGCAAAAAGGGATTACAGGCCCGGGATCAATACCCAGGGCATTTCGGTTACACCGGTAATCACGTAACGATACATTTCTTAAATATACGGATATTTGTTATTAAAACAACTTTTGCTATTGCCGGAAACCTGATGTTAAGCGATAATTATAAATACCGGCATTATTGTTTCCCGGTCCCGTTCTGAAGCCATATATCAATTCCAGGGGCACGGTACCCGTACGGCTTTGAAAGAATATCATAATCCCCATCTCCATCCAGATCTACAATCTTTGACATATGGTCGCTATATCCCTGGTGAATAATGTAATATGTAAATTTTCCATTCCCGTCACCCAGGAGGATACGAAATTCTGAGCCCGGATTATTGTTTTTACTGAAACGCATTTCTGCATTGAAGATATCTGCATGGCCATCTCCGTTGAAATCCAAAATGGCCAGCGAATGACCATGATCGACCTTATCTATTAGTTTAGTGCGGATCCAGGTTCCTTTTTGCCATTCATACATAAACATGGGAGCGATCCCGTCACCAACACACAATACAACTTCAGGACGACCACCTTCAATTAATTGTCCGGCTGCACAACGTGAATAGGGATAAGATGCGTCAATAATATTGCACTGGAATTTATCGTCTTCGATATGCCTGAACCAGCGTCCGCCTCCGATAATATCTGTTATACCATCCTGGTCGATATCCGCTGCCGCCAATCCTTCGTGTGCATTATTACCTCCCTCCATTTCACCTGGAGGTTCCATACGGCTATCGTCAGAATATGTATATATGGGTATGCAATCCCAGTTTTTGGCTTCCCGAGGATTATCAGGTATATGAGCAAGGAACAGGGTTGCAGCACCCTGGTTCCAAAAGACAAGCTCCGGTTTTCCGTCCCCGTTAAAATCACCTACAATCTGATCATGCTGCTGAGTTTTACCAAAATCCTTTATTGTATGCCTGACCCATGGTACTTCAGGTGAGTAATTGGGGTACGGATTTTCCCACCACCAGACCTTATTTGACTGGTAGTCCCCCCCAAATATGACATCCAGATCACCGTCGTTGTCAATATCGCAAAAAGCGGATCCGGCTTCAATATTCAAATGTTCTGCATCAACAATATAACGGCTCCATTTTTTACCGTTTTTTTTATACCATACCAGCGAAGGAGTATGTGTGCGTTCGGAAATTATGAAATCATTTATGCCATCTTTATCAATATCAAATACCGCATCACTTGTTTGCTCGACGCCTCCGTTAGGTACTTTCAGATCACCTTTTTCGGAAGAATAAAACTTCCAATGAATATCCGGAATATTTGGTTGTGCGTAGACAACCACAGAAGTAAATGAAATGACTATTAATACAAAAAGTGCTTTCATAGGCAGAACTTTAACCGGTTACATTAAAACCAGATAAAGTTAACAGTTTTATTTCCATGTGATAAAACTTTTAATCTATATGAAAACCTTTGTCAGAAGCCAGCATTATCTGCTTTTGCTGTATCATAATTAAATATAATGTGAGTGAGTGCGAGAGAGGACTCCCACACTCCTTATTATTTTGCAATCAGCGCTTCATTATCTTGGCCGTACGCACAGTATTCCCGTCACAGATCTTTAGAATGTAAAGTCCGGTTGGAAGATTTGATAGATCTATATCAGATTTCCCGCTGATATTTTTTAGCTGGTATATGGGCTTACCGGTTAAATTATAAATTTCTATACTTGATCCATAGGAACCAGCATTATCAGACGGCAGTTCAATTGAAAGATTCCCGGAGGTGGGATTAGGATAAAAATTCATTCCGTAATCTCTTGAGAGATCATTTAATCCTGTTGCAATTTCTTCAGACTTGAAGAAGACGTTATCAATTTTCAAATCAGATCCGACATAAGATAGTGCCTTGTTATTACTAAGAGATGATTGAAAGATGATTATTGCAGAATCAGGATCGGTTGGCTGATCAAACGGAAATTCTACCCCGGTATAATCAGCTGCAGGATCAAGCCACATAGAATTCTGCCATATATATGCGCCATTCTTCTTCAGAATAAGGTATTCCTCCATGCCATGTATCCATATCTCCATTCGTGTATGGTGTATTTAT
The DNA here is from genome assembly GCA_964472085.1 of uncultured Rikenellaceae bacterium. Taxonomy (GTDB): domain Bacteria; phylum Bacteroidota; class Bacteroidia; order Bacteroidales; family VadinHA17; genus LD21. Next base: position 527 of record CAYYIW010000004.1, on the reverse strand, counting down.
GAAGTATCCAACTGCAGTGTCAGTTTCGGAGGTTAAAGTGTTAAGCTGTACTGCATAAAATCCATGAAAGACATCAGTTGACCGTAGAACGTTAGGTTGTAAGTTGCTATAGAAGAATGCCTCTGAGCTCGAAGTATATAGATAATACTCGGGATAGAAAAAAGTAGCATTTGTCCAGTTTTCAAAACTCTTGTTTGGAACAATATCCTGCGCGCTGATGGCCGCCGAAAGAATAGTAATGGAAAGGATGAGCAGACTTTTTTTCATAAGCTTCAGGTTTAATTACCAATAAAGTTCATTTATCACAATTACCTTCAGGTAATTATATATCGAGATATAAGTATTTGTTAAACCAGGAGTGCAATCATGATAAATATGATTATCAAAGAATTATATTCAGGGGGTGTCTTCAATGTAGTATAACAAGCTTCATCCTCCTTCAGACAGGTCTGAGTCGGCCTGATAAAAAAATAAGAGGGTGTCTCAAAAGGCACCCTCTTATTTTATGTACTAATGTTCATTTCTTT